>JAJTBZ010000084.1 GCA_021286645.1 Ignavibacteria bacterium
AAACACATAACACACCTGCCGGTGTCAACCTGTTTTTCTTTACTGTTAATGCAGCCGGCTTTACAGGAGCGTTCACAAATGCCACAACCATTACATTTTGTTTCATCAATACGTATCCTGTACCATGAGATTTTTCCCGCAATGGATAAGATAGCACCCACCGGACAAATCAAATTACAATAGCGCCGCCCTGCCCCCCAGCTAAGTATAATGACAAAGAATAGTGTTATAGCAGGAATTATATATATAAGCAATGAAGGGTAACTCAACTTAACAGGTGTCAGTGAAAAGTTATGGTAGCTATTTAGTACCGCAGATATACTATTGTTTACAATAAAGACTAATGGCTGCACAAATAAATGAATAAACCTTCCGGAAATACTATATGGATCAAGCAGCATTACGCCAGCAGCCTGGCCTAAGACAAATAGCGCGGCGGTAAGTATCAGAATTCCATACCATAATCGGTTGGAAGGCTTGCGGAATTTCCATCGAAGTTTTTTCGTAATTCGCCCTTTGAGCCAAATAACCCCGTCCTGCATATAGCCTAACGGGCAGAGGAACGAACAATATAAACGGCCTCCGAGCAAAGTAACAGAAATAAGTATGATTAAAGATACCGCAGGTATAAGAAAGCCGCTTATCGCTCCCAACAAAGACGGGACTATTTGCGTGTATACTATTGTTTTCTTTACCGTTGCCGGTAGCAGTTCGAAAGCATCCGCCGTAACAAATACAAAAACCACAAAGAAAAATGTAGAGAAAATCCTTCGGAAATATCTAAGCCGCAATTCCCTGCCTACATTGTTATTCGTTTAATCTGAAGCCGGCTCAGGTCTTTAGTTCCAACTTTCATTTTATCTGCTAACTGAATATAGTTAATGGAATCAGGATTAATATTCAGCATTTTGGCCGCTGCAGTATCGGCGGCTACAATATCTCTGCTTAAAATCATCGATTTCATTATTACTACATCACTGGCAGATACGCCTCGTGGGCCATGATTCTTCATCACCGCGTATGCATCCACAATTGTAAGATCAGGCTTGCGATAGGTGCTGAAATCTGCTATACACTGGTGTAAATCGGACTTATGCCAGTACTCCCTGTCCCAAACTACTCCCATTAAGTTTTTCATTCCAATTGAGAGTTGTGTCGAAGAATGGTTTTTCAGGATGGGTACATTGATAAAAACATCGGCAGAAAGGATTAACTCATGCACTTTGGCATTTTTTAAAATCTGTCCCTTTGTACAGTTTATCTGATGATAATATGATTCAGCATTACCCGGAACAATTTTTCCTTTAGCGTCTTTTACTGCCTGTTCAATACCGCTGTTTTTATAGCAGCGCTTCCATACATCACAGGTATTATCGAAAACCAGAACTTCCTTCGCGCCGGCGGTATAGCAATGTTCTACAAGTCGGCGGATAAGTAACGGGTTGGTATTTGCCGCACGTTCCGGGGTAACATCCCAACCTATATTAGGCTTAATAACCACAGTTTGATTTTTCTTCACGAAATTACGGATTCCGCCAAAAGCCTCCAGGCCGGCATCAAGCATTTTATCGGGCATTCCTCCCTTCAATGCAATCAAATCGTTTTGCTCAGGAAGGTAATTGGCGAGTGAAATTTTTCCAAATGTTGCGGCGGTCGGAATCAGTATCCCGGCTTTTAATGAGGTAGAAAGGAAATCTCTTCTTTTCATAATTACATCCGTAATTCAAATAAAAAAAACAGAAGATTAGCGGTATTGCCCCGGATAGAAAACTACGTAATCAATACCAGCAGCAGGAAACTTATCCCGCTGCTGGCAAAAATAACAAAATTTATCGAACCAACATCATTTTTCGGGTAATTCTTTGACCATTAGCCTGGAGAGTGTAATAGTATAATCCCGAGGGAAGATTCTTAGCATTAAAACTAACAGAATGAGAACCTGCGGATTGAATTCCATGAACCAACGTTGTTATTTCCTGACCAACTATATTGCTTACAACAAGAGATACCATTCCGCTTGAGGCTGTTTGATATGATATTACTGTTGAAGGGTTAAAAGGATTCGGGTAGTTTTGTTCCAGTTTCATCGAGTGCGCAGTTACATGACCATCATTAACTGCTACGGGAACTATCGCGAGGAAATCGACACTGACACTGTCTGAAGGTTTTGCATCGTTCCGCGCCACAATTCGAATTTTTCCCTGCCCGGGGTCTGCCAGCGGGCTGACATGCAAGGAGAATTCACGGGTTTCGCCAGGATTCAGCGGTGTGCTTCCAAATGCCTTGGTAGTCGCAATGCTGTCTTTGAATGGCGAAAAACATAGCCCGAGACACATGGATGAGGTCCAGTTGGCTGTGGGCATATTATTTAGTCTGCGAATTATCGTAACAGTAACCTGTTGAGTCGTGTTATTCTTCAGTTCAACAATAAATGGAATATCGTTACCCAGCGTGCCACTTTGGGTAGTACTTTGCGGTACAAACGCGATTGAACTTTGAGAATATAAAAAAACAGAACACCCCAGGAAGAGAAAGAGAAGTAAAGCTTTTTGCATATTCATTGGCCTTTTGTGAGTGAATAATTGACCTTATAAAATAAGGAAAACTCTCAATATTTTTCCAGTTCTTTTTTTCCCTCTCCCGTTTCGCATTTGGCTGCTCTCTCTGCTCGTATTAGACATCCCAAATTCTCCAATTAATTATTAAGCGTTTATTGTATATTGCACTTAAAAATAGCGATGAAAATTCAGGGACTGCATGAAGCTCACTCTCAATTCTAACACTGTTCGGACATATAGTTATTATATTACCATTTTTTTTATTGCCCTGGTTTATTTCGGTACGCAATGCAAACCGGAATATAATTGGGACCTGCTCCCCTACACCGGAGCGGTGCTGGCTTTCGATGGCTTAAATGATTCATTAATGATGGAACGGAGCTATGAATTAGCAAAGAAAGAACTGCCTGCTGTAACCTATCAAAATTTAATACACGGTGAATATCGGGATAGAATCGCACATTCTCCCGCCCTTTTCCATGAACGGGTTAAAATAGCAACTACCCGCCCTCTGTACGTAACAATACAGTTCATCCTTGCCCATATTGGCTTTTCGATTATACAGGCAGGCATAGTAATTTCCGGGGCCTCTTGCGTTGCAATATTTCTGCTATTATTTTATTGGTTATACGAGAATTATCGGCCACTGCCGGCTTTGGCACTTACAATATTCATAGCCTGGTTTTTCCATCTCCGTGAATTGGCACAACTCTCTACTCCCGATGGGCTGAACGGTTTGTTCGTATTGTTGTTTTGCTATTATTTGCTTAAAAGAAACGAGTCAGCCATATATGGAACTATGCTCGCGGGAATTCTTACCAGATATGAATCGGCATTGGTATTCATTATTGTGTTCATTTCTTTTATTATCGCGAATCGCAAATCTGCCCCTGTCGGCAAAGAAATGCTATGGCGATTTATATTTTCTGTCTTTTCCGGAATAGCAATGGTATCTATCTTTTCAGGTATGTACCCTTTTGATATGGTAAAAGAACATTTATTTCTGGGCAGCTTTTCTGGGGGCCCTTTAGTTAGCGGTGAATCATATACGCGACTCATGTTTTCGTTGCTGGCGGCGGGTTTGGGCAGTATCTATTTATACAAATGGTATATTCCACTTGCCTTCATGCAAATCTATATTCGCAAGGTAGTACCTGGCTCGAAATCAGAATTTTTTATAGCCGAAGGAATTTGGTTGGCACTGGGAATTCGGTTTATTTTATTTCCTAACGCGGAAGCCCGTTTTTATATAATTCCGCTGATTGCAATTACAATGGTGTTATTGCACGCGTTAAAAGACAAATTTACCAGGCTGAGGAAATAAAAAAGGCTACCCGGAGTGGATAGCCTTATCGGTTAGTAATTTATTACCCGAAGTAATTATGCTTTAACTACCCAAACTTTAATCTGGGTAGAAACAGAAGCATGCAACTTAACAGGAACTGAATAGATACCGAGCGCTTTAATAGGCTCATCTAATTCAAATTTCCGTTTATCAAGGTCAAAGCCTTTAGCTTTTAATTCATCGGCAATCATCTGAGTAGTAACGGTTCCGAATAATTTATCTTCTTCACCTACCTGAACAGCAATCTGCAGTTGAACTGACTGAAGCTCACCGGAAAGTTTCTGAGCAGCCTGAATTTCACGCTGCCGAACTTTTTCGATTTGTTTCTTTTCTTCTTCGAGAGCCTGGATGTTACCCTGTGAAGCGAGATACGCGTATTTTCTGGGGATTAAGTAATTACGGGCGTATCCATCTTTTACGTTTACAACTTGCCCAACTTCACCTAATGATTCAATATTCTGTCTTAAAATAACTTTCATCATGAGAGTATTCCTTTCGCTTAGCGGATATTGTCTGAAACGTATGGTAACAATGCCATGTGGCGTGCACGCTTAATAGCAAGCGAGAGTTCGCGCTGATAAGGAGCGCTTGTACCGGTAATTCTCTTAGGAATAATTTTTCCTTGTTCGGAAACGAAACGCTGTAACAATTTAACGTCTTTATAATCGATGTATTTAATACCTAATTCTGTAAATCTGCAAACCTTTTTAGATTTCATAAGGGTTTTCATATGCATCTTCCTGATATATTAGTTGGAAACTTGTGAATTATTTTTTTCTTTATCAACCGCTGATAAAGTTAAAGCAGAATCGGATCCGCGCAAGAGTTCACTTTCTTCGGGGGTAAGATATTTATCAAATCCCTGATCTTCAAACATAGAAGAATCATCCTCGAAAAAAGTAGCTTCGTCTTCACCATTCTGTTCTTTGAAACGCTTGCTGAGGAACTGAATACGACGGGCTTTAATTTCCACAATGTGGCGCCCGTTCCCGGAATCTGATTTCCAGGTTCTGCTCTGGAGCTCACCGTCAACCAATACGGCCGACCCCTTAATAAGGCGGTCTCGGCAGCTTTCTGCCAGTTTATTCCAGGCCACCACGCCAATAAAACATACATCTTCCTGCCACTGGTTATTTCCATCGCGGTATTTACGGTTTGAAGCAAGCGTAAAATTTACCACGGGTGAACCATTGGTTGTAGTTCTATAGAGCGGATCGCGGGTTAAATTACCGGCAATCATTACGTAGTTAATTCCAGGCATTTTTAATTCAGCCATCAACGAACCTCCATCTCAGTCTTAGTTAGCAACTTCCGGAGTGCTCGCTGTTTCGGCAGCAGGTTGAGCAGCTTCAGCAGCTTTTTCTGCCTCAGCTTCTGCTAATTTTGCAGCCGCAGCTTTTTGTTCCTGATCAAAAATGCTTTCGAGAGCGAGCTTTGAAAGCTTAATGGTAAGGAAACGAAGGATGGATTCATCGAGACGGTAGATTCTTTCGATCTGAGCGATAGCCGCAACCGGTCCCTCAAAACGGAAGATTACGTAGTAACCAACTTTGCATTTTTTAATGGTATATGCCAAACGTTTTCTGCCCCATAAGTCGACATTTACTAAAGTACAACCGTTCTGTACGATTGCATCTTTCAGTTTGGCAACGATAGCATCGATCTGCTGATCTTCAAGCGAGGCATTGATAATAACCGCGCTTTCATAATGATTATTTCTCATTCAATTGCTCCTTTGGACTTTCGGCCCCCGTTAGCAACGGGAGCAGGTTTCACAATATTGTTAATTTTAATCGTTTACTATATCCGGATCCGCCTTTGCATTTGCATCAGCGCCGGATTCTGCCGCAGGGTTTTCCCCGGCAGTTTGTTCTTTGGAATCCGGTGCATCAACCGGTTTGGCAACATCTTTCATTTTGCTGTTTTCATCCAGCATTTGCTTTACGCCGCCTGCCAGAAATGCACGCACCAAAGCTTCACATGTATCAAATGTGGTGCCCAGGTCCTGAAATTCATCATACGAAAGTTTTCCAAGAACGAACTGAGCCATTTTCCCTTTATCAAAGTCGCCGCCGATACCAATTCGCAAACGAGGGAACTGGTTGGTATTGAGATGATAAATGAGCGAATAAATGCCATTGTGCCCGCCATGGCTACCGCCGAACCTGATCCGAATATCGGCCATTGGCAGATTCAGATCATCATAGATAACAAGTATCTCTTGCGTTTTCAGATTAAATTGCTGCTGAAATTGAGCAACAGCGCTGCCGGAATTATTCACGAACGTGGTCGGTTTTATCAGAACAAACGGGTTCCCATCGATTGAACCTTCAGCCTGATAATAGTCGAAACGCGATGGTGATAAGGAAACGCCGTACTTTTCAGCGAGATAATCCACAAACATAAAACCAACGTTATGTCTGGTGAGTTGATATCTACCCCCTGGGTTACCTAATCCGATGATAGCTCGCAATGCGTTTTACTCTTCAGTTTGTTTTTCTTTACCTTTAGCAATCACTTCGGGTTCGGTTCTGCCTTCACCGTCTGCGGCTTCTTCAGCACTGCGAGGATGTGATACAGAAACAACAACTGTTTCCGGTGTATGCAAGATTTCAGCGCCGGCAATTTTCAGATCGCTTACGTGAACTGCATGGCCCATGCCTAAAGCAGTAACGTCAACTTCTACATGTTCCGGAATGTCTGAAGGTAAACATTCAATTTTGATTTTGTGCAGGAATTGCTGCAACAGGCCGCCATCACGAACACCAATAGAGCTGCCCGTAATAACAACCGGAATTTCGATTTCCAACTTCTCACCTGAAACGAGTCCCTGTAAATCAAAATGAATTACACGGTCGGTAACAGGATCGAACTGGATATCTTTGATAACACAATCCACCTGAGTGCCGTTATCCAACTGCAAATTGATCACGTGACTTTCTGCAGTGAAAACGAGTGGATTGATCGAATTTTCGAGAACAGTAACCGGTATTGGTTCTACGGTTTTTGCGTAGAGAATGCCAGGAACTTTCCCGTTTCTGCGAAGTTGGCCGCGTCCCGATTTGGAAAATTCGGTCCGGACCGAGGCTTGCAAAACAACTTTTTCCATTCTGTGTCTACTCCTAAGTAATAAATTAACCTTTATCTATATCGAATAGCGTACTGACAGATTCGTTAAAATGAGTTCTCCGAATTGCTTCTGCGAATAACTCAGCCGATGAAACGATCTCTATCTTGCTAAATTTTTTCTCATCTGTTAATGCTACCGTATCGGTAACAAACAATTTCGTAAGCGCGCTGTTCTCTAACCGCTCTACCGCCGGCCCCGATAAAATCGGGTGTGTAATCGCGGCATAAATTGAAAGAGCGCCTCGCTCCTTAAGTGCTTGTATTGCATTAACCAACGTACCCGCGGTATCTACTAAATCATCTACCAACAGAACATCTTTTCCTTCTACCGAACCGATAATATTTACCACTTCGGCAATATTTGGCTTGGGCCTGCGCTTATCGATTACTACCAACCCGCCGCCTAACCGCCGCGCGTATGCACGCGACATTTTTATACTTCCGACATCGGGAGATACGACAGCCAGATTACTACTCAGGCCGTTTAATCGATTAAGAAAGATCGATGAACCATATAAATGATCTAACGGTATGTCAAAGAAACCTTGTATTTGTGACGCGTGTAAATCCATCGTTATCACGCGGTCAGCACCCGCTTTCGTTATTAGATTCGCTATTAACTTGGCGGTTATTGAAACCCGTGGCTGATCCTTACGATCCTGCCGGGCATAACCAAAATATGGTATAACGGCAGTAATTCGCTTGGCCGATGAACGCTTTGCTGCGTCTATCATTATCAACAATTCCATCAGGTTTTCTGCCGGCTGATTTGTGCTCTGTACTAAAAAAACTTCACATCCGCGAAGGTTCTCTCCGTATTTCACCCAAATTTCGCCGTCACTAAATCTTTTAGATTCCATTTGCCCTAAGGGTATTTCGAGATGAGATACGATTTTCCGGGCTAACTCTGCGTTAGAACTACCTGAAAATACTTTAAAACTCACTTGAAACCTTTTCTAGTTTTCTAAAAAATCAGACCTTAAATATACTGTTTTCTTTCAGAGAAATCAAAATTAATAAAAAAGATGCGATTTTGAAGTTTTTTTACCCTCAGGGGAAATTCCGGCTCTTGTGCTAATCGTTATACTAACTTGTTTCTACAGCCTTTAGCGAGCACAATTGATGATTGTTGGTTAATACGATAGTGGTATCGAATTTCTGTAAAAAAGCATTCAATTTTCCGGGTTTGTCAATCGAATAAACCACGGTCCGGATGCCTAAATTTCGGTAATAATCGCGAATGTTTTCTGTCATCTGCCGCCAGTAAATGCACACAGCACCTTTCGAGTTTGAAATTACCTCGGCCAGATCGCCCTTAACCCCGTTGGTAACTATATGCTCCGTATCTTCGCCATAAGTTTTACGGTCCCGCGGAGGAATACCGGTATTATACCGATCCTGCAGTACCCGGAGCCTCGGTGAAAACCTGCTTCCCCATATTGCCCGGTACTTCATGGTAACAGAAGTGAACTTGTTGCTTACCGCATGATGGCTGAAGCATAAGGGCAAAGTTCCCCCGCTTAAATCATTCAGTCTGAAGAGCACTTCCGGAAGCCATGAAACAATTACTACCCTGTTTAGTAGTTGGTGTTTCTGTATTTCTGCAAGAATTATATCTTCGTATCCGTTTTCTTTTATATCAATATATAATATTGGTCCGGCCTCTTTGTACACCGCCACTTGTTCAAGTAAATCTTCTAAAAGCATCAGCCGGCTACCCCGTATTGTAACGGCTTCGGCTTGCGAAGAAATGAGCGTTTGGCTGCAAATTGGTTTGCCGCCTTTATAGATACAGGCATCATGGTTAATTACAATCTGGCCATCGGCGGTAATTCGGGTATCGAATTCTATGCCTTTAACTCCCGCATTCAAAGCATTTACTACTCCCTTCGGACTGACCTCAGCCGAATCGAATCCCCGAAGCCTGTGACTGACAACCCGGCACGTTTCTTGTAATATCATGTTTAATTAGATTATTATGTTTAAATTGAGCCGATAAAATATGCACAAGATGGCTACGATAAAAGAACTTATTCGATATTTCATGTTCCCCCTGCTTTGGGGTGCCGGAATTTTTATTTTCAACACGTTTGAAATTATAAATCTTATTGCAATTGGGATAGCCAGTTTTGTTGTTAGTTTAATAATATTATTAATCGCCCGGATACTCCGGTCCCGGATGGTACGCCACATGCATAGCTTTAACCTTATTCCTGAAGCAGGCTTGTTCAAAGAAACTTTGCCAATGTTCTCTTCCGGCAAATCTAAACTGCCCCATATCATATTGATGATACATGGATTCTCGGCCTCAACGAGTGAATTCCGGTATCTGGCAGAGAAACTAAAAGAACAAGGAATTCCGTACTACGCACCGGTACTATCGGGATTTGGACTCAGTTCTGTGGAAAATCTGCGAAAAGTAACAGCACAGGATTGGATTCGTGATGTACTAAGCGCTTACCATATCGCATCCCAAAGCGCTGAAAAAGTAAGTATTATTGCACATTCTATGGGGTCTATGCTCGCACACTATCTAATAGCGACTCAACCGGTACATAAAATTGTTATTACCTCACCATATACCCAGGTTAAAAGCGGCCATAGAATTTTGAAACGATTATTATTAACACCGGTAATTTCTCAGATAATCTGCCTTTTCAACCCAACGGTAAAGAAGAATAACAAAAGAGATTGGCAGCAATTGCAGGGGTCTGGAAGATTCGTTTACACTGCCGTACCCACCGAGTCAATACGCGCATTGTGGCATTTACAAAACGTAACCGGAAATTTCTTCCCCGCTAACAAAGATATCCTGCTGATTCTGGGTGAAAAGGACGGTACAATTGATACCAATGCTATGGAATACCAGTATGCCAGCAGCAATTCCTGCAAAGTACTGAGGTACGCCAACTCAGGGCATAACGTATTGGAAGAACAGGATAAAGATACAATACTGCACGAAATCACTACATATTTAACGGAGAATTAGTCTCCCTAACTGTATAGTATTCTATACAACTATTGTCTGAAAGACTGTACAAAAATATATACACTAAAACTGCGCAAACTGTACGCATACCAATCGGATAAAAATTATATTACCATAAATTTACTTTTATGTTGCCTATTCTTACCATTGAAGAGCAAGAATCAGCGTAAAATATGCCCAAATTCGCTTAAAAACCGGGTTTTACAATCTATCAGGCTTTTGGAATTCCAAACTCAAATGTACCCGATTGAAATATCCATACTATAATCTATTGTCCTTATCGGTAGAATTGCCGCATGGTATAGTTTTTGCACAATTTCATGCAGATATTAATATGAGGCTATCATGAAAACACGAAGTGTCTTTTGGTTTTTAATTTTCGGGGTACCGGTTATACTAACGGGTTGTTATACTCAGTACGCCAGTTATGATGATTATTATACAAAAAAACATGATCCGCGCGATCATATGTACACGCAACGGCAGGAGGAACAACGCCAGGACGATCAGTACGCCGATCAACAGGATACGAACTATTCTGATCAGGAAAATGATCAGAATAACGATGCGTACTATACCGACAACGGCTCCAACCAGGTAAATTACTACTTCGGGGGCGGAAGTTTCCCTCATTATCGTCGTTATTTCAGATATTATGTACCCTCCTATGGTTTTAGTATTTACTTAGGCAACTGTTTTGGTGACCCATGGTGGGACCCGTGGTTTGGATGGTATGACCCGACATTTCCAACTATCGTGTATGTACCTACATGGTATTATGGCTACTCTCCGGTTTATTGGGGATATCACCACCACCACCATGATTATTACACTTCCGGTAAAGTATGGTATGACAATACTACCAGGTTGAGAAATAATGGCGGAATTATGAGAAATGGCGGACAACCGCTGACATTTACGGGACGGGATCTTACCAATCTTCGAACTTTGAATATCCGTGACCGTAATGTTACTACAATTGACCGGGGAAGAAGAACATCCATCGCGTCTACGGCTAATCCGTTCGTAACACGCGAAAGAATTGGCATTGCATCCCGCTCAGGTGATGTCCAATCCAGACGTGACCGCGGAACCGCCGGTTCGATTGGAAGCAGATCCGGACGTGGAACTATTGACGCGAACCGTGGCGCTGACAGATCCCGGCACAATGATGGTCTGGACGGCCGCTTACGCGATCGGGAAAAAAATTCACGCGGCCAGGTATTTAGAGGCGATAGAAGCACCAATGGCCGACCACGGGAAACTGTTTCCCCAAGAGTGCCCTCTTCACGTGGTTACGACCGAAATGGTAATAAACGTGAAGAACGGAAGAAAGACGGGGCAACACAAAATCAGAGATATGCCCCGGCACCGGAAAGAAGAAACTCGGCACCAAGTTATTCGCCCGCGCCTCGGCAGCAGGAACGCTCGTCTGCACCCCGTAGCAGTGATGGTGGCAGCAGACAGTCTTCAGGCAATAGTGGCGGTCAATCACGTAACAGAGAAAGGTAGTTGGTCATGAGAAGTACATTTGCCCTATCAATATTAACAGTAGCATTTCTTACATTCCTGCAAGGTTGCTATACTGTTGTAGATTTGGAATCCAGTCAACCTGCAGAAAAAACTTCTACAAATGAAGCTTATACCGATTATTATGGTAACCCTTGGTGGTGGGAGCCTATGCCCTCACCCGATCCAGTTCCGGCACCACCGCCTCGGCCAATTCCTTACCCCGGGCCCATCGGTGATCCCCCTAATTTACCAGGAGGGATAATAGTTGTAAAACCATCGAAAGATCCCGAGCGTCCTCGCCCTGTCGATGGAGGCCTACCCCGCAATGGGGGAACGCCCTCTTCTCCAACGCCAATAATTATTACAATTCCCGGAGTTGGTGTACCATCAGCCGGGACAGGAGGCAGCGGTAAATCGGGAAATCCGGCACCGAAAGGTGATATAAAATCTACTACAGAGTTAAAGTCACCTCCGGTTTATAAGCCGATCGACCGTCCAAACAGAAACGACTCTGAAACACCTGCACCAACAAATTCCGGGCAGGAGAACAAGAGTCAGCAACAAGTGCAGCAATCTGCACCGCAGCAATCAGCGCCTCAGCAATCTGCTCCGGCAAATTCAGGCAGCGATTCGCAAAACAATAAAGACAGAAGGAGATAATTTTTTTATGATACGTTATATCTGCATTATTACACTATGCGCAATTACATTATTTGGGCAAACCACTTACGATGCAGCCTTGTTAGCCAACAGAGGATATTTTGCGAATGCCCGTGCCCTGGGTATGGGGAACGCATTTACCGGTGTCTCTGACGATGCATCAGCTATGTTCTTTAATCCGGCAGGATTGGGACTTGTAAAGCGCTTCGAGGTAACCGGAGGTTTTGATTATTTCAGGTACACGAATCAATCGGAATTTTACGGCACATCCACCACCGATAAATCCAACAAGCTTTCCTTAAATCAGGCGGCTTTCGTTATTCCTATCCCGACTCTGAGAGGCAGCCTTGTTTTTGGATTAGCTTATGATTGCACTCCACAATTTACCGCGGTTCAGCATGTAAAAGGCCAGAATTCCAGTACAACTTCCTATACACAGGCTCTTCTGGCTTTCGGCAATCAATATGACCAATTGATGGTTCGCGATATTGGTCTGGCAGACAATAAAAATGTAACAGGCCTTAAAGGCAATCTGCTCCAGGAAGCCACTTATTTAAATAGCGGTGCATTACACAATTGGACATTCTCCGGCGCGATGGAAGTTGCGCCAAATCTGTTCGTCGGTGGAAATCTTGTTTTGCAAAGCGGCTCATTCAAGCGTACTTCCAATATTTCTGAGAATGATGCCCTTGGAATTTATACCAATACATTACTCGCTTCAAATGATCCGGGTAGTGATGGTTTTATTCAGGCAACATATACACCGTACTACGAGTGGGATATTACCGGTATTTATGGCAAATTCGGGTTATTGTATCAGGTGCCCAAAACAGCCCGATTCGGCTTTACCGTTGAAACCCCGAAGTATTTCTCAATTGAGGAATCGGATTACTTTGATGCTGTTACATATTGGAAATACAATAATCCTCTTTATCTGCAATCACCATCAGATTATACTTATAAATATAAGTTTGATGTAACCATTCCCGTAAGAGCAACAATTGCGGCATCGGGTACATTCGCAGGCTTAACCGCAAGTGGTGAAATTACATGGATGGATTATTCCGGTATCGAATTCAGCAGTCCAGACGGTGATTACAATTATACTTCACGGAACCAGCAAATAAAGAACGAACTTCAGGAAGTATTTGACTATAATCTGGGATTCGAATATACCGTTCCGAACTCGAATATGCGGGTACGTGCCGGTTATTTCACACAAAACACCCCATATAAAAATATGCCTTCCGGTTATGATAAGCAGTACCTTACATTCGGTGTCGGGTTCCTGTTTGAACGCTCAATTACACTTGATATTGCTTACCTGCATGGATGGTGGAAAGAGCATGGAGATATGTATACGTATAATTACCAACCGGTAGCTCGTTTTACGAGTGATATTACCGTAACGAATGTTGCATTTTCTATGCATTACCGATTCTAAAAAATTGGGACTGCTTTACAATTAAAACTTGTGGGGCTTTGCCGTTGAGTACACGGCAGAGCCCCGGAAGAGATACCGTGGTAAAGCAGTCTCTGTTAAATTTCCTCCAATCCTTCCTACTTCGACGTATCTAAATTTTCCCTATTTTTGCCATACTATTATTTTTCAACTGAGGTAAGTATTAACGGTAGAGTTATTCGGGCTGAAATTAAATATTGCTATATCAGAAACATTGATGATGGCAGTGAATTACCATGTACCCTAAAAGGCAAGTTCAAATTAGATTATCGGCAAAAGAAGGAAAAACTCACCACTACCGATGTTATTGTTGTCGGCGATACTGTTGCTTATGACGACCTTGGTGACGGCACGGGCCTTATTACAAGTATTCATCCAAGAGAGAATTACCTTGCCCGGAAGGCGCCTAAAATAAAGGGGGCTGGCAAACGGGGCGAACGGTTCGAACAAATATTGGCTGCAAACATTGACCAGTTTTTTGTAGTTGTTTCTGCTGATCAACCCCAATTTAATAATAAAACCCTCGACCGTTTCTTAATTACCGGCGACAGTTCCCATATTCCGACTCATGTAGTTATCAATAAAATAGACCTGATTGAGGATGATGCTTTCGATTTTTGGCCTGCTTTGTATGAGGATTTAGGATACGAATGTTATATGACAAGCATACAGGCACCCAAAAGCCTGCGGGCACTCCGCGAAAAACTGCAAGGTAAAATATCACTTTTTTGGGGGCCCTCGGGCGTAGGTAAATCATCGATACTTAATGAGCTATTTCCTGAACTTTGCTTAAGAACCGAGACAGTAAGCGACTTTTCTAACAAAGGCCGGCATACCACAACAGGGGTATATATGTACACACCCTCGGGCGATACCTTTGTAATCGATACTCCGGGAGTTCGTGAAATAGAGCCCTATGGTATTAAAAAAGAAGACCTTGCCCATTATTTTACCGAATTTGTTCCGTATATTAATGAATGTAAATATAATAGGTGCACCCACGAACACGAACCAGGTTGCGCTATTATGGAAGCGGTTGAACAAGGTGAAATTTCTCCTGAACGATATGATAGCTACGCGCGCCTTTTAGCAACCATTGAAGATGATTTGTACTTTTAGTATTTTGAATGACTCCAATTAAAAACGCGATCCAAAACAGACTCCTTAAAAGCATCCCTGGTTGGTATGATGAATACCCTGCCTTTTCAGAAATCCTTCGGGACCGAAACTTATGGCTCATCCGTTCCCGGTTTATTGCCGTAGCTCTCCTTAGTCTTGTTGCCCTTTACCCGATTCTCTTACCAGGCATTAATGCCTCCCTGGAATTCAGAATACTCAGCCCCCTGCTGCCGTTTCTGGTTCTCGCTTTTAATATTCTATTCTCCGGTTATATTAAGCACAGTACATGCGCCAATTCGTATTCAGATCAGTTATTATTGGCTTTTTACCAAATAGCTGCCGATTTAACCATGCTCTCAATCTTAGTATATATTTCCGGCAGTATGACTTCACTATGCAGTGTCTTGTTCGTATTTCATGTAATTATTGCCGGTCTCATGTTCCCCGCACTAATCGTTACAAGTATCGCGGGGAGTATCGTATTATTGTATAATGTTTTTTCATTGCTTGAAATAAATCACATCATCCCGCACCACACTTCATTTCTTTCATTACCCATATCGGTGTTTGAAAACACCACCCTGCTCATACTACTGAATGTCTTGTTTTCTGGTACAATTGTAGCGTGTGCTTTTATTTCATATAAGATATCATCGGAAATGGTAAAACTGCAACTTACTCTACACGATGCGTTCGACAGGCTAAAAGCAGCAGATAAAGATAAACAGAAATATATTATTGCAATAACACACGAACTGAAACAACCGGTTGGAGCAGTAACATCATTTTTACAACTAATAAACCAAAAGATTTTGGGAGAGATACCTCAGGCCGTCAGTGAGGTGCTTGATAAGTGCATCCGACGGAATAATGAAGCAATTGAGATGATTAATAATATCCTGAAAATATCGCGCCTCCGACTTTCTAATGAGATGAAAAAAGAAGATGTACATTTGGGGAATATAATTCATGAATTACTTCAGAGATATGAGTCCTCAATTTCACAAAAGAACATTAATCTCTCAGTTCAACTTGCAGATGAACCCTGCATTATAAGTGGTGACGATTATTTATTGACTTTGGCTATATCTAATTTATTCAGCAATGCAATCAAGTACACTCCCGCAAATGGCAGCATTTCAATTTCGCTGTCAAACAGCAACAATGCCTGGAGACTGCAGATTGCTGATAATGGTATAGGTGTACCACCGGAAGATATAGGGAAAGTATTTAATGATTTTTTCAGGGCATCAAATTTAAGCGGTAAAAATACCGAAGGCGCCGGAATTGGTTTATCGGCAGTAAAAAACATTATTGAACAACATAACGCCACTATATCTTTCCAATCTCCCTCACCAATTGGCAGCATCGAGTTACCGGGGACCGCAGTTACCATATTCTTCCATACCATTGCCGTTAACAGCGGCGAATAACCACTCCATAGCTGATAACATATAACGACATCCTGTCTATATACATAAAAAACGGGTTTTAAAAGCTTGTATATAAAGCCGGGATAATTTAATTTGCTTCACCATTTTTTAAAGAATTGTATATGGATGCACACATCACGTTTTATTTAAATAGTGATCTCATTGATGTCACTATTAATCCATCGATTACCGTCCTGGATTTCCTCCGGGGAGAAAAACATTTAACGGGAACAAAAGAAGGCTGCCGCGAGGGTGACTGTGGCGCGTGCACTGTTCTTTTGGGTTCGTTAACTCCGGCCGGAAGTATAAATTACAAATCAGTCAACTCCTGCCTGTTACCAATTGCAGAAGTATATGGGAAGCACGTAGTTTCTATCGAAGGGCTGAATGACAGAGAGTTAAATCTCATCCAACATAGCATGTTAACAGAAGGCGGGACACAATGCGGATTTTGCACGCCTGGTTTTATTATGTCTATGACAAACTACTTTATTAACAATCCGGAACCTACTCTTGAAAAAGGGATCGCGGCTCTGGATGGTAATATCTGCAGGTGTACCGGGTACGCGGGTATAAAACGCGCTCTGGAAAATGTTATTTCCCGGTGGAATTCGAGACCTATAAAAACTGGAAGCCATGTTTCTCAGCTTATTGCAAGCCGGTTGCTGCCCGGATATTTCGCTCATGCAGAGCAATTTATCAGTACTATTCCTACGCTTCAGCCTTCGGCACCTGCCCCCCGGTTTATTGCGGGCGGTACTGATTTATTCGTGCAACAATGGGAAGCACTCTTAACAACGGATGTTTCTTTTATCAACCACCAGAATAAAGAATCTATTCGTGAAACGGATATAGAATTTATATTACCAGGCAATACTACGGTAGAGGAATTTATTTCACATCCCGGAATTAATTCCTACTTACCCGGTTTGGCAGACCAACTACAACTGTTTGGCTCAACTCCAATCCGGAACCGGGCTACTATCGCCGGAAATATTGTCAATGCATCGCCAATTGCCGATATGGCCAATATACTCATGGCATTGGGTGCTACAATTGAATTGCAGAATGGTACATCACGGCGTACACTCCCCTTTGAGAAATTATACGCGGGCTACAAATCACTTCATAAAGATCCTGAAGAAATTATTTCATCCGTTATTATCGCTAAACACCAGGGGAATGCCCGGCTAAGCTATGAGAAAATATCGCGACGCATGCATCTGGACATTGCCAGCGTAAATAGCAGCCTGTTTATCCGCACAGAAGGAAATTCTATCGTTTCGGCTCGTCTTTCTGCCGGTGGTGTTGGACCTATTCCTATGTTCCTCGAAAAGACAAGCGAGTTCCTTAACGGTAAAGAAATATCAGCTTCTGTTATGCATAGCGCGATTGAGTTGGTAAAAACGGAAATTGCCCCAATAACAGATGCACGTGGAAGCAAAGAATACAAACAACTTTTATTGTGTCAGTTAGTTAAAGCTCATTTTATCAAATTGTTCCCCGAGCTTATTCCGGTTGAGGAGGTTGTATGAAAGGATATGATTCAATTCAGCATGTACGTGGTGAATCAGTTTTTATTGATGACATTAAAGCCCCCCAGGGTACATTGCATGCTTACGTAGTATATTCAAAAATCGCTCATGGCGTTTTGGAGAGAATCGATACATCTGAAGCTTTAGCCTCTCCCGGGGTTCATTCTGTTCTTACCAGTTCTGACGTAACCGGAGAAAATCAGATCGGCAGTGTTATAGCCGATGAAGAGTTACTGGCCGCGCATCATGTTCATTTTATTGGCCAGCCTGTTGCTCTCGTTTTGGCTGATTCCAAAATAAATGCCCTGCGGGCAGCAAAAAAAGTCCGAATGGATATTACGCCATTGCAGCCAATATTCGACCCGCGTGAAGCCTATGAAAAAGGTTCACTTATTATGCCCGAGAAGATATTCACTCTTGGCGATACTGAATCGGCCTTCAAGGAATGCGATATTATTATTGAAGGGAAAGCTGAATCTGGCGGCCAGGAGCATTTATACCTCGAAACACAAAGTGCGCTGGCTATACCTTCAGAAGGTAATGGAATAAAAATCTTTTCATCTACACAAAGCCCTACGGCCGTACAAAAAATTACCGCGCGGGTGCTCGGCCTGCCAATGAATATGGTTGAAGTAGATGTTACGCGCCTTGGCGGTGGTTTCGGCGGCAAAGAAGATCAGGCAACTGCCTGGGCTGCCCTTGCAGGTTTGGGAGCTTTTGTTACCAAGAGACCCGTTAAATTAGTATTGCCACGCCAGGAGGATATGCGAATTACGGGTAAGAGACATCCATATTCTTCCGACTATAAAATTGGTTTAAAGAAAGACGGAACCATTCTCGCGTACGAAGCTGTATTTTATCAAAACGCGGGTGCCTCAGCTGACCTCTCGCCTGCTATTCTGGAGCGCACTCTGTTCCATTGTACGAATAGTTATTACATACCACATGTAAAGGCGAAAGCTGTTAGCTGTAAAACAAATTTACCTCCCAATACTGCTTTCCGGGGTTTCGGAGGGCCGCAGGGTATGTTTGTTATTGAGGCAGCTATCAGAAAAGCCGCAAAAAAACTCAATATGGACCCTGTTGATATTCAACATAAAAACCTTCTTGTAGAAGGGAATGAATTCCCCTATGGTCAGATAACAGAATACTTCTACTTAAAACGCTCATTTGAACATGCCTTGGAAAAATTCTCATTCAGAGAATCCCAGAAGAGAATTGCTGAGTTTAATGCTTCAAGCAAGCTCGTAAAAAAAGGTATTGCAGTAATGCCTATTTGTTTTGGAATTTCTTTCACTACCACGTTCCTTAATCAGGCAAGCGCGCTTATCCATATTTATACCGATGGCAGCATTTCGGTAAGTACCGCTGCTATTGAAATGGGACAAGGAGTAAATTCAAAAGTCCGTAATGTAGTTGCCCATACAATCGGTTGCAATCACAACCGAATTAAAGTTGATACTACAAATACAAGCAGAGTAGCGAATACTTCACCGACGGCCGCAAGTAAAGGCGCGGATTTAAATGGTTTTGCAGCACTTCACGCGGCGGAAGCATTATTCGATCGGTTACAAAAAGTTGCTGCCGCCGAACTGGGCGTTACTGAAGAAAAATCTATCTCTATTAAAAACGAAATTGTATATTCCGGCGAACAACAAACACAACTTACCTGGGAACAACTTATCTGGAAAGCATATACTTCCCGGGTCTCATTATCCTCACAGGCATATCATGCAACTCCGGATATTCACTTTAATAAAGAAACATCGAAGGGCCGGCCATTTGCATATCATGTAACCGGTACTGCAATCAGCGAGGTAACAGTTGACTGCCTACGCGGCATTTACGAAGTGGATTCAGTAAAAATTGTTCATGATATCGGCAAATCGCTCGATCCAATGATTGACCGCGGACAGGTTGAAGGCGCTTTAGCACAAGGAATCGGCTGGATGACAAGCGAAGAAGTTATATATAATCAGGAAGGCCGTTTAATCACCGATGCTTTATCCACGTATAAGGTACCGGATATTTATGCTGCGCCAAAAGAAATAATCGTAGAATTCCTTGAGGATGTGCCCAATCCCTACGGCCCTCTTAAAGCTAAGGCCGTTGGTGAGCCGCCGCTCATGTATGGAATTGGAACATTCCACGCGATTCTCAATGCAATGAGCGCGTATAAAGATGATGATTTTGAGATTGTTTCACCGATTACCCATGAACGGGTACTCATGTACCTACACGATTCAAAATAATGAAAAAAATACGAGGCTGTCTCAAAAGGGCAGCCTCTTTCGTTTATTCAAATTTGGTTTGTGTATTTCGTACATTAACAATTATCGGGCAGATGCGCAAAAGGCAACAGCCGCTGCGGCAGCCTGTTCTCCATCAATGGCGGCTGATACTATACCTCCCGCGTATCCGGCCCCTTCACCCGCGGGGAAGAGTCCTTCAACCTGTACATGCATCTTACTTATTGAATCCCGTGTAATCCTTACCGGTGAGCTTGTTCTTGTTTCAGGCGCGGCAAGTATGGCCTCCTGACTTACGTACCCTTTATACTTCTTGTCAAAATCTCTCAACCCGAATTTTAAGCCTTCAATAATCTTCGACGGAAGAACTTCTGTCATTGGCCGGCTGATAACACCAGGGATGTAGGATGAATCGGGTAAATCAGTAGAAATTTTCCCGCTCAGGAAATCAGTTACACGTTGAGCCGGAGCAGATTGCGATTCACCTGCTACCCGAAAAGCTTCCCGTTCTATAGCAGCCTGATACGCGACACCCCGAAGATCGCCAAATGAGCGATATGGTTCAAAGTCTGTTTCATTTACCGTTACAACCAATCCGGAGTTCGCGAAGGGTGAATTCCTTTTTGATACAGACATTCCATTTAATACCAGTTCACCGGGTGCCGTTGCAGACGGCACCAGTATACCACCGGGACACATACAAAACGAGAAAACACCATCTTTCAGGTACTGGCATGTTAATGAATAAGCTGCTGCCGGCAATTGGGGAATGTACTTCGAGTGACGATACATAATTTCGTTAATAAGAGGCTGTGGATGTTCTATCCGCACACCAATTGCAAAATCCTTTGCTTCGAGATAAATTCCTTTGGCCTGCAGTAATTGGAAAATATCCCGGGCGGAGTGCCCGGTTGCCAGTATAACAGCTTTCGCAGGGTATTCCCGCGTATTATTTACAATCAGTCCACGAAGCTTATTATCCCGAACGACAATATCGGTAACCTTTGATTCAAAATGCACTTCGCCGCCATGCGCGATAATGGTCTCGCGTATTGACTGTACAATTTTTGGCAGCCTGTTTGACCCGATATGGGGATGAGCATCAATTAATATATCACGATCCGCGCCATGATTACATAATATTTGCAGTATTTTTTTTACATTTCCCCGTTTGGTTGCGCGGGTATAAAGTTTCCCATCGCTATAGGTACCCGCGCCGCCCTCACCAAAGCAATAGTTAGAATCGGGATCTACGACATGCTCCTGCTGTATCGCCCGTAAATCCCTGCGGCGTTGCTGTACAGACTTACCACGCTCAAATACAATGGGTTTTAAGCCGGCTTCCAATAAATATAACGCAGCAAGCATGCCCGCGGGACCAAAGCCAATAATATGAACCGGTTCTGCTTTCTCTACGTGTTGATAGGTAATTTCGGGCATTACCGGAATGACTTCGTCATTAAGAAAAATTTCATACTGGTATCGATATAACGGATCGCGTGAACGGGCATCCAGCGAACGGCGCATTAACCGCACCAACGCAATATCCTGAATCTGTAGTTTTAATTTTTTCGCTGCCTCTGCCTTTACCTGCTCGTAATCAGATACTATTCCCGGCAAAACTGCAATTTCTATTGTGGTCATGAAATCGATACCTAAATATTAATAAACTGTGCCCAATCTACTAAAATCGGGCTTTACAAATAAGCAGATAATATTTTTATGCCCAAAATGGAAATAAAATATTACTTGCGTCAAGAAATTGTTTATTACTATATTATTGCCCGGCTTTCCTACCTTTTCATGGCCGGGTTCCTCAGTTTATTTAGTGAATAGCAGATAACACTTGTTCTATAATAATAGTTAATATTTGAGGCACATATGAAAAAAACATTACTCTACCTTCTGGTTTTGTGCTTAACATCGTATGCCGGAGTGGTAAAAGTTACCTTCCAGGTAAATATGAAAACACAAATGCTGAAAGGTTACTTCAACAAAAACACCGATAGCGTTTGCGTGCGCGGCGATTTCCAAAAATTGGCCGGTGATATAAATGATTGGCAGGGTTATAAGTTCAAACTAACCGACCCGAACAATGATTCCATCTATACAGTAGATGCATCTATTCCCGTGACCTCCGTCGACTCACTGTTCTCGTTCAAATTTGTGAAAAACGATAACGGATGGGAAACAAATCCAAACAGAACTTTCAGGCTTAAATCGGGTATATCCCAGGTTTTGTACCCGTACTATTTCAATAACGACTCCATCTTTGTTCCTTCTGTTACGGTAACCTTTCAGGTAAATATGAAAACACAAATTCTGAAAGGATTGTTTAATAAAGCTACCGATAGCGTGTGCGTAAGAGGTAATTTCCAGACCCGCGCCGGAGACGGAGGCGATTGGCAGGGTTATAAATTCAAGATGACCGATCCTAATAATGACTCAATTTATACCGTTGATGCGACTGTACCGGGCCTGTATGTCGATACTATCTTTGCATATAAATTTGTTAAAAACGATAATGGTTGGGAACCCGATCCTAACAGAACTTTTAAATTAGCAGCAGTTGCAAATCAGGTATTATATCCTTCATTCTTCGCGAACGATTCGATTTACCACCCGGCAACAACAAATACATTTGTATTTACCGCCGATTTATCACAATTACAGAATTCCGGCTTTAATCCGCAACAGGACTCTATTCTGGTTATGGGGCTGGATTGGGATAATCTTGGCACCTACATTTCCGGTAATAGAAGAATGACTGAAACAGTAACCGGCAGCGCGATCTGGAAAACATCTCTAACAATTAAAGGGGCGCCGGGCGATTCCACCCGTTGGAAATTTAAACTATATCCCGATGCTCACTTCGTTAATTCCGGATGGGAACTTGGCCAGGACCACTGGGTAAAATATGCGGCAGATGGCAGCACCGTTACACTCCCTACAATGCAACCCTACGCGTTCGGGTATACTCCGAAAAATGATACAATAACTTTTTCGGTTAAGCTCGATACCATTCATAGCAGGTACAATAATCAACTAATTACTCCTAATATGGTTGATTTTATCGGAATAAAAGGAGGCGCTTCTCAATTAGGGTTATGGGGTGGTAACTGGACTATCTCGGATACCGCTAATGGCTCCATGATAAAATTAAATGATAATGGCGTTGATGGAGATTTAGTCGCCGGAGATCACATCTGGTCAAAACGTATAATTTTCCCGACCGGATCAGCGGGCGGCCCGGTAGAATATAAATATGCCCTTCATTATCCAGGTGCAGATACCGCCAACGGCGGATTTAATCCGCTCGATAACGAATTCGGCTATGGTATCAATCACATCGTTATGCTCGGCACCAATCGGAATGAAAATATTCTTGACAAATTTGCCGTTCAGGATAGAAAATTAAATATTGCAAAACCAAACGGCGGTGAAAATCTACTTGCCGGCAGCCAATCGAGAATTTTCTGGACGAGCTCTTCAGCTTCCACAGTGAAAATTGAGTTCTCTTCTGATAATGGTACAACATGGACGGTTGTTTCTGCAAGCGTACCGGCATATAAAACAAATATACCCTGGGTAGTTCCCGGCGTAAACAGCACAAACTGCCGTGTTAAAGTTACTAACCTGGGCGCACCTGGTGAATCGGACATGAGCGATTACTCTTTCAGTATTTCCAGTCCGACTTTTACCTGGTCAGCACCGGTAGTAATTAAAGATAATGGGAACATATCGGGCACCTTAACATTTGGGCAAGCTCCCAACGCAACAAATGGCATAGATGCTTCACTTGGCGAGGTTTCACTTCCTCCTGTTCCGCCTGCAGGGAACTTTGATGTTCGCTTTGAACTCCCGGTAAGCCCGGCCGATTATTCAATGAAGGACTACCGCGCAGATTCACTGAAATCTATTACCTGGAAAATGAAATTGCAACCTGGTAACAGCGGGTACCCGTTTGTTCTAACCTGGAACCCCGCGAACCTGCCCCAAGGTTCGGTTCGTCTCGTTGATGGAGTCACTGGAGCCCTGGTAAATATCGACATGAAAGCACAAAGCTCATATACTCTGTCAAATACAGGAATTTCAACTCTTCAAATAGTACTGAGCCGATGCCAAAATATCAGTTATGCATCCGGTTGGAATATCATCTCTATACCAGTCACTGCTGCAGACATGAGCCCGACAGCATTATTTGGGGCTACGCTCAGCTCGGCTGTCTATGGCTTTAATAATGGCTACCAAACTGAAACTAACCTCACTACCGGAAAAGGTTATTGGGCACGTTTCAATGGCGACCAGCAATTTTCTATATGCGGAACTGTCGCTTCAGGCAATATACCTTTAATCCAGGGCTGGAACATTATTGGTCCGTACAATACAGAAGTTCCTGTCAGCTCTATTACTACCAACCCGGCAAATATAATTAACAGCCAGTTCTTTAGTTATAATCTGGGCTATGTACAAGCTACTACATTACAGCCAGGAAAAGGCTACTGGGTTCGTACTACCCAAGCCGGCACAATTGTTACCGGAACACTTGCCGCTTCAAAGAGTATTACGGCTTCAACGCCTGACTATACTTCTTTAGGTAAAATTGCTGTTAGTGATGCAAGTGGAAATAACGCTGCGGTATATATTGCTAAATCGGGCAATTCACTGAATAGCAACTTATTCGATTTACCACCCGTGCCGCCACAGGGAATATTCGATGCCCGTTTTGCCGGGAATTCGCAATTACTTTCCGGCAGTCAGGGTGAAGACCTGATCATCTCTGCGGCACAATATCCGGTAACTATTAATGTTACTGGAGTGACAGTCAGGATTACCGACCGGGCGACCAATGGTAAAGCGTTAAATGCTCTGGTAAAATCTGGTAGTTCTATACAATTAACAAGCGAAGGGATGATGATTGTACACGTAGCACCTGTTCAAATGCCTACCGCATTCGCGCTTTCACAGAATTATCCAAATCCATTTAATCCAACTACAACAATTGAATTCGCGGTACCGGAAAAATCCAAAATTTCTCTCCGGGTTTACAATCAATTAGGTCAGTTGGTTTCGGTATTAAAGGATGAGGAAATGGAAGCCGGTAATCATCAGGTGGTTTGGAATGCGAAAAACTTCCCATCCGGAGTATATATCTACGAATTAAAAACTCCTAAAAATCAACTTGTTAAGAAGCTTCTCCTTCTTAAATAAGTGAATCAGTGCGCTTTCTTTTAAGCCCCGGCAGATACTTCTCCCGGGGCTTTTTTTTAAGATTCTCCACTATACTTCAATCGAACAAATCACTAAGGAAACCGCCAATTGTCTTTTTTCTGACAGCTTTCCCATTCCGGTCATAATAGATTTCTCCATCTTTCTCATGACGATGCCTCTCTCCATTGTATCTTTCATGGATATGGTGATCATCATCATCCACAAATTGAGAATATTTTGCATTCCGGGGCTCCCCGTAATCACTTGCCTGATGCCCGCTGCCATATTCAAAACGATCTATTTCACAGGCCTTTTGAATTATTCGATCAAGCTCGCCTTTATCAAGCCATATCCCCATGCACTTTGGACACACGTCGATGAGGACATCGATTTTGGTAACTTCATTCATTATAATTTCACATACCGGACATTTTTTCATAATGATTCCTGATTTTTTATAGATAATTCACCTCAGGAAATTACAAGTAGTTTCCTGATTCTTTAATTACTGATGCAATCATTATGTTATACGTGGGGTGGGCGCCAAACACTCATAGCGATACCGGCGGAAAGGTCCGATACATTCTTTTGAACGTACAGACAATAACAAACTATTACCACAATTACTGTAGTACCAGGCAGAAAATCTTCGTGGTCCTCCTGCTCCCAATTGGAAACCGAAGCTGATTGACCAGACTCATGCGATGAAAATTCCGCCATACTGAAATTTTCAAACAACAGCACGCAGCCAAACAAACAGGCAATAAAGAAAAGTGTTTTCATAGTCAGGATGAAAATATTAATTTATACAGGCACAAACAAGCGGTATAAAAAAAATGGCGGGAGCACCCGCCATTTTGCAATCAAATGTATTCTCTCTCTTACCGCAGTTGTCTGAAAGAATGGGAATTTTGTTGAGTTATCTTAAAGTAACTTACGATATCACGAACCTGCATAGTAAGGTGAGCCAGATCTTCCGCCGTATTGGCTATCTGTTGGATAGCATTGGAAGTTTCCTGGGTGACGGTATTTATTGATTCTACACTCTTACCAATTTGTTCTACTGTTGCACTTTGTTCTTCACTCGCAGCGGCAACCTGAGCTACCATATCGGACACGTTCGTTGTACTTGAAACAATTTCACCAAGCACCTCGCCTGCATGCACAGCAGATTTTTTGCCATTTTCAACTTCCTGTGTTCCAAGCTTAATAGAATCAACTGCTTCAGTTGTATCTGCCTGAATCTGTTTAATCATCTGGGCAATTTCTTTAGTTGCTTTAGTAGTACGCTCTGCAAGTTTACGAACCTCGTCAGCCACTACCGCGAAACCACGGCCCTGTTCTCCCGCGCGGGCTGCTTCAATCGCCGCGTTTAATGCCAGTAGGTTGGTCTGATCTGCAATTTCATCAATTACCTGAACAATTTCGCCAATTTTTTCGCTGTTTTGACCTAAAGAGAAAATAGTATCGGCTGATTGGCTGACTACAGAAGCAATCTTTCTCATGCCGTCAATTGTTTCATTTACTACTTTGCCGCCAAAATTGGCCATCTCGCCGGCTTTACGGGCGGCAAGTGCTGCCTGATTGGTATTTTTCGTCGATTCAATAATTGTGCGGGCCATTTCTTCAACAGCACTGGCAACTTCATTAGTTTGAGCACTTTGTTCCTGACTGCCGGCTGCCATCTGCTGAGTCGAGGCAGTAATTTCTTCACTCGCGCTCGCGGTAGCATGTACAGCTTCATCCAGGCGCGAAATCATTTCACGAATCTTACTTGCCAACCGGTTAAAACCATCAAACAAAGCTGCAACATCATCGCCCTGTTTTTCAGGTTTAACTTCAACGGACAAATCGCCATCAGCGAAGCGTTCCATCTCTTTAAGAATAACTACTGTATGGCGTGCAAGATAATTTTGCTGGTTAAGAGCCTGCTCTTTAGCAAGTTCAGCCTCTTTAGCTGCGGCTTCCGCGTGTTGACCTTTCTGTCTAATTTCTTCCATACTCACACGAATTTGCGCAACCATTGCATTAAAAGCTTTACTTAGCTTACCGGCCTCGTTTTCTGCTTCATAATCCAGATGCACAGTAATATCGCCCCCGGCAACTTTTTCTGCTGCCTGAACAAAAAATCCGAATCCCCGGGCAAGGTTTTTCGCCACGAAAAATCCCAACAGGAACGTAGCCGCTGTAATTAAGGCTAATATCCAAAGAAATTTATTGGAAAGCACGTCAAGCTCGGCTTTTATATCATCAACATAAATGCCGCTACCCACGAACCAGTCCCATTGAGGAACAGCCAATACGTATGAAACTTTATCAACCGGAACTGTCGACCCCGGCTTTGCCCACCTATACGCGACATATCCCTTACCAGGCGATTTCGCCACATCGGACATTTTCTGGAACATAGGTACGCCATCAGGATCTTTCTGCGCGGAAAGATCTTTACCAATAAGTTCAGGTTTAATGGGATGCATAACACAGGCACCGGCAATAGTATTAATGAAAAAGTATTCATTATTACCGTAGCGAAGCACGCTCACCGCTTTTTTTGCCTGCTCCATCGCCAATTCCTTGGGAAGCTCTCCCTGCTCAGCCTTTGTGATGTAATTGCTTATAACTTTATGAGCAACCTCAACAGCCTGACGCACATTATCCTTTTTATTCGCGTACAAATGCTCTTCTACCTGAGGTAGAATGAAGCCGTAAAACCCCAAAAGCAACATTGCAATTTTTGCAGATGTTAAAAGGATAATCTTTGGAAAGATATTCCAATCGTTGAATTTTTTGATTTTCATAGAAGCAGACACCTAAAATTTTTGAAAATATAACTCTTCTCAGCATCGCCTGTAAAAACGATAACGCTGTATATTTTTATATGAACGGCACGTAACCGGATGGGGATAATTATTTCACTTACTTTCTGCTCGATATCGATATGTAACCTGTTTTGTGCTCCTCCCGCCACCACAAGCGGTCCCGGCACAACTTAGCAATATCTGGCAGTTACCTTCTCTGCACGGCTATTCAAAGCCGCTTCCTGAACAGATTATCGTACAAATATGCTTATAGTTTAGAGGGGACTAATAAAATTGTTATTTTCCGGTTGTTTTATTGAATTATTGTGACATTGCACACGGAGATAGTTATGAATAAAGTTGTTTTGGGAAATTCATCGGTAAAGGTTTCGCGCCTTGGTTTCGGCTGTTGGGGAATTGGTAAAGCCATGTGGGTGGGAGCTGAAGATGCCAATTCCAAACTCGCGCTGCATACTGCAATTGATGAGGGCATCAACCTCTTTGATACCGCACTTGATTACGGTAATGGCCATAGCGAAAAGCTTGTGGGAGAGGTCGAAAAAGAATCGGGGAAGGAACTATTTATTGCATCAAAAATCCCATCACGCAAATATGAGTGGCCTGCTTCGAATGATTCGTTGCTTAAAGATTCCTTTCCTGTTAACCATATTATTGACATGACGGAACAAAGTTTGCGAAATCTAAAACGCGATCATATTGATCTCCAACAGTTTCATGTGTGGAATGATAACTGGGCTTCGCAGGATGAATGGAAAGAAGCCATTTACCGCTTAAAAAAAGATGGCAAGATTCGTTTTTTCGGTATTTCGATAAATGATCATCAACCGGAAAATGGAATTAAAGCAGGGGGAACCGGACTTATCGATTGTTTTCAGGTAATCTTTAATATCTTCGATCAATCCCCTATTGACAGACTACTCCCTTTCTGCCGGGATAAAAATATTGCAATTCTGGCCAGGGTTCCCTTTGATGAAGGAGCCCTTACGGGTAATATTGGCCCCGATACTGTTTTCCCGGAAGGAGATTGGCGAAATAATTATTTCAGGGGAGATCGAAAGAGTGAAGTAGCACAGCGATGTACGAAAATTTGGGAGACTGTTCATTCTGAATGCGAATCGCTTTCAGAAGCAGCTTTACGATTTACTATTAGCTTCCCGGAAATCACTTCAGTGATCCCTGGTATGCGAAGTATAAAAAATGTTCAGGCAAATATTGTATCGGTAAAGAAGGGCAATCTTTCATCAGATATGGTACAGCAACTCTCTGCACACCGCTGGGTTAGAAACTTTTACAAATAATTCTTCTGTACAATAAGGCAGCAATCAGTTGCCTTATTGTACTAAATTTGTTACCAATGTTTTAGACACCCGGAAGTTTATTCAGCAAATCATGATTGATGCGCATTTATAACAATAAAATATCGGTGTATTGCTTGTTACTTTTTAGAAACGGAATTGCTAATTATTGCTGTAAAATATAAAACCGCCTTTAACCGGTGTTACAAAAACTCTCTCCCCAATGCGAAATCTTTGTGGGTCCGGCTCACTTATATAAATTACCGATTCATTAATACGCACCCCGACACTTGCACTTCGAAAAGAAACAATCTCAGTTTCCAGAATACATTCAGATAGCTCCAAAGTATCGCCTTGTACTATTTCGGGCTTACCTTTTTTCAGTATCTTGCCCTGATCTATTATATATACAAAGTCGGCGAGACGTTGTATTTCATCAGCATCATGACTAACTAATATAGTTATTGCTCCCGAGTTAAGGTGAGCAGTTTTTATTTCGTCCTGCAAAGTTCTGCGAGTTTCCCAATCCAGGGCTGAGAGCGGTTCATCGAGTAGTAATAGCTGCGGTTTACGCGCCAGTGCTCTGGCCACGGCGAGCCGTTGCTTTTGCCCTCCAGATAACGCACCCGGTTTCTTATCTGATAACGCAGTTAAGTGAAATATTTCCAGTAGTTCATGAACGTATGCATTCCCGGGTTGCGCCTGGGCATATTTCAAGTGATCTAGTACTGACATGTGCGGAAAGAGCGCGTATTCCTGAAAAACAAAACCGATGTTTCTTTCCGCTACTTTTTTATTAATTTTATCTTCACTGCTGAACCAGGGCACAGCATCAACTGTTAAGAACCCCGAATCAGGCCTTGTCAATCCGGCAATCATCCGCAATAAAGTCGTTTTCCCCGCCCCCGATTTTCCATACAATGCTATAATTGCTCCCGCCGGAACTTGCAATTGAACATGAAGTTCGGTAAAACCATCAGTGGTATGCATCTGTTTATGAAGATCAAGATCAATCAGAATTTCTTCCACCGATGATAATCCTTATTTATTGAATAAACCAAAAGAAGCATCAGGAAACTAAACACAAATAAGAATAACGCATATTCATTAGCCTTATCAAAATTGAGAGCCTGCACTTCATCATAAATTGCAATGGAAGCTACCCGGGTTTTATCGGGTATGTTCCCGCCAATCATCAATATTACCCCAAACTCGCCTATTGTATGGGCAAAAGTAATGCATAAACCCGTAATAATAGCAGGCCGCATATTAGGCAATATAATCTTCCATAATGTGATAAATTCAGACTTCCCAAGTGTGTATGATGCTTCACGTAATGATTCAGGCACCGATGAAAAACCTGTCTGCAAAGCATTGATCATAAAAGGGAAATTAAATATTAATGAAGCCACTAAAATTCCGGCGAAACTAAAAACTAACTGCACAGAGAAAAAATCATTAAGAGTTTTCCCTAACCAATGTTCAGGGCTAAATGCAACTAACAAATAAAAGCCTAATACCGAGGGTGGAAGTACCAATGGCATACTGATGAGCGATTGCAATACTATTTTTAAGCGAAATTGCCGATAAGCCAAAAAGTATGCGATCGGCAGGCCGATTACAAATAATAACACGGTGGTTATTACTGCAAGTTTTAATGATAGTAAAAACGGCGAAAAAAAAGAATTATCCATTACTTTCCGGAAGGCAGGGTAAAACCATATTTCTTCAAAATGTCTTTGCCCTGTTGCGATTCAAAGAAATGGAGAAATGTATTTATTGCTTTAATTTCTTTACTCTTTCCAAGTACAACGTAGGTCTGCTCCAACGGGGTATAACTTTTCGGGTCGAGTTCTATAAATGTGCCTTTGTTTTTCATATCCGGTGCAATAGCCATTGATAATGCAATAAATCCGGCATCTGCATTTCCGGTTACAACAAATTGTGCTGCCTGCGCAACATTATCGCCTGTTACTATTTTATCAGCCAGGGTCTTATCAATTTTATAGTACGACATACATTCTACGGCTCTTTTACCATATGGGGCAGTTTTGGGATTCGCGATTGCAATTTTCTTTACATCATCCGAAACCAATGACCAAACCCCTTTGGAAATATCCTTTTTCGCGCTCCATAACACCAGGTGACCGATAGCGTATAATTTCGGTTCAGCTACAGTAAGTTTCTTTTCGGTAAGCATTTTCGTAAAGCTATTATCCGCAGCAAAATATATGTCAAACGGGGCACCATTCACTATTTGTTGAAATAGATTACCCGAAGCTCCGAATACACATTCTACTTTAATTGTTGAATCAGTTTTATTAAAACTACTCACTATTTCGGGCAACGCAAAACGCAAATCGGCAGCAGCAGCAACGGTAATCTTCTGACCAAACAGGTTTACTAAAGATATACTCACCAGTAAAATACAGAATACAATTAACCTTCTCATTTAACACCTTCTTTCACAAAAAATCTTTATATGATTTCAAACGGGAGTGTAAACTACAAAAATTGCAAACAAGGCACAACCAGCCTGCCAGGGGTTGCCTATAAAAAAACCCCGTGGATTATACGGGGTTTTTTGAATGTTTTTCTATCAATTATTTAACAAGCATTAGTTTTTTCACCAATGTTTGCCCTGCCGATTCAAGCCGGTATATGTATGTTCCACTTGCCAGACCTGATGCATTAAATTGAACCTGATATTGGCCTGCCTGTAACGACTGGTTTACCAGCTTTGCCACTGTTCGTCCTCCAATATCATAAACCGTCAATTGAACATTACCCGGGCTCGCAACCGAAAAAGAAATAGTTGTCGAAGGGTTAAAAGGGTTTGGATAATTCTGTTGCAATGCAAATTCTTTTATTACATTACTATATTTAATCACCGATGAAGGATTTGCCAGGTAGTCATACGATTTGGAGATCAATGAATTAAATTTCGACTCATCGGCAATTGTCTCAACAGGAAAAGCAATATATATTACTTTACCAGTTAACAGAGAAGCCCCAAAATTACCGGCATACTGTATACCGGCAATTTTCTGATTGTCATAACGCAACATAACAGTGCTTCCGGCATTGCAATCAATTTCATCAGGATATGGCACTTCATAAACCTGGGCGAATTGTGTAGTAAGTCCCTGCAAAGCAGACATAGCCTGTCCCTGGGCAATTGTTGAACCGGCGTTATCGGAGATATATTTTGCTTTTAAATAGTTTGCAAAAAATGCTTTATCAGCCGTATTCCCTTTGTAGTCTAAATCCCAGGCTATTTCTGCACCTGAAATAAACAAACTTCCACCGGCTTCCAGATAGGCTTTTAATAAATTCTGTTCTGTAGAATTAACAGTTTCATCAGCAGTACTCTGATCGCCTGCAATCCAATAAACTTCAGAATAATCCGAAAGGTTAACAGAACCAATCTGCTTATGTCTTATACATTCAATCGTAACAATTTTACCTTCAATTGCCCTGCTGTATAACATTGCAAACGTATGCCCGGCACCACGCCAGTAACCTAATTCGCGGTCAAAACCATCAATTATTAATACTTTCTGTTTACCTGGTCTGTTTACAACTCCCAGTACATTTGACCAGTTACTTTCCGTCTTCGCCGCATTGTTCATTACCGATGTTACCCTATAATAGCGAGCATCATTTACATAAGCCAGGCTAACAGCAGTGCTTTTCAGCGTGTTCTCATCCATTAACACCGTCCAGTTAGCGCCGCCATCTTTCGAATAATAAAGCCGGTAACCGAGAACATTTGTTGTATCACAATTCCATGTTAATCGCACTCCGTTGCTGCTAACGGAAACCGCGCTCAGCAATTCAGGACGGTTGAACGAATAATCGGTAACCATACTATTGTAAGAACGGGGAGCATATGTTGTTAAATCCGAAGGCATATATGACCAGTATGATACGCCCCAATCACGGCCGGAAGATTCGACTACCTTCAGGCTGCCGTTGGAATTTTTTTGAATAAACATCCGCACATGCCCAACACGATGCACCGCATCTGCAGGGCGTAGTGAATCCCAGGTCGCAAGAGCGGTTGTTACATTAGGCATTGAACTGGTTACAACATGACTGGTTAACTGCCAGCATCTGCTTACAAATCCGGAACAATCTACCCCCACCGCGTAAGAAGAAACATCATTGCAATTAATATCTCCGGCATATCTGCCGAGTGAAAGCCCTGAATTGTAATCAGAAATAGTGTTAAACCCACCCCACTTATAAGCTACCTTAGCGTTAGCACCAATTGTTAGACGCGGAGGCGTTCTAACCGTATCACCATCTGGTGCCTGAACATCATTAACAGCCAGGTTGGCTGCCTGGCAAACATACCGTGCAAGGACGTAGGTTTCGGCAATTTTCATTGCCTGCGCCCTGCTAGAAGCAGCTTTTTCCGGTATGTATGGAGCTACCTTCGGTTCATTCTGTGGAATGCATTCATTATAGTGTAAATGATAACAATATTTTTCAGGATAGCGGATAACCGATTCACGTTGCTGTACAAGGCCTGACCAGCGGAAAATTGTCACACCTGTTTTATCAGAGTATAAGTGAAACAGATTTCCCTGTTCATCGATAAATAAATCCCGAACAGTAAATAAATATTTAACATCGGGTAATGCCAGCCTCGATTTTTGCACGCCTTGCGAATCGAATGTGTACACCATTCTTTCTATTATCAATGGAATTTCCTGTACATACGTCTCCACAAGAATAAACGTATTCCCGTTTTTGTCAATTCCAATCAGATCGGCCGCTGCAAGATTACCCGGGAAATTCACTTTAATCTGTGAGTTCATAGCTGCCAGGTGAGTATTTACTCTTAGCGTACTCCGATCTGGGACTTCTACACAGATATCTTCACCTGATTTATTAGTAAGCGCACCATCTAAGCAATAAAAGGTAGTAGAAGCAGCTGAGTACACCTGCTTCAGAACTGTTTCGGCATTGATTGCCGATTCCATATTGGTCAAACTTATATCATAAGTACCCGGATTACCGGTAAGCCGTGCTGAGAGTACATTATTTTGATAGACAAACACTGTCGGAGAATCAAATGAGCGTACTTGAATACCATCACTGCTTACGGCGAAAGATGAAAGTCCATATATACCCGAGGAAGTTACACGAGTTTCAAAAGGAAGGGCAGAATACGGTTGTTGGAAAACAATTTCAGGAGCTAAAACCTGCGCCTGAAGTAACACAGGGAAGAGCAAAAGGAATAATATTTTCATTTCAATACCTGTTCAAGGAATATTTAAATTATTAGAGCGAACTTCATGTAATTTACAAATAAATTGTGAATAGCCATTAATGTTTCAAAATAAAAAACGGCGCCAAGTTCAGGCCGAACTAAACGCCGTTGAAGGAAGGAAGTAGAGTACGTAAACCTCTAATCACAACAAAAAAGAATCTGAACCTGCGTGTGTTTTATACACTGGCGAATTCAGCCTTCTCTTCTGTTGACAGTACTTTTTCTAATTCAAGCAAAATAAGGAGCCGGTCATCTAACTTAGCAACAGCCGTTATATAATCGGCATCGATACCTGCAACCAATTCAGGTGGTTTCTCCGTAATATCCTTTGAAATACGAAGAACTTCACTGACAGCATCTACAATAAAACCAATGGTTTTATTAAGAATTTCGACAACAACGATGCGGGTATTCTTGTCATGTGCGCGCTCGGGTAAACCGAGTCTTTTGCGTAAATCGACAATAGGAATAACCCTGCCGCGAAGGTTTATAACCCCTTCTACGAATGCGGGGGCATTCGGTACTCGGGTAATCTGTGTCATTTTGTTGATTTCCTGTACTTTAAGGATATCAACGCCGAATTCCTCCTCACCAACTTTAAAGCTCACCAGTTGCAATACTTCCGATGAGTCGCCTTTCGTGTTATCTATAAGTCCCATTTTGGTTCCTTCTACAATTAAATGTAATTAGTTTTTTAAGAATAACGTGTTTCGTAATTGCTTTTGCGAACCGGATTTCTGTTGTTTATCGGAGTCAAGTTGAAAATGCTGCAACATTTCCTGCATACTATTGGTTAAGCGATACAGATTTTCGGCAGAAATGCTAATCTGCTGAATTGTTTGAGCAGTTTGTTGACTCACGTTATTAATCTGATCAATATTCTTGCTGATTAGTTCGCTGGTTTCCACCTGTGACTCATTAGCCTGAGCAAGAATTTCCATCCTGTTGGAATTATCAGAAGTAATACGAATAATTTCCTGAAGAGCTTCATCCGCACTGCGAGCAAATGCCCGGTTTTTCTCAACCTCGGCAGTTCCTTCTTTAATCACTTGAACAGCCTCAGCAGTATCGTGCTGAATGGTACGGATCATAGTTCCAATTTCTTTGGTCGCTTTCGAAGTGCGCTCAGCTAATTTCCGAACTTCATCTGCAACAACTGCAAAACCACGTCCCTGCTCACCGGCACGGGCGGCTTCAATTGCCGCATTCAGGGCCAATAAGTTGGTCTGATCTGCAATGTCTTCAATAACCTGAATAATTTCACCTATCTGATCACTGCTTTTGCCAAGCCCCTGTATGGTGTTCGATGAACGAACAATTACTTCGGCAAGCCTGTTAATACCGGTAATAGTATTAAGAACGGTTTCACCGCTCTGTTTAGCTTTATTTCCGGTTATTTTGGCATCGTGGCTGGCAATTTTGGCATTTTCAGCATTTTCTGTAATCGTTTTGGTCATTTCTTCTATAGCTGCCGCAATTTCAGAAGTTTGCGCGCTTTGTTCAGAAACCGATGCTGCCATTTGTTCGGTACTTGCAGAAATTTCAGCTGCTGCTCCGGAAAGCTCATTTGATGAATCCTGAACATGCCGTAATGCCTGATTCAATGAATCTAAAAGCGTGTTAACATTACCTTTAATGATTTCGTAATCACCGGCGTAGTTACCAACCATTTGTTCGCGTAAATCACCATGAGCCATTTTCTGAAGTACTTTCTCGGCTTCCTGAATCGGTTTTATAACTGATTCGAGTATCGAGTTAATACCCTCTATATAAGTACGCCAGCTGCCGGAGAATTTCGAAATATCTCCACGGTGTTTAAGTTTACCCTGTTGATTCGCTTCAATTAAAGTATTGGTTTCTACAAACAATTCATTAAATGTTTCTACTTCCTGATTAAATGAGAATCCGAGTTCATCCCTATCAGAAGCAGGAGTAACTTTTTCAAAAACACCAGCCGCAATTTTACGGGCTGCTTCAATTTTTTGTAATTGGGCTTGTTTCAGGCTTTCTAATTGCCTTGCAAGCCGGCCGAACTCATCGGTAGACTCGGTATTCAGCTTTGTATTATAATCACCAAGTGCAAATTTTTCTACTACCTCTTCAAACACTGTCAAAGGTTTAGCAATTTCCGGGGCCAACCAGAGGATTGCAAATCCCGAAGCTGCCGTGCCAATTATCATGATAAAGATAATCAGATAGCGGGTAAATCTGTTGCTGCTTTCAACTTTATCTTTCAGTTCAGCTTCTTTTGCATCAAGTTGCATCTGAACTTTATTGATTTGCTTCGACAACACTGTACCAACTTCTTCGCCGGAACTTGTAGAAACAATAGCAGCCATCTCGAAATCTTTCGACATACCCGCGCTCATAATTGCATCAGCAACTACATTCTTATAGTTTTTCCAAATTGCCTGAAGTTTATTAATGTCCTGCGTCATCGAATCATTAGCAGCGGTACTCTGTGCAAGTGATGAAAAGAGAGTATCAATTTTTGCTTTTTGTGACCTGACTTCCAATATATAGGTTTGAAAACTCGCTTCAAACTCCTTAATAGAGAAACGAAGGAGATTGAATTGCAGGCTATGGTACTCAGAAATTATCTGATTCAAAGTTTCTTTCGGAGCCCGCACTTCATTTTCAAGTTTTTGTTGTACTTTACCTGTACTGTACATCTGATATAAATCGTTAATAACGATTATTGTAGCTATAACGGTAATAACCAAAAAGCCCGCCTGTACCTTACGGACAAATTGTGTATTTTTCCAAAATTCCATAATTTTCCTCAATCAGTGGTCCACCAAATTATCGTAATTTAAACATAATAGCAAGAGAAAGCTTTGCTTTTATGGCTTGTCCTTTTGACTTTGCAGGGGTGAATTTTGCTTTTTTAACGGCTGCACAGGCGGCCTCATCGCAACCGGCGCCAATTCCTTTAATGATTTTCACATCATCAACCCCGCCGCGCTCGTTTATATAAGCCAAAACAAACACGCGTCCTTCAATACCAGAGCGTTTCGCAATCTCCGGGTAACTCATACTCCGGATGATTCCTTCAACGCCTCCGACTGCAGACGGCATTTCATCGGCAAAAGGGGCATATTCTTCGTCATTGGGTGTAGGGAAAGAGGTAACTGCTTTTGTGGGCATAGAAGCTAAAAAGATAAAGAAGAGAGCCGAAAGCCCAACTAACATCATCCTTGATGGTTTCATTGTGTGATTCCTTCTAAAAAAAATACTTGTACTCTACTTGCATTATCGGAACTCAGATTTCAGAAGTTTAGCCCTTCTTTGATTTTTTTTCTAAAAAAAATTCAAGTAACTTTAATCATGTATTTTTTAGAGGTATCTATGAACCCTATTCATTATTATATTCCTGCCGAAAAACTTACAGAATTATCATTATTATTGCAACAGTTGCAGGAAAAACAAGCCGGAGAACGAATTTGGAAAAAAGATCCATTCCTTTGGAAAAATGATGGAACTGAACATGCGGAATTAGCCGATCGTCTCGAATGGCTCGATTTGCCATCAAAAATGGCTCCTAAAGCCGATGAGTTAATGGTTTTAGCCGAACAAATCAGTCACGATTTCGATCGGGTTCTTGTTTTAGGCATGGGTGGCAGCAGCCTGGCACCGGAAGTTTTTGCTACAATTTACGGTTCGAAACCCGGCTATCCCCGGCTTTCGATAGTCGATAGCACCCATCCCCGGGTATTGCTTGACCTGCTTAAGGAAATTGACCTTGAAAGAACACTATGTGTTGTAGCCAGTAAATCTGGCGGCACAGCCGAAACAGCTTCCTTTATGTACTATTTCTACACTGTGCTTCAGGAAATGCGGCTGGATGCCGGTGAGCATTTTATTGCCCTCACCGACCCCAATACCCTTTTGGAGCGGCTTGCAGGCGAAATGAAATTCAGGCACATAATACACACCCCGCCCGAAGTAGGCGGCAGGTTTTCAGCACTCACCCCATTCGGTATGCTGCCCGCTGCTCTTATAGGGATGGATGTTGCCCGTTTCCTTGAAGAAGCCGAAACAATGCAAAAGGCCTGCTTGCCCGAAACCCCTGTTCAGCAAAATCCCGGTATTTATCTAGGTTCATTATTAGGACTATATGCAAAAGAGGGAATTAACAAGGTTACATTCCTTACATCCCCAGAATTTTCTCAGTTCCCTCAATGGGTTGAACAACTTGTGGCAGAAAGTACCGGTAAGCATGATAAAGGAATACTGCCAATAGTTGACGAGCCCTATACCAATATATCAAATTACGCAAATGACCGTATCTTCGTCGCCCTTCACCTTCAGGATAGTACCGATACCCGATTAATACAAATTGAAAAAGATCTTGTAGAGGCCGGGAAGCCTGTAATTAGTATTTCCTGCCCTGATCTTTACAGCCTTGCCCAGGAATTTTATCGTTGGGAAATGGCTACCGCAGCTGCCGGCATCATTCTGGAACAAAACCCATTCGACCAGCCCGATGTGCAGTTGGCAAAGACACTCGCGAACCAAAGCCTGAAGACTTATACGGAGACCCGAAGTTTGCCGGTTGAAACACCTGTTCTTAGTTTTGACGGGCTTGATTTCTTTTCGGAGATTTCTGCTTCCTCTCCTGAAAACCTTATCGGGCAATTCCTCGAATTTATTAGTCCCGACGGTTATTTCTGCATTCAGGGTTTTATCCCCTATCAGCAGGAAGTTAATCTTTTGATGGACACCCTGCGAAAAAAAATCCTCAATAAATATAAGATTGCTACAAGTTTTGGATACGGCCCCCGGTTTTTACACTCCACGGGGCAATACCATAAAGGAGGACCCAATAATGGATTATTCCTCCAAATTACTGACACCATTACCGCTGATGTTGACGTTCCCGGAAAAGGATATTCCTTTGGTACCCTGATTACCGCACAAGCCATGGGCGATGCGCATGCTCTCTTGAATAAAGACAGGAAAGTTCTAAAAATCCGCATTGAAGGCGACCTGGTACAGGGACTGAAGAAAATTGTCGATCTCTTTTAACGGTAAATTTAGTAATAGTAGTTATCAAATGGAGATACCAAATGGCATCCCGATATAAACTTTATGAAATCAACACCCGGGTATTCCTAAAAAAATACTTCGGTGCAGATTCACAGGCAACCGTTGCCGATATTCCTGACTCGTTCTGGAAGTCACTCACAAATTTGGGCATAAATGCAGTATGGATGATGGGAGTTTGGGAAACCACTCCCGAACTTATCCAGGATTGTTGTTTTAGTGAAGGCTTAATCCAATCATATAACAGATCGCTTCGCGATTGGCAGCCTGAAGATGTTATTGGTTCACCGTATGCAATTAATCAATACAAATTTAATGCAAACCTCGGCTCGGAAGCAGATTTCAAGGCTCTACGATCAACACTTGAACAACACGGGATGAAACTCATTCTTGACTTTATTCCCAATCACCTATCGGCCAGGTCTGTTCACCTGCAGGCACAACCCGATCTGTTCGTTCAGGCAAGCGAAGAGCAGTACAGAAGTGACACGCATACATTATTCAAATCGCCGTTTGATAACGAACATTATTTTGCCCACGGACGAGATCCGTTCTTTCCGGCATGGACAGATACCGTTCAATTAAACTACGAAAACCCGTCAACACGCATATTTATGTTTGAGCAGCTCATGTACATCGGGCAGTTTTGCGATGGCATTCGCTGCGATATGGCAATGCTCATTCTTAATAACGTTTTCCAAAATACCTGGGCAGGGTTACTTCATGATGCCGGGTTTGAGAGACCAAGTACAGATTTTTGGCAGGATGCAATTCCTAAAATAAAGGCTGCTTTCCCCGAAATTATTTTTATTGCCGAAGCGTATTGGGACCTGGAATGGACTTTACAACAGCAGGGTTTTGATTTCACATACGATAAAAGATTGCTTGACAGATTAAAAAATGCACCGGTAAGCAGTATAAAGGCTCACTTGACGGCTGATTTGGAATATCAGGAAAAATCTGTTCGATTTATTGAAAACCACGATGAAGAACGCGCCATGGTTTCACTCGGCAGAGAAAAAGCTTTGGCTTCGACGGTTATTATCGGCACTATTCCCGGAATGACATTTTATCATGACGGGCAACTCCAGGGTAAACGGCATAAGCTTCCCGTGCAATTAGGAAGGGAACCAAACGAAAATTTACAGCCTGTAATAGCCGATACCTATAGCCGATTGCTACAAATTCTCAATACCTCCATCATTAATCAAGGTTCCTGGACTTTGTTGGAAACAGTCCGTTCATGGCCTACGAACGCACACGCTGAAAATATGTTTGCATGGGAATGGCAATTAAATTCCGAACGTTTACTGGTAATAATAAATTTTTCTGCAAACCCCGGGCAATGCAGGGTTCCATTAACTCTCAGTGGTTATGATGAACTTTTCACTCTGCGTGACTTATGGACCGGAACAGATTACCTCCGTTCAGCAGAAGAAGCACAGCATTCAGGCCTCTTTGTTGATTTGGGCCCCTGGCAATTCCACCTATTCCAGTATTAATTACACTTTTACAGCCGCTCCCATGATATTATTTTGATTATCGTGGGAGCTTTTTTTTTGTTTAGAAGCCCTAACCTCCAAAAAAGTCACCGATGCCCTCAGCCACAATCTCTCCTTAAATAGAATTTTCGTCACTTGCCATTCAAAAGATTAGTTGTAAATTTGCCATGCTTATTGTAACTCTTCCCGCCGGGCAGAGTTTTCGGGACCGAGCTTAAACTATCATTTAATCACTAGTAGAGAGTACATGAGGAAAATTCTTTTCTCCCTCCTCGTATTGGTATCTATCATAGGTATCAAAGCCGAAATACCACAAGGTGTATCTCTGTCGAAGAGCGACCGTGGTTACATCGTAAATTTCGCATTACCAAAATTTTCATTGAATACAATGAAAGATGGCGGCATGCAGTTTCAGTCTATTGACATAGCAAATTATGGGGTTACAAATGATATTGGTTACCCATGTTTACCTCAGGCTTCATTCTTCCTCGCGATTCCCGCGGATGCAAATACTCCTGTTGTAAAAGTTCTTACCCAATCAGAAAATACCATGACATTGGATAGTAAGGTTTACCCCTATCAAATGCCCTGGGTTAAGAACAGGCCGCTTTCTGAAAGACCATTTTCAATGAACAAAGACTATTACACGTCAAAAGGAAAGAAGAACGAAGTTTTAGCAACGGTTTCTGAACCGTTTGTCATTGGTGGAGTAAAAGGTGTCCGTATAACCATCTATCCTTTTTCCTACAACCCGGCAGATAATATGCTCTCATATATCACTTCTGCACAGATTGAAATTTCTGTTAGCGGCAGTAAGAGCTATGATGGCACGCACTCTGCCTATTATAACCAGTTTTTACGTGATTTATTCCCGAATTACCGCGCGAATGATAGTAAAGCTGCAATAAATTATCTAATTATTACCGCTCCTGAGTTCGAATCCGGCCTTGCACCATTCGTTACATTTAAATCTGCTCAGGGTTATAATGTTAGCGTAGTAACAACTTCGGTTGCAGGTACAACAACTACAGCAATCAAAAATTTCATTCAGACCAAATACAACGACCCGTTGCAAAAACCTGAATACCTGCTGCTTGTTGGTGATGTTGATAAAATTCCCAATTGGACAGGAACAGGCTCTGATACTCCCCCAACCGATCTGAATTACGGATTGCTGGAAGGTACCGATATGTTCGCTGATGTTTTCACGGGCCGTTTTTCTGTTACATCAGCTACGGAACTGAGTAATATTATTAACAAGTCTATCTATATGGAAACCAACATTGCAACACTGACGAAAAAGAACGTGTTCATGTCTTCCACAGATAACTATTCTATTACTGAAGGAACGCATAACTATGTTATCAGCACCTATTTCGCTCCTCAGAATTACACGAACTTAAAATTATATACACAAACATATAGCGCAACAACTGCTCAGTTATCAGCCGCCCTGAATAACAACCAGATCTTTGCAATTTATTCAGGACACGGCGCTGAAACATACTGGGCTGATGGACCGGTATTCTACCAAACCGATGTTCGCGCGCTAACTAATACCGTTTTCCCTTACGTGTAT
>JAJTBZ010000090.1 GCA_021286645.1 Ignavibacteria bacterium
TCCTACATGTATACAAAACTCGTGGTACTTCCGGTTAATGAGTATAATAGCTGGATGCAAAATCAAAAATCACTGTTAAACACTGCAAAGCAATGATAAGAGTAAAAAACTTTATCCCGATACTTCTGGAGTTAAGTAAAATTCGGATAACATTTTTTGTTATGCTTACTACCGTATTTGGTTTCATTTGCTCGGGAGCGGGTTTTTCCTTTACCATTGTAATGGTTGCTATAGGCGTTTTTCTGTTGGCTTGTTCATCGGCAGTTATTAATCAAATTCAGGAACGTGTTACTGATAAGTTAATGCAGCGAACGCAGAAACGACCTTTGGTTACCGGGAAAATTTCAGTACGCAGCGCCATTTTTATTGCTATTATTCAATTCATATCTGCAATCAGTCTTATAGGCCTGTTTGGCGGTATTACGGCGTTACTGCTTGGCTTATTAACTCTCGTGTGGTATAATCTGATATATACCCCTCTAAAAAAGCATAGCTATATGACAATTGTTCCCGGTTCTGTTATTGGAGCTTTACCCCCGGTAATTGGTTGGGTTTCAGCAGGAAGGGGAGTGTTAGAACCGCAAATATTGGCTATAGCATTTTTCTTCTTCATTTGGCAAATACCTCATTTCTGGCTTCTTTCCCTCGTCTATCGGAATGAATACGAGAATGCCGGTTTCCCTACATTATTCAGAGTATTTTCGCCAATTCAGGTCTCAAGAATTACATACGTTTGGATATTTGCTACCGGGTTAAGCGGGTTATTATTCCCTATGTTTAGTATTATTAAACCGGGAATAATGGTAATAATTATTGCAATGCTATTTATATGGCTTGCATACAAAACACTGATATTGCTAAAGGAAATACCTGATCGTAAGGGTGTGTTTATTTTATTCCGGGAAATTAACATGTATGTACTCGGAATTGTTTTTTTGGTATCGTTAGAAAAGATAATTACGTTATTATAACAAGGGTAAACAGATGAGTTTTTTCGATAAATTAGTATTACCTCAATCATTAGAACATATATCATTAATTCAATTCCTTGCTACGTTGATGTTAATGATATTTATTCCATATATCATAATGTTGATATATGGTACACTGCTTTCCCTGGTCTGTAAGTATTTTGGGAAAAGATCTGAGACAATTTTCTTTGAAACAATATCAAAGGACATTATTCCTGTAGTAACAGTAAATAAAAGTACTGCCCTGATACTTGGGCTGGCACCTTTGCTGATGTTAACATTATCATACGCGCAGTTATTTCACAATTATACAATGCTCCCGGTGAAATTTTTCATTCTGGCTGCTGTGCTGTTGTTAATCGGTATAGTGTTAGTGTTTACGTACAGATATTCCGGTTTAGTTTCCGATATACTCGCAGATAAAAAATCGGATGATAATTCCGAAGCATCGGTTTTTCAACGCAGAGTTGGGAATCTTTACAACTCTACCGGTTTATGGAGTATTCTCTTTCTGGTAGTGGGGCTATATATGTTTACTGCCGGTCTTTCGGCTGCTCTTCATCCTGGCGATGAACTCACTTCCGGAGGGTTCTTTTCAGTTGTATTCTCTTTCTCAGTTTTAACAAGATTTGTTTTACTAAGTTTATTGGGTTTGACTGTTTCGAGTTCGATAATTTTATTCCGATTCTTTCATTGGGAGGGTGGTGTTCAGTTGGAAGATGATTATGCTGCTGAGATAAAACAATTTTTCAGCAGGATCTTGTTTATCAGTTCAATTGTCCTACCGGTATTTATAACTCTAAATACTATAACAATGCCTGTTCGCGGAGTATCTCCGGTGCTGTTCTTATTTTTGTTTCTTGCAATGGTTTTGGTACTGATATCTTTGCTTCTTCAGTACAAGATGTTAAGCTCGAAAAAGTTTTCCAATTTCCCCGCAATTTTTGTTTTGGTACTATTTACAGCATTTCTTACTGTTTTCGCGGAGCAGGAGGCAATGTCCAATGCAAATTACCGCCAATCTTTGGTACTCGCTCAGGACTTTAATGCTTATAAGGCTACATTAGAAAAAACCGTATTTCCGAGCAATACGATGAGTGGTGCTGATATTTTCAAAAATAAGTGCTCGGCTTGTCACCGGTTTGACACAAAACTTGTCGGTCCGCCATACAAAGAAACTTTGCCTAAATATAATGGCGATATTGATAAACTTGCTGAATTTATCAAGAACCCTGTTAAGAAAAATCCGGCCTATCCCGCCATGCCTAATCAGGGTTTGAAACCTGTTGAAGTACGGGCAATAGCTCGTTACATCCTACAGGAAGTTAAAAAATTCCAATAGTGAATTTTAGTCGGATATTATTTTATCCCCCGTTTATGCGGGGGATTTTTTTTTCATATCTTTCAACTCTCTTTTTTATAATATTTGCCACATGGAAGAAGATATGGTGCAAGGATCCGTTATACTTCGGAAGAACGAAGAACGCCGTTTGCTGGCTGGTCATCAATGGGTTTTCAGTAATGAAATAGCAGCTATTGATGGGGCTCCGGAAAACGGGTGTCTTGTCGAAATACTTACCGCTCATAAAACCCTTCTGGGAGTTGGTTTTTACAATAAAAATTCATTAATCGCAGTTCGGTTAATTTCGCGCTCACCTATCAACGATCTTCAATCCTTAATGATGAAGAGAATTGAAAAAGCTTATGAACTAAGGAAAACCATATTTCCGACAAGAACCGCCTACCGCCTTGTTCACAGCGAAGCAGATCTATTGCCGGGACTCATCATCGATCGGTATAACGATACATTTGTAATGCAATTAAATTCGGCCGGGATGGAGAATAATAAGTCAGCTATAGTTGAAGCGCTGCAAAAAGTGTGTGATGCGAAAAATATACTAACAGCGCACGATTCATATTTGCGTGGCCTGGAGGGCCTGCCGGATGAGAATGAGGTGCTTACAGGAAATTGTTCAACAGAAATTATATCTGATGGCGTTTTACGTTTTAATGTTGATTTTACGAAAACCCAAAAAACAGGATTTTATTTCGACCAGACTGAGAATAGAAAATTAGCGGCACAATATACGAAAGGCAAGAGGGTATTAGACGCCTATTGCAATTCCGGTGGATTTGGTATTCACGCATTGAATTATGGGGCTTCTAATGTGACATTTTTAGATATATCATCTCAGGAACTGACTAATACACGTGCTAATCTCGGTTTGAATAAATTATACGATGAGAATTCAGTAAGTTTTATAAATGCTGATGTATTTGAATATTTGGCTTCGTGCCAGTCGGAAGGTATTACATTTGACGTTATAATGATAGACCCGCCATCGTTTGCAAAAAGCCGTAAAAGTATTCCTATTGCCGAAAAGGCGTATGAAAAAATGCATAAACTTTCTTTGAGCATATTAGAAGCCGGCGGATTTCTTATTACGTCTTCCTGTTCGCATCATATTACAGAGGATATGTATACCGAAACAGTACGGAAAGCAGCTACAAAATGTGCATGTTCAGTGCAATTATTATACTCGGTAAGTGCGGCTGCAGATCATCCACAGCTGCCATCAATGCCCGAAACACGGTATTTGACGTTCCAGATATACCGAAAAGTTTAGCAACGGTATAAGAAAAATGATGAAATATTCATCTAATTCAGGATAAAAGGCTATAAATAATGAAGAAAGGTTAAAAATACCTACATGAATATGTGGTTGTTTCAATTTTTGTGCTGTATTTTATAGCCGATAAATCTTTTTTTTTGCTATTATTTTGTTTAAAACTTATTTTTAAAAGTTAATTATAAAAAAAGCTACATCGTTTTTTTTCGGAAACATAATAAAGGAGACATCCGTGAGTAACAATAACACCTACAAAAAGTTCTTTACCGGTTTTGCCAGCATCGCAATTCCGATCATTTTTGTCATTTCCTTTACTTTATACTACAAAGTATTAGGTAATCCTGGAAACTTCCAGGGCAATAACCCGATGAACCATCCACTTCCCGGAAACGTTCTCGGTATCGTATACAAAGGCGGTATTATTGTACCTATCCTTATGGGTTTATTATTAATGGTATTAACATTCATCGTTGAACGCTTCATTACCATTTTCAAAGCAAAAGGTAAAGGTCGTGTTCCTGTATTTGTTGCAAAAATTCACAGCCTTCTTTCAAAAGATGACGTTTCTACTGCAATTGCAGAATGCGATAAACAACGCGGTTCAGTTGCTAACGTTGTAAGAGCCGGTCTTACCAAATATGAAGAAATGCTTAGCGATAAAGTGTTAAACAAAGATCAGAAAATTGTTGCTATTAAACAGGAATTTGAAGAAGCTACTTCATTAGAATTACCTATGTTAGAGCAGAACCTTGTAATTCTTGCTACCATCGCTTCAATTGCTACCCTTATGGGTCTTCTCGGTACAGTTATCGGTATGATCAAGGCATTCTCTGCTCTTGCTACTGCTGGTGCTCCGGATGCAGTTGCTCTTGCAAACGGTATTTCTGAAGCTCTTATCAATACCGCTCTTGGTATCGGTACTTCAGCTCTTGCAATTATTTTCTATAACTTCTTTACAACCCAGATCGATAAATTAACATACGCTATCGATGAAGCAGGTGTTGCAATTACACAAAAATATGCAGCTAAGCATAATTAATTTTAACTAATGGAATTGCTATGCCAAAAGTAAAGATTCCCAGAAAAAGTACGTTAATCGATATGACCGCGATGTGCGACGTTGCGTTCCTCCTTTTAACGTTCTTTATGTTGACAACGAAATTCAAGACCGATGATCCGGTGGTCGTAGACCTGCCGACATCGATCTCTGATATTAAACTTCCCGATTCAGATATTATGACTCTTACCATGACAAAAGACGGCAGAGTTATTTTCGGTATCGATGGAAAGTATAATCGCGAAAGATTACTCGATAAGATTGCTGAAAAATATCAGATGAAATTTACTGATGATGAAAAAGCAATGTTTTCGCTGGTTTCTTCATTCGGTGTACCGATTAACCGGTTAAAAGAATATTTAACCCTTGAGCCGGGCGCTATGAAGGACGATAAAAATAACCCGGGTATCCCGTGTGACTCAACCAATAACGAATTAGGCGTTTGGATCATGAACGGCCGTCTGGCTAATCCGAAGTTCCGTATTGCTATACGTGGCGATGGTAAAGTACCTGCCCCGTTAGTAAAAAAAGTTATTGCAACGTTACAGGATAAGAATGTTAATAAATTCAACCTGGTAACTAATATTGAAGCTAAACCACAGCAGTAAGAAAGGAAACACATGGCTGAACTAGATACCTCGGGAGGCGGGGGCAAAAAAAAGCATGGTGGTAAAAAAAGCAAAAAAATGTCTACCCGCGTGGACCTTACACCAATGGTGGATCTTGGCTTCTTGTTAGTAACATTTTTTATGTTAACTACTACATTTAGCAAACCCCAGACCATGGAAATTAACATGCCTGTGAAAGTTGATAAAGAGCAATCTGAAAAAATTGAACAGGATGTAAAAGCTTCTGAAGCTATGACTTTATTGTTAGGACCCGATAACTTTTGCTATTATTTTGTTGGATTACCAAGTGAAAACGCAGAAGTAACAAAAGTCGATTATAGTAAAGACGGTCTCAGAAGAGCAGTTTTAGTTAAACAATTACAGTTAGATGCTGTAAAACGTAAAGAATTTTTAACTGTTGTCATCAAAGCATCAGATGAATCGAATTACAGGAATTTGGTTGATGCGCTTGATGAAATGAACATTCTGAACGTAAAGCGTTATGCCATTGTTGATATCAACGAAATGGATAAAAAATTACTTAAGAAAGCGATTGGAGGGTAACAATGAGTGAGAAAATTTCTTCAATCGATTTGAATGATCTGATTTTTCAGTATAAAAACAAAGAATACGGCGCATTTGTTCTTCGGAACAAATATCCCCGCTTTGTTAGTTATGCTACTTTGATTGCTGTAATATTTTTCACTTTGGCCTTACTGTCACCAACTATCGTAAGTGTTCTTACCCCAAAGAAAGCAGAAGAGAAAACTCTGAAGAGAGCTGTTACTTTGGCTGATCTGGGCGAACCGGAATCGATAGATAAAAAAGAAACAGTTAAGCCTAAAGTTGAAGAACTGAAGCAATTAAAATCTACCATTCAGTTTTTACCTCCGGTTATTAAACCGGATGAAAAAGTACTTGATGATTACATTCCAACTCAGGAAGAATTAAAGGCGGTTGATCCTGGTAAGTCCACTATTCAAGGTGACCCGACAGGTGTTGACTTATCTTTAGTTGAAGCTGAAGAAACTAAGGAAAAAGTTGTCGAAGAAAACGATGCGAGAGCTGAAGTTTTTACCTACGTTGAAGAAATGCCGTCATATCCGGGTGGAAATGATGCATTATTATCTTATGTAGCTCAGAATATTGTATATCCTGAAATTGCAAAAAGAGCCAGCGTAGAAGGAAAAGTTCAGGTGAGCTTTGTTGTTGGTAAAGACGGTAGAATTTCAAATGCTGAAATCTTAAAAGGTATTGGCGCGGGTTGCGATGAAGAAGCTATTCGCGTAATTAAATCTATGCCACACTGGAACCCCGGTAAACAAAACGGTCGCCCGGTAATGGTAAAGGTTTCTATACCTATCATCTTTAAATTGCAATAAGCATGCGGGAATCAATACTCCGCGGTTTTAGTGCAGTAATGATTCTCTTATATTTCGGGATAGGAGCCTATTTTATTATCGCTTGCGATAAATTTGAAAAAATAGGCCCCTTCCCGTTTGTGTTTATACCGGCTTTTTCGGTACGAATACCCGGAATTCTGATTGTGTTATATGCCGCATTTCGTGCTTACCAATTTGTATTATCTCTTAAAAAACAAGCAGAGGATGAGTATGACGTGGAAGATGGCGAGTAAGATTTTATTTACTCTGATGATTGTTTGCTCCACATTACTGGCAATTTCTTGCGGTCAATCGAAAATTGATCCCAATGATGACGGCCCAACCTATGGTAGTATAAAAATTTCCGTTGATGATGCATTTCAATCGGTAATGGATTCTGAAATTACAGCCTTTCAGGCATCGTATGATCAGGCTAAAATACATGCATCATACAAAACCGAAGTTGACGCTATGAGCGATTTACTGAACGACTCTGCCAGGATTATCGTAATTTCGAGGGAATTAACGCCAGCTGAAAAAAAGACTTTTGAAGATATAAAAATTGTCCCCCGAGTAACAAAAATTGCTGTCGATGCAGTTGCATTGATTGTAAATATGGATAATTCAGACTCTCTTATTAAGATTCAAAACATAATCGATTTACTTTCCGGTAAAATTGCAAATTGGAATCAGCTGGTTCCGAAATCGAAAAATAATGCACCCGTAAAAGTAGTTTTTGATAACAATAAATCCGGCATTGTTAATTATTGCGTTAACCTGCTGCCAGGTAAAAAAATACTTAATAAAAATGTTTACGCGGTAAATTCCAGCAGCAGCGTGGTCGATTATGTAAAAAAAGAGAAAAACGCTTTAGGTTTTATTAATCTTGCATGGATTTCCGATGGCCGCGATTCTGCAAGTAAAGAGTTTTTATCGTCTATACGTGTGGCAGCGGTTGCACCTTATGATTCAAGTGAATTTGGTGGTAATTATTTCCAGCCTTATCAGGCCTATTTGGCATTAAAACAATACCCCATGATGCGTGGCGTTTATGTTATCAGCAGGGAAGCCAGAGCGGGCTTGGGACTTGGTTTTGCAAGTTACCTTGCTGGCGATAAAGGACAAAGAATTTTATATAAATCAGGTTTACTGCCGGCGCAAATGCCTATCAGGCTTGTTGAAACGCAGAACAAAAATATCAATATAACCCGAGACTAATCTATGAGAAAAACAGTATTAACTTTACTTCTGGCTTCATTTGTTGGTATGCTTGCATTTGCACAGCAAAAACAACAGATTGAACGACTGTATGATTATGAAAAATACCAGGAAGCACGGTCTGTTGCTGTTGACTGGGTAACAAAAGAACCTACTAACCCTGAAGCATGGTATGTAGCTGGTAAATTATTAAGTAAATTGAATATGGTGGATTCGGCTGAAACCTTTTTCAAAAAAGGTATTGAAGTGAGTCCTAAAACACCATCATATAATTATATTGGTCTGCTTCGCATAGCATTCCACAAAAATGTTACCGATAAAGATAAATTAGAAGATTTGTTTGATAAAGCGAAAGATTTCAGAACCTCAAAAAAAGATCAGAGATGGTTTCTTGAAATGGCCGATGCCTGCCTTTTAGCACCGGTTGAAAACAATCAAATCGAAAACTATTTGAACGACGCAATTAAGCTCGAAAGAAAGAATGCCCAGATTTATATGATTTGGGGTGAGTTCTTTTCATTACAGAACAATGTAACAGCTGCTAATGAAAAATATCAGATTGCATTGGATTATGACAAAACACTTTCACGTGCCTATGTTGAGAAGGGCAGTGTTTACGAAAAAGTAAAGAATTACGGTGAAGCTGAAATCCAGTATAAAAAAGCCATTGAAATGGATTCATTGTTCCCTCCGGCTCATGGTAATCTTGCAGAAATGTATCATAGCCTGAAACAATACCAGAAGGCTGTTGATGAGTTTGGTAAGTATATGAAATATGGCGAGCCCTCTGTTGCTAACGAACGCCGTTATGCTTCATATTTATTCCAGGCTAAAGATTACAAAACAGCAATTTCCACTCTGGAAAAACTTTATGCCAAAGATGCAAAAGATCCTTATTATGTTAGACTTCTTGCATGGTCATATACTGAAATTGGCGACTCGGTAAAATCAGTAAAATACTTCGACGATTATTTCTCATTGGTTGATAAAACCAAAGGAACCTATGGTGACTATTCACGATATGGCCGTGCGTTAATTAAAGCGGGTAAAGACACATTGTTGGCACTCGAAAACCTTAAAATGGCTTACGCTCTCGATACAACCAAGGTTGAGGTATTGAGCGAAATGTCAAAGGTATATAAGAAATTGAAACGCTGGAAAGACGTTGCAGCTTGTATGGATATGAAGATTAAAAATGGCGGTAATGCTGTTGAAACTACCGATTATCTTGATCTTGGTATGTCGTATTATTTTGACTCTTTATATCAGAAAAGCCGCGAAACTTTGGAAAAATTGGTTTCTATTAAGCCAAAACTTTTCATTGGATATTTATGGTTAAGCCGTTCACTGGTTGCCCTGGATCCCGAATCAAAAGATGGTCTTGCCAAACCGGCCTATGAAAAAATCATCGAATTATGTAAAGAACCGGATCGTTACAAAAATGATTTGATTACCGCGAATGCATATCTTGGTTCTTATTACTATATTCAGGCTGAAGTATCACGTACAGCCAACGATAAAGCTAAAGAAGACGAACAAATGGTTAAGTGTATTTCATACTGGAAGAAGATCCAGGAAATCGATCCGACCAATGCTCAGCTTAATTCGTTGTTAACAAACAAAGTATTCAAAGAATACTTCAGTAAATAAGAAGATTTTGTCTTAAAAGTGGAATAATGCCTGGCGTTATTCCACTTTTTTTTTGAAAAAAATAGCAAAATATACCTTTCATTTTACAACTATTCCAAAGTGTGTCCGTCTAATCTCTGTATACGATAAATAGCCCAAATAAAAGAACATAGGGCAAAAGAAAGTAATAGAAAATAGTTATGTAAATTACTATCTTTAAAGTTTGAAAATTTTATTCTGAGAAAAATAGCTTGACCGGAAATTCGTTAACAGCTGATGAAAAGAAACAGCAAAAACTTATAAGCTCGGGAGATATTCCGAAGCATGTTGCCATTATCATGGATGGTAATGGGCGCTGGGCAAAACAGAAGGGATTACCCCGAATTGCAGGGCATAAAGCTGGGGTTGATTCAGTTCGTGATATCGTTGAAGTTGCAGCAAAAATCGGGGTGAAACATTTAACCCTCTATACCTTTTCTACAGAAAACTGGAAACGGCCGAAATCGGAAGTCCTTACGTTAATGAAGTTGCTGGTAAAAACCCTCCGTAAAGAAATTAACCGATTGAACAAAGAGAATATTCGTGTTACTACTATCGGTGATTTCTCAGCTCTGCCCGATAGCGTTCATCAGGAATTCGTTGATGCAATGGAAAAAACACGGCATAATACGAAAATGCAAATGGTTATTGCATTAAGTTACGGCAGCCGATGGGAGATTGTTCAGGCTGTTAAACAGGTTGTTGATGATATTGAAAAGGGTAAAATTTCAAAAGACCAGATAGATATTGAAACATTTAATTCATATCTGGCAACGGTCGGTATCCCGGATCCGGAACTTGTTATTAGAACAAGTGGTGAATTCCGGGTAAGTAACTTCTTATTATGGCAGATTGCTTATTCAGAATTTTATATCACTGAAACTTTATGGCCTGAATTCAGAAGAGATGATTTTTACGAAGCCATAAGAAGTTATCAAAAAAGAGAAAGAAGATTTGGTAAAGTAAGTGAACAGATTTCCCACAAAAAATAATACTATGACGAACTTTTTGAAAAATATATTTTTAAGTGTCTTCTGTGTTATAGTCTGTGCTACAGCTCTTTCGGCACAAAATTATTCACGGTCCAGTTATAAAATCCTGGGAATTTCGGTAGTCGGGAATAAAACTGCTGACCCCCGAACTATTATTGTCAACAGCGGATTGAAAATCGGCGATGAAATTCAGGTGCCAGGTGAGCAGACATTAACCTCAATAAAGCAATTGTGGGCATTAAATATTTTCTCTGATGTACGCATTGAAATTGAAAAAAAGATTGCCGAAGGCGTTTATCTTGTAATTAAAGTCGAAGAATATCCCCGCCTCGAAAAATTTGTACTTGATGGTAACGATGAGATAAGTAAAGGGGATATTGAAAAGAAGCTTACCATTTCCCGTGGACAAATACTGAAACCTCAGGAAGTTACCCGTATCAAACTTAATATCCAGAAATTATACGATGATGACGGGTATCTGAATGCAGAAATCACACCCAAGTTTTATACTTTTCTTTCTGCTGATTCTACTTCAGACGGTATAAAAGCTACGTGGCAGAATCAATCGAATCTGGCCGATGAATACACTACTACTTATGAAAAAAACGAAATTGTTTATTCCACAATTAATGAAAAATTAAAAAACAGGGTAGTGGTTGTCTTTAAATTTCAGGAAAACGATAAAACAAAAGTTCGTAAAATTTCTTTTTCCGGCAATACCAAATTTAACGAATCTGACCTAAAAGGCGAGTTTAAGGAAACTGATGAAGCGAAGTGGTGGAAATTTTGGTCAAGCGCGAAATTTAACAAGAAGAAATATGACGAGGACAAGAAATTACTCACCGCGTATTTCATGAAAAATGGTTATCGGGATGCCGAAATAATATCCGATTCGCTGATTTATTCGAACAATAAAAAAGATGTGGAAATTCATCTGAATATTTACGAAGGCCCCCAATATCATGTTCGTAATATTACCTGGGAAGGGAATAAAATCTATACGAGTGATATTCTTAATGAAAGACTCGGTTTTAAGAAGGGTGACGTATTCAATTACGAAAAATTCAGACAGAATTTACATCAGAATGAAAAACAAAACGATGTTGCATCGTTATATTATGACAATGGTTACCTGACTATGTACCTGAAACCTATTGAAAATAAAGTTGAAGGTGATTCAGTCGATATTACTATCCAGATACAGGAAAGAAACCAGTATAAAATTGGTGCAGTAGAAATTATTGGCAACGATAAAACAAAAGATAAAGTTATTCGTCGTGAACTCTATACTATTCCCGGCGATTATTTCAACCGTGCGTTATTGCTTCGTAGTTTACAGCAATTAGCTAACTTACAGTTTTTCAATGTTGAAAAACTATATCAGGAAGGTGCTGAGCCCAATACTGTGAATGATAGCGTAGTAAACGTGACTTTTAAGGTTGAAGAAAAATCCAGTGATTATTTGAATGCCTCAGTTGGCTATAGCGGCAGCTTTGGATTCAGTGGTGCTATAGGTGTCACTTTAACCAATTTCTCTTTATCTGAACCATTCACTATGGGTGGTGGACAAGTATTAAGCTTTAACTGGCAGTTTGGTGTGGGTAACTATTACAGAACATTCTCCTTAGGTTTTACCGAACCATGGTTTATGGATACACCTACACTCGTTGGCTTTGAAGTATTTGATACCCGGCAGCAGTATATATACGATATGTCTCAGACTGGTGGAACAATTCGCGTGGGACGCAGGTTACGTTGGCCGGATGATTATTTTAACGTGCAGGGCTTTTTCCGTTTCCAAAGAAACGATGTAAAGAATGGGCAGAATTGGTATGCAGAAGGTGTAACGAATCAGTTCACTTTAGGACTTACCGTCAGCAGGCGTAATGTTGATAATCCGATTTTCCCTTCGGTAGGTTCCAATAATACGCTGGATATGGAATTATCGGGCGGGCCATTTTTACCTGGCAACGTGAATTATTTTAAGATTAACTTAAAGAACGAGTGGTATAAACGATTATTTAATACCAGTCGTCTTGTATTATATACTTTATCGGATTTTGGATATATCGGTGAAATCGAATCTCCTTCGAATGTACCGCCATTTGAAAGATTTGCAATGGGTGGTAACGGGTTGGTAATTTCTACAATTCCGTTGCGTGGTTATGAGGACAGGTCGATTGGCCCACAGAACACAAATGGGCAGGCAACAGGCGGAAACGTAGCATTACGGTTTACCAGTGAACTTCGTTTTGCTGTTTCGCTCGATCCAATCCCGTTATATGTTTTGGCATTCGCGGAAGCAGGAAATATTTACAATACTTTGCCTGAGGCAAAAGCTTTTAACTTAAATAGAGCAGTTGGTTTTGGTGCAAGGGTACTTATCAATCCCGTTGGGCTCATTGGTTTTGATTTAGGATATGGATTTGATCGCAAGGCAGTTGATAAAAACAATCCTGCCTGGTTATTCCATTTCCAATTTGGTAAAGGATTCTAATTACTAACATACGTAAAGGTTAACAAAGTGAAACAAACTATTTTTACACTTCTGTTTAGTGTTCTGTTCTTTTCTGCCGTATACGCGCAGGCTCAAAGTGCTGTACCTGCAACTTTGAAAATCGGATATGTTGATTCAGAAGTTATTTTCCAGCAGTTCCCCGAAGCTATTAAAGCAAAAGGCCAGTTGGAAGCTTTCTCAAAATCATTAAATGAAAAATTAGACTCTATGGGTATGGCCTTACAGACTGCCTTAGGAGAATATAGGAAATTAGAAAATACCATGCCGGAAGCGAAAAAGACTGAACAACAGCAAAAATTAGTTGCTCAGCAGCAGGCTATGGAAGAATTTCGCCGTGGTGCACAGGGTGAAGTAATGCAGAAACAGGATAAAATTTTAAAACCTGTTAAAGAAAAAATTATCAAGATGATTGAAGTTGTTGCTAAAGAAGAAAACATGCAGTTTGTATTCGATAAACCGGAAGAAGCTATTCTTTTGTATGCCGATTCTAATTTCGATCTTACTTTCAAAGTACTCGATAAGCTCACCCGCAAGAAATAAATTTTCTGGAAGGCACTTGGCATTTGCAAGTGCCTTCTTTCTTTATATAAAAGACTGTATCTTTCCAATTGGATATTACGCTTATTTGAGGTATAAATGAAAAAAATAGTGTTATTACTCGTCGCTTTTCTGGTTCTGTTCACCGGAAAAAACTATGCTCAAACAAAAATCGGTTATGTAGATTCTGATGCAATTATGGATCAATTGCCAGACGCTCAAGATGCGCGCCAGCAACTGGATGCCGTCATTCAGGAGTGGCAATCTGAACTAAGTAAAATGGAACGCGATTGGAAGTCTAAGTACGACGATTATGATAAGAAAAAACTTCTTTTATCTGATCAGCAGAGAAGTGAAATAGAAGCTGATCTAATGAAGATGGAACAGAAAATTACCGAATACCGCGAGAAAAAATTTGGAACGAACGGCGAATTATTTACCAAACAGGATGATTTAATGAAACCTGTTCAGAATAAGGTATTTAACGCGGTTCAGAAGGTGGCAAAAGCTGAAGATTTTGATTTTGTATTCGATAGGAGTGGAGGCACTTTGATGCTGTACTCAAAAGACAAATACGATATTACTAACCTCGTTCTAAAAGAATTAAAAGTAGTAGATTCAGGTAAAAATCCCAATGCAAAACCAGGCACAACACCTAAGGATAGATAAAATTGCTTTACTTACGGGCGCAAAAATATATGGTGACCCGTCAGTAGAAATTGATCATCTTGCAAAAATAGAAGAGGCCGGTCCCGGTGCTCTTACTTTTTTATACCTTGCAAGCTATGAGAAGTATTTCGAAATTACAAAAGCCACAGCAATTTTTGTAAAAAATGGATTCAAAAGAACCCGCGATGATATTATTTATCTGGAAGTTCATGATCCAAACAAAGCATTCTTAACCGTACTTATTAGCCATTTCTCACCGGAATTCAATCTGGTTGGGCAGGCAAAATCTGCATACGTGCATCCGAGTGCACTCGTTGATGTTAATACGGCCCTGGGTGAGAACGTTTATATTGGTGCCGGTTGCAGAATAGAAAAAAATACGAAGATTTATCCTAATACCGTTATTATGGATAACGTTACTATTGGCGAGCATTGCCTTATATATCCCAATGTAACAGTTCGTGAAAACTGTATAATCCATAATAATGTGATATTACACTCCGGATGTGTAATTGGTTCTGATGGCTTTGGCTACGTGCCGGGGCCTGAGAAACGATATATTAAAATTCCTCAAATTGGTAATGTAATTCTTGAGGATAATGTTGAAATTGGCGCAAATACAACGATCGACCGGGCTGCATTAGGTAGTACAGTAATCAAAGCCGGAACCAAGCTGGATAACCTTGTACAGGTTGCTCATAATGTCGTTATAGGTGAAAATACCGTACTTTCTGCACAGGCAGGAATCTCAGGCAGCACAAAAATTGGAAACCATTGTATAATTGCCGGCCAGGTTGGTGTAGTTGGGCACATAGAAATAGCTGATAATGTAGTAATCGGGGCACAATCGGGTATTTCAAAGGCTATAACGAAATCCGGGATGTATTTCGGTTCTCCCGCGAAAGAACATAAAACAGCATTAAAGAATGAAGCTCATATACGTAATCTGGAAAACTATGTTGAGCGTATAAAAAAATTAGAAGCCAGGCTTACAGCTCTGGAGTCAATAACTAAGAACGAACATGAACAGCAGGGACAATAATTCCTGATTCAGATTCCATTTCGTTCCGGGAGTAAAAGACTTTCTCCAAAAATAGACCTGAAGGTGGAGCAGTTGCATCGATTTTATTGTTCATTGAGGGAGCAATGATGTAATGCTTAAAATCTTCAGGTTTTTTTTCGCATTTACCCACCGATACCAACTCAGATACAATTTTTCGAACCATCTTCCACAGAAATTTTGAAGCACAGATATGAAAAACTATAGTATCCCCAAACTCAAGAATTCCGGCGTTGTAAACTGTTAATACCGTATCTTCGCGATTTGAAGCCTCGGCAGAAAAGTTACTAAAATCATGCTTGCCAATCAGATATGAACACGCGCTATTCATGTAAGATACATTTAAATAATCCTTAACCCACCATATATAATCTTTATGAAAAGAACTGGGGCGGCGGGAAATATGATATAGATATCTACGTGAAACCGCAGATTTTCGTGCATTAAACGCGTTATCAACCATTTCTATTTTTTTTACCACAATCCCCGATGGAAGCGAATCATTAAATTTATACAAGAGTGCCTTCTCAGAGAAACGGGACTTCCTGATTTTTAGATGGGCAACCTGTCCTAAGGCATGAACACCTTTATCGGTTCTTCCGGATCCCATGAATTCGAAATCACGTGACTCAAAAATATCTTCAATACGCTCAAAAAATGCGCCTTGGATGGTTTTTAGGCCTTTTTGTGCCTGCCAACCATGGTACTTGCCGCCATCATATTCAATAAGGAGTTTATAAGTATTCATTACGTATTAATCTGATAATTTCCCGATCAGAAGTGTTTCTTCTGCATATGCATCTTCGGTTTCATATAAGCGAACTGTTACCGCTGTTATATTCGATGGAATATTTTGGGCTATGGTTGTTAAGAAATAAAGGCACAGATTTTCAGCCGTGGAGTGAAAATCGAAAACAACAATTTTTGACTTCAGATTTTTTAAATATTCAATTACTTCAGTATCCTCTTTGTGCAATACAAAAGCATGATCCAATTCTTCAATAATGGGCGCCATTATTTGCTTAATATCATAAAAATCTATTAGCATGCCATTGTCATCGAGACTACCCTCAAATCCAACTACTGCCTTGTACGAGTGTCCGTGTAAGTTTGTACATTTCCCTTTATGAAAGGGGAGTCTATGACCCATTTCCCATGTAAATTCTTTAGCTATTTTCATTATACACCTTTTTGTTCAGGATGCCATATAAATTTATGCATTTGCAATTGAAAACGTACCGGCAAATTATCTTGCAAAATCCAGTTAACCAATGTAACCGGGGTAAGTTTACTAAAAACGCAAGAAAAGAGGACAGTGCAACGTTCACTGATTTTATATTTAGTCAAAAGGTTTTTTGCCCAGAAGTAATCTTCCTCACTGCCAATAACAAATTTAATTTCATCATGCTGCCGGAGGAAACTAATATTCTCGTAGAGATTTTTTTTCTCCATATTACTCGACGGGCACTTCAAATCCATAATAACATGAGTACGAGGATCGACATTGGCTATTGGTAAACTTCCACCGGTTTCCAGTAGTACCTGATACCCACTATTATGGAGTGAGGTAATAAGTTCCGGACATTCAGGCTGTACCAGGGGCTCACCGCCTGTTACTTCAACAAGCTTACAGTTATATTGTGCGATTTCTGCTATGATTTGTTCGACAGTTAAATCAGTACCCTCATGGAAGGCATATTCCGTATCGCAATAGCTGCACCGGAGATTACAATAAGTTAACCGAATGAAAATACAAGGAAGCCCTGCAAAAGTACTTTCGCCTTGAATAGAGTAAAAAATTTCATTAACACGAAGCATTTATTTCGTGAAATCCCTAATTATGTTACTTATACCAACGCGAATCATCATAATTGCGATTGCAGCCAGGAAAAGAGAAGCGATTTTTGCAAAAGCCTTAGTGCCGCCGTCACCAACAACTTTGATAATAAATTGTGCATAGTATAACACAAAGCCAACTATAATAAAATTCAATACCATTGATATAATTGTCGGATAAAAGCCATAATTATCCAGTAAAATAAGAATGGTGGTAAGTGAGGCAGGGCCAATTATCAGAGGAATTCCGAGCGGAACGATTCCAATTTTGGTTTTACTCTTTTTCCGTTCTTCAGAAGTAAATAGAAGGTCATTAATGGATAGAATAAGTAAGATAATACCACCGGCGATTCGAAAATCATCGATAGTAATACCAATGAAATTTAGAATAATCCGGCCCCCGACCAGAAATACAATTGCTATCGAGAAAGCGGCAAGAATTGCTTCAAAAAGCAGAGTTCTGATTTCTTTCTCAGCATAGTCTTCCGTTAAACCCAAATATATTGGCACAGTACCGATAATATCGATTGCGACAAAAAGAGGGATAAAAGAAAGCAAAAATGACTGTATAACTGAACCCATATTCACCTGAAATAAAGAAAAAAGGCTATCTCATAAGTTACGAATTAATCAACTTTGAGACAGCCTACATTGGTCGGGGTGATAGGATTCGAACCTACGACCTCTTCGTCCCGAACGAAGCGCGCTAGCCGGGCTGCGCTACACCCCGAAAAACTGTCTCCAAATATACGGAAAATTAGACTATTCGAGAAATAAATTCAATACAAAAATGTAATTGTATTTTTTATTTTTTTATAATATCTTACAGGGCTCAAATCAAGTAAAAAATGAAGTGACGTGCTTTTCTCTTTGTTTTATGGGCATAGATTTTAACACATGTGAAGGTATAGTATGAAAAAACTGTTCATTGGGCTAATTATTTTCCTCTCAGTTGCCAGTCTAAACGCGCAAGTCTATAAAGATAGTTACGCGCTTGGTTTCGGTGTAACCGTTCCACGTCTGATCGGATCAGATGCACAGGGCACTGACGGTAATTTGGGCGGACACATTACTGTTCAGGCAAATTTATCTGAACATTCAAATTTGCGCCTTGGAATCAATGGGCTCATTATTAAATCCGGGAATAAAAGTTTTGAAAATCAAACATTTGCCGGGGCAGTAGACTTTTTATATCATTTTAGTCCTTGCGAATCTATCAATCCATATATAGGATTAGGACTTTCCGGTTTGTATTTTACTCTTAAAGGTGCTAATTCAGACATACAGAACAAATCCTATCTGGATTACCAGGCGAATTTCTTATTCGGTGTTCAATGGGGAATCTTAGACGACATCATTGGTAAAGATTTTAAAGTGAAAACTGAATTAGCTATGCATACTGTAGTTGATGATATTTTTGATGGAGTTAAAGGGCCTGTTGGTGGATTATTTGGTCCGCAGTATGATAATTACTTTACATTTGATTTCGGATTGCTCTATTACTTCAATCAAGGGCACAGATCAAAGTATTGTGACCTATACGACGGTATTCTCAGCATTCGTTTATCCGAAGATGGAAAAAATGCAATTGTTGATTACAACAAAATAGAAGATTTGATTAAAAAATATGCTCCACAGGCAACCGAAGTAGATTATAATAAAATTGAAGAAATCATTAAACGGAATTCTGCAAACCAGGCCTATGTACAGGCTCCTGGTAAAACTGCCAGTGGCGATACGTATGCAGGAAAAGGAAACTGGGTACTCCTGGGAATAAATTTTGATGCGGGTAAATCAACATTCCGTCCGGAATCTTTCCCAATTCTGATTAATGCTGCACAGGTATTGCTTATTAATACCGATCTGAAAATTGAAATTCAGGGTCACACTGATAATGTTGGCAGCATTGAAGCCAATAAAAAACTTTCAGTTGATCGTGCAGAAGCAGTTAAAAGATTTCTGGTTGCCAAGGGTGTCGATGCTTCCCGTTTAAGTACTGTTGGTTTTGGCGCAACCAGGCCAATCGCCGATAACAAAACACAAGAAGGCAAGGCTTTCAACCGAAGAATAGAATTCAAAGTTATTCAATAACAATTTAGAGGCTGTATCATCAGTGATTTTTGGCGTAAAATGTTTTGATTTTGTTAGAATTTCGAAACAATTTACGGAAAATATAACTTTTGAGCCGGCCTCTTTTTTTTAAGGTAATATGACTTCATCACGGATAATACTTGATTTAGAGATAGCTGCTCTCGAACGATGGAATCACGGTGATCCTTATGGATATTTGGAATTATCTGATGAGGATGTGGTTTATTTCGACCCGTTTCTAGAAACCCGCCTTAATGGGAAAACAGAACTAAAAAAATTATATGATTCATTAGCAGGAAAAATTTCTGTACGCGAGTATCAACTAATTAATCCTGTTGTTCAAGGATCGGAATCAATGGCGGTATTAACATTTAATTTACTTTCATGGGATGCTAACGGTAAGTGTTATAAGTGGCATTGTACTGAGGCATACCGGAAAACTTTGAATGGATGGCGTATATTCCAAACTCACTGGTCATTTTCAAAATAAGCGAATTTAGGGCGGGATGATTACCGCCCTAAATGATTATTTCCAGACTTCAGTATAACAATTCCTTTTAATATAATTTCCCATACCTTTTTCGCCTCGGTATGAATAGTTATCAATAAGAACCTTGCCGCGGGAAATAACTGTTTCTGCATTACCACACACTTTAAGGCCTTCGAACATTGAATAGTCGACACGCATATGGTGGTTACGAACAGAAATTTCATGTTCGATTTTGGGATCCCAAATTACAATGTCAGCATCTGAGCCCACGGCAATTGTACCTTTGCGCGGATATAAGCCAAAGATTTTTGAAGGGGCAGTAGAAGTTAATTCCACCCAACGGTTCAAAGAAAATCTTTTCTCGATTACACCGCCCTGATATAAAAGCTGCATTCTATGTTCAATTCCCGCACCGCCATTAGGGATTTTTGTAAACAAATCTTTGCCGAAATCTTTCTGACCAATGTAGTTGAACGGACAGTGATCTGTTGCGACTACCTGAATGTGTTCGCGTATCAAACCTGACCACAGTTTTTCCTGATTCCATTTTTCACGAACCGGGGGAGTAAAGACCAGTTTCGCATCTTCGAAGCCGGGTTTACCCATATCTTCTAAAGATAAGAATAAATACTGTGGGCATGTTTCCGAAAATACTGCCTGCCCGTCAGCCCTTGCATCAATTACTTTCCTCAAGGCCGCATCGCATGAAAGATGTACTATGTACACAGGTACATGTGCCATGGCCGCCAGTGCAATTGTTCGTTCAGTTGCCTCGGCTTCTGCAGCCACCGGGCGGGTTAGCGCGTGGTATCTTGGCGCTGTTTTTCCATCCTGGATTGCCTTTGATACTATCGAATCTATAACACCACCGTTTTCGGCATGCATACATACCAAAGTACCGGTTTTTTCTGCGAATTGCATAGTTTTATAAATTGTAGCGTCATC
>JAJTBZ010000106.1 GCA_021286645.1 Ignavibacteria bacterium
TTTCTTTTCATGGAATATATTACCACGGACATATAAATCTTCTGCTATTTGCAGTGATTCATCATGGGTAAGTCCCCATTCGGCTGCCATGGTAATTCCGGCCAGTAACAAGTGTACGAGCGCGCTGCCATCGGGGCTGCGAAGCTCTACTGTTTGCATACTGCCTTCGTTGGTGTAAGGGTTTTGCTGCTGCGGGTTAATTTTATTTGCAAGATTATTCACATCGCCCCACGCGAGCGGAACACGAATCATCGCGCTGCGATTCATATCACTCCAGCAGATTTTCGTGGGCGCTTCCTGATTGGGAACCAGTCGAAGGTAGGCCGAAGATACAGTATTACCAAACGCGGTAAGAGAATCGGCAAAAGTAGAAAGGCCGCCAATAAGTCTGCGGGCCTGCTCAGTAAGTCCCTTACCGGGTTCTGTCATGCAATTAACGCCATTTTTACGCAATTCCATGTGAATATGTAAGCCATTGCCGGCAATATCTTCTTCAATTTTTGGTGCAAAACTGACAACATAGCCATGTTTATAGGCAACATTACGTATTAACCAGCGGGCAAGCACTAAATTATCGGCTGCTTCGCGTATAGGAGCGGGTAAGAACTCAATTTCCAGCTGCTCAGCTTCGCGCCCGTTTATTTCTGCAAGATGGCTGCGGACACTTTCGATATAGCCTACCTCGCTATGCGCGTATTTAACCGTCCCGGTGATCTGGGTTATATAGCGGACCATTTCATTTACTATTTCACCGCTTTTAACGAACGGAGCAGCGGCGTGATAGCCTTTTTGTTTTTGCCCGGGGAAAATACCTGCATGGTTTGGACTTAACAGGAAAAATTCCAACTCGCCTAACGCGTATAACTGCAGACCGGTCTTCTGTTCCAACAGCACATTGGCGTTATATAATATATTATCGATCGCGAACGGGGCAAAGTCGCCGGTACGGGTAAAATACCGACAAATAAAATCAAGACTGCCGCTATCGAATGGATTCAGAAAGGCGGTGCGGTATTGGGGAACCACGTACAGATCGGATACAGCTACATCAACCATTCCTTTAAATAACGAAGATCCGTCAACGCGTTCTCCATCTGCTAAAACTCGCTCTGCCTGTTTCGTATTTGCAATGGGAATTTTCAGTTCTTTTAATTTTCCATCCAAAGCAGTATAATGAAATGTAAGGCGCTCAATGTTTTTTTGCTCAATAACGCGCAGGATATCTTCGCGCGTAAAAAGCTCTTTCGGCTTATCCAAGATCATGGATATCGGGTTTGCTAACGCATAGTGATTATGCATGTGTTGCCTCTGGTTAAATAATTTTAGTTTAACGCCTTAAAACTAAATAAATTTCGGTTTATGGAAAAATTTCGTCGGTTTCACCTGCAACTATTAAGGTTTTCTGTTTGTTTAGATAATTAAGAACGCTTCCTTTAAAAGTAAGTACGGATTACCCGGGAAGTTGAACAATGATTAGTATTGGCAAAAATGTTCTAAGAAAATTATCCGAAAAATTTTTTTTATTTTTTTATGATTACACCCGAAAAACTGCCTTTTTTGATTGAATTACTCGATGACCCCTCGGCCGAGATCCGTTCTACGGTTCTCAGGGAGCTGGAATTATTTGGCTCCGACCTGGAAAGCGAGCTAAAAAACCGGGATATTAAACTCGATGAAGAACAGCGGTTGTTGTTGCAATCAATTTTTTCACGCAACGACCGGAAATGGCTGCAGGAAATTTGGGACAGCGTTTTCGAAATAGAAGATGAACTTATCCAACTCGAAACGGGTCTGGGGTTTATAGCCGACTTTCAAAATGGCCGCTCGCATCGCAATTTACTCAGTGGTAAGCTCGATAAACTCGCGGCGGAATTTCTTGAAGCATGCCCGGCGCCCGATCATTTCAAACTAATTCAATACCTGTTCCGGCAAAATATAAAGGGTGCCGAAGATGATTATTATAACCCGTTGAACAGCAATTTAACTTTTGTTATCGATGAAAAACGGGGTATCCCTATCAGTCTGGTCTGTATCCTTATACTCACGGGTAAAAGAGTAGGTCTGGAGTTCCAGGGATGCAATTTCCCCGGTCATTTTTTAGGACAGTTTTACAACCCTGCAAACGATGAAACGGTGTTGGTTGATTGCTTTAACGGCGGCCAACTAATTTATGAAGAAGATTTGGAAGATTTACAGGCTGAATCACTCAAAAGCCTTATTGAAGCAACGAACACGCCTACTACCGCACGCTCTATTTTATTGCGGGTGCTGGGCAATCTGATTTTCGCGTATCGTAAGAGTAACGACATACTCCACAGCGAGTTTTTTGAAGCATTATTACACGTTTCGTAGTACCACGGTACTCCCCATCTCCGGCCATCAGGGCATGGCCGGAGATGATTTTTTCTTCACTTCCCTTATTTTTAAGCACTTACACCCGATTGGCTCACCTTTTACTATAAGTTTTTCGCCTTTTATCATATAATTATTGGCTTATCTATTCAGAATAAATATATTATATTGTATTCCGAGATGAAATTTTTTCACAAAATTAATTGCATTATGAAAACTATGCTGCATTCTACGGGTAAGGCATTAACACGCGCCCTTTGCATTTTATCTCTAATCCTGATATGTTCCCGAGGGGGATACGCGCAATCGACGGCCGGTGAAGACGCGAAATTACAATACCGCTATCTTATTGATATGCCCACTTCCGGGGTGCTGGAACGAGGCATGGTTGCCATTTCCAACGATATTATGCCCGGCGGTGTATTAATTGCCCGCTTTGAAGCCGGAGTACTCAACGATCTGAATATTGGCGTCTCTTTTGGCGGGGCGAATATTATCGGTTCGGGTTCTCCGCGCTGGTACAAGCTTCCCTGCGCTTCGTTGCGTTACAAACTGACCCAGGAAAATATCAACGGCCTTCCGGAACTTACTATCGGGTTCGATTCTCAGGGCAAAGGCGAATATCTTGATTCAGTCAGCAGGTATGCAATTAAATCTCCCGGCTTATTCCTTGCCGGCAGCAAAAATTTTGCCTTCCTCGGGTTCCTTACCCTGCATGGGGCTCTTAACTATTCATTCGAAAATGCCAACGGCAACTTTATGAATCTGCAGGTAGGCGCTGAAAAAACTATCGGCTCAAAACTATCATTGCTTGCAGAGTATGATTTTGCTTTTAACGATAATAACAGCGATGCCAATATTTCCAAGGGCAATGGCTATATGAATATCGGTATCCGGTGGGCACCGGCTGAGGGCTTTACGCTCGGGCTGGATTTACGTGATATGCTCAATAATAAAAAATGGGCGCCGGGCGCCGCAGATCGCGCGGTTCACTTAGAATTTATCAAAAAAATATAAGCACTACAAAAAAGTTTTCAAGGCAGGCCAACAACCTGCCTTTTTTGTTTCATCACTCCCCGCGCTACAAACCAAATTTCCCCAGGTCATTTCGATACTCCCGGCCTATATTTTACTCGGCGCACGTTTTGCCGCCGCCGGCCGGGAACTCAACGTCCCTTTCCTTGATGCGCTGTTTGGTATTTTAAAATTGGGTGCTTGAGTAGCCGAAGGCGTATCGAAATCACCAGCGGCGACGATTGAACGTAAACAAGAAAATACTAAATTGTTATTTTCCGAGTGCCATAGGCACGATATATCTGTAGAAAACAGTCACCCAAAAATCATAAAAAAATCCGTAGGATCGACACAGAATTTTGCTGTAATCGCATTTCCCATTGTACGCGTACACACTATTCAGGACGGCTCGGGGTTTGGATGGAGAATCTTCTATTGCCCGGGGCGTTTCGATACTCCCGGCCGGGGTTTGCTACG
>JAJTBZ010000005.1 GCA_021286645.1 Ignavibacteria bacterium
ATACAAAATTATGCTCACTTATCCGGGAGCTAAATCGGAGTTCCTGATGTCGGGGGCAGTGTATTCTGCGGCTGTACAACGGGAACGATAATATTCTGTTCAACGGGTATGTATATCCGAAAAACAGTTCCTTTTGAAGGCTTGCTGCGGACAATAATAATGCCGCCGTGCGAGTTTACCGTCCGTTTGGCAACTGCAAGACCCAAACCTGACCCTTTTTCCTTCGTGGTAAAGAATGGTTCGAATATATGATCCACATGATCTTCCGGTATCCCGCAGCCATTATCCATTATACGAATCAGGGCACAGCGTGTACCCTCTTCGAGTATAATCTCGCGGCGCGGTAAATCGCTTTGCATCTGGAAATACTCGTTTTGCACCCCGACATCCAGATCGGTAAGCGTTTCCGGTAATTCCACCAGTTCGGTAGAGATCAGAATTCTCCGGAATATTTTAATCTCATCCCCCTCATACGCCTGGGTAGCATTCAGCAGTAGATTAATAATTGTTTCTTTCAATACCGGCACGTTAATCAGCAGCTCCGGTATGTTTTTATCGAAGCGTTTTGCTATCTGAATAGCCTTTTTCTGCGCCTGAATCCTGATAAAAGGCATACAATCTTCAACCACCACGTTAACATTTGCCCGGGTAAAGTTCATAGAGGCGGGTTGCGAAAAATTAAGCAGCTGTTTAATTACAGTTTCCATATGCGATATCGATTGCAGGGCAACATTCAGCGAACGCTTCTCACGGTTACGCAGCCGTACCGACTCTTTTAATAATTGCAATATCATCTTAATCGATGTAAGGGCGTTCCGGAATTCATGGGCAATCATAGCGGACATTTCCCCAATTGCCAACAGTTTCTCACTGCGGATCAGTTGCTGTTCAATCTTTCGCTTATTGGTTACATCACGGGAAACAATTACTCCCCGTTTTTCGCCCTCGGCAGTAATATACTGCTTACCCGCGCTTTCAAACCACAGCCAATCACCATTTTTATTACGGAAACGGTGACTAACCTGTCCAAAACCTTTTTTAAACTCCGTCATTACCTGGCTCAGGTCATCGGGGTGTAAAAATCGCATAAATTTCTTTTGTACCAAATCCTCGTCTCCGTAGCCCAGGGTATCATAAAAATTTGGACTCGCGTAGAGGATTTTCCCTTCCTTGGTAATTTCGCAAATAAGGTCGTAGGAATTTTCGGCAAGGGCCTTATACCGCTCGATACTTTCGCGGAACAATTGTACTGCCTGTTTCCTTTTCGAGATATCGATAATGATACCGTGGTAGTGGGTAATCTCGCCATCTTTGGAGTACCGTATCCACGTATGATCATCAACCCAGCAAATCTTACCGTTTTGCTGCACTATTCGGTATTCCTGCGTAAATTCGGATGAGTGCTCGCGGGCAAAGCGCTCAAGCGCCTGCAGGAAGCGGTGCCTGTCACCCGGATACACGATATCTATGTAATGCAGTTCACCATACCTGAATGAATTGGGGGAATAGCCAAACAACGTAACGTTGTTCGATACGTACTCTACCGGGAGGTTTTCAACAGCACGCCGGAGGAATACGACGGCCGGGCTTCTGGTAACTATAACTTCCAGCTCGCGCAACTGTGCATAGGCAAATTTTAATTCCTCTTCAATAATCTTTTGTTCGGTAATATCTATCATTACGCCAACAATACCGGCGGGGCGGTGATTGGAATCGGTAAACAACGCTTTATTGAATATTACCCTTCTGAGCGAGCCATCGGCGTGAGTGAAATCGGCTTCGTAGGTTTGGGGCTGCCGGGTTGCAACAAGGTCTATATCCATCTGGCTGTAAATCGCGGCTACTTCAGCCCCGAACAGTTCAAAGAGTGATTTATCAACGATGTCACCTTTGCCTTTTCCGACATAATCTTCAAAGGCATTATTACAGCCTTTGTAAGTCCCGTGAACATCCTTATAAAATACCGGGTTAGGAATTGAATCGATAAGCGTTTGCAGAAAAGCGTTTTGCTCCTGCAAAGCAAGCTCGGCAGTCTTCCGGCCGGTAACATCAACAATAAAGCCATCACGCCGCGCTATTTCATTTTTTTCATTAATCTGCTCGGTAAAAGTGTTGGATATCCATGATACCGAGCCATCCTTTTTCATGATTCTGTGTTCAACCATGTACTGGGGAATTGCTTCCGTGCGCGAATTAAAAAATTCGTACACGAACTCCCTGTCGTCCGGATGCACCATTCGTATCCATAGTTCGGGGTCCTCTTCGTACTCCGAAGGCGCGTACCCGGTAATTTCCTCACACTTGGGGCTGTGGTATGAATCCACGGCTTTGCCATCGGCATAGATTACCGTGTAAATATAACCGTCAATATTGCTGAGCATTGAGCGGAAATGCTCGGTACTTTCGAACTTATAGGCTTCTGGCATAACTGCTCCCGCCACGCGATATTTTATTTTTGTTGTGTTATTTGCATCAATTGCTGATAAAACATAATTGCCGGCCCGTATTGCGGGGCAAGACGAATAGATTTACGAATCGCTTCAATGGCTGCTTTGTAATTGCCGCTGTTGGCATAAGCCCCGGCCAGGTTATACCAGGCCTGCGGGTCATCGCCGTTCAGCTGTACATACCGTTCCAGATATTTTACGCCGGTTGTATAATCGCCCTGGTTAACGGCTATAGAGCCTATCCATTTATTCGTAAACTCATCGCTCTGAAACTTTTCCAACCGTTGCAGGTAAACCAACGCGGCTGAAAAATTACCCAGCTCTATCAGTCCGCTTATCAGTTTTTTGTAATGCTCGGGATTCATCGGGCGTTCTTCAATAAGCACACGCAGCTCATTTTCATACGCGGCCGCGCTGCCTGTTTGTAAATACATATCCGCCAACCGATAGTGCGCCTCTTCGAGAGACATCGCGTGGTCTGCTACCTTTTGCGCCAATGTATCAGAAAGAGTAACCGGCCTGAACGAGGCAAGCAGAGTGTTTGGCTGGCCCTTAGGAACAAACGGGTACGTGCCGGTTAGCACCCTGACACGAAGATCGGCAACGGTAGAATCGAGCGAAGTAAATGGCATCGTGCTTTGGAGGATATGCGTAACCATCTGCTCTGACCCGGCCTGCACAGGCGGCAGCATTCCCGCGAACTGCATAGTTTTATAAAAACCTTCACCTATCAGCGCGTATCCGGTAATAGTGGGATGTAAATGATCTACCATAAGCGTTTTTCCGGCAATGCCCGTTGGCGAGGCTGCGTTCAGCAGTGTATCGGCTTCAACCAGAGGGAGTGAAAATTCCGCTGCCAGTTTCCGTATTATCTGGTTTACTGCTGAAGGCGCGCGAAACCGGAGCGCGTCGCGGTCGCGGGCGGCTTCAAATAATTGCTTTGCCTGCTGTACATTTCCGGCAGCCTGCGCGGCTTTCGCGCGGGTGTAGAGTGAATCGGCCGAATTGCTGCCTTCTCCGGCTATGTTTACAAATGGCTTCTGATCCTGAAGATTACATGCCAAAGTACTTATAACAACCGGCACGCTGGCGGCTTTACATTCGGCTATTATATCGCGCATATTCCCTTCAAACTGGCTAAGCCCGTTCTGGTACACATCAGAGTTAAGTGGAATTGCGCTTTCGCCAATAACTTTTGCCATCAGCGTTTCATTCCCGCCCTTATCGCCTGCGTCAGGTCCCACTGCTTTAGCGGCACCACGGATAATATTTTGCACCAGCTGAAAAGTCTTAAGATTTTCACATTTCAGCAGAAAATTCGTCAGCCACCTGCTATGACCCAATCTTTGTGTCGAGCCGGCTCCCAGCGCGCCATAATATTCGTTATGGCCGGTATAAACAAGAATAGCATCCGGCCGTTGCTGCAATATTTCCGGTAATATATCCCGTATGGTATACGTGCATATAGCCGATATGCCCATATTAATTACTTCAATATCCTTTTCCGGGTATAAGGCTTGCAGCTTTCTTTTCAAATACCGCGAAAATGAAGCATTGGCCGTGTACGGCCACCCGGCGGCACTGCTTTCGCCCAGTACGAATATACGCAGGGTTGAATTGCTTTTATCCTTGTGAAATAAGTCAAATATCGGGGTAGGAATATTCTGCAGTTGCGGAAAGTACTTCCGGGCAACAGAAAAATCCGTAACCAGGTATCCGGGATATTGCGGAAATTCAACAAACACGCGACGGGTTTCGCCATAATGAAATACCCGCAGGCCGGCTTCCAGCAAAAGGAAAAATGCTATTATTACCACAACAGGAATTGCATAGAACCAGCGGGGATATTGTTTTGCTGCCGGTTCCGGGGCTTCAGTTTTCTTCATATACTCTCGTTAATCCAAATATTTCGTTAGAACTTATCAATACATTTTTGATTAATATAACTGCCTGACATACAATAACGGCCTCGGGGATTCTGCCAGTGGCACCAGGCTAAAATCGGTCAGGTTATACACGTACTGCATATTATCAGCTGCGCTAAAAATTACATTTTGGTCATCACACCAGCCAATAGCCCCAACCAGGAAATCTGTTTTGTAGTCTCCTGCGGTATCACGAACATGGTAATCGCGTCCCGTGGCAATATTCCTTACCGCATAATACGCGGCAGTATCCTTTTGCACTTTCATAAATACAAAATTACCCGATGGAGAAAACATCATATTAGAAAATGAGGGAACCACCCCGTAACTTTCCTCGGCACTGAACGAGGTTTTCCGTGTATCTGTTTCAAAAAAAGCTATATGCCGAATACCGGGATAGGTTGAAGAGGCAATACTGCAAACTATCTTATTACCGTCGGGCGACCAGCTGACATCGCGCGGGTCATAATCGGCGCTTAAAATTATTTTATCGCCTGTTCCGTCATACTCGGCAAGCAAAAGTTGATTCTTTTGCACCTTACCCGGCAGCGTTTTACTTTCAATATATAGTAATTTACCGCCATCGGGTGAATATGTAACACTTTTCCGGTTATTTTCGGTAAAGTCACGGATCGTTTTAACTACCTTATTGCCGGTTCTGTCAATCAGGTAAAAACCGTTTGCATCAGAATACACCAGATATTTACCCTGCACGTATGTTTCAAGCGTATGCCCCGCCTTCGGGATAAAACTCTTCAAGACCTTATCGTGCGCTACATCTATACATTCGGTATATGCCTTACCAGGAATAAAGCCTTTGCTTTTGCTGCCTGATTTTAATTCCACGAAGTTCGTATAGATAATTGAATCGCCCTCCCAGAAGGCGCCCACGCCATAACGGTTTTTATTCCGCTTCGCCCAATATGTTGTACCATCGGAAAAATTATAGATGATCAGGTTGGTTTCTTTTTTCTCGGTATCATAAAACGCAAATGCCATGCGGGTTTTACCGGGCGAGATTCGGTAGTACACCGACTGCGGCTCCGGAGTGCATTGAAATATTACTTTCACTTCGCCGTTACGGGTATTCGTCAGGATGATACCCTCATCACCCGTGGTAATATACTCATACGCGTTTTTTACAACCGTTGCAGCAGACTCTTGCGGCGGTTGTTTCGTTTTCACGGCACTTCCGCCGCCGGCACACCCGTAAAAGGGGCCCGCCAAAAATGCCATTGTCACGCTAAAGATTACCGGAATTAAATAATAAACTGAACTATTGGATTTGCTTTTCATGTGCGCCATGTAAACTACTGAAATAATTACATTATAAAATAATCTTTTCGGGGCAAATTAAGTAACAGGTATTTATTCTTCCGCGCGGAGCCAGGGGTGGGAAAGGATGAAGAATGACTAATTGAATAGGGCTCTGTTGCAAAACAGCCGGTGTTACCCGGCTGTTTTGCAATATGTACTTTACTTCAGCAGCAGCATTTTTTTAGCCTCTGAATAACTGCCCGCCTGTATCGTATAAAAATACACTCCCGAGCCGTATGAAGCGGCATTCCAGGTAACCTGATACTCGCCGGCAGCCTGCACCGCGTGTACCGGTTCGGCTACAATTCGGCCTAACTCATCATAAATAATAACGTGTACAGGCCCGCTCTGCCCCACTCTGTATCGTATTGTTGTTACCGGGTTAAACGGGTTGGGGTAGTTCTGCTCTAATACGTAGCCCCGCTGAGGTGTTTTTTCCCGGACAGCAAAAGTCGAATCGCTATTAATAAATATCGTTGTAAAAGTATAGCACCCGGCAACCAGATCCATTGCCCCGTCACCATCTATGTCCCCTAACACACCGTCGCCGCCAACGCTGTCGCGCATTAGACCGAGAAATTGCGAAAACTGATGCTGATAGTTAAAAGGATCTTCATAATTGTTCAAAAAAAACGAATTGCTTACTTCAGCCGAATCTCCAGCTTCTGGGGCAACAACGCAATTATCGTGAATGATATCAGGTAAATCATCACCGTTTATATCAGCAACCAACATACTACCTGCTTTTTCTCTTCCCCATATCCAATTTGAAATGTATGCAAACGTTCCGTCGCCATTTCCTGTAAACCACCGGAACCCGAATGCTGTCGAAAAGAATACGACATCCAGAATCCCGTCATGATTCATATCCTGAACCGCAAGATTATAATCATGCACACCGGCTATTTTTATGCTCTGTTTTAAGGTAAAATGCCCATCACCATCGTTCAGGTACACCTGAAGCCCCTGCGGACTTACATCCGGATAACTTGTGTATCCCCTATTTGAAACTACTAAATCAAGAATACCATCATTATTCACATCGGCGAGCGTCAACAGCGCGGCATCGCATATTATTGGGGTTTCGTACAAGTCCCCTCTAAACTGCCCCTTACCATTACCACTATATACCCGAATAAACTGATTGGTGTCAAAAGCTATTTTTGCATATTTTGTTATTAAATCATCAATATTATCGCCATTTACATCACCTACGTCATAAATAATTCCGCAACTATCCGGGTAGGGTATTTCCGTATAGTTTCCATTCCCCGTGCCCAAAAATACTTTCGGCGCGCGGTAAAGAAAGTTGCAGCAGATCAGGTCCGTTATCCCGTCATTGTTCAGATCAGCCACAGCAGATACATCCTTATAGGCTGAGTTATTCTGTGAACCATAGAATTTCCCGTGCCCGTCTCCCCGGATTACCGTTCCCTTACTGGAGATTAAATCAAGGTTCCCGCTCCCATAAATATCCGTTAAAAACATCGGCGTTTCCGACTGATGCGCTATCACCGAGGTTTTCTTAAAAAACGGCTTGGTCTTTTTAGGTACCTGCACGGTAAATTGCCAATGGTAGGCTTTTATTGTTTGTCCGCCTGTAAGCTTAAATGGACCGGCACCGACTTTTATTACCTCTCCAGCGAAGAATTTCCTGACCGGCTTAAACGTGAATTTCCTTTCACTGCCGCTATACTTTACTGTTCCCTGTACCGGTCCGCTGTTCGTCCCAAATACATGAAACAGATTGCTGCCCAGTCCCTGGGTATCAACGGCCGCAGAGAGTGTTATTTCCAGCACGCTGCCCGAAGGCACCCCGGTAACATTTGCCGCCGGGTAGATTCCTGTAACTTTCCCCTGCTGGCCATATAGAGCTATGCCAGCCAGCAAAAGAATTACCAAAAACAGGAAGTGATTTCGGTTCATAAAATTCACGCTTTTTCACATCAATAAACTTTTTATATACCGCGGTGAATGGAGGAATGGAAGAAGTAGTACCTGTATTAATTCCCCAAATTTTTCTCAGCCCGCTTTACAATAATGCAAATTTTTTTGCATTATTGCAAAGGGCCGGCAGGGCAAATGCTGCTGAAGCGTTTATATGGCCATAACAAAAAAAGCCGCGCCCGAAAATTCCGGACGCGGCTTTCCGCGTAAATATAGTGGAGAAAATCAGAACATGCCGTTATCGGATTTATCGCGGCCGTCATCAATATTGCGTTCCTGCCGCTGTTTAAAGTCATTAAATAAATAGGTTATCGATATGCCAAAACTACTGCTCATCAGGTTATGGTATTTGCTATCATTGTAATAGTTACTGCCGAAAGTCTGCGTGCGGTAGGTGCTGTTATTGAAAATATCGTTTGCCATAACGCTTATTTTCAACTTCTTTTCCATAAATTCACGGGAGATATTCAAGCCAACAAACGAACGGGGATTCGTAATCGTTCGGTCATCTTTTACTTCCGGCGTGAACCGGCCATAGACGGAAAGATTCAGCTCAAGCGGCAGCTTGAAGCTCATGTTACCGCCCATATTCCAGGTATTGCGTTTAATTGAGTAGTTTTCCGTTAAGAAATCATTGGATTCTTCATAATGAAGATACGAACCCTGCAGGGTAATCATTACAATCCAATCCGGTAACTTAACCGGCATACGCGGGTCATTAATTAGGGGAATCGTAATTTCGGCACCGTATGTTTTGGTAGAAGCGTTGTTTACCATGTACGAGGTGGTTATAGAATCCTGTACGGTGGTTATCTGTACCGGGCGACCCGTAGAATACGAGGTGTACAACTTAAGAATTGGCGAAAATGCCAGTTCATACTGATTCGTGTAGGTTGGCTGTAAATCAGGATTTCCCTGGAAATAATTATTATGGCTGTTTTCGCGTTTAAATGGATTAATATACTCCATCTGCGGGCGGCGAATACGGCGCGATACGTTCAGGGTAATCTGGAACCGGTCATTTAATGGATATGAAAGCATTAATGACGGGAAGAAACTGCTATAATCCAGATCAAATTTTTCATTGGTAAGTTCAACTATACCATGCGAAAAAATATGCTCGAGCCGCGCGCCCAGTTTATAATCGAGAAAGAATAATTTACTGCTTAAGGTTGCATACAACGCGTGGATTGATTCTTTATAGGTAAAATTATTACTCTGCGAAAGATCCTTCAACATAGCATCATTTTGCATATTGAACACGTTATAGTCCGTTGTCCTGTCCCTGAATGTAAAATTATATCCCGTTTCTATTTTACCAATCGAAGCAAATGTGGGGTTAACGTAATCCAGCTTTGCAATAAGGGTTTTATTGCCCGTGTTATTTTCTATATGCTTACGGGTAGGATCCGAAGGGCTGTAACTGTATGTTGTTGTTAGTGTAGTAGGATTTTCGTTATCGGTATATGAGAAAAACACGTCACCGGTAATTTCATGGCCCTTTTTATCAAACTTCTTTTTATAATTTGAAGTTAGCGAGTACACGTTATAATCCAGATTGCCGTCATTATTACTGTTGTAATTATAATTCAACGCATCGGTTATTTTATAGATAGAAAAGAGACTGTGCTCATAGCCGTCACCTTTCATTTTATATAAGCTTCCGGAAAATGATAGTGAATTAGCGGTATCGAAATCATAATCAAAACCCGTTTTCGCGTTCATCATAAAACCCTTCCGGCTGTTCTCACCCTCGGAAATGGTTTTATAGTTATTAACACTTGAATTGCTGATCTGATAACCGTCGATATCGCCATCAAACTCGCCGCCGCCGCCATTCACTGAAGCATACGCGGTAAGGTCATTATGTTTATAGTTAATAAACGTAGAACCGAACTGCATGTTTTTGGAGCTTTTATAGGCTGTTACCGAGCCGCTGTAATTATTCGACGTACCTTTTTTCGTGATAAAGTTAATAATGCCTGCATCGCCTTCCGGGTCGTCTTTCGCCGAGGGGTTGGCAACAATTTCCACCTGATCTATCATAGTAGCGGGCATTTGTGTCAGCATATCTTCAGCCATTGGCTGGGGTTTTCCATCAATAAGAATGTTCACACTACTTCTGCCCCGGATACTGATTTTATTACTCTGGGGATCTACATCAACCGCGCCCGAGTTACGCAGCGCGTCAGTAACCGAACCGTTTGCTCCCGGCACTTTTTCCATATTAATAATTTGCTTATCGGCCTGGTATTCAATCATGGGACGTGTAGCTTTAATTTCCACCCCGCCCATCTGCACGGTAGCGGCCTGCAATTTAATGTTGCCCATATTGGCCTTAATAAATGATCCCGCTTCGAATAAGGGCATCACTTTTACCTGATACCCAACCTGCGATAATTGCAAACGGGCATCGGCGGCGCTGATTCGTTCAATCTTAAATTCTCCTTTAGGTCCGGTAATTGCGCCTAAATGGTTTTTGGGGTCTTCGCTAATTACACGAACTGTAACACCCTGCAGCTTTTCGCCGGTGGCCGAATCAACTACCACCCCGGAAACGGTATGATATGTCGGTGCCTTTTTTTGCTGACCATACATATACGGAATTACCAAAATACATAAAACGAGCGCTATACAGCGTTTATTCATAAATTACCTGTTGTTTTTAATCATCTAAATACCAGAGGAGGTTTATTGCCAGACAAAAGCAACCACAAAACTTCCTGATCACGGTACGAAAATAACGAAATTTTACTCGCGAGCCCTATCATTTAATTAAATGGTTCTATTTTATGATGAAAGGAACCCCGGCATGACAATTATATCCATGAAACTTTGAATAATATTAGCCAATTGCCGTTATTTTGGTAACTTTACCTATTTCTACCATACCGCTGCTTCCTTTTCCATGGCCGGGCGCACTGCCTGCACCTTCACCTGAGAACAGCCGGGGAATTGGTTTAATTCCACCCCCGACAATTATTCCGTGTCACCCCGTGCAGAGCCCGGCACCGGAACAGAAAAATTTACCGCAATTACTTATTTTTTAACATGTTACAGGCCTCCTGCCAGACCGGATTGCACGCCCGCCCGGGAATTTTCCTCTTACTGTAGTTACAGTATTTCTGATTCCGCGGCTTGCCGCCTGTTTCGTTTTCCACATCGCTTCGCACCTACAACGTGGCACAAACCCCTGCCGGGTAAAATTCCCCCGTTCCTTCCCGTACGTATTTCCAGGTTTTGGCACATAGATTGTGTTAAATAATTCAATTAAATAATTAGAAGAACGATGGATCAACTTTTACAACAGGCTATCAAAGAGCACCAGGCAGGTCACCTGGCCAAGGCTGAAACCCTCTACCAGAATATGCTGGTAAGCGGCAGTAATGACCATCGTTTCAACTTCCTGTACGGCACTTTACAATTCCAGACCGGCAAATTTGAAGAAGCTTTGCGCTTTTTGACCAAATCAATTAACCTGAATGCCGGGTTTTACCCCGCCTATAACAATTTAGGCATGGTTTACCAGAGTTTAGGCAATTCCGGACAGGCGATATGGTATTACAAAAAGGCAATTGACCTGAACGCCCGATACCTTGATGCCTACATTAACCTGGGAGTGGTGTACCAATCAATTGACCGCATTGATGAGGCAATTGAACAATTCGTAAAAATACTCTCGTATGAACCCCTGTACGCGGCAGCGTTTTTCAATTTGGGTTTATGCCATATTAAGAAGAAAAACCATAAGGAAGCTTCGGAATATTTTACCAAAGCTTTACAGATACAGCCCGATTATGCCGAAGCATTAAACTCACGCGGGGTTTGCTATAAAGAAATGCACATGTACGAGGCTGCCAAAGCAGATTTCATCCGCGCGCTCGAAGCAGAGCCTTTCCACTCTGACGCGAAATTTAACCTTGCAAATCTTTTTGCCGCCGAAAACCGTTACGATGAAGCAATTATTCTATTGCAGGAACTGCTTTCATTTAAGCCCGACTATACCGACGCGCAGGAAAAATTGGCCGATTACCTGATGGAAAAGAAAGAGTTCCGCACTGCCCTGGTTCACTACCAACGACTCATAGAGGGCGGCACCCAGAGCGGGAATATTTTAAAACAGGCCGGCACGTGTGCTTATCAACTCGAAGATTTTCAAACAGCGCTGCAATACATGAATATGGTATTGCAAACGCACCCCAACGATGCCGAAGCATTAAACAACATGTCAATGGCGTACCAGGCCATTAATAATTTGCAACAGGCAATGGTATATGCCGAGCAGGCATACAGGCTAAAACCCGACTCAGCCGAAATTGTCAATAATATTGGCGTTATTAACGAGCTGAACGGAAATTACGAAATAGCCGAGCGCTGTTTCCTGCGGGCCATGGAAATAGACCAGACCCACACGGATGCCATGTATAATATTGGAAATATCTATTTAAAACAACAGCGTTATAAAGAGGCCGCAGGTTACTACCACCAGGTACTAAAGCTGAACAGTGACTATTTTAAGGCATATAATAATCTTGGCGTAGCCTATCAGCAAATGGACGATCTGGAAAACTCCGTCGCCTATTTGCAGACCGGGTTAAACATGAAACCACATTTTCCGGAATTGCTCAATAACCTTGGGAATACCCTGCGTATGCAAAACCGGCTGAATGAAGCGTTAACCTGTTTTGATGATGCTATTGCCCACCGCCCCGGTTTCGCGGAAGCCCATAAGAATCGGGGACTAACCCTGCTATTGCAAGGCAATTACAAAGAAGGCTTCGCCGAATTCGAATGGCGTTGGAAACTTGATTTACAGAAAAGAAAATACAACCGTCCCGAGTGGGATGGCGAATTAAAACCCAACAAGCGCCTGTTCGTGTACCATGAGCAGGGCCTGGGAGATACGCTGCAGTTTGTCCGTTTCCTGAAATATCCTACAGAAGCAGGCATGGAAGTGATTTTGCAATGCCAGGATGAACTGGTAAACGTACTGGAACGTTTCCCCTTTGTCAATAAAATTATTCCCGCGAGCAAGCAGGTAAGCGAGCAGTCGTTTGACTATCATATACCGCTTATCAGCGTGCCGAATCATGTACCGGTTGAATTGTACAGCCCCGATTTTGGCAAGCCGTACCTGTTCCCCGCAGCGGATAAAGTAGAATATTGGAAGAAAATGCTCAATCTTAGCCAAAAAATAAACATTGGTTTAGTATGGGCAGGCAATAAAGACCATAAAAATGACCGGAATCGTAGTATTCCCTTAGAGCGGTTCAAAAATTTGTTTAATATTAGCCAAGTGCAGTTCTACAGTCTCCAGAAAGGAGACGCGCAGGCACAGGCAAATCCGTACAAAGATTCAATAATCATGCTGGGCGATAAATTACAGGATTTTAGCGATACAATTGCTGTAATTTCGCAATTAGACCTGGTTTTAACGGTAGATACAGCCGTAGCGCACGCGGCAGCGGCTTTAGGAAATATGGCATGGATATTGATTTCCTTTTCTCCGGATTGGCGATGGCTCCTTGAACGTGAAGATTCGCCATGGTACCGAACAGCAAGACTGTTTCGACAGGATGAACGAAGAGACTGGCAGGAGGTTCTTGCCAGGGTAGAAAACGCGATACTTAATTTAGTTCAGAATAAATAGCGTTAATAATAGAATTTTCTCAACACAATGTACTGGACGATATTACCTTCTGGTGACAGAGGCTATAATAAGCTTAACTTAACCAAAATAAAATGGCAAGGAAGCCGTTTATTAGCAAAAACAAAATACAAGGAGGTATATTATGTCGTTTAGGATTAACACTAACGTGGATGCGCTCAGCGCGTATTACGCGCTTGCCAGAACCAACAAAGAAGCAAGCGTAGCTCAATTAAGAATTGCAACCGGCAAGCGGATTAATCAGGTAGCAGACGATACGTCAGGTTTCAACATCGGCAAGTCACTCGAGGGTAAAATCTCGGTTATGAAAGCCGCTCAGAACAACGTATCAGGCGCTAAAAACCTGTTATCCACCGCTGAAGGTGCATTGCTTAGTATCAGCGACTTGCTAGTAAAGGTGGAAGGAAAACTTTCTGATGCTACTAACCCAACTGCAGACAGAAGTTCAATTGCATCGGATATTAAATCGTTAGTAACTGAAATCGATGCCGTATTAACAACGACAAAATTCAACAATACCTCGTTGTTAACAGGCGGCGGAGATGCTGAAGGCGGATTCGTATTCCAGGTAGGTAATGCTTATACCGATAAGATTACACTGGATTTCGCTTCTGCAATCGCAACCTCGGCAAGTAACGGATTTAATACCGGTTTAACGAACCTTAATGCAGTAACAGCCAGCAGCGTTACCAATAGCACAACTATTGCTACTTTGCAGGCAAACCTTTCAACCCTGAAGAGTTCCGTCCAGAGCTCATTAGGTAAGATAGGTAACTTTGTTCAACGGTTAGACATCAGAGAAGAAACCCTGAATACCTCGATCGCTAACGCGACCTCGAGTGTCAGCAGGCTCTTTGACGCCGATATTGCAATGGAACAGCTGAATGCTACCCGTGGATCTATCCTCGGTCAGGCGGCTACTTCAATGCTCTCGCAGTTGAATTCTGCACCGCAACAAGTGTTATCACTTTTCCGCTAAGGTTGAGTTCAAACACCACGAGAGCCCCTCACCAGGGGCTTTCGTGCTTTAAATACCTGCCCCTTTATTCTATACAGATAAATCGTCCCGGTGGGACTTAGGAAATGCTGCTGTGGAGTTTTCATGGTTGTCTATCATTCATCGCCGTTGGTGATTTCGATACGCCTGCGGCTACTCAATCACCGGACTTCGAAATGCAAAACGGCGTACAGGGTAAGGGGCGTTGAGTGTCCGGCCAGCTGTGGTAAAACCAATGCCGTGTAAAGCCCAGGCCGGATGTATCGAAATGCCCCCGGAAAAGATTACATTAATTGAGAAATGATAAGTTATTTACGTAAACCTTTCGGTTTCCTATGAACATTCACCGGCAATACAATTTGTTTATTGAATTCCACGTCCATTGCTCCGCGGAAATACAAAGTTCCTCCAAAGGATTCTGTATAAAGTTTTTTAGGCAAATTTTCATAAGATAAGACTAATTTCCGTACTTCATATACAGTATCAACAGGTCTCCAATCTTCATAAGAATATATAGCGTAATTAATCAACAGATTACCTTTGCTATCAACTCTGTTTTGTTGATTGATTAATATAATTTCTTCAAAATTTATTTCATACAGACTGTAATAGCTGGATCTTGCTGCAAATTCAACTTCTCCACGTGAATTCGTCCTTCCTGTATCCTGATACTCAATTTGGTCTAGTGCGTCCACAAAAGGAAGCCCGATGATATGAAAAAATTTGTAGGTTTTATTTAAATACGTTACCTGAATATTAGCCAGTGGCTGATTTTTAGCATTAACAATGGTTACTTTTCTGGCTGAAAATAATTTTGGAAATATTTTCTTTTCTGCAATCATTTCAAAAATAAATAACATGAAAGCTATTGTTAGAAAAAACATAAATAGCTTCATAAGTCCTGTTCTTTTCTTCAATAAATCCTCCCTATCAACAAATTAATACCAAACAGTAGTACAATAATAGTAAACTTTTGCATTAATAACATTGAGAGGCTGCAAGCCACCATATATTATCCCCGCCTATGCGCGCCACAAATGATGAATGAATAGGATGGCGATAAATGATTCGTATAACAAATAATTCAGTAACGAGTATCTGCATTTAAATTACATTTCAGCTATAGTATTATTGATTATTTGAATCTCTATTCTACCAAAGATTACATCTTTCACGAACCGGGATTGTTGGTATTATTTCATAGGGCAGGGGGTGGTTTTGTTTGCCTGTAGCACTCAATCACCAAGTTCTTAAATATGAAACAGCGTACCGCATAAGAGGCATTGAGTGTCCGGCCGGCTGCGGTAAAACCAATGCCGTTCAACATCAGGCCGGATGTATCGAAACGTCCCGGAGGTAAGCAGTATGTAGTTTGTTTTTGATGCTATAGTAGAAGGTTCTCCTCCTAATACACTCCTCCGCGCAAAGCGGGGGAGGGAGTTAGAAGGATGGAATCTCTTAAACCGTAGAGACCCTGTAAAAAAAATCATCCGCCACCATTACAATACCCCAATATCGATCCTACGGATCTTTATAAAATTTTTGGGTACCTGTTTTCTACAGATATATCGTGCC
>JAJTBZ010000021.1 GCA_021286645.1 Ignavibacteria bacterium
CGAATGGAACAAAAAAGGTGTTAACTTTTTTCTCTCCTATTTTCACGGGAATAATGTTTTCAACGAGTATTATAATGAAAGAATCGATCGATTCGGCGTCGGTTTTTCAGTTGATTTCCCCGGATGATCATTCATGGAGGATTTTCGCCTTTCACGTAAAAAAACGCTCCTCCATAGTAGCAAACAGCTAACTTTCAATTATTCAATTTTAGAATAATTGTCATTTGAACTATTTACAAAAGAACTGTTGATGGAAAAAGTAATTGAAATTACCGGACTAACAAAAAAATACCGCCAACTTACCGCGGTCAATAACCTGACCCTGAATGTGTATAAGGGCGATGTATTTGGATTCCTTGGTCCTAATGGCGCGGGGAAAAGTACTACTATACGAATGTTATTGTCATTAATTAAACCCACAAGCGGATCGGTAAAACTTTTTGGCAGCGAATTGCAAACACACAGGGAGGCGGTACTTCGCAGAGTTGGTGCTATTGTAGAGAAACCCGATTTCTATGGCTACCTGACGGCTTATGCGAATCTCGAAATCTTTGGAAAACTCGCCGGGGCAGACGTATCCCGCAAACATATACTAGAGACTCTCGAACTTGTAGGGCTTGACAAGCGATACAATAGTAAAGTTAAAACATTTTCACATGGAATGAAGCAGCGCCTCGGTATTGCTCAAACACTTTTACATGACCCCGAATTAATTATCTTAGATGAACCTACCACAGGACTCGATCCTCAAGGGATGAAAGATGTTCGTGATTTAATTCTTTACTTAAGTAAAGAACGAAACAAAACTGTCTTCCTCTCTTCTCATATTTTACATGAGGTCGAATTAATCGCGAACCGGATGATTATTATAAATAAAGGATCCACGATAATAGAAGGCAGTGTTTCAGAGTTACTGAATGCAAGTAAAGTACGTGTTACCATCGAAGTTAACGATATAGAAACTGCATCAGCAATTATTAAAAAAAGCGAGTTTGCCGCATCACTCGAGGCAATTACACAAAATTGCCTGCAATTGTTTTTGGAAAGGTCGGCCATTGCACAGGTTAACAAGTTATTGGTTACCGGGGGTGTTCAGGTTTTCTCCCTGATACCTGCGAATTCTCTTGAAGAATACTTCCTAAAATTAACGGAAGGAGTAGCAGCATGATTTCCCTGGTTTATCTGGAACTGTATAAAATATTCAAAAAGTGGCGCACATATATCAGCTTTGCAGCGGTAATCGGCTTCGGACTTATTCTCCAAATAGTTATGGTTTACGAAGGTGACCATTATCTAGAAATGATAACCAATGGTCTGGAGAATATGTTCGTCCTCTCCGGCAATTTTTTCAATGGCTATATGGTTGCGTATATGATTCTCGGCGCATTAATAGTCCATGTTCCTTTTCTTGTAACTCTTGTCACGGGTGATATGTTTGCCGGTGAAGCAACCGGCGGAACATACCGATTGCTTCTAATCCGGCCAGTCTCGCGCCTGAAAATCAGCACCGCAAAATTTATCGCCGGCTTTATTTATACTTGTGCTATCATTATAGCGCTCATTGCCATTAGCCTGGGATTAGGTTTAATTCTATTTGGCCGGGGTGAATTACTTATTCCTTATCAGGGGATTACCGTCTTTGCAAAAAATGATATCCTGTGGCGATTTGCCTGCTCTTATGGCTATGCAATAATTGCTATGATGACTGTTGCCTCATTATCTATGTTGTTCTCAACAATGGTTGAAAATTCAATAGGACCTATTGCAGGTACAATGGCAGTAATTATTGTCTTTATTATACTTTCATCGATTGATATTGGAGTTTTACGTTCTATCAGACCTTACTTATTCACTACCTACACCATGAAATATCAATTGTTTTTTGCAAACGAAATTGATTTTACCGAAATATGGAAATCCATTGCTATTCTCGTAACCCATATTACCGTATTTACCGGTTCAGCCCTGTTTATTATCGTTAAAAAGGATATACTCTCATGATAAGTAAAAAATTAGTTTCTATTATCTGTGTACTCGTATTTACTGCATTTGCCTTCCCTCAGGAAAAGGAGGCTCACGCATTAATTGAAAAAGTAAAGTCTCGTTACGATAAAGTTCATGACTATCGGGTAACTGTAGAAGCAAACGTTGAGATGAGTGGCGTTAATATTCCCAAGATTCAAGCCGAACTTTTGTTTAAGCAACCCAATAAAATGAAAATTAATTCCGATGGCTTTGCAATGCTTCCAAAACAGGGACTGAACTTTTCACCCACATCTCTGTTTAAGGGAGATTTTGTTGCAATCTATGAAAGAAATGAGACATTCGAGAATTATAAATGCGCGGTTATTAAAATTGTGCCGAGCGAGGAAACCAGTGATGTTGCCACTGCCGTATTTTGGATTGATAAAGAGTCATCGGTTATCCGAAAAGCAATTATCACTTCCAAAACAAATGGAATAAGTACAATTCAACTACAGTATGACGAGAAATTATTAAAGCAATACCCCCTCCCATCCAATATGAAGTTAAGTTTCCCATTTAATAACGCCAGATTTTCCATGAGGCGTTCTCATGCAAATGAGGAATCAGAAAAAACTGTTAAGAAGAATGAAAACAAAAATGCAATCGTTACAATTTCATATACAAATTATAAGATCAATGCAGGCATCGCGGATTCTGATTTTGAATCGAAGAAAAAATAATTATTCAATACGCTTTAAAGCCAAAAAGCCATCGGTGTTTTCTCCGATGGCTTTTTTGTTAAGAGGATTCGGTTAGAAATCTGTTCCCAATGAGAAATAGAATACCGGCTTTGAAAACGAATTCAGGTCATAAGCCCATGCGACATCAAATTTCATCAGGAAATATAAAAACGTAAAACGAGCACCATAACCGGTTCCAAGTAATAGATCTTTTGTCAGTGTCGGCTGCCCTTTGTTTGTTTCAAAGAATTTCACATTCTTACCGTTCCAGGCACTTCCAGCATCAATAAATACGTTACCAATAACATCATGGAATAATATAGGAAGCGCGCCAGTAAGCAAATATCTGATAAGCGGGAACCGCAATTCCAGATTTGTAATCGCGTAAGTATTTCCAATCTGCTCTGCATAATTAAATCCACGCATCGGCAATACTCCTGTCAGGAAGGCGAAATCAGAGGATGAGGATAGAGGAACATCCGAAGTCGCGAATGAACGATTTATCCAGTTTTCTACACCGCCGATAAAAAATCTTTGCGCGTTATTGCCCCGTGACATACCAGTTGAGAAACGAATGGCGAAAGAATAATCATACCAGAATCGAAGATATGTTCTATAGTCTCCGATAACACTGTAGAAACCAAATTTTTCGGTTCGAATAAACGGATTCGCCACGAAATCCAAACGATATCTCGTTCCTTCGATAGGAGCTGTATACCCAAAAAGAGTATTATCATGGACGAAAGCAAATGAAGGCAGCAAAAAGCTTGCCTTCTCAAAACTGTCGTCGGGGTTGTCAAGATTTTCTCCCGATACATTTATAAAACTCAATCCAAAATCAAGACGATAAAACCTGTTGAACGGGTAGCTCAGTGATAATATTGCGCCATAGTTGCGGAAACGATATAGCTGCTGATCGACATAACCGTCAGGCTGCTCTCTATTCAGGTATACAAAACGTGCGGTATGGAAGCCCTGAATGCCGAAATCCAGCCGGCCGGAGAGATAATAATATGCTAATCCGTAATCGCTGTTTTTCAAATCGACCTGCAAGCTTGTCTGCCCTATCAACCGATGATTACCCAATACATCGCTATATGATAAAACGGTTGTACCCATTAAGCCGTATAAAGAGCTAAACCCCGCGTTCGCGTAAATTATATCCGGGCTGAAATTCACTTTATATTTATTTACCCGATAATTCCCCGCGCTATCAAGATTATCGACCGGCCTGAATATTGTTGAATCCTTTACCTTGGTAATTTTGTAATAGTTCGTTTGACCAAACATATAGTTCGTGTAATCGGGTTTGCCTGTCTGAGCCTTGGCTGTATCGACATACTGCCCGGTAAAGAAATCAAGATCGCTTACCGGTTCCTGCTCTTTTTTCTGTGCCACAGAATCTTCTTTAGCTTTCGCAACTGGTTTAGGCGCGTTCTTTTCTGCTATATAAACCGAAGGTTTTAGTTCCTTTAATGACAGCTTGTCATCAAATGGGGTTGTCATAAGGAATATATTATACCCGGATTGGTACATACTCGAAAACGACATTTTTTTCCCATCTTTGGAAAGCGATATTTGATATACCCCGTTCATAGAATTCGTAACCGGAAGCACCTCGCCTATTGAATCCGGGGTAAATGTATCAGCGAATGATTTACCCAGATGCATTTTATATACGTTATTGATGCCATTCTTATCCGATATAAAAAGCAGTTCTGTGCAATCCGGGCTTACCATTGGACATGTTTCATCAATCCCGGGTGTATTACTCAAACGAATTATCTTACTATCCAGGAGCCGAATTGCATAAATATCAGACTGTGAATAATCATGATCTTTCATCCGCACCCGCAGCCTGTCTGTAGAGATTTCCGCACCACGGTCAGAGACAAAAAAGATAATCTTACCATCTGCTGACCAGGAAGGATCGGAATCGGTATAAATATCATTGGTCAGGTTCGATAACTGTTTATCGGCTAGTGAATAAGTATAAATATCCGACTGTGAAGCTGTATGCCCTGCGAACGTAAGATATTTACCATCAGGCGACCAATGCACTGTTCCGATCCCGGAGAATTTTAATGGTACCGTCTCAATATCCTCGGATTCAACATCAATGAGGTAGATAACAGCATACCCGCCGCTTTTAGCGGCAAGTGCTATTTTATCTCCTTTCGGAGACCATGTTAACCCCGGGGTCAGGATATTCAACTCCTCAAAGTCAGCAGTTTTATATCCACTAACTATCTTCTTTATCAATTTTCCATCCTGAGCATTCATCAGATAGACATTAAAGTATACATCACGATTGGAAATAAAAGCAATTTTATCTCCCTGGGGCGAAATTGCCGGACTCGTGTTGTAGAAGCCGCCTTCCTTCCGATGATCAGTTAAACGCTTTGCAAATTCATCCGGATCCTGGAACACATTAATATCCGGCCAATACCTTCTCTTCAGAAATTTTTTCCACCGTTCACTTAGTTCTTCCATTTTTAAACCAAGTGTAACTTTTATTGCATCTTCAATGTGCCCTTTGCTTTTTAGCTGGTGAACTATCTCGCCTACTTTTTCTTCACCATATTTTTCAGCTATGAAATAGAAAAATGCCTGACCACCTCGATAGGCAAAATATCCGTCGAGGCGTTCCAGATCGGGTAAATATTCACTGGTAATCGCATCGCGGATAAACATATCGGTATTCGAATCCCATCCCAACGACAAATATTCAGCCAGCCCCTCATTAAACCATAGAGGAATTGTTACATTAATATTACTTGCAATTACATTCTGAATTGAGCCGCCATAGAACATATCATTAATTACTGCATGAACAAGCTCATGGTGAATTACATGTCGAAATAATTTGTAATTCCCGTTAAAAGGCAATACGATACGATTCTTAAACATTTCGGTAAAACCGCCAATACCTTCAGAGAGGGCTTCATCGGTAACATTGGTTTCCTGAAATTCATTTTGCGAATTATACACGATAAGAGTAATACGGTTATTAATCGCGTAGTTCAACCGTTCCTGAATAGACTTCAACGCATCCTCAATCGATTTTGCAGCGAACTCAGCCAATAACGGCCCATCCTGATTAAAATAAATATCAAAATGTGTGGTTTGAATGAAGTACCATTCCGAACTGTGATACTGAACTTTATTTTGTCCGAATTGTGCTTTCGCAACAGAAAAGGGCAAGAGTAAAAGTACTAATACCAGTAGGTTAAAGAAACGGTAGCGTAAAGTTGTCATAATTTGTCTCAATTCAATTTGTGCTTTAGACATTTTATTTGGCAAAAAAGTTAACCTGTAGTTAGGTTCTCTGGCGATTTTTGCAATATTTTATGAGAAATTCACAATTATATTAATCTTCCAGAAGCATAAAATCAAGGGTTAATTTCATCTCATCTACCCGAATCAGCCGCACTGAAACTGTATCGCCAAGGCGATACGTTTTTCCGGTATGACGACCTGTCAATGAGTACTTCTTCTCATCATATAAGAAATAGTCACTTTCCAAATCACGCAGCCTTATCAGTCCTTCAGCAAGATAATCAGCTATTTCAACGAATAGCCCGTAATTGGTGACACCTGAAATAACTGCATGAAATTCCTCGCCCACGAATCCCTTTAAAAATTGAATTTGTTTCAATCGGATAGCGCCTCGTTCAGCTTCAACTGCTGTACGCTCTGTTGCGGATATATGCTCGCAAAAAGCTGTCAGCTCTGTCTTTCCATACATGAGTTGCTTCTTTCCGGAAATAACCCCGGTAAGTACACGATGGGCCAGCAAATCAGAATACCTTCTGATAGGTGAGGTAAAATGGGTGTAATTTTTAAATCCAAGTCCGTAATGCCCGATATTATCGGTTGAGTACTCCGCCTTGGCCATAGAACGAACTGCAAGCTCATTTACCAATACCTCTTCCGGTTTACCATGCACTGTTTCTATAATCTTATTCAGGTCTTTCGGCGATACCGGCGCACGGGGAGGAATGTTTTTGTAACCAAGCGAACGTAACAGATTAAGAAAATCCTGTTGTTTATCTTCCGAGGGTAAATCATGAACCCGGTAAACAAAAGGAATTTCCTCATTCCTTCCAGTTTTATCCTTAACAAACTGAGCTAAAAGCTTATTTGCCAACAACATGAATTCTTCCACCAGATTGTGGCTGTCATCGGTTACCCTGCGTTTAATATCAAGAGGCAATGTTCCTTCGCCAAAAACGAAACGAATTTCGGGCGTTTCAAAATTGATACTCCCTTCCCTCATTCTTTTTCTGCGCAAAACCACTGAAAGCCTGTGAAGCAATAAAACTTCTTCTTTACAATTCGGATCAAACCCTGCATCCGATGCTTTCTTACGTCCCCGGCTTTTTACAACCGGAATCTCGGGTATAACAGAAGGCAGCGGCAATTCAGCGCCGGTTATTATTTTCTGTACTTCTTCATAGGTAAACCGGCGTCTGCTGTTAATAACAGTTTTACAAAATTCAAAATTCTCCACTTTCCCGCGCGGGGTCAATTCTACGATGCAGGAATAGGTAAGACGGTCAACGTGCGGGTTAAGAGAGCAAATGCCATTAGAAAGCCGTTCGGGCAGCATAGGCAGCACTTTACCAGGCAAATAAACACTATTGCCGCGTAAACGTGCTTCTATATCAAGTTTACCACCCATTTCTACATAATGCGATACATCCGCAATATGAATACCGATAGAATAATTTCCATTTTCCAAAGTTTCAATTGATAATGCATCATCAAAATCCTTTGCATCTTCAGGGTCAATTGTCACTACTGTTTTCGCACGATAATCCCGGCGCTTCTTTAATTCCGGTGCCGGAATCTCCTGCGGGATTTGTTCCGCCTCGTTCAGCACTTCAAGCGGGAACTGTGTACGTAAGCCATGCTCATGGATTATCCCGATATAGTCATCCTCAAATGATGTATTTTTAACAAGCTCTTTAAGTATTCTTCCCTCGGGACTTAGCTTCACTGAAGTCCACTCAATATCACCAACCAGAACCCGGCTGCCAATCTTGAATTTCGTTGCTTCTTCGAAATCAACGAGAATGTCTTTATGAAAATCCGGGATATCCGGAGTAACAAAGTACATATTTCTCTGGCGGCGAAGTATCCCGGTAACGGAATCCCATTTCCGTTTAACTAATTTCGTTATTTCGCCTTCAAGATTTTTCGCATTTTGTTTCTGACGGGCAAATAATTCCACTTCAACGGTATCCCCGTTCATAGCTACGCTAAGATTTCGTTCTGCTATAAAAATATCAGGCAGTTTTTTCGAATCAGGAATAACAAAACCAAAACCCTGTCGGGTAATTTGCAATTGCCCGGTGATGGCTTTTCTTTCATCGCCAGCGAATACACAGAATTTTTTACCTTTTCGATCGAGTATTTTCTCAACGGTAAGTTGATGAAGTACTGCTTTGAGTGACTGATATTCATGCTCCTGCATAATATCCAATTTTTTTGCTAACTGCCGAGCTTTAAGGCAGGCACGCGGATTTTTCTTAAAAAATGCAACAACTTCTTTTTTCATAAAACTTTCACAACTTTCAGCGCCTGGTGCACATAATTTCTTCAATTTACCCTGTTTTTCCCCGCCCCACAGCCGTATTTAAACTTTAAAATAATACTTAAAGGGCACAATTCCTATTTTATAAATCCCCGGGATTTTATATATTTGGAATCTTGATTTGCTACTGTAGCTCAGTTGGTTAGAGCGCTTGACTGTGGATCAAGAGGTCAGTGGTTCGAGTCCACTCAGTAGTACGAAAGCCCCGTCTGTATGGCGGGGTTTTGCTTTTTATGCAAGCCTATCTTTCTGTATCCACCCCAATGTTAAATACATAGTTTGTAGATATCCCAATTATTGAACTGCCATTTTGTTTTAGCACGAGCCACAAACCGGGTTTAATTTTCCCCAGCTCAACAAAACCGGGATAAACATTCGCGGTAATAAAATAATCTGTCATACCCGATAAAAACAACGAAGCAAGCAGCGAATTGTTTCTATCGTAAAACAGCCCGACATTCCAAACTGTTTCAACAGATTTCTCATTCATATTATCTATATTTATCTGATTTTTTGCCCGTAATCCTATACCAATTGAGAGATTTGTTTCGGGCCCGGTTGGCAACGATGCCCCGGTTAGTCCATTTAGCCCGCAATAATAGAAAAAACGAATTTTTTCCGAAAGTGGGGTTTTTACTTTAATTGAAAAATTTTGGCCTACGTTATGTACTTTCCAACCGGGTACAGTGAGCCCCGGCTGCAATGACCAGTCAGCCAGATTCAAATCCTCGCTAAAGAAGCGGCAAACTTCTTCATTACTAAATAATAATACACCGCCGATATCAAAAATCCAAAAATCCGAAATGGGATCCACGTTTGTACCGACCGTAGAATTATTTTCGGTAATTTCATTAAGCAGCTGAAACGCAGCCATCGTGAGAACAGAAAAAGTTTTGGGATAGGGATAGCCATGATAATCAAAGTATTCTGCCATGGCCCGGTATTCCATTCCACCGCCAATCAGATGAAGTTGATAATTAGGCCACCATTGTTTTCCCTGCTTTGACCAATCCAACGGGAAAACTTCCCTACGTAAAAACTTCCACCAACCGTACTTATTAATATTCGTGAATGGATCGGAAAGATTGCGCCAAACATTAGTGGTACCGGTAGCAAAGTCAATTGTCCGTACATCACGCATTGCAGGCTGCAACTGTAATATATCAAAACTGCCATTGAGAATAAGAGAAACCGGGTTATACTGACTTTCACTGCCATATTCCTTACCTGTATAGTAATAATAATGCGAGAAATCCTGGCCACAGACCGCTGTGGTCAGTAACAACAGTAAAATATATTTCAGCATGAATCCCGGATAATAAAAGTTCGAATATACAAATTTTTCCACAAATCATTCCGTGGAACTTCACGAAGGTTAGTGGAGTTCAATATAAATTGACAGTGAATTATTTCCCCAACCGGAACATATTTTCTAACTTACGATATAAATTTTCATTATTTACGGAGTACATTTGGATTCTGTTAAAGTTGACCCATTGTGGAAAATGATGGGTCTGTTATTTAAACCCCACCCCTGGCATGGTATTCATATTGGGAAAAACTCGCCACAGGTGGTGACATCATTCGTTGAAATAGTGCCGACAGATACTATTAAATATGAAATTGACAAAGCCTCCGGCTATTTAAAAGTAGACCGGCCGCAGCGGTATTCTAATATTTGCCCCTCACTCTACGGCCTTATTCCGCAGACTTATTGTGCGGAACGGGTTGCTGATCTCTGTGAACAGGAAACCGGGCGACAGGGCATTGTTGGTGACGGCGATCCTCTTGATATTTGCATTATTACAGAAAAAACTATTTCGCATGGCAATATTATTCTTGAAGTAATACCCATCGGCGGTTTCCGAATGATCGACGGTAATGAGGCAGACGATAAAATTATTGCCGTTCTGAAAGGAGATAACGTGTACGGGAATCTTACAGATATCAAACAATGCCCGGCCGCGATTATCGACAGGCTAAAGCACTATTTCTTAACATATAAAGAACTACCCGGCGAGTACCGGAAAGCGAAAGTTGAAATAGACCATGTTTATGGCAGAGAAGCCGCTTTTGAAGTAATTAAGAAAAGTCAGGAAGATTATAATGCCCATTTTGGTGCTATTGAAGAAATGCTTACCCAGCAACTTCGTGGCACGGATGGCAATTTTACTGCTGAATAATAAAAATCCTCCGGGCAGTGTACTACCCGGAGGATCATGCATTTCAATGTACGTGCTGATTATTCTTCTTCGAGTTTCAGATCAATAAGTTTCGAAGTTACACCGGGCAGAACTGCAATTTTCCTTGCTAATTCTTCTTTTTGCTCGGGCGTTCCGTATAATTCCATTATTAACAAACCCGATTCACTGCAATTATCCATAATCCCGTCATGAATTCCTAAACGGGTTTTGATAATACAGCCCCAAGCCGTTAATATTTGCTGCACTTTTACAGCTGATTCAGCACGTTTACCAATAAGAACCAAAAGTACCGTTTTCATTGCACACCTTGTTTAATTAAATTACAAATCGGGTACAATACTTATCCCACAGTATAGTATGTCAGGAAACAAAGAATTTCAGTTTCCCTGTTACCGCCTTATAGAACGGTAAAACTGGAAGCTACGCCATCCAATGCCTGGGAACGGGCATGGATTTCATTGAGTTTTTGAATAATCACCAGAACTTCGGTTCGGCGTTTCTCTACTAACTCGCCAATAAAAGCTTTTACTTCCGGGGTATTGCATTCTTCAAAAACTGCTTCATAGAATCGGATTGCGGTAGTTTCCTTGCGTAAGGCTTCATTAAGCATAGCGCAGGTACTTCTACAATTATGACCGCACTGAAATTCTCTTTCTGACATTGCTCTATCCCTTGTTAATTGTTTTAGACAGTCATCTGAATTTGCTGAGCTGCTAATTCCCTGCCACGCAGAATTGCCTGCTCATTTAATGGAATTAAATGATGATGGCGTTCGGGCAGTACTTTTTTCAGCGCTTTCAGCACTGAATCCATGCTTACGACAGGTTTAATTTCCAGAAAAGCACCCAGCATAATCATGTTCGCTACCTGCTTTTTCTTCATCAATTCGGCTTCTTTGATTGCCGGAATTTTCAGAACTGTCAGGTCCTCCCGAGCAGGAGGGGTAATGATTGTGGATTCTTCATAGAACAGGAAACCATCTTTTTTAATAGCGGATTCAAATTTCTCCAGCGATGGCTGGTTTAAAATAATACCTGAATCAAACCGGGTAATGATCGGTGAACTGATCCGTCTGTCGGAAATGATAACAATACAATTGGCCGTTCCGCCACGCATTTCCGGGCCATACGATGGCATCCAGGTAGTTTCTTTAGCATCGATAATTGCCGCGTATGAAAGCACCTGGCCCATTGAAAGGACACCCTGGCCGCCAAAACCGGCAAGAATAATTTCATCAGTATGAAACATAGTAAATTCCCTTCCTTATGCTTTTTCCGGCACTTTCAAGTCGCCGAGTGGATAAAATGGTAACATATTTTCTTCGAGCCATTTATTTGAATCTGAGGGATTCATTTTCCAGCCGGAAGGGCAATTAGAAACGATTTCTACAAAGCAGGTACCTTTATTGAGTTTCTGATACTCAAAAGCATTACGAATAGCTTTTTTTGCCTTGCGAACTGCATTCGGGGTATGAACTGCCTGACGAGTAACATAATACGCACCCGGAAGATGAGCGACTAAATCAGTCATTTTCAACGGGAAGCCAATCCAATCGGTTTCTCTGCCATAAGGAGTTGTAGAGGTTACCATTTTAGCGAGAGTAGTGGGAGCCATCTGCCCGCCAGTCATCCCGTAAATAGCATTATTGATAAAAACGATTAAAATATTTTCGCCACGGTTAACCGCGTGAATTGTTTCAGCTGTTCCAATAGCGGCTAAGTCGCCATCACCCTGATAGGTAAATACATACCTGTCAGGTAATACACGCTTAACGCCGGTTGCAACGGCGCAGGCTCTGCCGTGAGCAGCTTCCTGCATATCGATATTCATGTAATGATAAGCGAATACTGAACAGCCTACCGGTGCTACACCAACTGTTTGTTCAGCAATGCCTAATTCCTGAATTGTTTCCATTAAAATGCGATGAGCTACGCCATGGCCGCAGCCGGGGCAATAGTGGAAACGGGTATCGGTAAGAGTATCGGGTTTTTCATAAACACAATCAAAACCCTGCTGTAATTCCTGTGTTAATACGTCTGTGCTCATTCTTACCTCTCTACCTCAGTCAGGTTATTAATATTCGCGGCCATCTCTTCCACTTTCGCCAAAATTTCTTCCGGCGAAGGAATAATGCCGCCCATTTTACCGGTAAAAAATACCGGTTTTTTACCATTAACAGCAAGACGAACGTCCTCAACCATTTGACCGGCGTTCATTTCTACTGTTAAGAATGCCTTAGCATCGTGCGCCAGTTCTGATATACGCTGATACGGGAACGGGAATAAGGTAATAGGCCGGAGTAGCCCGACTTTAATACCGGCTTCACGAGCCAAATCAACTGCTTTCTGGCATAAACGCGAAGAAAGACCAAACGCGGTTAAGATTATCTCTGCATCTTCGGTATGGTATTCTTCATAGCGGATTTCATTTTCTTCAATCGTTTTATATTTTTTCTGCAGGTGAATATTTACAGCCTGCATTTTTTCCGGTTCAATAAACAATGAAGTAATAATATTGGGTTCGCGGGTTTTTGGTTTCCCGACCGTTGCCCATTCCGGAACCACATGTTCGAGTGAACCTTCCGGCGGCAGTGCAACTTTTTCCATCATCTGGCCCAAGGCGCCATCGGTAAGAATCATAACGGGGTTACGGTATTTTTCGGCCAGACGGAAACCGTCAAAAACGAAATCGGCCATTTCCTGCACCGAATTCGGGGCTAAAACGATCAGGCGATAATCGCCATGCCCGCCGCCCTTCACAGCCTGAAAATAGTCACCCTGTGACGGTTGGATAGTTCCTAAACCCGGGCCGCCGCGAACAACGTTTGCTACTACACAGGGTAATTCTGCCGAGGCTATATACGATAAACCTTCCTGCATTAAACTAATACCGGGACTTGAAGAAGTGGTCATAACGCGTGCACCGGCACCTGCCGCGCCATAGATCATGTTAATTGAGGCGACTTCGCTTTCAGCCTGTAATACTTTAAAATTTCTTTTCGGCATTTGTTCCGTCAGATACTCGAGAATTTCTGACTGGGGGGTAATAGGATAGCCAAAATATGCATGCATACCGGCACGAATAGCAGCTTCTGCAAGCGCTTCGTTTCCTTTCATTAACCGAATTTCACGTTCCTTACTAATCTGTTCCTGCATCAATTCCTCCGTTAGACTGCTTTTTTCGGTTTCTGTTCACGGAATACGGTAATCGCAACGTCCGGGCAGACCAAAGCACAGTTGGTGCAGCCGGTACAGTTTTGCTCTACCAGTTCTACATACCGATACCCACGGGTGTTTATGTGGGTCGAAAGACGTAAACTGCCTTGTGGGCAGGCTTCTATGCACAGCTCACAGCCCTTGCATATGTCTTTGTTGATTTCTATATAACCTTTGATCATAGAATCACTTCTTGTTTAATGATAATTTTTTTCCTTAAACCAAGTTGCATGCCAATTCTTTTCTTGTGCTTTACCCGTAAAAAACATTGTTTATTCATTCTATTTTTCATTACTAAGAGTTTATATTTCACAATTTCCAATAAGTGAGAAGCAGCCGAAAAATACCCCCTTCCCCCGGGAGTAATTGGTTGTATATTGGCTAATCAGCCATTCAACCCGAATTTTCTTTCGCTACATTATTTATTCTCCGGTTTCTCTTGGCATGAAATCGGAATTTACCGGGAATTCTACATTTATTTCGACAGATATCGAATTAAATATTTGCAAACGTGAACGTGTTTTTGTATTTTTGTTTCGATATTTATCGAATTATTTTAGAATACTATGACTATTAACGAAAGTATTGATTTGTTAAAATCGCTCGCGGATGTGTCCCGCCTGCGTATTTTAAATTTGTTGCTTGAAAAACCACGCTACGTAGAAGAAATTGCGGAATCACTCAATCTGGCCGCCTCAACCGTATCTTTTCATTTAAAAAAAATGGAAACTGCGGGTTGGGTTGAAAAGAGTAAAGTGCAATATTATATAATATACAGCCTTAAAGCCGAAGTTTTCGATAAACCATTAAGCACTCTCATTCAATTCGAAAATCCTGATGCGATGCTGCAACAGGAACGAATTGAGCGGTATCATTCAAAAGTATGCAAAGCATTTTTCGAGCAGGGCAGGCTTCAGAAACTACCGGTCCAACGTAAAAAGAGACTATTGGTACTCAATGAATTTTATAAGAAGTTTTCGCTGTATAAACCTTATACCGAAAAAGAAGTGAATGAAATAATTGGCTCAATCTACAACGATTACTGCACTATCCGGCGCGAACTTATTGAAGAGGGTTTAATGGATCGGGATGGGAGCACATACTGGATTTTAGAACAGAAAGAACAGATGAATCATGATTAATTTAGATGAATTTAAGAAACAATATAAATTAACTCCTTTACCAATGGGCGTTTATCAAATACGTAACATGGTTAATGGAAAGATCTTTATCGGAACCAGCAAGGATGTACGGGCACGGATAAATCGGCATAAATTCGCCCTTGAAACCGGTATTGAAGAGATAAAACCGCTTCTGCTTGATTACCAGAAATATGGTGCGGAAAATTTTTCTTTTGAAGTATTGGATTTACTGGAACCCAAAGAAGATATGCCCGGATATGACTACACGGAAGATATATATGAACTCGGATTACTATGGTTGGAAAAATTACAGCCGTATGATGAACGGGGCTATAATGTAAAATAAAAAGACGGAGTTATGGGCAACATTCTCGTACAATGAACCCATAACTCCGTACATGTATAGCGTATTATGGTATTGCTAATACCGTTACACCCGGACAATTCTCTTAAATATCATGATTGCAATATCACAAATGTATGCTTAGTAATCTGTGCCTGCCTTCACTCTCTGTTACCTTCTTTTGTGATATCTGACCGAAATCACAATTCCCGAATTTCCCTTAAATTCTACAAAAAAAATGGCTGCCCTTTTGAGGCAGCCACTGTACATAAGCTAATTTTTAACTGATTATTTAACTAAGGTCATTTTACGGGTTTGAATAAAACCGTTAGCCCTTAACTGAAAGATGTACAGACCGGAGGATAATTTACTGCCATCAAACGATACCTGATGGACTCCTGCTGCTTCTGTTCCATTTACCAGTTCAGCCATTAACTGACCGGTTACTGAATATACCCGCAATTCTACTTTCGATTCCTGCGGCAATGAATAGCTGATTACCGTTGACGGATTGAACGGATTCGGGTAATTCTGTGCCAATTCATAACTCTTTGGCGCTTCTATTTTTACCATCTTCTCTATCGAAGGAGTCATTTTGCCATCATTATCAACCTGTTCCAGGCGATAATAGTACGTCCCTGCGTTTGCTTTTTTGTCAACATACGTGTACTGACGGGCTGAATTTGAGTAGCCTTTACCTGCTACGAAATCGATACGCTGCCAGTTCATACGGTCTGCTCCCGCGCGGACTACATAAAAGCCGCTGTTATTAACTTCTGATGCCGTTGACCAGTTCAATACCGGGTGGCCCTGCATCTGGTTTACGCTGAATGAGGTCAGTTCTACCGGTAATAAACTGCCGGTTAATAAAGTAACTACAAAGAAGTCATTCGCGTTATCGTCTGAATCCCAGCCGTTACCGGTTGTGAAATACGTGGAGGAACTGTTCTGGGCACCGGTGTTATCTTTTCTCCGCATTGCATCGGTATTTGCCGAAGGTGCTGTCGCACGGCCGGAGCCTTCATAAGCAGTTGCATTTGAACCAAAACCAATTAAATCAACTATCGCCGAAGAACTGGGGGTTGCACCGGAAAGGGTTGTGCTGTTGCTGCAGAGGGCAACTTTACCAGCAGTCGCGCTCATGTTAATACCTGTAGCATTTACGTTGGCTGTTGGTAATGCGCTGCCTGTTGCTCCACCGGAGCCAAGCTTGATGAGGAAATAGCTATCTTTTGCAATAGTTGCAGATGCAAAGGCACCGGTAGAAGACCAGGATGTACCTGTTGCACTGGCATACTGCATAGACCAGCCGGTTACATCAACCGGTGAACTGGTCGGGTTATATAATAATACATAGTCGTTGGTAAATGCCGCACCCGAATTGCCACCTGCACCATACACCTCAGCGATAACAATATGGCTGGCTAAAGCAGGTGTTGCTTTGCTGCCGGTAGCAGTAGAAGGTGTAAGATAATTTATGTCTGTTGTTGTACCATTATATTCATAAACAGCAACATAATAGGTAATTCCTTTAACTAATCCCGTAACGGTAACGGAGTTACCATTGCCATTATAAATAACGTAATTACCAGTACCAGTTGTGCTTCCGGAACCGAAAGCAGCGTTAGCTGTATATGAGGAGCCATCCGTAGGATCAACACTTACGGCAGAACCTTGCTTCATAACAACAATACGATTTGCCCCGTCACCGTTTGCCCAGGTAATAGTATACGAGTTAGCCAATATATTACTGAATGTGATAGCCGAAGCCTGAACAGTAGGATCAGCGGCAAAAGTAGTAACTGATTGCACAGTTGAATTCGCACTGACGCCTGCCGCATTGCTCGCGCGCAACTGGTAGTAATACGTAGTTGCATTCGATAAACCGGTAACGGCTTTGGATGTTCCGGTTACATCAAGATTATCATAACCCGTAACAAACTGTGTCATTGCATTATCGGTGCAGACATCAAGTTTATATCCTGCGGCACCCGTCACAGCTGACCAGTTAACTGTAAAACCTGCTCCGCCGATTAATGATGCAGCAGATAAAGTTGGAGCAGTGCATAAGGTTATCTGTGAAGAAGTACCCGGAGTTGCTTTATAATTAATTGTTGATGTTGTACCATTGTACTCGTAAACAGCTATGTAATATGTTGTTCCAGCGGTTAAACCTGTAACAACCACACTATTAGCGTTCCCCTGGTATACAACATAATTACCTGTTCCAAGTTGCGAACCCGAACCAAACGTGCTATTATCTGTGTACGTATTTCCATCAGCGGGATCAGTATCAACAGCATTTCCGGCTTTCATGACCACAATCCTACCGGCACCATTACCTGAAGTGAATGCAATTGTCATCCCTGTTGTACCTACTGAAGAGATACCCGATATAGCTGCTTGTGTAGTTGGTTCACTGGCAAGAGGGCTTCCGGTGGTAACATCAATGGTGTTTGAGTTATCGCTTGCACCGCCGGCGTTGGTAGCGCGAACCCGGTAAAAATACTGTGTCTCACCATCGAGTCCACTTACCGAATAGGTGGTAACATTTCCAGTTGAAAGATCTGAATAACTACGAACGAGCGATGCGAAACCATTGTCGGTGGCAACGTCAATTTTATATCCCGTAGCTCCTGTTACAGCATTCCAGTTTGCAGAAAAACTGCCGCCGGTGACATTAGTTGCCGCGATAGCGGTTGGAGCCGCAGGAGCAGTAATCTGATTTGCCGTTCCCGGGGTTGTGGTATAAAAATTTGTTGTAGTTGCTGAACCGTTAAATTCATAGACAGCTGCATAATATGTAGTTGCCGCACTTAACCCGGTAACGGTAACTGAATTGCCGGTACCGGAATATACCACATAATTGCCAGTTCCTAATTGAGTACCTGAACCAAACGCGGCATTTGCAGTATAGGTAGTACCATCAACAGGAGCACTGTTAACTGCTGAACCGGATTTTACCAAAACAATACGTCCCGCACCATTACCTGAAGTAAAATTCATGGTGAATCCTGTAGCGCTAATTGCAGTAAAAGTCGGGGCACCTGCATTTGTAGTCGGTTCCGCTGCAAGTGTAGAAGTATTATTAACAGGGTTTCCTGTAGTCAGGTATTTCTCCGAACCTGCCGAGCCATTATATTCATACACGGTAACATAGTACTGAGTACCCGCTGTTAAACCGGTAATGCTGGCAGTTGATCCGTTACCATTATATACAGTCTGCTCACCACTCGCGTAGATAGCGTTGGCTGTATATGTGGTAGCATCTACAGGAGCAGTAAAGCTATTGGAAGTATTAACTTTTACTATCCGATTTGCGCCATTACCACTGGTCCAGCCAATTGTTAGGCCACTGGCTGTAACAGATGAGAATGTTATAGCAGACGCTGCTGTTGTTGGAGCAGTTAATACGCCGCCGCTTGGCGTGAATGTAACATCATCCCAGCCAAGGTTATCGGAACTGCTGCCCCCCGAGTGATTAAACCGGATATAAATGTAATCATTATCGTTAATAGTAACATTTGTTACTGTTTGAGTTAAAGTAGTACCGGCAGAAATACCAGTAGTTGCATCATTGAAAGTTAAAGATGAAAGTGTATTAGATAATGCACCCGCAGTGGGAACCGTTGCACTGGTATTGTTTGCCCATGTAACAGTTACCGAAGGTGATGCACTACCCGATTTCCACATTCTGCCGGTAAATGACAGGGTAAAGCCGGTAATTGTTTGGCCGGTTTTATTCTGCAATTTCCAGGTCGCATACGCGCTGCCAGCAGAACCAGAGCCTAAATATGACATATTCGCGTTCCCGTACCAGCCCCCCGAAGTACCGCTTGTCTGGGCTGTTCCTCTCCAGGTTGTATATCCCTGGGTTACCCAGTTGGTGGGATCTGCGGTACCGGCAAAACCGGTAAAAGTTTCCTGCACAGCAGTAAAGCTGTTTACTGCTACCTGTGCAAAAGCTGCCTGAGAGAACACCAGGTAGCTTATCAACACGTACAGTATTTTTTTCAACATTGACGTCTTCCTTTTTTTATTATGTATAATCCTACTAATCTTTTTTCTTCCAATTCGGTGATAAGAATCCCTCGCGAGTACCGAAAACGGCTCGCTTTTGCCGGTTTTCTCTTCCGAATTTTACACAATCACTCACTTCGTGTATAACGAAGCGCACATCATCCATTCTTCCTGTCTAAAGGAAAGACAAAGCCCCCACGATTGGCCATAGAATTTGCTAAACTCCCAATTATAATTTCGTTTATAATTATTTATTATACAAATTTTTGAGTGTTAAAAATGGGTTAAAATTTTTCCCTAATCTGTCCCTTGTGCTGTGGATAACATTTATTTGGAAGAACGGAGTAATTACTCAGGTTAGGATTATTTGGATGGAATAAAGTACAGATGTTCAATTAGCAGAAAGAATAAAGAGCAGGGTCATTTAAAATACCAAAGGCTGCCCGGGTAAGGGGCAGCCTTTGAAGAGGAAATTTTCCACCGAATTATTTTAGTAAGGTCATTTTACGGGTTTGAATAAAACCGTTAGCTCTTAACTGGAAGATGTACAGACCGGAGGATAATTTAGTGCCATCAAACGATACCTGATGGATTCCTGCTGCTTCTGTTCCATTTACCAGTTCAGCCATTAACTGACCTGTTATTGAATATACACGCAATTCTACTTTTGATTCCTGCGGCAATGAATAGCTGATTACCGTTGACGGATTGAACGGATTTGGGTAATTCTGTGCCAATTCATAACTCTTTGGCGCTTCTATTTTTACCATCTTCTCTACCGAAGGAGTCATTTTGCCATCATTATCTACCTGTTCCAGGCGATAATAGTACGTCCCTGCGTTTGCTTTTTTGTCAACATACGTGTACTGACTGGCTGAGTTCGTGTAGCCTTTACCTGCTACGAAATCGATACGCTGCCAATTCATACGGTCTGCTCCCGCGCGGACTACATAAAAGCCGCTGTTATTAACTTCTGATGCCGTTGACCAGTTCAATACCGGGTGGCCCTGCATCTGGCTTACGCTGAATGAGGTCAGTTCTACCGGTAATAAACTACCGGCTGATAATGTAACTACAAAGAAGTCATTCGCGTTATCGTCTGAATCCCAGCCGTTACCGGTTGTATAATACGTAGAAGAACTGTTCTGGGCACCGGTATTATCTTTTCTCCGTATTGCATCGGTATTTGCCGAAGGTGCTGTTGCACGGCCGGAGCCTTCATAAGCGGTTGTGCCGGAACCGAAACCAACCAAATCAACTATCGCCGAAGAACTGGGGGTTGCACCGGAAAGAGCTGTACTGTTATTACAGATTGCCACCTTACCAGCGGTCGCACTCATGTTAATACCTGTAGCAGTTACGTTGGCTGTTGGTAATGCGCTGCCTATTGCTCCACCGGAGAAAAGCTTAATGAGGAAATAGCTATCTTTTGCAATAGTTGCAGATGCAAAAGCACCGGTAGAAGACCAGGATGTACCTGTTGAGCTGGCATACTGCAAAGACCAGCCGGTTACATCAACCGGTGAGCTGGTCGGGTTATATAATAATACATAGTCATTTGTATAGGTTGCACCGGAATTTCCACCCGCGCCATAAACTTCAGCAATTACGATATGGCCTGCTAAAGCTGGTGTTGCCTTGCTGCCGGTGGCCGTTGAAGGAGTTAAATAATTGGTATTGGTTGAAGCTCCGTTGTATTCATAAACAGCCACATAATAGGTAAGACCCTTTGTGAGGCCTGTTACTGCAACAGAATTGCCCGGACCTTCATAAACCACATAATTACCGGTACCGGTTGTGCTGCCTGAACCAAATGCTGCGTTAGCTGTATAGGTAGTACCATCAGTAGGATCAACACTTACCGCGGAGCCTTGTTTCATAACTACTATCCGGTTAGCGCCATCGCCGCTTGTCCAGTTGATGGTAAATGATGTTGCTGCCGCATTTGTAAAAGTAATATTAGAGGATTGTGCCGTTGGATCAGCAGCGATAGTACTTGTTGACTGTACTGTTGAACTGGCACTTGAACCTGCCGCATTGCTTGCACGTAACTGATAATAATATGAAGTAACCGGTGAAAGACCGGAAACTACTTTCGATGATCCCGTTACATCCAGGTTGTTGTACCCGGTTACAAACTGTGTCATACCATTATCAGTGCATACATCAAGCTTATATCCGGAAGCACCGGTAACTGCCGACCAGTTAATGGTGAATCCCGCGCCGCCAACAGAAGTAGCGGCTGATAAAGTCGGTGCAGTACATACTGTAATCTGCGAACCAGTTCCGGGGGTTGCTTTATAATTAATAGTTGCTGCTGAACCATTGAATTCATAAACAGCAACATAATAAGTTGTTCCTGCAGTTAAGCCGGTAACAACAACACTGTTTCCTGTACCCTGGTAAACAACATAGTTACCTGTACCGAGCTGTGTACCGGAAGTAAATGCAGCATTATCTGTGTAGGTATTACCATCTACAGGGTCGCTGTCGACGGCAGTACCCGATTTCATTACAACGATGCGTCCGGCTCCGTCACCAGAGGTGAAGTTAATCGTCATACCGGTTGTACTTACCGAAGCGAAACCGGAAATTGCTGCCTGGGAGCCAGGTTCAGTTGCTAACGGGCTGCCCGTTGTTACATCAATAACGTTCGAGTTATCACCGGCGCCGCCGCCATTAATAGCACGTACACGGAAGTGATAATCAGTATTTCCGGCTAAACCGCTTACAGAATATGTCGTAACGTTACCGGTAGAAAGATCATTGTAACCGCTTACCATAGAAGTAAAGCCTGCATCGGTAGCGACATCAAGTTTGTAACCCGTTGCACCGGTTACCGCGCCCCAGTTAGCCGAGAAACTACCACCAGTGATATTTGTACCGGCTGTTGCCGTGGGGGCTGTAGGAACGGTTATTTGGTTAGCCGTGCCGGGAGATGTTGTATAATAATTAATTGTTGTTGATGAACCATTATATTCATAGACGGCGAAATAATAGGTTGTAATAGCACTTAACCCAGACACAGTAACTGAGTTTCCTGCACCCACGTAAACTACATAGTTTCCGGTACCAATCTGGCTGCCGGATCCGAATGCAGTGTTTGCAGTATAAGTAGTACCATCAACAGGGTTACTGTTTACCGCAGAACCTGATTTCATAAGGACAATGCGTCCAGCACCGTTACCCGAAGTGAAATTTATTGTCATTCCACCGGTTGAAATTGCCGAGAAAGTGGGGTTCCCTGCATTGGAAGTAGGTTCTGTTGAAAGAGTATACGAGCTACTTACCGGGTTACTGCTGGTTAGATATTTTTCCGATCCGGCAGAACCATTATATTCATAGACGGTAACATAATATTGAGTACCGGCTGTTAAACCTGTAATAGGAACTGAAGCACCATTCCCGTTATAAACAGTTTGCTCACCGCCTGCATAAGTCGTGTTGGCAGTATATGTCGTGTTATCTGTCGGAGCAGTAAAACTATTTGAAGTATTCACTTTAACAATCCGGTTTGCGCCATTTCCACTGGTCCAACCGATTGTCATTCCACCTGTGGTTACAGAAGAGAATGTAATTGCTGATGCCGCCGTAGTCGGAGCGGTAATGGCACCCCCGGTTGGGGTAAATGCTACATCATCCCAAGCGAATCCATCAGAGTTTGACCCACCGGCATGGATAATTCTTACAAATATATAATCGTTGTTAGCGATTGATAATCCTGTAACAGTTTGAGTAAGAGTAGCTTGAGTTGCAATATTTGCTGTTGCATCATTGGCCGTCAAACTTGAGAGTGCTGTTAGCGTGCCCGAAGCGGGAACTGAACTTGAAGCACTATTTGAATATGATACTGTCAGCGTAGGACTCGCAGACGTATTGCTCTTCCACATGGTAACTTTATAGGAAATAGTAAAGCCCGTGATTGTTGATCCAGTTGTATTCCGTAAAGTCCAAGTAGCATTCGCTGCAGTAGCATTAGCAGATCCCAAATAACCTAAACTATTATTTCCATACCAACCAGCATTAGTTGAACTGCTACTCATTGTTGAACCTCTATAATTATTTCCAGAAGTTCCAGATGCAGATAGAGTCCAATTCGTTGGTGGAGTGGACGTACCCAAATATCCAGTATAAGTTTCGGTAACAGTTGAGAAGCTAGCAATATTTTGTTGAGCAAAACTCAGATTTCCCAACAAAATAATGCTTAGCACAAAAAGTAATCTTTTTGTCATAATCGTTTTCCTCATTAAGTATATATATAATTCATAAATCTCACTACTCAGAAGGGAGTTCAGGCACTCGAAGAGAAGCATTTCTATCAGAACGGCTCACACTCGAACAACAAATGTTTACTGAACCAACTTCATACAATCAAGACTATTCTCCAGCAAGAATAACCCGATCAAACTCATTCTTAGAAACAAATTGCAATCTTTTGATTCTAAGGGAGTAAAAACTACTAACAAATAGCGGAATAATCTAATTATAACTATTTTTATAATTATTCACTGTCACCCCGGTTAACTCGTTATTGTCTATTGTGTTAGCCCGTACTTTCCCCTGCCAATGGTGACATTCTTTTACACCCAAAAATTATCTGTTCCAAACTACGCTTTCTGTATTAAGTAGATGTTACTACAGTATTAAGGATTGCCCCTAAATAGTGTTTTATACGCGTGTAAATAATTCTATTCTACAAGGTATAATGCCTTATTAAGTAAGGGTCTATAATGATAATAACTCAGATAACTGAGCAAAAAACCGTATCTTTAACATCCAATTATTGATTATAAAGTGAAAGTACATGAGACAGAGTAAGACATTTATTCCTACCCTGAAGGAAGTTCCGAACGAAGCTACAGTGCAAAGCCACATCCTGATGCTGCGCGCCGGCATGGTTCGTTCGCTGGGCGCCGGAATTTATTCATTTCTGCCGCTTGGGTATAAAGTGGTAAAAAAAGTATGCGATATTATCCGAAAAGAAATGGAATCTATTGAAGGTCAGGAATTTCACCTGCCGGCTCTCAACCCACGGGAAATTTGGGAAGAAACCAATCGTGTAGAAGCTTTTGGCGATACTTTGTTCCATATTAAAAACCGGGATTATGTACTTGCCCCCACGCATGAAGAAATAATGACCTGGCACGCCCGCCGTGTTTTAAAGTCATACAAGGATTTTCCACAGATCTGGTATCAGATTCAAACGAAGTTCCGCAATGAGCCCCGCCCACGCAGCGGTGTATTGCGCGGAAGACAGTTTCTCATGAAAGATGCCTATTCGTTTGATATTTCATCTGAGGGATTAGACATATCTTACGAAAAGCATAACAAAGCATATCATCGTATTTTTGACTCTTGCGGGCTGCAATATTTTGTTGTAGGTGCTTCAAGCGGTGCCATGGGTGGCAGCGGATCAGAAGAGTTCATGGTACCTTCCGATGCCGGTGAAGATACAGTAGCACACTGTAAACAGTGCGGCTATTCAGCGAATATAGAAATTGCCGATGCAATTCCGGAGTTAACTAACCGCTCCGACGAATCGAAAACCGTGTATGAAATATCGACTCCGCAAGTAAAATCTATCGATGAGCTCTGCGCGTTTCTTCAAATTACCGAAGAGCATTGCGCAAAATCACGGGTGTATATTGTTGATAACAGCCCCGTACTCGTGCTTATGCAGGGTAATGACGAAGTAAATGAAACGAAACTGGGAAAGACATTGGGTACCCCGTTCCGCCCTGCGCATCATGATGAATTGCAGGAAATTACGGGCGCGGATGCCGGCTCAATCGGACCAATTGGTTTTACGGGACGAATTATTGCCGACAGGCGATTGAAAGACCGGAACAACCTTTTTAGCGGTGCGAATAAAAACGATTTTCACCTCGGAGGGATTGATCTGACAAGGGATATTCCTACTCTCGAATACAACGACCTCCGTACCGTAACAAGCGGTGAACGCTGCATTCGATGTAATGAAAAAATTGGTGTTTTTACTGCGATTGAACTCGGACATATATTTAAGTTAGGAACAAAATACTCAGCTGCGATGGGTGCATTGTTTACCGACGAGAAAGGCGATGAACATCCTATAATTATGGGCAGCTACGGAATTGGCGTTGAGCGTGTTATTGCATGCCATATTGAGCAGCATCATGATGAGCGAGGAATCGTTTGGGATAAATCGCTTGCCCCGTTTCAGGTGCATCTTCTTGGTTTAAATATGAAAAAAGATATTATCAGGGAAACCGCGGAGGAATTATATACTGAATTACAAAACGCGGGATTCGAGGTGCTCTTTGATGATCGCACCGATGCCCTGGCAGGATTCAAATTCAACGATGCCGACCTGTTAGGTATGCCTGTACAGGTAATCGTTGGCGAAAAGAAGCTCCCGGAACAAAAGGTGGAAGTAAAATTCAGGAAAACCGGCGAACGGAAAGACGTTCCAATGGATCAGTTAATTCAGGAAATTACAAACTATCTCTCATAGAGAAACAATAAATATGGCAAAGAAAAAGAATTACACCGTTAAAGAAACGGAAAAAAAACAGTTCATTCCACCGGTTTTCCCGTTGGATTTACACGATGACTTCGTTATACCGGCAGCCGGGTTACACACGAAAACGCCCGTACCGGAAAATTTTCTCGAACCGGATTTAACGAAATGTAAACCGGCACTGTCATATCCTCAGGAAATGCTCGATACCGTTGAACCCATTATCCGGGATATGATGCAGGAAAGTGATGTATCCCGCGGCATGGAAAAAGCATATGATATGATAAAGAATTATCCTGATTTCCCTGAACCGTTTTTTATTCTGGGAGTTCTTTCAGCTGATCCGGGAAATGCTTACCTGTTTTTTAAGAAATGTGTTCAACTCGGGTATAAATATCTCGGTGAAGAATTCCTTCGGGTATATCGCGGATCGCTTGATGCGGTGCCGATGGCTAAATCCATGCTGTTATCGTTTAAGAATATGGCAAATAGCGCCTGGCACCTCGGTCAGCACGATGAATACTTCCGGTTAAGTTACGAATTGCTAAACCTGCAGGAATTAGATCGTATCGGCGCGCGTCAGCGCTTATATATACGCCTGCTGCTAAAAAAAGAATATCATCAGATGAATGTTCTGATGAGTAAATACCGGGAAGATGCCTGTACGGCAGCTTTGTATTGCAAAGCAATCCATTTGTTTGTAACCGGTGCTCCTGAATCACTCTCACGCGAAGCTCTCGCAACGGCTATCAGGAATAACGAGGCAGTGATTGCTTTAATGTTAAATGCCAACGCCCTTCCACCAGATGCCGAAGAACAAGAGTTGCTTCTTTGGGAAGAGGCCGGTGATTTTTTAAGTGACGCTGTGGAATTATTCCAGAGTAATGAAAAGATTATTGAGTGGTTATTACAGACAACTATGCAAATAGTTCGGGCCAACACACCCCAGCCCCGATTCTAATTTAAAATGCAAAAAGGCGGCAATTGCCGCCTTTTTGTATTATTCAAATTCTTCTAATTTCTACGTTTTCTAAACAGGAATACTATCACTATTACTAAAACCAATCCGGCAAGCACCAAGATCCAAACCGGGGTTTCCTTTAGCTTGTAGGGGCGGAATGTTACTGATATAGTCTTACCTTTACCAAGCTCTTCAATTTTATACTTCCACGAGAGGGTTTTATTATTAACCGAGGTGGCATTGTGTGTAATTATTTCACCCGGGAAATTATACACGTATTCGACCGTATATTTATTGGTATCCAGGCCGAAACCGCTCATAACAGGAGGAATAAATTGTGTAAAGATTTTCTGCCCGCTGGCACCATCCTGCATAGAGAAAGCAGCGTCGGTAAATGGTTTAGTCTTATTTAATGAATCAATACAATCGAAGGCAAATTCGACATAACTATGACAAGTACTGTCGGTAGTATCGGTATAAACTTTAACATCTTTCAATTTAATGAACTTCGATGTAAATTCCCTGCGTACGGAATCTTTATTAAAAAGTCCCAGTTTTTCGCTCATATTGCCTTCATCGGTAGGAATTATCTTCATCCAATAATGCAATTTCATGGTACCCGAACCATCGGTTAATAAATTAACTTCCTGATGATAATTCAAGCAGCCACAAATTCCCAACGACAACGCCAAAGCAAAAACAAAACTGTATAAACGACTACGCATTTCTCTTATTTCCAAATAATTCAAATCAATCCGGTAAAGTTATATAAAATTTTTGTCTTTTTCATTATTTTTACGTCGTAAATATGGAGTTACTATGCCTACGTATGAATATGTATGTACTGAATGCGCGAATGAATTTGATGCTTTTCAGAGTATAACAGCGGATCCGTTAACCGAATGCCCGAAGTGTAAAGGCAAAGTGAAACGGAAAATCAGCGCGGGGCTCAGCCCTATTTTTAAGGGTTCGGGTTTTTACCAGACCGATTATAAAAAATCTTCAACCGGAACAGGATCCACTATCGCGAAAAAAGATAGTTCTTCCTCTGAAAGCTCGGCTTCATCCAGTTCCGAAAGCGCAACTACCAAATAATTGTAAGCGCCTGTACACTATTGCCGCGGAATATTTCTATTTCCGCGGCAAATCAGGTGCTTTTTCGTAAAACCAAGCGGGATAATTCATGAAGAAAAAGGCTGCCCCGATACAATCTGCTTCCCCGTCAAGTAAACTTCTGAGTTCGAGTTATGTACACCTGATTGCTATTGCCGTTATTATCATTGGTATTTACGGAAAATCTGCTTCATACGGGTTAACAGGATTCGATGATTTCCATATTATTAAACACAATATGCAATTCCTTTCTTCATGGAATAATATTCCGACGGCTTTTACCACTGATGCATTTTTTAAAAAAACTGATGGCGTATTTTACCGCCCTCTGCAGACACTTAGTTATATCGTTGACGCTCATTTCGGAAATAATAGTTACAGTATATTTCACATCCACAATTTTCTTTTATTATTGGCGGCCCTCTATAGCATATATTTTCTGCTATTAGCGATGGGATTTAATAAGAATCACGTTTTTTGTGCTATAGCCCTTGTAGCGGCACACCCCCTGCTCGTTCATAGCGGCTGCTGGCTTCCTGCCCGGGGTGATATCCAACTTTTATTCGCGGGCAGTTTATCCTTCTTGTTTTTTATAAAATACCATCGAGAAAATTCGTATCTATTTCTTGTATTACATTTTATTACATTTCTCATCGCAGTATTTGCCAAGGAAACTGCGGCGCTGCTTCCTTTAGTATTTTTGCTATTTATTTATGCCTCTTCGGCTGGCATGATGTTCAGAAAACATCAGATGATTCTCGTTACCGGATGGGTGCTGATTTTCCTTATTTATGCTATATGTCGCTTCAACGCCTTATCGGGGCAGAACCAATTTGCCTTTTCTTTCATCACATTCCTTTACTATAGTTTAACAATACCAACCATTCCCGGGGCACTGCTGGCTCCGCTATGGTTAAATCCCATGCCCCAATTTACCGTTCTTCATGCAGCCCTTGGTTCTATTATTTTACTTGCATTATGCATATCATGCAGAAAAAAGACCGGGCAATGGAACAGAATGCAGCTATTCGGATTAGTATGGTACATTTTGCTAACTTTACCTCCATTGGTATTTGTATCTCCAAACCAGGATAAAAGCTATGATTACCTTGAGCACCGGGCGTTATTACCAATGGTTGGACTGATAATAGCGGTATTGACATTTGTTAAGAATTCACTCTCCTTCCAAAAGTATAAAAAGGGTGTTGCAAACACGTTTGTTGGCATTTCAATACTTTTTGCAATACTCGCGTTTAACCGCGCGGAGACATATGCCAATCCTATGGACTTTAACCTTGCAATACTGGCCCACAACGAAAAAAACATACTCGCGCTGGATGGGTTAGGGGCTGAATACGTTGAGCATGAAAACTATGAAGCTGCATATACTTGCTTTGATAAAGCACTCGAGATAAAACCCACGCTGTTAACTTCACTCAGCAACCGGGCATTGCTCAGGACAATGAAGAAGGATTTTTCCGGCGCGCTCACTGACTTAAACAAGGTAATTCAAGCCAGGCCAATGCCCGAATACCTTGTAAATCGGGCTGTAGTATACCGGGCAATGGGGAATTTTACCGCCGCGCACGAAGATATAGCCAGGGCACTGTTACTTGATAGTTCACGGGCCAATACATATATAGAGTTAGCGCGTTTATTGAAGAGCGAAGGCGATTTTACACGCGCAAAGCTATCTGCCGAACAGGGCATTGCATATAGTCCTGATAATGCAGAGGCATATATTGAACTTGCCGATATACTCAACAATCAACAGAATTTTTCTGAATCTTTAACCGCCGCGAACAGAGCAGTAGAAATCGCGCCCGGTAATATAAAATGCTGGATCAACAGGGGGTTGGCGAAAAACAACCTGCACGATCCCGAGGGGGCGTACAATGATTTTTGCAAAGCATTGCTGATAAACCCTCAGGCAATGGATGTACTGTATTTACGGGGAATGGTACAGTTAACTCTTCATCGGCCAGACGAGGCAAAGAATGATTTAATACAAGCTGCCCGCCTGGGCAGTGTTGCAGCACAAAATATGTTAATTCGCATAGGGAGTGGCAATGGAAAAAACTAAAGTAATTGTAGTACTCCCCGCTTTCAATGCAGCTAAAACGCTGCGCCAAACCTGGGAAGGAATTCCAAAGAATTTGGTTGATGAAATCATTCTTGTTGATGATTGCAGCATTGATAATACCATAAAAGTTGCAAATGAGCTCGGCATTACTGTTATACCTCATGCTCTCAATCTGGGGTATGGAGGCAATCAGAAGACTTGTTACAAATTGGCATTAGAGCGTGATGCGGATATTATTATCATGCTGCATCCCGATTATCAATACCCCCCGGAACTGGTACCGGTAATAACAGCTCTGTTATCTTCGGGAAAATTCGATATTGCCATTGGCTCTCGTATTTTAGGCGGGAAGGCTGTGAAATACGGGATGCCCGTATATAAGTATATCAGTAACAGAATACTTACACTCGTTCAAAATCTGTTCTTGGGAGTTAAGCTCTCCGAATATCATTCAGGATACCGTGGTTTTACGCGCGAAGCACTTATGTCAATACCGTTCACTGAATTTCATGATGGTTTTGTCTTTGATGCAGAAATGCTAAGTGCAATGGTGTACCGTGGATTCTCCATTGGCGAGTTTACCTCGCCTTGCAGGTACCACGAGAATGCTTCATCAATTAACCTGTTGAAGAGTATTAATTACGGAATAGGCTGTATCACGCTTGCTATGCAATTTCGTCTTGCAAGGCTCGGGATGCGCACAGGTATATTTCGAAAACTATAAAAAGTAAACGGCAGCAGAGCCGGGGCTCTACTGCCGTTACACACATCATCAAAAGTACTTCAGTTTACCCCGCGAAAAATTCTTTCATCCGATACAACTGTTCAAGAATAGTATCGGTCGCGTATTCTTTTGTTAATTGATATTTACTTGCCAGGCTTCTGTCGCAAGCTTCTGCAGCCTCTACCGGCGTTACCTGCACATTTAAATTATACACTTCACTTATCTGGTTAACAAGTTCCATTTTCGTAACTGTATTGGGCGAATGAATATGGAAAATACCGGGGCGATAGGCATCGTTCATTATTAGACGGTGGATGATATCGGCCAGATACACCGTTGTAACGCCATTCCATTGGTGATTGGTAAAACCGTTAACCGTTTTCCCTGCACTGGAACGAACCCATTCAAGCAGTGAACGGCTCTGCCCAAATTCTTCACCGATTATCGAAGTACGAAGGGTCATCATTTCATTTGTCTCACCCGCATTCTTGGTCATGCCATATACATCTTCTGCGTCGAAAAAATCGTCTTCCTGGTAGCGGCCTTTTTTACCGCTGTACACGCAATCGGTTGTAACATGGAAACATAAGGCCCCAGCCTCTTCGGCAAGTTTCGCTAAGTTTCTTGGGAAAATGGAATTCACCCGCAGAACATCTTCGATACTCATCTTCGCGATTTGCGGCTTAATAACACCTGCACAATTAATCACATATCCCGTGGTCGGAACGAATTCTTCCAGTTTAGTAATCGGGTCCTTGGCTATATCAAATTCTTCTCTGCTGATTGCTTTCACATCGTGGCCTGCACGTTTAAAAAATCGTGTCATCGCGCAGCCAAGCATCCCTTTCGAGCCAATTATTAATACACTTTTCATCGCGTTACCTTTCCTCTACAGACCAGGGATTCCAATATCGTGCTTCAAACCGAAAATCATCGTTCAGGCTATCCTGGAGATATGATGTGGAAAAAAATTGAATTTTCAAATCGTCGCTCAAGTTCATAAAGCCATTCGCGTATCCGGGTGGTATATAAAGCACCGAGGGAGTTTTTTCACTCATCACATACCTGTGTACTTTTGCTTCGGCTGAAGGGTTATCCCAATTATCTATTTTAACGCAGGCAACTATTGCAGAGCCTTTGGGAATAAATACATATTTCCCCTCCTTTTTATGACCATGCCAGGCACGAATAAAACCCTTGGTATGGTTTTCTACCATATAAAAACGCTTAACTTCTTCGAAATTAAAATCATTTACAAAACTCACCGCACCACGGTCATCAACCGCGATTCCGCCTTTTATCAGAGTAGGTTCATTTGGTAACATTATTTTCCCTCCATCTCTTTTAAATATGCCTGATTCGAGTACCGGGTACTGTTCAAATTTTTGATTCGTTTTGTTTCAACTAAGTATTTCAACTCATCAATACCTTCATCGATTGAATGAATTGAACGGAATCCAAATTCATCCTGTGCCTTATGACTCGTTACCCGGTAATTACGGGTATCCTGGAATGGCATATCGGTTTCTTCAATAATGATATCGGGGAAATGATTCCTTACCTGATAAGCCAAATCGCGAATGCGTACATTTTGCCTGTGCAAATTGTAAACGCCCGTAATTCCACTTTCCAGATTCATACATACCGCATTAGCAACGTCTTTTACATGTAATAACGGCCTGAATTGATCGCCGCCAAAGACGCTAATCTTTCCAACTGTTGCCGCTTTAACCGTTAATATATTAACAACAAGATCAAGCCGGATTCGGGAGTATAAATCGCCCACACCAAACAGCGTACCCAATCGGAAAATAACTGCATTTTTATTATGCAGGTACTCCTCTGCTTTCAGCTTTGTTGAAGCATAGAGCGACAAAGGTTTCTTGGGCG
>JAJTBZ010000064.1 GCA_021286645.1 Ignavibacteria bacterium
TGTTTTTCTTGTGTGGGCGTTTGTCCGCAGAATGAATTGCATTGGAGCCAGGGGGTAAGAAATGATACTAAAGTAAAAACACTTGAAGAAAATAGCAGCAGAAGGCACATGTTGATGCTTGGAAGCAGTTGGCTGTTTACCGGCTTTATACAAAAAGCCATTCCGAAGATTACACGTACAACTACAATTCCCGAAGCGCGGAAGAATTTTTCTATGCCTCCCGGCGCCTCTGACGCAGCGCATTTTCATGAACTCTGCACGGCGTGCCATTTATGTATAGGGCAATGCCCTTCGCAGGTTTTGCAGCCCGCGGGAATAGAGTATGGCATTATGCATATCATGCAGCCAGTAATGAATTATCGGTTCGGGTATTGTACCTTTGAATGTAAACAATGCACCGATATCTGCCCGACCGGGGCCTTGCATCCACTGGCTATAGATATCAAAAAACTTACTCGAATCGGCACGGTAAAATTTATTCAAAAAAACTGTGTTGTAGAATTACAGGGAACAGATTGTGGTGCATGTTCGGAGCATTGCCCAACGAAAGCAGTTACTATGGTACCATATAAAAATGTTCGCATACCTGCACTACAGGAAAAATTGTGTATTGGCTGCGGCGCGTGTGAACATGCCTGCCCGATGAAACCTTTCAAGGCGATGTACGTAGAAGGCGAAATTATTCAGGGCATTGCTGACAGGCCTGCCGCGGTTCAAGAAAATTCTACAACTGCTGTTCCGGAAGAATTCCCATTTTAGGCTCGAAACATCACGTTCATCGAGAAAAAATCCCGCTTTACCGAATTTCTTTAATGCTCCTGATATAAAATACCTATATTCATTGCTCAGCCCTGAAAAATGTGAATTTTTGCAGGATTGTTGGTGTATTCTTATCTACTCGTTGTGGTTTCGCTCTGGATATAATATTTGAATTTATATTAAGGATTAATGATATGTCATTTGGTTCTAAAACAATCGCAACCCGACTGTTAATTTTGTTAACTTTTCTGGCATTTGCGACAGTTATTAATGCGCAAGGCAGTATTCCGGCTCCTGTGTTAAATCTGCCTGTGAATGGGGCGTCAATAGATCCTACGAATATTAACTTATCGTGGTCTGATTCTGGTCCCGGTGCTTCATATCTGGGGCAATATTCCAAAGATATTTCTTTTGCATCCGGTGTTGATAGCTTTTTAGTAGGCTCAACCGGAACGACTGTTGCAAGCGTTGATGCCGGTAGTAAATATTACTGGCGGGTAAAAGTAACAACCGCTACAGATACGAGTGACTGGTCTTCAGTATTTTCGTTTACAACCCAGCTGCCTCAACCTGTACTTACCACTCCCGCGAATAACTCATTTATGGCTTCCACAACAACATTGTTAAAGTGGAATGCTGTTCCCGGTGCCGTAAAATACACTCTTGCCATTTCTACAGATCCCGGTTTACTTGGTAGTACCAACACTTACGATATTGCCGGTACCAACCACTCGGTTTCCGGATTGTTATTTAATACAACCTATTATTGGAGCGTGAAAGCAGTAAATGCTGCTGATTCAAGTGCTTTCGCCGGTATTTATCATTTCACTACAGAACTTGGAGCTTCTACTCTTACGGGGCCAACAAACTATTCTGTAGGCAACGTAACCAATCCGGTTCTGTCATGGGCTGCTGTTAACGGGGCAACAGGGTACAGGGTGCAATTAGCATCAGATAGTTTATTTTCAGCGTTGATCTCCGATGATACAGTGGCTGCAAATACAAAGCCGCTTTCTTCGTTGCCGAACGATACCAAATATTATTGGCGAGTTCAAGCCGTTAATGCTCAGAATATTGGTCAGTTTTCAGGGTTTTATTCATTCTTAACGCAATTAGTGGTTCCTACTCTCGCATCTCCTGCAGATAACAGCAAGAATCAGGTACCTGCCATAACACTTAATTGGGCTGCAGTTGCCGGGGCAAATCGTTATACTTTGCAAATTTCCCGCACGGCTGATTTTTCATCGGGTGTTACTACTGCTACAAATCTCGCGGTAACGAATTATCATCCGGCTGGTCTGGAGTATTATACAACATACTACTGGAAAGTGAAAGCATATAGTACCGTGACCGGTAACTATGGAAACTATTCTTCTCCGTGGAGTTTTCAAACAAAACTGGCTCCGCCTGTTTTAACATATCCTGCATCTGGTGCCGTTAATATGTCTATTCAACCGATTCTGCGCTTTCGCCCGGTAATTGGTGCGGCCTCTTATCATTTACAGTTCGCTCTGGGCAGTGATTTTACTCACCCTATTATTGATACTGTGGGTCTGGCCGACACGTTATTGCCTATATTGACTGAGTTGGCGAACAGCACTACATATTCATGGAGAGTAGCCGCGGTAAATCCTGTTAGCACCAGTGATTATACGACATTCTCATTTACAACCGTTCCATTGGTTTTAGCATTCCCGTCACACCCGCTTGGCGGTCAATTGGTTTACACATTAACTCCCCGGTTATACTGGTATATCAATGTACCGGCACCGGGAATTCAGTTTGATGTACTGTATTCAACTGATATCTCATTCCCCGCCGGGCAAACTACTGTAGGTGATGCTGCCGACTCCATTTCCTATCAGATTACAACTAATCTTATTCCGGGAACGAAATATTATTGGAAAGTCAGGACAAAATATCCTGATAATATCATTGTCAAATATTCGGCTATTGACAGCTTTACTACCTATGGAGCACCATTAGCCCCAATCGCGGTATATCCGACCACCGGAAATACGGTCTATAATCTTAGCCCGGTACTCTCATGGCACATGAATCTCGTTGTTCCTTTCTATACATTTGAATATAGATATAAACAATCTGCTTCACTGGTGTGGTCTGCCCCGGTAAATACGGGCAGCGATTTGAGTGATACACTAACGGGGCTCGTGGCCGGCGAATCGTATGATTGGCAGGTACGCAGTAACAATGGTAATACAGTATCACCATGGTCAAGCACGCAAACATTTAGTATAGCGGGCAGCAGCAGTACTTCTGCCCCTGTTCCGGTTATATCCTACCCGACTGCCAATGCATCGATTTATACAACTACACCCACCCTGTATTGGTACGTGATTGGTAGTACAAACGGGTTATCGTATGATATAGAAGTAAAGAAAGATACAAACTTTACCGGAGTAGCAACGGATACAGCAATTTCCGGCTGGAGCCTTGAGAAGAGTGGATTCTTGCCGGGTACCACATATTTTTGGCGGGTTCGTTCGAATAATGGGCACGCTCCCTCAGCCTGGTCAGCCCGTGAATCGTTTACGATTATTGCTCCTGCCTATGCAACCGTTCCGGTATTAACATATCCGGTTGATAGTGCTTCAGTATATACGGCAAGCCCTACTTTATATTTTTATTCGAATTCATACTATGCCGGAACCAAATATGATGTACAATGGAAAATAGATGATACCTCATTTTCCACCCCGACAGGCAGCGTATCCGGCTTGACAGAACCATCGTATAAAGTTCTGAACCTCCTTGCCGGTAAAACATATTTCTGGCGTGCCCGTTCAACGAATGGCGCGAATTTTTCAGCATGGAGCGCCCCGGAAGCATTTTCGACCTGTGGAACAGCGGGTTCACTTGTTCCCGTACCGGTATGGCCGGTTAACAACTTTGTAGTGAGCGATTCAACTCTGGCAACCATATCGTGGTATGTTAATGGATATAGCGTGCAGCCTTTGCATTACGATATTGCATTATGTACGAATGATTCTTTCTATTCGGCTACATATATCACAGGAATTAGTGAATCTCCCTACACATTTACCGGATTGACTCCGGGAAACAGATATTATTATAAGATACGTTCTTTTAATGGTAACGCATATTCTGCCTGGTCTGGTGTGCAGAGTTTTACTACAACATCAGCGGTATTGGCATTAATACCCAGAACCGGCAGCCCGGTTAATTTGGTATTGGTCCCTGTAAATTCGCCTGTATTGAGTTGGTTTACATTTGGCCATGCAGCGGGGAATGTAAAATATGAAGTACAATACGCGGATAATGCACAGTTTAGTAACGCGATTACCGTAAAAGATATAGCCGTGAAATATTTGCAAATCGGAAACCTGATAAAAGGCAAAACGTATTATTGGAGAGTACGTTCTGTCGGAGCAGCAGGGGTTCTCTCGCAATATAGCCAGACAGGCCAATTTATCGCCGATGGCACCTCGGATGTAGCGAAGAATACTGAATTGCCAAAGCAATTCTATCTCGCACAAAACTACCCGAATCCTTTTAATCCGACAACAGTTATTAAGTTCGGTTTACCGGAGCAGCAAATTGTTACGCTGCGGATTTATAATATTCTCGGCCAGGAAGTAGCTGCCATTCTGCAGTCTGCTTCTCTAAAAGCCGGTAGTTATGAATATACTTTTAACGCATCAAAACTTGCATCAGGTGTTTATATTTATCGGTTAGACGCCGGTAAGAATACCGAGATTAAGAAAATGATGCTCATGAAATAAGGGTGGTAAAGGGTTAATAAAAAAAGCGGACTTCGGTCCGCTTTTTTTATGCCTAAAAATAAAATAGTTGAATAATTACCGAACCAGATTAATGAGTTTTTTCCCGATGCCGCAATTATCCTGGACTCCTGAAAAGTTGATACCACCGGGGCCATAGCAGAAAACACCCACCATAGCAGCAGTATGCTTTTTTGAAACGAAAGTTATTTCCGGCTGAGTATCTCCCGGCTTACCATTTGTTATGCATGTTCCGCCTGTTTCATGATCAGCCGTAACCAGTACTAAAGTATTCTTATCCTTCATGGCGAACCTTAATGCAGCATTAATGGCAGTATGAAAATCCTTCAACTCGGCATACATGTTATCGCGTTCATTGTTATGGCAAGCCCAGTCAATCTGCGAGCCCTCAATCATAAGAACGAAGCCCTTGTTGTTTTTATTAAGGTGTTGTAATGCTGTTTCGGTCAGTTGTCCAAGGGAATAAGAACGCTGGCGGGCAGCGGGAACACCGTCTTTGGCGATGAGAGCATAAAAATCTTTAGTTGGAGGGTAAGTAAATAAGCTATCCGCGGAAGTGTAAACTGAATATCCTTTACCGGACAACTCATTGATTACCGGAGAGGAATCTTCAATATACTTGCCATCAACCTGTGGAGTGAAATACTGCAAGCCCCCTCCAATCATTACATTCCAATGATGCTGCGGGTATTGCCGCGCGATTTCAGATTCTTTATTTCGTTCATCCATATGCGAAACGAACGCTGCAGGCGTAGCATGAGTTAGGGTTGAAGTAACTACTACTCCTGTACTCTTTCCTTTTTCCCGGGCATATTCCATAATTGTTTTAATGGGTTTACCCTCCGGAGTTATTGATAAATGCCTATTCGCAGTGCGTTGCCCGGTGGCTAAGGCAGTTGCCCCGGCTGCAGAATCCGTTATAAGTGCATCAGCCGAACAAGTAACTGAAAAACCGGTAACGGGAAATTGTTTCCATGGGGCTAAGGTATCTGAAAAAAGCGCGGCTGAAACTTGCCCAATCCCCATGCCGTCTCCAATCAGGATAATAATATTCTTAGGTTTGCCATTATTTTTACCATAAATCGTTATGGAAGCAACCAATAGAAGGGCAGCAATAAGATGAAAAATTTTCAATGAATTACCTGCCGGCTTCTACAAGTTGCAGCCAATTATGCCGGTCAACTTCGTTCCCCATGTGAAGGCCAATTAGATAGGTAAACAGTGATTGTGCCAGTTCTCCGACCTGCCCGTTGTTTATTGGCATAATGGTATCTTTATATTTTAGTTCACCAACCGATGTGATTATTGCAGCAGTTCCGGTACCGAAAACATCGGTTACTTCGCCTGCATTATATCGTTGAATGAATTCATCAACGCTTAATACACGTTCGCGAACATTGTAACCCCGGTCCTTCAGGATCTGAATAACAGACATACGGGTAATCCCCGATAGAATGCCTCCTGTTAGTTGTGGGGTTACCACCTCATCTTTGAAGGCAACAAAGATATTCATTGTGCCTACTTCTTCAATATTCTTCAGTTCTATCGCATCAAGCCACAAAACCTGGGTATAACCCTCTTGCTTGGCTATCTCTGCCCCTAAAAGGCTTGCCGCATAGTTACCGGGGGTTTTACATTCGCCCAACCCTTTGCGTACCGCCCTGACATATTCATCCTGTATGAGAATTTTTACCGGTTTAAATCCTTCGGGGTAATATGCCCCGACTGGTGAAAGGAGTAGTACAAATTTGAAATTTTTCGAAGGTTTTACGCCTAAAACCGCATCGGTACCAAAGAGAAATGGCCGAATATATAACGATTCCCCCGCTTTCGAAGGAATCCAGTCTTTATCTATTTTAACCAATTCTTTTAGAGCTTCAGTCACTAAATTTATATCTACATCGGGCATGCACAACCTGCGGGAGGAGTTATTCAGGCGTTCAAAGTGTTTGTCGGGTCTGAATAATACTATATCACCTGAATTTTGTCTGAAAGCTTTTAGGCCTTCAAATGCAGCCTGTCCATAATGGATAAACATGGTAGCCGGGTGCATAGAGAAATTTGCCAGGGGGCGGAATACCATGTTGTGCCACCCCTGTTCAGGTGAATAGTCCATTTCAAAAATGTGATCGGTAAAATATTGACCAAACCCTAAAGTAGTTGGTAATTCAGGTTTTTCTGTTCGTGGGGTAATATTATAGGTAAAGCCGCTCATTCGAATCCTCTTTTGGAAAATAACTAAACTTGAATCAGTATTTAAGAAATTTCGGTGACTTATTAAACACGAAATTTTTACATTACATGCTGGGGATCAACATCAAAAGAAAGTGGTACGTTATTGAATTCAGATCGATTTTTGAATTCAACAAATGCCTCCCAAATAATTTTACGCAATATACTTCCGGTGGGGTCGGTAATCCGGTCGCTTTTTACCAGAATCTGGTATCGGTATTCGCCACGAATTCGGGAAATAACTGCCGTACATGGAGGGGAGATGCGTAATATTTTTTTTGCGGGCTGCAAGAAATTGTAAAAATCAGAAATGGCCAGTTGAGCGTTTTTTTCCGATTTGTCTTTAACTTCTATAAGGCAAAGCCTGGAAAAAGGGGGATAGTGTAAGTTCCTACGTTTTTGCAATTCGGCTTTGTAGAAATTATCATAGTCATGGAGGACTACTTTGGTAAGAACCGGGTGGCGATCGTTTTGAGTTTGAATTAATACTTCGCCTTTATGGATACTTCTGCCCGCGCGTCCTGCCACCTGCGTTAATAGCTGAAAAGTTCGTTCATCAGCTCTGAAATCAGGAAGCCATAAATTGGTTTCAGCAGATATAACCCCGACAAGCGTCACGCGTGAAAAGTCGAGCCCTTTCGCGACCATTTGCGTACCTATCAGGATATCAGTCTGGCCGGAGCGGAAATCCCCAAGAATTCTGCTTAAACTGCCTTTTTTTGCAATTGCATCGGAATCAACACGCTGCATCCGGGCATTGGGGAAGTAGTAGGATAGTTCATCTTCTACCCGTTCGGTACCCATGCCGAAAAACCGAATTGAAGGCGACCCGCATTTCGTGCATTGCTCGGGCACAATTTTTCGGTATCCACAATAATGACATTCAATAATATTGGAGTTGATATGATGAACAAGGGCGACTGAACAGTTTTCGCACATTTCCATTTCACCGCAATCAAAGCAGTAAACTTGTGTAGAGAACCCTCTTCTGTTTTGTAAGATAATTACACCCTCTTTTTTTACTAAGCGGTCGTTTATTTTATCGAGGAGAGTTTGTGAAAAAACATTCGACATAAATTTTTGTTTCTTTTCCTCGACAACATTTACTAACCTGATTTCCGGTAAAACAGCGTCATCGGCACGCTCAGTAAGTTTTAATAGTGTATATTTACCGGTTTCTGCATTGTGCATGCTTTCAATTGAGGGAGTAGCAGAGCCAAGCACAACGGGGCACCCTGCCAGTTTCGCACGCATAATACCGGTATCGCGGGCATGGTATTTGGGTGTAGTATCGGTTTGCTTAAAACTGGCATCATGCTCTTCATCGATAACGATAAGGCCAATATTTTGTAAGGGCGCAAATAATGCGGACCGTGCCCCGATAACTACACGAACCTTTCCTTCCCGGATCATTTTCCACGTATCGAACCGTTCTCCGGGGCTTATCTGGCTATGTATCACAACAACCTGCGAGCCGAATTTGGCAATGAAACGCGATGTTATTTGCGGAGTTAAGGAAATTTCAGGGACTAATATCAAGACTGATTTCCCTAATGCTAAAGCCTGTTTGGCCAGATCAAGATAAATTAATGTCTTGCCGCTGCCCGTTACACCATGAAGCAGAAAGACCTGGAATTGTTGTTCCTGAATTGATTTGTTTACTATCTCATAAACATCTTTCTGCATAGCCGTTAGCTGGTAGTCCGGAAGATCATTGGCTAAAGTTTCCCGATGCTTCCGTTGCACTTTTTTGAAGAAGACACTAATGAGTCCCTTTTTTACTAAAGGTAATAGAACGCCTGATTTTAAACCTGTTTTACTTAAGAGAGTTTTAACGCTTACATCTTTTCGTGCGTATTCGGTCATAGTAAGCAATAGTAATGCCTGTTTGGGTGACCGATGTTCTATTACCGGAATTAGCTCATATATCGATTCAATAGGGGCTGTTAGTTTAACAAAGCGTTCTTTTTTCTCACGTACCCGGGCTTCAGGAAGCCGGTTATCGATAGTTATGATGCCCGTTAATTGTAATTTCCGAATAATTGAATAAATATTTTTCTTTTTAATCGCTTTCTGTAGGCGGGTTAGCGGGATTTTAGGATGCTCAATTAATACTTGCAGTATCTTCGCGAGAATGGTATTCTTTCTTTTGAGTGCAGATAATGCATCCCGGGAGACCTGCGGGTCGCTGATAAGATAGCGGGCGGATTGCATGTCGGTGCCGTAGGGTGTGCAGAGCCGTAATACCTCTCCAACTCCGCATAAATAATAATCTGCCATCCACTGGTACAGTTCAAGGTCTTTACGATCGATCACGGGGGATTCATCGACAACTTCAAAAATATCTTTAATTTTCGAGATCTCAATTTCTCCCGCATCCTCTTTAACGAGCATGCAAAAACCGGTAAGTACACGCTTGCCAAATGGAGCCAGAACGCGTTTCCCAAATGCTATGGCATGTATCAGATCATCGGGGATATGGTACGTGAATGTTCGCCTGAAAGGTAAATAAAAAATAATTTCCGCGAACATACAGAATTATTTCGGCAGTGAGCGGAAAATAGAAATTAAATCCCGTGTCTCCTGTACAGCCTGACCGGATTGGAATTCGAATTCAAGTTTCGGTGTCCCTTCTTTCCAGATAATCCGTTGGTATTCATCATTTTTAATTATTTCACCGTTGGTATAAAGAACGGAATCTTCGGCTTGAAGTGTAAGGTAGTAATATCCTTCATTGAATCGAATACCTTCGATTTTTTCAATATCGGTAAAGTCATATATAGCAACACCGTTGAGTTTATTATCATAAACATCAAGTTTACGCGAGGTTACATTCTTTCCTTCGCTTTTCATAGAATAGAGAAAATCATCGCTCTTCAGCATATAATCGAACAGATTTTTCTTATCGTCCTCAAATTCTCTATTCCCTGGCGCATCCGAACGAATATCGAAAAATTTCACGCTGACTGTCCCGGTTTTTTTTGTTTTCATAGATATCGAATATGAAACCTTTGAAACTACCAGGCAGCCGGGAAGGCTGAAAATGGCAACAGCTAAAATAAGAGCGTATAATTTTTTCATAATTACTTCCATTTATGTAATGAACATAAACGCCTCTATCCGCATCCCGCGTCGCGGGTTTCTGATACAGGCGTTCTGCTAAAAAAATCCAGATGAATAATTAATATAAATATATTTTAACGGAATTAAAACGATGGAAAATGGGCTTGACAGTGATGATTTGCAATCTGAAAAACGCTTCGGTTAGTGATGCAGAAGGTTTTTTTTGAGGATAAATTGACAATTAATTTATTTTATTGCAAATTATAGCAAGATATTCCGGGGCGATGTATAATAATGCAAATATATTAAAATTCAAACCAAAGCATAAAATATTATTTAAGTAACTTTGTATGCGAAATTAATTGATAGTTATTGAGAGTTTGGAAGAAATATTTTAGTGTGAGGATTATATGATGCAGTTCAAACTTCCGCCAGATTTGCAGCCCAAATTATATACGATACTCAAAAAGGGATATCGGAAAGAATCGTTCTTCGCTGATCTGAGCGCCGGAGTAATAGTTGGTATTGTTGCTCTTCCCCTGGCAATTGCATTCGCAATTGCTTCCGGTGTAAAACCCGAACAGGGGCTCTATTCTGCAATTATTGCAGGACTGGTGGTTTCGGTTTTATCGGGGTCGCGGGTGCAAATATCGGGGCCTACCGGTGCTTTTATTGTTATTATTTATGGAATTGTTCAGCAATATGGTTACGACGGTCTGGCGATTGCAACGATACTCGCGGGAATATTTCTGATTATTCTCGGCATCGTGCGGTTCGGCATATTATTGCGATTTATTCCACACGCTCTTACGGTAGGATTTACCTCCGGAATAGCAATAATAATATTTAGCAGCCAGATAAAAGATTTTTTTGGGCTAAAAACCGGGGCATTGCCTGCCGAATTTATTGAGAAATGGTCTGTTTATATAAATACATTTTCATCCGTTAATGTATTCGCGTTAGCAGTAGGTGCGGCATCGCTTCTTATAGTGTTTCTCTGGCCGCGTTTAAATGTAAAAATTCCGGGCTCGCTTGTAGCAATTTTGTTAAGTACAGTTGCGGTTTCTATGTTTCATCTTCCGGTTGAAACTATCGGAACGCGCTTTGGGCAAGTGCCAAATACTTTGCCTATGCCAAAGATTCCTGCTCTGAGTTGGCATGTTATTACGCAAATGGTTTCCCCGGCATTTACTATTGCAATGCTTTCGGCAATTGAGTCATTACTCTCTGCTGTAGTAGCAGATGGTATGATGGGAACCAGGCACAGGTCGAACATGGAATTGATAGCTCAAGGGGCGGGTAATTTAATCTCTCCATTATTCCTGGGTATTCCGGTAACCGGTGCGATAGCACGTACGGCGACGAATATCAAAAATGGCGGCCGCACGCCGGTATCCGGTATCATTCACGCGATTGTATTAATCATCATTATGCTATTTCTGGCGCCGTATGCATCGCTTATACCTATGGCATCGCTGGCGGCAATTCTTATATATGTTTCATACAATATGAGTGAATGGCGGAGCTTTGTAAAAACATTGAAAGCTCCGGTTTCAGACAGGGCTATTCTCCTTATTACATTTTTGCTCACATTGTTTGTTGATCTGACCGTGGCTATTGAGGTCGGGCTTGTATTTGCAGCCTTGTCATTCATTAAGAAAATGTCCGATGTTACCGAGGCTAAATTCCTTACAGAAGCAATTCGGGCATCGGGTGAATCGGAGGATACGAATGAAGTGCGTTTCCAAATGAAAGATATACCACAGGGTGTAGAGATATTTGAAGTATATGGCTCATTGTTCTTTGGGGCAGTTGATCAGTTTCGGGAATCAATCAGGCAACTTGAAAAACCGCCGCGTGTAATTATATTAGAAACCACAAAGATGCTTGTGATCGACGGAAGCGGGTTGAAAGCTCTGGAGGATTTACTTGGGCAGCTTGAAAAAAGTAAAACAAAGCTTATTGTTACCGGTATGCATAAGCAGCCACTGTTCGAGCTTACCCGTTCGGGTTTGCTCGATCAAATAGGTGAAGATAATTTTTATGGCAGTATTCCAGAAGCTTTGGAAAAAGCTAATCTTCGTCCATCAGGTCAACAATAAACTTCAGGTTCTGATTATTGGAATTTGAGATAATGATTTTAATTATGGCGGTTAGTGGGATTGCCAATAACATTCCCACTATACCCCAAATATAACCCCATAGCAGTACTGAAAGCAATATGATAATGGGGTTTAGTCCCAGCCTCTTACCGATCAGCATGGGTTCAAGGATATTAAAAAACAATGTCTGAATCAGTGCAATCAATCCGGCAGTTAATAACCCGTAACCCAATGATTGATGTTGTATTGTCGCCATTACGCTTGGCAGTATTAATGCAATTACAGCACCAATACTGGGAATAAAGTTAAGAAGGAATACAAAAACACCCCAAATAAGAATAAAGTCCACGTTCATTGCAAGTAATAGCAAACCGACGCTGATACCCGCGCCAAGATTCATGGCGGTTTTTGCAACAATGTATTTCTGAATCTGCCGTGTGATTTCATTAACCGTAGATTCCAAGCTGGCGTAGGGAGCAGTTCTCCCTTCCGAATCTGCTGCCGCATCGGCTGCCTGCTGCTCCATCTGAGCAGAAAAACGCCGCTTAAATGCAACATAAACTGCCTGGTGCCCGCTGACGATAAAGGCAAAGAAAAAAATTGTTAATAGTGCACTGCCGGTAATGCTGAATGCAGAACTGAACAAACTGCCGGCAAGTTCTTTGTAATCAATTTTGGCAATTATCTTTTGCAGAGAGAAAGAACGGAAATACGGGTCCTTTATTCCTAAAGAAGCTGAAGTATCGCGTACGATGTTATTAAGCGTGTTGGTATAGTTTTGCCATTCATTGGAAAATTGTAATACGGACTCAACCAGAATTCTTGAAAGGCCTACCGAAATAAAGAGTATTACGATTACATCAAATAGTATTACTGCTATAGTGGGTACTTTCTTTTCAAGGAGCGTATTGTTCAGCGGTGCAAATAAAAAATACAGGATATATGCGATTACAAACGGAATAAAAACAGCCTGAAGTTCTTTTAACACCAAGGCTAATATTATTGTGCCAATTGTAACGACGAAAAATTTAACCGTGCCATCAACGGGCTGTTTCATTTCCGACTCCTGATTCACCAAACGAAAAATATGTAGGGGGTAGAAAAAAGCCGGTGCACGAAAATGCACCGGCTTTAAGTTTATATGTAATATTTCTTATAAAGCAACATGGCTGACACTAAGCACGTTCGGATTATCTTTAATCATAATCAAACGTTCAGCAGGTACCTCGGATTGTAATTTCATGGTACACGATGCGGCAATTCCACCGTCAAATATAACGTTTTCAATTTCCTCGACATTGATATGAGCTTCACTGATAACGTTTAATACCGAGGCGAGAACACCCGGCCTGTCGTAGTGTTTTACAACAAGCTGATAACCTTGTTGCAAGTCTTTTGCTCTGTTAACCCAATGAGCAATTACGCCGCTGTTAACGAAATCTTTAATTATGCGAATTGTTTCGCTGGCAACTGCATTTTGTGCCTGTTCAGTAGAAGCACCAATATGGTGAGTAACATAAACATTCGGGTTGTTTTGCAGTCTTGAAGAAACAGTGCCGCCTTTACCTTCCGGTTCGCCTTTGAATACGTCGAGCGCAACACGGATTTTCTTTGTTTCAATTGCTTCCAGCATTGCATCTTCATCAATAATTTCAGCACGGGCAGTATTAATGAGAAATGCACCTGGTTTCATATGGCTGAACATTTCTTTATTAAATAAGCCGCGGGTTTCGGGTGTTAATGGTAAGTGAATGGTAATAACGTCGCAAAGCGGTAATAATTTATCCATCTCGGAGAAATCTTTAATCAATTCTCCCTCTATCCGGCAAATATCTTTGCCGTAGACATTCATTCCAAATGAGGTAGCGCGCTTGGCAACTTCGCGGCCAATAGCACCGACGCCAACAATACCCAATGTTTTTCCGTGAATACCTTCAGCTTTTGAATACTCGCCTTTATTCCAAACACCGCTTTTAAAATCTGCTACGTTGTCGGGTATGCGTCTATCGAGAGCAAGCATAAGTCCGATTGCCAGTTCTGCCACTGCAATTGAGTTCATACCAGGGCAATTAGCAACATAAACGCCCTTTTGGTTGGCAGCTGAGATGTTAATGTTATTAACGCCTGCGCCGGCACGAATAATAAGATTTAAATTCTTACTGTTTTGAATAGTTTCAGCATTAACGATTGTTGATCTTACGACCAGAATATCGGCATCTGCTGCAGCGGCCGGTAAGTCATTCTCGCCAAGTTTAGGTTCATAGGCAACATCCAGATCCATAGCCTTTAATTGATCTATATGTTGTTGAGGGAACTTATCGGCAATGAGAACTTTGACTTTCATAACAATCTCCGGTATTAAATTTTACTAATAATAATTATAAACTTCTTTCCAAAAGTACGGAAAGCCCAAATAATCGCCAATCCGATTTTGGCTTAAATCGCGGGTAATAAAATTAACTTGGCAGGCAGCAGGGGAATTAATTGTATATGTTGTAATGTTATTAATAAATCCGGTAAATGCGGGGCTATTTAGCATGATAACCGAAAATTAATCATTTATTAAAAATTATTCGTTTGGAAAATAAAAAATATAGGTTAAATTACGGTTAGTACAATGCTCATGTGTGCTACGTTACAGACTCGGAGGCCGGGGGGAATTTTTTATTCGTTTTTTTTGATATTATTTGTATTTTGAACTATTCGTTGAAGCGAGATGGTCCTTTCCAATTGTCTGCTGAGAAACTTGAATTGCTAAAGATAAAAAATTGAAAATACACTTATATTTTATTCAAGAAAAAAAAGGAGAGTTACTGTGTCAGCAAAGCATACAAATCAAACAGGCCCCAAGACCGCATTCGGGCGCTTCATGGTTTATAAATTTATCCCTCAATATGCCAATAACGTACAGGGATTGGTATATATGGGTGCTGCATTCCTGATTATTATTGTTGGTTTACGCGGCCTCGGTACGGTTGCATATACCATATCAATTGTTCCGCCATTCTTGTTGGATAGCGCAACTCATAAAGTAAGTGCAAACTGGGTAATGATTGCACTCTTTCTGGAGTTTACACTTCTAATGACTCTGGCTGTTGTTACTATGTTTACACCCGAAGATATGGGTGCCCCGGAACCTTCTGAGCATGGGCACCAAGGTCAATCGGAAGATATCGTTCGTATTAAACAGGCACTGAGCGAATTAAAAGAAGTTGCCGATGAAGATCTGAAGGTTCTGAATACGTACATTGAACAAATCAATAATGTAAACAAAAAGTTAGTACAGACTAAAGCCGACTTTTTCAAGTCTCTTACAGAATTGAAAACGCTCTTTAAATAAGAATTGCAATTAAATACTGAAAAAGGAGATTAAAATGGCAAAAGGCGGCTCAGGCGCTAAAATGCTGTACTTCGTACTGTATATAGTACTTATTACAGAGTTACTTATAGTTATTACAGAGCGCGACGAACTGGAAGAGACTGAAAATCACATCAGGCAGAATTTAATTGGCAGCATTGCTAATTCATATAAAATGCCTATTCAACTTTCGGTTACTCCAAAATCTTTAGATTATAACGTCGCAGCCGAAGAAGAAAAAGATGCAACCATTGTTATATCGGTTTTAGGGTTAGTAGCTGATGAAGAGAAAAAATCAGTGAAATTTTATGTTGATGTAGATCCTTCATCCAAAGCACCGGAAGGCTGGCCTTCTGGCGGTATTTCAACCGATAAACCTTCAGGCAACTACCGGGTTATGAACGATGAGCAAGGCGGCGCGCGCTTCCTCGCGAAGTTAAAATCAGAAGGCGATTTCAAGTTTTCTGTTTACTGCCAGGTAGAGCGGAAATTCCCGGAATACCTGAAAGATACTCCATTGTTAGACTCACTGAAAGCTAAGGTAGGAGGACTAACACTGGCAACCAGTAACAAAGATAAATTCACGATTAGCGCGAAGCGTCAGGGTGGCGTAAAGAAAAAAGGCGCGGAAATCGTATTTTAAGCATAATATTAGGCAGGTCACATCCTGCCTACTTTTTTTTATGTAATTTTGAAACTCTATTGACAAAACACAGAGGTAGTATTTCCATGAAAAAAATATTTTTTATTGCAATGGTATTATTTGCGTGCACGGGTTTATTACAAGCACAAAAAGTAACGCCTAAAGATACCATTCGGGTGGCTGTATTAGAAAATTTTAATGCTCCCTCTGCCGGTGCTCTGGTTATGGCAAATGTGCTGAAATTAGATATTTCGGCTGAATTGCTGGATGCTAACTTAAAAAAATTGAGAGACATTACGAAGATTACACAACGCCCGAAAAAAGAAGATATGGCTAAAGCGGCCAGTGGTGGCCGTGGCACAACTGTCTGGGCAGTTTTTTCAGATATGGTTGAAGAACCGGGCACTTATTATGTAAAAGCCAGTGTTAATATGTCGGGCGAGCTGGGATCGGCAAAGCAGGATGTGTATTTTATGGTAATTGCTTCGCAGCCAACTATTGCCGCGCCAGTGAAATTGCGCGATAAATACTTTTTTGGGGAGAAGGAAACATTTAGCTTTGCTACTGTAAACTATCCTGATCCCAACGCCTATAGCTATCAGGTAGCTGATGGCAGCGGCCAGATACTATATAAAGGTAACGGCCCTGTTGTTCGTATGGATTCCGCGTTTAATATGGTAACCAATTGTGGTAAAAAAATTACCATCAAAGGCTTTTATCAGGGTAAACCATTCCTGTATAAAGAAGCGGGCAGCGAAAAATCGCGTGCGTCTTCGTGGGAATGTAATTTACAGCAACCGGTAATTAGCGAATTCTGCGAATGGAAAAAAGATAAATCCGATGAGAATTATCTGATTAGTATTGAAAATGATATGGCAAAACAGTTCTTCTTTATTTATACCGGAGATACACCTGGTGGATTTTCTGTAACAGTACCTGATATTCAGGGGTTACGGGTTGCTTCCGAGCCGGAAAACTTTATTGCCGGTGCATCGGTTCGCAAATCTCGTCCATTTGCCATTGTTGATATTAAAGTTAATGAAGAATTCATGAATCAGATGAAAGTTGGCGATTCACAGAATATTAAATTGCATGTTTCATTCCGCACTCAGTTTGGTGAAACATATAATAAAGATTTTTACGCAGTAGTTATAAAATAAATAATAAATAGATTGAAAGGTATTCCGGGAGTTTTATGATACAGAAAATCATACAAATGGTAATATTGTGTGGCTTTTTGCTGCCTGTATTTGGCCAAAACCTGGATGAGCTGTTAGATCAGGTTGATCTTAAGCTTCGAAAGGATAAGAGATACTTAAACATCAATTATGTGGTGTTCCCCAATAATAAAATTGGCGAAGAACTGAAAAACCTTCCCCGATTGAATTATCGGGAGCCAATCTCATTCAAAGCAGCTGATAACATCACATACAATATTGTATTCCTGAAAGAGGCAGTTGGTATAGATTCGCTGGTACTCTTATATGTTGACCAGATTACCGATCGCAGCCAGGGAGATAATACGGGTATGTTTAGTGCTACCGGCGGCCCGCAAAGCGATACGGTAAAAGCTCTGAACTTTAAGGATTTGTATAATTTGCAGAGAGTTCGCCCGGAAGCATATAAGGCTTTATTAACAGAAGTTAACCGCTTTATTCGCGAAAATCCTGATCAGCAGCCCAGTTCATTGCTGAAAATTCTTCCTGATGAAGATATTAAGACCAGTTTGGGAGTTGCCTCACGTGACAATACAGATTATCTAAATTATATGCGTGCTAACTACATGCATTGGTACCCCAAAGCAAAAGTAGAAAAGAAAGGGAAACGCGGTGCGGCAGTTGCTACTGCAGATTCTATCAATTATCGAATTGAAGCAGGTTTCTCCCGTTTTACTTTCTCGCATCGCTCCATGGATTTTTCTCTTGGTGGTGCCAGTATAGAATTAGGTACTTCAGAAAAAGTTCTTAACCTTGTACCGTATCAGTCAATGGCTGTTACCGGTGGATTTAGAACTTTGGTAAACATTGCACAAAAGAAAGAAGATATTGATAAATCATTTATCATTGATGCCCGTCTGCTGGTGCGGCTATCGCTAAACTCGGAAAGCATGGCAAAGGTACCTTTCGCAATGGTTTCAAGTCCTAAACTAATGGTTGGTAATGCCGCGGGTTTAGACGTAACACTTACCCGTCCTTTTGGTTTACCGGTAATCAATTTATTCGTTATGACCGGCTCAGAGCCTTCGTTAAAGAATCCCCCGATGAGGTTGGTTAATAAAGATGGTAAATATGTAGCATATTACAATATATCATCCCTCGAAGGATCGATGTCGTTCTTCTGGAATACCAGCGAAACAATGACCTCGCGTTTCCGTCTCGATGTTGGCGCGGGCTACTACGATGTTCATGAAGCGCAGTACACAAGCGCTTATAGCAGCACAATTGGAAAATCTCTGATTCAGGACGATTTTTATCCGATGATTGCTTTACATTTTAATTTTGCACCAGGCGGGGCCGATATATTTGGCGCGATGATCAAAACACTTGATAGCCAGGTGAAAGCAGAAGGCTGGCTTAAAGTTATGGAACTTGAAGGCGGCCACGTGTTCCGGTTTGCTGCTGCTATTGTATCACCTCCTTTGGCTCGTGAAAAGAGATTGTGGGAAAGTGATGGCGGCGCGTTAGTTGAAGTACGTTACAGATATGGTTTTTAGTGAGGAGATAAGAGCATGAGAAAAATAAATATTCTATTAGGAATGGTAACGGCATTCGTTTTTATCTCGGGTAGCTTGTTCGCTCAGGAAAAACCAATGACTGACTATGAAAAAGTACAGGCTATTTATAACAGCCTTGAATATAATACCCTTGCATTTAATGATTTAAAGCAGAAATGGGTAATCAGCGATCCATTATTGGTTCGTGAAGTATATAATCGCTTCGTTGTTCGTGATGCCTTACGTCATGGAGGAAACAAAATGACCCTGGCGCAGGTGAAAGAACGCACAGAATCAATTTACAATGGCTCTGTAGTTATTGACTTAAGAAAACGGTACTATGATGATGAAATTGAATATTTCGCATTCGTGCCGGAAGATCAATTGCAGGCAGAAAATCCTAACTTTTTAGCCGATCCGGTTAAGGATCCTTTCCTTTTGCAGGATATAATTGGTGCAAAGTTGTATGAGAAAATACGTACCCAGGGTTATTTTTACAGCAATTTAACCAAATCGGTTTATGATACGAAAAACGGATATTTCTATGATGTATATCTAAACGCGCTGGAACCGCATGTAATGTATTGGAATACTACTTCAAGCGGCAGGAATAAATACTTACTAAGTTTATTCGGTAAGTGGGGTGAAGATCAGCTTACATTGCCGGGCTGGTATTCCGGTGAATATATTGTTGGTACCGCGTTAACGTATTATCAATCAATTACCAGCGATCCTTCGAAATATTTATATGATTTCCGCGCTGGTATTGCAGTAAAATCAGGGCGACCGTTCTTATCTGATTTTAAGGGACGCCAAATTTTACAGCCAACAGGACAGGCGGCATACTTCAGAGCCTCGGGCGATGTGTTAAAGTATATCATCAGCGGTGCAGAAGGGTATTACCTCAATGTTGAATTCAAATATACGGTAAATGTATATAGTGCTAAAGAATTCAAACCTGAATTTCAGGACACCATATCTTCTGTTCGCAATTTCGGAATAGTTGAAATCAGGAAAAAAGATATTGCCAGTTTGGGCGATTTCGGAAATCTGGAAGTTGGCGGCGGAATAGCAACATCCGATTACTATCGTTATCTAATCTCACCAACCAGTTCGAAACTCACAGATATTGATTCAAAGAAAGGATTTGTATCAAAATTCAGGCATAATGTTTTCGTTGAAGCGGGCTTATCTCGCACAGGTGGATTAATTCAGCATCAGGTAAACTTCCAGCTGAGTTACGATACAGAAGGTTTTAGCTCCTTTGGTGTAATGGGTAAAGTTATGCTCAGTGATCAGTTGGGTCTTGACCTCCGTGTTATGCAGGGGTTTGGATTGGATACTCCGACAAAACGGTGGCGACCTGATACCTACATTGTATTCTCACCGATTCTTAGAATCAACTATTAAGCATTTAGGGGGACGGGCTAACCGTCCCCTCTTATCAATTCAGAGCGTAACACTATGAGACAAATATATACGTTATTTCTTTGTATAATCATCGTTCCCCTTTGGGTTTCGGCTCAAAGTGTAGTGGACGATTTTTATCTCAAAATTGAAAAGAAACTTGCTCTCGATAAAAAATATCTCAATCTGTATGCCCTGAATTTTCAGGCTACACCCGATGAGGCTGCAGCACTTGGTAGTTTTAAGAGGGCCAATGGAGAATCGGTGTCTTTTCAGAGTAAGGAAAATTTATCCTATAGTATTGTTCTACTAAAGGAAAACTTTGAAATTGATACACTTACACTTATTGCTGTGAAGAAAATTGAGGATAAGGCCGCATCAAGCGACAAGTTTTTTAGCGATGCAACCTCAGGCCCTAAAACAGATACCAGTTTGGTTCTTACATTTCGCGACCTGCAAGAGATGTATTTTTCACAGAATGCAGCTTATAGACGTTTATTGGATTTCGTACAAAAGCGCATGGCACAGGAAGATGCCGTTTCGTTACTCGGTCTGAATGTCAGCGATAAAGCTACGAAAAGCAGAAGCGTTACCAGTGCCGATAACACCGATTATTTATTGTACTCCAAAGCAAATTCTATACATCGGCTGCCGAAGTTTTCGGAAGATGTAAAGAAACCGGCAGTTGCCAGAAGACGTGGCGCTCAGGCTGAACAGGCTGCTACAGATAATGATTATTCGCTCGATGTAAGTCTTTCGCGCTGGTCATTCGCCCATAAATCAATGGATATGCCATTTGCCTCATTGAGTTCTGAACTAAGCACTGAAACGAGGGCGCTAAACTTAACTCCCTGGACTTCTATGTCGTTAAACGCGGGTGTCAGGGCTCTGTTCGCTATTCCCAAATCAGGAGTTACAGCAAATCTGAAACAGGATTTTCTGATTGATGCAATTATTGGCGGACGTATGCGGCTAAATACATCTACATGGATGGGTAAAATTCCATTCGTGTTTGGTGGTAAACCTTCTCTAAATATTGGTCCCGGCCTGATTATGGATATTACCGGTTCGAGGGCATACGACTTACCTTTTTTCAACATTTACTATGCCGTTGGATCGGTTGATGTTTCTACTCCCTACGTGCATACAGGAGAGGGCGATACTACTTCCGCGTATTTTTCATTTAAGCAGTGGGAGGCTTCATTCGCGTTCTTTTGGAATTCGAGCGAAGAAAGAACCCTTCGGTATCGAATGGATATCGGTGTAGGGAATTATGATATTTATCTTGCTGATTATGTTAAAGGTAAGGCGCAGGGCAATCGAATGATCCATAATAAAATCAATCCGCTTGTTGCGCTTTCTGCCACCTTCGCGCCGCAAAATATCGACTTCCTGAGCATGGGAGCGAAATACTATGATGGAAGGATTACCCTGAATTTTTGGCTAAGAGTATTCGAACTCTCACCGAATAATGTTTTCAGGCTTGAAGCGAAATACATTACTACTCCGGTTATGAGAAGTCTTTATCCTTGGGAATCTACCGAGAGCAACTCTATTGTACAAATACGGTACCGTTATGCGATGTAAATATACTTGTGTGAAAATATTTTTCTATGTATGTATTGCTTTGTTTGCCCGGCCTGCATTCTCACAGACCCCGGTTTCCGCGGATGCGAAAATGGAGAGGCTGAAAAAAATATATCAAGGCCTTGAATACAATACGGCATCTTTTAATGATTTAAAACGGACGTGGATTGTAACTGATCCGGTTTTTGTTCGTGAAATCTTTAATAAGTTCGTTGTTAAAAATGCACTGCGCGTAAATGGTAAAAAACCGCGGCTGGCAGTGCTCGAAGAAAACGCTAAAAGAATTTATGATGGCGAAGTTTTTATCGATTTACGTAAGCGGTATTATGACGATGAAATTGAAGTTCTTCGTTTCTTTAAAGAAAGCCGACATGTTGATGAAGATACTTCCGATTATTTTTTTGACGCGGTTAATGATTTCGTTTTCATTAAGGAAATATGTGGCGATGAGTTATATGCCGACCTGAAAAAACAGGGGTATGCACTTAATGATATTACAAAAACATTTTTCGATTATAAACCTGCATATAATTTCATTGCTTATTTCAGTCTTACGGATCCGGAATTGATGTTCTGGAATACAACTACGAATAAACGTAATAAGTACTTTCTTTCTGCAATTGGCAGATGGGGTAATGACCATATTGCTATTCCCGGCTGGTATCATCCGGAATATGTAGTGGGCTTAAAATTGAATTATGTAGATTCTTTGGAAAACAACAAAGAGGGATACACCTATATTGGTGAAATCGGTTTGGGGTTGCCTTCAGTACAGCCGGACTTAGGTTTTGACAATTCCTTTTCCGGCAGGCGTCTTGAACATTCCGGAACTTCATTTTATTTGAAGTTTGTTGGAAAACCTTTAGGAGCCCTTACACCTGAACTTGCCTCCACTGAAATTAATTTAACCGCACTCTTTACTATAGGTACAAAAAAAGCTCAGGATTTTGAAGAAACCTCCCCGAAGTATTTTTATTCTACAAGAAATTACTTTGATTTATTCTTTAAGTGGAATAATCTGGGAAGAGTATCAGATTTCGGTTCGGTGAATGCCGGTTTTGGTGTCTCGGGATTCGATCTTGATTATTATTATTTCGATCCCTCAGTACCGAGTCTTAATATGCCGAAGAATCAGTACACCAATGGTTTTAAGTATGCAATAGTTGCAGAGGGAAATCTCGCAAATACCGGCAGTATTTTAAGTCATAGTTTTGGTTTACAACTCAGCTATAATGCCACCGAGCAGCTTATGTTTTTTGGAGTGAAAGCTAATATAATGATATCTAATTCAATAGGTTTAGACTTTAAGGTGCTTTCGCCTATTCAGACAGGTTCGAAATTACGGCCCGATTATCGGCCGGATTCGTATCTGGTATTATCTCCAATCATAAAAATTAACTACTAATAACGTTTGGCATAATAAAAGCTAATTAGATTCTAATTTCAAGCCCTTCGCGCGCAAGAAGGATATTAAGATTCGCGTTAGGGTAATTTTGCTTGCGATAATTAATGGCAGTCTCGAGCAGGTTGAATACCGCAGAATCATCGTTTTCGGGGGCATGATGGAAGAGGGCGATTGTTTTAATTTTTGCCTTCGCAGAAAGATCGATTCCAACCAATGCGGAACTATGTCCCCAATTTATTTTTTCCATTTCCTCAGAAAATGAATAAGGGGCATCGAATACCAAAAAATCAGCTTCACGGAAAAAATTAATATAACCAGCTATTTTGCTGTTTGGCAGGTTATTATATTCGCCATCGCTGGCATACACAAACGATTTGCCGCCATGTTCAACACGAAAACTGAATGATTTACCCGGATGATTTAATTCTGTTGTTTTAACTATTATATCATCTATTGTAATAATCGAATTCACTTCAAGATGATGATAAACCTTTTTTGAAGCCATAAACTCGAGTGAAACCGGGAAAAACCGGTAGTCTTGCTGCGATTCCAGGCGCTCCTTGAACTGTGGATGAGCGAAATAAAAATGTACGGTAACATTAGGCCGGTAAGCAGGAACGAAGAAAGGGAATCCCTGCATGTGATCCCAATGAGTATGACTGATAAAAACATGTAATTCAAGGTCTCTTTGAGTTTTACCTGTTTTTATCAAATGGTCACCCAGTTCTCTTAATCCGGTTCCCATGTCAAAAATTAGAATTTTATTGCCGACACGTAATTCTACGCAAGGAGTATTGCCGCCCAAAAAGGTAGTATCACGCTCGGGAAGTGAATTCAATAGCGCGAGTCGGCTTTCATTTGATGAAATATCCTTCCCTGAAGCTAACTCCAGCACGCGAAGTAACTTTTTCTGTAGATCAGCAGTTGTTGGTGGGGCGGGAATCGAACCCCGTACACCCCAGAAGCATACTTCCATCCAAATCCTTTAAATTACGTGATTGACCAATTCGATGCGCTTAATTTAATAAAAAAAATGGTTTTTTATATTGATTTGCATTACATTTTTTTTCTTTAATTTAAATAATATGAAATAGCGAACTGTAATAAAAAGGATGATGTGATGAAGCGCAGTATTTGGAGGACTTTTCTGATTATTTTTATCGTTGTAGGTACACGTGCGTTCGCTCAGGAAGGAGGAGATGGGAATGGGGTGGAAATATTTCTCATAGAGTCATTTGTGCCACAGGAGTCGCCAAATCAATTCTATTTAACGGTCTATACAAGTGTGCGTTGCCGCTCAAAGGTAATTCTAAACAATAAATACGCTTTTACTATCTCAGATTCGCTTACCGATAATCATAAGGCAGTACTCGATATTTCTGCCGTTAAAGCGGATTCTCTTTCTATCCCGTTTGTAATAGAAGTAACCGATTCGCTTAACGTTAAAACTGTTAGTGAGAAATACGAAATTATTTTACCCTCAGTGGAAAAGGCCCCTCAGGGCGGCGGCGAGTTTGCTTCCTGCCTGTATGGAGCATTGATTTACGCGATACCCGTTGTTGACGGATATCGACAGGATGCACAAAATAGATGGGGTTTTTCGAAAGAATTCCCCATACTTAGTTTCTTCCAGGGCGGCTACAATTACCCTTCATCGTTTGTATCGGCCGAATATTCTCATGTATTCAAATCTGAAGAGAATTATTTGAGATTGGGATGGAAATATTTAATTCCTACAGTCGCGGGTGAGTATTTTGTTCTGGGTTTAAACGGAGCCACAAATTTTAAGGGATATAATGGAATTAGTCCTGAGGCGACCTGGGGAGTATTATCGTTAACAAATGAATTTTCATTATTTATCAGATATAGATATACAACAAACTTCGAAAACCCCGCTCGATCCTATTCGAATATTTCGATTGGATTGTATACGTGGTTCTTTTCAAAGCATATGTAGGTTTTAGAAATAGATTATGGCAATTAATCCGGGGCAGCAGCTTACCGGAAAGTTATTGTATTATATAATATAACAGAGTTGATGTCAGACCAGTCAGTTTATAGTGTTTCAGAAATTACGAAGCAAATCAAAGGTGTTTTGGAGGAAACATTCGATGACGTGCAAATAATGGGTGAAATTTCAAATTTCAAGGCTCATTATAGCGGCCATTGGTATTTTTCTTTAAAAGATGCCGATGCGCAAATTTCCTGCGTCTTGTGGCGATCGTTCACTAATTATGTTTTTTTTACACCGCAGGATGGTATGAAAGTGGTGCTTCGTGGGAAACTAACACTCTACGCGCCACGGGGCAGTTATCAGATAGATGTTCGTAGTATGCAACCTGCCGGCGCGGGAGAGTTGCAAATTGCTTTTGATGCATTAAAGCAAAAATTGGCTGCTGAAGGACTTTTTGAGGCTGAGTATAAAAAAGATATACCCAAGATGCCTTTACATATTGGAATTGCGACGGCAATTGATGGAGCTGCTTTGCAGGACATGCTTTCAGTTGCCCGCCGCCGGTTCCCTCTGGTCGAATTACATATAGTGCCCTGCCGGGTTCAGGGAGCGGGTGCGGCAGAATCGGTGGTTAAGGCTATTCAGGTGTTGAACGCGCAAGATGATATCGAAGTAATAATACTCGCCAGGGGCGGTGGCTCAATAGAAGATCTGTGGGCATTCAATGAGGAAATTACGGCCCGGGCAATTTTTGGCTCTGATAAGCCAATTATTACCGGCGTAGGGCACGAAGTAGATTTTACTATTGCAGATTTTGTTGCGGATATGCGGGCACCTACTCCTACTGCTGCTATGGAATATGTAACGCCCGATCAGGATATACTTGCAGAGTATTTAGAAGGGTATTCGTTAGAATTGCGCGATAACCTTCGAAAAAAAATATTGTTATTAAAGAATCGGGTTGAATTTTTGCATTCATCGGGTATTGGGAACAGGCCGGTTCAGCTTTTGCAATTTAAAACTCAAAGCCTGGATTACGCGGTCTACCGTCTGGAGAGGAATATTCGGAATCAGATTTCTGATATGAAGCATAAAGTAGAATTATTACGATTGCAAATAAAAAAACACGATACGGGGAACGCCCTGAAAAAGGGTTTTGTTTTAGTTAAACAGCATGGTAAATTTGTAAAACGAGGTGCAGACCTTCTGCCTCAAAGCGGGTTTGTGCTGGATTTCTTTGATACATCGATAACGATAGACACGAATGAAAAAACAAAAAGAACTTAGTTTTAATCAGAAATTAGCCCGGCTTGAAGAAATTGCCGCCTTATTGGAAAACGATTCACTTGAATTGGAAGAAGCTATCAGCCTTTATGAAGAAGGTTCGATATTATCGGCTTCCTGCCTCGAGTTACTGAAAAATGCTGAATTGAAGATAACTCAATTACAGGGCGCAACAGTTGTTGCCAGGAACATGTTTACCGAATCGGCTGATGCTGGGAAAGATACAGATTTATGATTGATGCACAAAAATATCCTGTACTAAGTAAGGTTACATATCCGGCAGATGTAAGGAAGCTGGATATAAACGACCTGAAAGGGTTATGCAAGGATATCAGAGAATTTCTTGTTGATACAATTTCAGAAACTGGCGGTCACTTTGGTGGCGGGTTAGGAACCGTTGAAATTACCGTAGCATTGCACCGTGTGTTTAATACTCCGGATGATTTAATTGTCTGGGATACAGGTCACCAGGCTTATCCTCATAAGATATTGACGGGCAGGAAAGAACTGCTCCATACAATTCGCCAATACGGCGGGATTTCAGGTTTTCTGAAGCGTAATGAAAGTGAATACGATGCTTTTGGAGCAGGGCATGCCTCAACATCAATTTCAGCAGCTTTGGGAATGGCAGAAGCTTCAAAGAAACTTGGAATCAAGCGCAATGTGGTGGCTGTTATTGGCGACGGCGCTATGACCGGAGGTATGGCATATGAAGCAATGAACAACGCGGGTTTTCGGAAAAGTGACCTGATTGTGGTTCTGAATGACAATAATATGTCGATATCTTCTAATGTTTGGCAGATATCAAATTATTTTACCGAAATGATCGCGCACCCGGATTATAATAAGTTTAAAGGATATGTGTGGGATTTGACCGGTAAACTGGATCACTTCGGTGACAGGCTCAGGCGAATTGCCGTTCGCCTGGAAAGTGGGATCAAATCAATTGTTACCCCGGGAATGTTATTTGAAGCCTTAGGGTTCCGTTATTTTGGTCCGGTTAACGGGCATAATATTCATCATCTGGTTAAGATATTCGAGCAGGTGAAAGGATTGCGCGGACCGATATTAATCCATGCAACAACCCAGAAGGGAAAAGGCTATAAGCCAGCGGAAGATGATGCTCAACGGCTGCACGCCTCTACACCATTTGATAAGGTTACAGGAAAGGCATTAAAAGCCCCGGGAGGTAAGCCTTCATACACGTCTATTTTTGGAAAAGCCCTTGTTGAATTGGTTAATGAAAATAAAAAAATTGTAGGTATTACCGGAGCTATGCCCGATGGTACCGGGTTAAACTATTTACAGGAAGCTTTTCCAGATAATTATATTGACGTAGGTATTGCTGAAGAGCACGCGGTAACATTTGCTGCCGGTATGGCAACACAGGGAATTATTCCTGTAGTAGCTGTTTATTCTACGTTTCTGCAAAGGGCATTCGACCAGATTCTTCACGATGTTTCATTACAGCATCTTCACGTGGTGTTTGTGCTTGACCGTGCCGGTTTAGTTGGCGCCGATGGACCTACTCACCATGGCACATTTGATCTATCCTATTTACGGGTAGTTCCATATATGGTGCTTATGGCCCCGCAGGATGAACAGGAATTGAGAAATATGTTATATACGGCGGTTCAACACCGGGGCGGCCCTGTTGCCATACGCTATCCCCGCGGCTCCGCTGTCGGGGTTCCACTTGCCCCGGGCTTTGAGGCGCTTCCAATTGGTAAGGGCGCTATAATAAAAAAAGGTAAGGATATTGCATTTTTGGCAGTGGGTATAATGGTTAATTATGCTGTAGAGGCTGCTGAGTTGCTTGAATCCGAAGGTGTATCGGCTGAGGTTGTAAATATGAGATTTATAAAACCGCTTGACGGTGAACTGCTTCAAGACATTGCTGCAAGATTCGAAAAGATCGTGCTTCTTGAAGAGAGTTCAATAATCGGCGGCTTCTCAAGTGCCGTTACCGAATATTTTGCCGATAATGGTTTATGCGCTAAATTATTGCGTATAGGTTTGCCTGATTCTTATGTAGATCATGGAACGCAGGAAGAACTGCACGCAGAGCTGAAAATTGACGTTGAAGGCATAAAAGAGAAGGTTTCCGCTTTCTTGAATAAATAATTGAATATTTATTGGCCTACATACGAAATTTTGGAACCGGGACGAAATCTTTCAGACAATAACTTTGTTATAGTAGAAAGATTGCTGCTGAGAACAATTAACATGATGAGTTATCAGAGAGTTGTACATGAGTCTATCAGATACAGAAGGGCAGGATACTGCCAGGCTTTCATCCGGTCCAATAGTAATTAATCTGTCTTCGGGCAGCGTACAGGTAGCGGGAAAAGATATTGATTTCCCTAAGAAGGAACTTGATCTTTTAGTATTCTTCTTAAAGAATCCCGTTACTTTACATACTCGTGATACAATCCTGGCTCAGGTATGGGGCCCCGAGGTGTTCGTGGGCAGCAGAACCATCGATGTTCATATTAGAAAAATCCGCGCTAAATTAGGCGAATATGCCTCACTTATAGAAACAATAAAAGGCGTAGGATATCGTTTCAGAGTTACTGAATAATTCGCTGCCGACTGCCGTACCGGATTATTATTTTTAAATTACGCGCTCTAAAGGAATTTGAAATAGCCTTATGTGATCATCTTCGCGTAAGGCTTCTTTGTTTACTTCTTCCAATGCCGCGATAAGTTTATTGAGTGACTGTTCCTCTTCAAAAGCTACCAATAATACACTATTCAACCCGGGGAAAGTCCTGCTTCCTAAGTGCGCATCGGTGTTATGCCCTTTGCCTTTAACCCCTTCCCATTTGGTAAAATAATCAATCTGTAATTGTGTAAGTATATGTGTCAGGCGGGTTTCCAGCACGTCGTGGTAAATGATAAATACTGCTTTCATAACATAATCCCTATCGTAAAGGTGATTAAGCAATGTACAAATAAAATGGCGGTATCACGAAACCACCGGGCTGTTTTCTGGCAACAGCCCGGGTGAGAAATACTATTTTCTGCGAAATCTTTGTCTGAGTCGGCGCAAAGCGTCAAACGATACATAGTCATCAAGAACCGTGTACACTACAGGAACTATAAACAAGGTCAGAAAGGTGGAAGTGATTATACCGCCTATTACCGCCTGTCCCATGGGTGCACGGAATTCTGATCCTTCACTTAATGCCAGTGCAACAGGTACCATTCCAAAAATCATAGCAAAGCTGGTCATGAGAATCGGGCGCAGCCTTGTAGGGCCCGCTTTCAGGAGCGCTTCATATCGTGGCAAGCCTCTTTCTCGCAGTACATTTGCATAATCAACTAATAAAATCCCGTTTTTCGTTGCCAGGCCCATGAGCATGATAATTCCAATGAGTGACATTACTGATACCGAACTGCCAAAAATCCATAGCATAAGTGCAGCCCCGATTATCGACATCGGGAGAGCGAGCATAATGGAAAATGGATAAACAAAGCTTTCGAATTGGGCAGCAAGTACAATGTACACAAAAATAATTGCGAGTGCGAGGGAGAGGAATATATTGCCGAATGATTCAGCCTGCTGATCTGCTTCACCCACTATTTTTATAGAATATCCTGCTTCAAGTGGAATTTGCTCAATTTCCGATTTCGCCTCATTGACTACTTCTCCAAGAGTGCTACCGTCGAGAGCCGCATCCACCCTGATCTCCTTTTTTCGATTATATCTGTTGATCTGCGAAGGCCCAAAATTATTTTCGATATTCGCCACTTCGCTAATGGGAATAAGCATTTTAGTGCCATCATTTTTATCTTTACCGCTCTTAATTGTCAACCGGCGAATGCCAGCCTGGTCACTACGATCCTTTTTCTGAAGCTTTACCCGGATATCGATTTGTTCATCGCCGGATTGGTATTTGGCAGCAACAAATCCATCAACCATGGCGCGGACTGTTGAGGCTAAAACATAGGGATTTACAGCCACATCGTTTGCCTTTTCCCGATTAAGGGTTATTCGGATTTCCGGTTTACTCAATTCAAGGCTGTTATCCACATCAACCGTGCCCTTGCATTTGCGAACTATTTGTTCAACTTTATCGGCAATTGGTTTGATTTTTGAAATATCATCACCCCGCACGCTATACTGGAGCGGTTTATCATTGCCGCCAACATCAGCTTGCAGCAGGTAGGCGAAACGTGCCCCGGGTATGCTTTTCGTGAATTCACGAGTAAGATTCATAAGTTGTTGCTGCGTTAATTTTCTCTCTTTGAGACCGGTCATTTTAACAAAAATTGTTGCTTTGGTAACCGGATCGTTACCGGCACCAATTTTGGTTAACGTGGTAACTACTTCCTTCTTGCTTCTGAGAAAATCTTCGACTTTGGAACAAAGACTGCTGGTTTGTTCAAGAGAACTTCCGGCCGAAGCTTTTATGGAAATATAGAATTCGCCTCTATCAGATTCGGGGAAAAATTGCGACCCCAACAGACCAAAAATGTAAAAACTGCCAACAAAGGTAAGAATCGCAGCAGCTATAACTACAAATCGATGGCGTAATGCCCAACCGAGTGCAGTTTGGTATTTGCCACTAAAAAATTCAAATACGTGGTTGAAATAGTACAGGAATTTATCCCATATATTCCCGTTCCTGTTTAGGGCCTCATCCTCTTTATGCAAAAAGCGTGAGGAGAGCATAGGTGTAAGAGAAAATGCAACAAAAAGCGAAACAATAACTGCTACTGACACAGTCATACCGAATTGGTAGAAGAATCGCCCTACAATTCCCGGCATAAAAGCAACTGGAACAAAAACTGCTACAACGGTAAAAGTTGTGGCCATAACTGCCAAGCCAATTTCTTCTGTCGCTGATTTAGCAGCCTCAAATGGTGTTTCACCCATTTGCATGTGGCGATAGATATTCTCAATCACTACAATAGCATCATCAATTAGCAATCCCACGGCAAGGGAAAGAGCTAATAATGACATAACATTAAGTGTGAAATTTAAAGCATACATCATTATGAAACTTGCAATAATAGATGAGGGCAGGGCGAGGGCGCTAATTATCGTAGCCCGCATATTTGCAAGGAACAGGTAAATGACTATAATTGCCAATAACCCTCCATAGATAATGTCAAATAGTACATCCCGAATTGAATCCTTGATAAATGTACTATTATCCTGCGCGGTAACAATAGAAATATCAGACGGCAGCTCTTTCCGGAGCTTTTGAAGTTCTTTATTTACCGCGGTTGCCACATCAACGGTATTCCCCCCGGATTGTTTGAGAATATTCAGGCCAACTGCATTTTTCCCATTCAATCGGGTTAAACTGGTTTGTTCCTTTACCCCGTCTACAGCCCGGGCTATATCCCGAAGATAAACAGGTTTGCCCTGAGGGTTGGCAACAATAATGTTATTAAATTCTTCGACATTTTTGAATTTTGCCATCGTGCGTAACAATACCTGGCTTTTCCCTTGTATAATATTGCCGCCAGGAATTTCCACGTGTGAGCTGTTCACGCTCTGAATTACATCCTGAATAGAAAGTTTATACGATTCAAGTTTTGCCGCATCAACTTCAATCCCGATTTCGCGTTCTGCGCCGCCAACCAATTCAATATTACCTACCCCCGGTACATTTTCAAGGCGTTTTTTAATGATATTCTTCGTGTACTCGGTAATTTCCTTTTCATTTCTATTTCCCGAGACGGCCAATGACATGATGGGAAAGCTTGCCGGGTCATACCGTTGAATAATAGGAGCTTCAATATCATCTGGCAGGTCAGCCCGGATGGCTGAGATTTTTTCGCGTACATCCTGTGCTGCAACTTTCCCGTCAATCTCCAGTTTGAATGCCACAATTACAAGCGATACATTTTCCTGCGAAGTGGATTGGATATAATCAACGCCGTTGACAGTATTTATTGCATCTTCAATTTTTTTTGTTACGTCAGTTTCGATTTGTTCGGGGCCTGCTCCCGGCAGTACTGTTGTAACAATAACGAAAGGAATATCGACATTCGGGTACAAGTCAACATTTAACTTGAGGAATGAGAATAATCCCAATACTACCAATGACATAATCATCATTGTAGCAAAAACGGGTTTATTAATTGAAACGTCTGCTAATTTCATTGGGTTACCCTGCTATTCGTGGTGTTCTGAATGTTGTACTTTAACCAATGATCCATTTTGAATTTCTGCAATTCCTGTTGTTACCACGAATTCGTTTTCATGAAGTCCCTGAAGAATTTCATATACACTGCCATTATTCAATCCCGGTATTACATCGCGAAGTTCTGCCTTGCCGTTATTGACAATAAAGACGCTATGTTTATCGCCGTGAGTTGTAACAGCCTGTACCGGTACAACAAGTGCATGCATTTTACTTTGTAAAGCAATAGTAACTTTACAAAACATGCCGGGAAATAAAACCGCTTTCCCGGTGTTTGGGAATAGTGCTTTAACTTCAAAAGACCGCGACTGTGCGTCGGCAGATTTAGCAATTTCGCTGATTCTGCCGGTAATCTTAATCGTTGGGTTAATATCTGTGGTTATGGTAACCTGTTTCCCGGGAGAAATATAAGCAATGTCAGCCTCGCCAATATTCATAATTGCCTTTAAAGTGCCTGTTTGCGCTATAACCAGAAGCGGTGTAGCGGGATTCGCGTTATCCCCGATTTTATAATTCAATGCAGTTACTGTTCCGCTAATCGGGGCTGTAATATCTACAACACTTTTAGCGGCTTCAAAATTAGCTTTAGCGATATTATATTGAGTTTGGGCTCCATCAAACATTTGCTGCGAAATAGCGCCTTCTTTTAGCAACGCCCGCATTCTTTCTAAATCTCTTGAAGCATTTTGTAATGCTGCTTCCGCCTGAAAATATTGCGATGAAGCACCTGCTTTATCAAGATTAATAACTACCTGTCCGGCTTTTACTGTTGAACCAATTTTCACCGGGATGGCGACAATACGTTCCGGAATTTTGGCAATTACATTTGCCTGTTCTCCACCTTCCAATGTTGCCGGGTAGATTTTCTCAATGGCCAGGTTTGTTGTATATGCAGATGTAATATTAACAGCAATTGAATCAGGGCCTTTTTTAATTTCTTTAGTTTCCAGTTTTGGCTTACAACCCGAAATAATCATCAGGGCGCATGTAACAGTAATTGTAATAGTTATTAGTTTTTTCATATGTACTCCTAATTCCAAAAACATTTATTCTAAACTAACGGCGTATTCCCAATCAGCTTTTGCTGATAGGTAGTCAAAGACTGCCTGTACGTAGTTTGTACGTGCATATACCAGAGCAGCCTGCGTATCAATGATTTCCAATTGAGTGCCTACCCCGCTTTTGTAACGCGTTTCGGCAATAGAGAGAGTTTTTTCTGCCTGCTTCAGGCTTTTTTCCTGAGCCTTAATTCGCTTTTTTGATTCAGCCATTTTCATTTGCGCCTGTTGCACCTGAATAACTAAAGCTTCTTCAAGTTTCTTTCTGGCAAGCGATACTTTATTAATATCGATCTTCACTTGCTCAATTCGGGCTCCTCTCCGGAAACCATCGAAAATATTATATGAAAGTTGTAAGCCGAGAACAAAACTTTCGGCCCATTTATAATTACTCAAATGCAAAGTGTTGTCTTGGGATTGCCACTCATACTGCCCGAATAATGCAAGCGTGGGGTAGTATTCGGAACGCTCAATGATAAGGTTTTTATCCAGAAGTGATTCATTTATTTTTAATTGCTGCACAACGGGATTCATATTAATTGCCGTTGCATTTTTTTCTTCCAATACTTGTGTGGGAACCTCTTCAAGTAAAAACTGTCCTTTAACTTCCAGGGCTGATTCCATGGGGAGTGCAAGCAGAGTTTTTAAATAGTTCTTTGCCAACTCCAAATTATTCTCTGTTTGTATAACCAATGGCTGAGCGTTGGATTTTTGTACATCGGCACGTAAATAATCATACTCGGATGAAACACCCTGCTTATATTGTGCCGCCACGTTGGTAAAATTAGCACTGGCCGCTTCAAGATTTTTTCGGGCAACAGAAAGCAATTCCTGCATAAGCATTACACTATAGAAGGCTTTTTTTACCTGAACAATTGTCTGCAGTCGGGTAGAAGTAAGGGCAGTTTTTGAATAACTCGCGTATTCATCGGCAATTTTAATTGCTGTATTGACTTTTTGACTATAGATGACTTGTGATAATGTTACCGAGGCATCCACACTGTTATTTGATCCCAGTTCAAAGGTTTGAGTCTCAGAGCTGGGATTAAACGCGGTATTCGGTGGTATAAACATAACGGGGAGTTTGATATTCCTCATATATTTCCCGGAAAATGACAGGCTGGGATACGCGTTAGAATAGGCTTCATTAATCTGTTGTTCGGCCTTAAGAATATCCTGATGTGCTATCTTTACATCCCAGTTTTTCTCTGTGGCAATTTTTAGTGCATCTTGTAAAGTAAGAACAAGAGGCTGGCTGCTCTGCGCATTGGTGTGCGAGAGTAGAGAGAAAAGCATGCAAATGGAAGCGGCAAGAAATAAGTAGTAGTGTTTCATGCTCAAGGGTCTTTTGATTGAATTTGAAAATATTCAATATATGCAATGAAAATACAGAATATTTTCAGGAGTTGGAAACCGTCCATCAAAAGAAAGTTTGTTGATTGGCAAATAAATAGTATAATTGCAAAATATTTCGTGAAAAACAAAAGGAAAAATATGTTTCGTGGCGTAGGAACCGCGTTAATTACTCCCTTTAACGGGGAGGGTGAAATTGACCTTGAATCGATGACCCGGGTAGTGAAAGACCAGGTGGCAGGCGGGGTTAGTATGCTAATTGTTCTGGGCACTACGGGTGAGTCGCCGGTTATAAGCGATAATGAGCGAGTTAGCATTACTGAAACTGTAATTGAGGCTGCCGAAGGCAAAGCAAAGGTTATAGTTGGAACCGGTACAAATGATACACGAAAAACGGTAAAACTAAATAAACTGGCAGAAGATTGTGGCGCCGAGGGACTTCTAATTGTTAATCCGTATTATAATAAAAGTACGCAAAGCGGTCTGGTGGATCATTATTCCTACATCTGTGAACAGACATCTCTTCCTGTTATTCTGTATAATGTGCCTTCAAGAACGGGAATGAATGTTGCACCCGAAACAGTTCTTGAAATTCATCAAAAAAATCCTAACGTCATTGCAGTAAAAGAGGCGAGCGGCGATATTTCGCAGATAGCACGTTTATGTGCTATGAAACCGGAATCTTTAACCGTTCTTTCCGGAAATGATGACCAGACATTGCCAATAATGTCATTGGGCGCGCGGGGGGTAATCTCGGTTTTTTCGAACGTGTACCCCAAACTGATGACTCAAATAGTGGAGGCATGTTTAGCAGGTAACTACGCTGAGGCTTTGCAGATACATACACGCTGCCTTCGAATGATGAATGTCTTATTTCTTGAAGCCAGTCCAATTCCGGTGAAGTATGCCTGTAGCGTGCGCGGTTTGTGCAGCAATACACTTCGGCTTCCACTCGTACCGGTGACAGCAAAAACCGCAGAAATAATTAGTGCTGAAATGAATAAAATGGTAGCATTTCTATGAAATATGGTATAGTAGGCATCTCTGGTAAAATGGGTCAGGAAATTGTAGCCGTTATGAATGAGCGGGGGCATCAGTTAACGATGTCCATGGATATCGTTGCCCAGAACATGCGGGAAAAACCGGATGTGTTGATTGATTTTTCTTTACCCGCAGCATTTCAAAAAACCAAAGAATTTGTGGAGCATCATAAAGTGCCTTTGGTAATTGGTACCACCGGGCTAACAGAAACACAACTCGGGCAGATACATCAATTAAGTCTTCTGGTGCCTGTAGTCCAGAGTTATAACTACTCTCTTGGTGTGCATCTTCTTCTTCATTGTATCGAATTGGTAAAGGACAAGGTAGCAGATTGGGATGTAGAAATTACCGAAGTACATCATCGGTTTAAGAAAGATAAACCTTCGGGCACCGCGATAATGATGAAACAGGCAGTAGGCTCCGATGTCCCGATATCTTCATTACGTCTAGGAAATGTTGTTGGTGAGCATACTATTTCGTTTGGGGGGCTGGGTGAAGTATTATCATTTAAACATACAGCTCTTTCAAGGCGAACATTCGCCGATGGTGCAGCAAGAGCAGCAGAGGCTATTGAGGGTAAACCGGTTGGACTTTATTCTTTCCGGCAAATTTTAGGTTTATAAATTTTCGATTACTAATTATAGAGATACACAATGGATTCTTACGAAATAATTAATTTTATTGCTCAATCTTCCAAAAAGACCCCCGTAAAAGTATACCTGCGTGGATTGTTTCAGGATTTCTTATTTGAAGGTATGGAGTATTACGGAAACGATAAGTTCGGTATACTTTTCTGCGAAGCAGAAGAATTTATGGACTTTTTGAGTAAGAACGAAGATAAAATCCGGAATTATAGGGTAGAAGCTGACCGTAGGAATTCTGCAGTTCCAATGGCAGATCTCACGAAGTATAATGCGCGGATTGAGCCGGGAGCAATTATTCGTGATAAGGTCGAGATCGGCGATAATTGTGTAATTATGATGGGAGCCGTAATTAATATCGGTGCAGTTATTGGTGAGAAAACCATGATAGACATGAATACAGTAATCGGGGGCCGCGCTATTGTAGGCAAAGAATGTCATATAGGAGCGGGCACCGTAATCGCCGGAGTTATTGAGCCGCCGAGTGCCGAACCGGTAGTGATTGGCGATAATGTTGTTATTGGCGCCAATGCTGTTGTATTGGAAGGTGTAAAAGTCGGGAATGGATCGGTTATAGCAGCCGGAGCGATTGTTGTTTCCGATGTCCCGGAAAATGTAGTAGTTGCAGGTATGCCGGCACGAGTTATTAAAACGGTAGACGACAAAACGAAATCAAAGACACTTTTAATTGATTCCTTGCGGAGTTTGTAAATTGCAAAAAGGAAATCAAAAATTTGTTGTTCAGAAATATGGCGGCAGCTCTGTTGCCGATGCAGAACGGTTACAAAATGTCGCAACGCGGGTAACAAAAAAAGTGCAGGACGGTTATAACGTAGTTGTGGTTGTTTCAGCAATGGGCAAAACAACGGACAATTTAATTAAGCTCGCGAAACAGGTCACCGACCAGCCCGATGCCCGGGAAATGGATATGCTGCTTACTACGGGGGAGCAGGTATCTGCTGCATTGCTGGCTATGGCATTACAGGCAAAAGGTATTAGGGCCAAATCGTTAAATGGTTTTCAGGCAAAAATTAAAACAACGGGAAATTTTACTGAAGCAAAGATTCAGGCAATAGATAAGAAGAAAATTCTGCAACTTCTTACATCGCATCAGGTTTTGGTGGTTACGGGTTTTCAGGGTATTGCCGATGACGATGAAATTACTACTCTCGGCAGAGGAGGTTCTGATACTTCGGCAGTTGCCCTGGCCGCCGACTTGCAGTTCCCCTGTGAAATTTTTTCTGATGTTGCAGGCATTTATACTACGGATCCTAAACTATTCCCGAAAGCAAAAAAGGTTAAACAGATTACCTACGATGAAATGCTTGAATTGGCTGCATCGGGTGCAAAGGTGCTCCATAGCCGAGCCGTCGAAATAGCAAAGCGTTTTAATATCAGTATTTATTGTGGTTCATCATTTTCTTATGAAGAAGGAAGTTTTGTTGTGAGTGAAGATTTAATTATTGAAAAATCGGTTGTTTCCGGCTTAACTGTAATGGATAATCAGACCCAGGTTATTATACATGAGTTACCGGTGGATTATGGCATTGTTCGAAAAGTATTTGAAAAAGTTGCCACCGCTGGCCTGAATATAGATATGATATCCATAATCAATAATAATACTCATCTCGAAGTATCATTCACTATTATCGATGAAAAAAAGAAACATCTGGAAAGCGCGTTGAAAAAGGTTTTGGAAGGACTTCCCAAATACCGTATTGAATACATTACCGGTTTTTGTAAAGTGTCAGTAGTGGGGGTAGGTATGAAGTCAGGGATTGGCGTTGCGTCAGATTTCTTCACCGCGCTAAAAAATATTCCTTTCCGCCTGGTTACGACTTCAGAAATAAAAATATCCTGCCTGATCGAGACAGAAATGAAGCAGGCGGCCGTTGAAGCTCTGGCCAAAAAATTTAAACTGTAAAAATTCAGCCTCGATACTTATCGGGGCTTTTTTTATTGCTTTTTTGCGAGATTTCTTATTACTTACTTGTTGAAAAAACTTCCCGCGATGTATGGTTATTTTCCTTCCGGATAGTATTTTGTTAGTAGATTTTTTGTTAGTTCACTGTGCGATACGGGCAGAATAAGCCTATGCAATTATGGAATATTCATGAGTATATTTGATTCATTTCGAAAAATAAGTTTTACAAGCTTAAAGAAAACCTATTTCAGGCGGGACGTAGAATCAGCATTTTATTTAGGTAAGCCGTTCTCTTTCCCGAAAGTTTTAACAGAGAAAGTTTTCTTAGCTGCCTGCGGTGAATTGCACGAGGAACATGTAAGAATGAGCGAGAGATTGAAGCTGTTCTCGCGAGTCGAGCCTCAAAAAATGCAAAGAATTGTTACATTGGCTGATGGCGTGCTTGAAGGGAGATATGAATGTTACAACTCTCTTCACTTTACTGTGCCCGATGAGATAAACTGGCATCTTGACTATATAGCCGGTTTCGAATATCCAATACTTCCGGCATGGAAAGTAGAACCATTTTCAGAACAGGCCGAGGCAGAATTAGGCATCCCTTTGTTTTTAGGGAGTTTTTATCAGGTGTCATGGCTCGCTGCATCATGGTTGTACACCGGACAAGCGAAATATAAACAGAAGGCATTTCAGATAATCGCTCAATTCTCCGATGAAAATCCAATTGGCGTAGGCGTACAATGGTTCGAGCGCTCGGTTGCAGCGACCCGGTTAATAAATTTGTATTATTCCCTTACATTACTTGGCTGTAATAGTCCCGAAGACGGGGCCTGTGTAAAAAGTGCAATGGAATTAGTCTTAGCACACACGGTCTATTTGGAATTGAATACAGAAATTGCAAAAGCTCATGATTACAAAGTCTTTTTAGTTCAGGCAGCATTGTTAATAGCCGGGAAATTATTACATGCATCAGAATATGGTAAGCGTCTTTCGCTTTCGGCAATACAGCTTATTGAGCAGGAAATCAGAAAGCAGGTACGTCCCGATGGCGTAATGTATTTCCATTCAATTCCCGCCCATGCAATTACTCTGGAAGTGTTGGCTGTTGTACAGTCATTTTGTAAGGGCGAATTTGTACTGAGTAAAGAATTCTACAAGATATATGCAAAGATGACCGGCGTGTTTGAAGAGTATAGAATTGGGAAAGCCCTGTTCCCCAATATAGGCGATGCAGTGCTTGGCGGAGTTCTGGAGATGGAAGAGCGTAATTGGGAAGATAAAGCATTAAGCATACTCGAACTTGCGAGAGTGCGATGTGGTACTACAGAAATCTTGCACAAGGAAGGCTGTTCACTTGAGATGTATTTAGTTGTGGATGAACCGGATAAAATTACCATTGCTGATACACGCGCGAAGAATACGGCTTCTATCGGTTTGCATGAAGGAGGTCATTATTTATTACGGGATAAGGATATTTCTGTGTTTATCAAAGCGGCAGAGATTGGAAGAAAGGGCAGCGGCCCTCCCGGGCATAACGATTCATTTACTTTTGAACTTGACTACCGGATGAAGCAATTCATTGTTGACTCTGGTACATATTCCTTTTTTGCAAAACCGGAAGTAAGAAACAGCTTGCGATCTGTTATGCACCACAATACTTTTTATGTCGATCATACTCAACTGGCCGAATTTGTTGGAACGATGGGTATAAAATCAGATCTGACCAAGCCTTCTGTTGAGGAATGGAATTCGGATGAGGGCGAAGATAATTTAACGGTTCAACATTTCGCTTATGTGCGGCTTGAAGATCCGGTAATTTGCAAAAGGAGTTTCCGTCTGAATAAGAATAAGAGAAAATTCCGGATAAAAGACGAGTTCCTGGGTGGTAGTGAGCATACGGTAATATCCAATCTATACCTTCACCCGGAAGTTGTAGTAACAATGCTTGATCCTGAAACTTATAATCTTACCCGGGATGGCGATACAATTCAACTCAGATATCATTTTCCGAACGATAATCTGGATCTCTCCTTACAGGATACGGTATATTCTCCTTCATACGGTGTACTATTGAAATCGAAAAGGCTGCATTTACAATATAGGGACAAACTACCCGCATTCTATAAAATGGAGTTCAGTTTTCTATGAGATTACTCGTCGCGGGGCATTCAGTCCTTGACCATATAAGCGAGCCGGCAGGATTCAGGTTTCAGCCGGGCGGTGTTTTTTATTCTGCAATGGCTCTTGCAACTTTGCAGCAACCGGGTGATGGCTATTTTTTGTGCACGTTACTTGAAAAAGGCAAAGAAGATTTATTTGAACAGGCATTCAGAGTATTTGATACAGGATATTCCACATATTCTGAGCGAATTCCACGGGTGCATCTTACTATTCATAATGTGGCAGAACGCTGCGAGAGGTTCGAAAATCTGAATCAGAAAGTTATTATTCCCTTTGGGGATTTGCATAGATTTGACGGGTTGTTAATTAATATGATATCGGGCTTCGAAATGGAGGTTGCTGACCTTGAGCGAATCCGCAGCGAATATAACGGACCAATTTATTTTGATGTTCATTCTCTCTCCCGGGGTGTTGGCGAAAGTTTGGTAAGAGAATTCCGCACAATACCTGATTTTGCAAAATGGGCGTGTCATCTTACCATTGTTCAGGCAAATGAATCAGAGATTTTAACTTTGCTCAGTGACGCGGATGAGTACACAACCTGTCATTGGCTTCTGACATTAGGAGTGAAAATAGTATTGGTCACCAGGGGTGAGAATGGTTCCACCATGTATGTTATGGGCTCGGGAGGTATGGAGGTAACACATCAATCAGTTATTCCTGTGCTGGTATGTAACAAGGTTGGCTGCGGGGATACGTTTGGCGCATACTTCTTTTATCATTATATTAAAAACAATAACGCGCCCGATGCCTTCAGGCTTGCGGGAATAGCGGGTAGTGTGGTTACTCAATTTAATTCAATTAAAGATCTAATGAAAACGGCAGATGATGTTAGACAATTTTAAATTAAAACAACGAATATTAATATGCGGCGTAAGCGGCATGCTCGGGCAAAGATGCGCCCGTTATTACTCACAACTTCCGGGATATGAAATAATGGGTGCGGCCCCGGATGAAACAATTAAGTTTCCCGAGGTCTCGTATGTATATCTGGATTATACACAACGTGAGGAAGTTAAAAAACTGGTAGAAGATTTCTGCCCGGATGTAATAATTAATGCAGGCGCGTTTACGAATGTCGATAAATCGGAAACTGAGCGGGAAACGGCCTGGAAAATTAATGTCAAGGGGGTGGAACATATTGCAGAAGCCGCCCGAATTGTTGATGCCCATGTTGTGCATATATCTTCAGATTATGTTTTTGATGGGAAACGGGGCCCCTATTCCGAAGTAGATGCTCCATGTCCGATAAATTATTATGGCAGAACAAAATTAGCAAGTGAAAATGCATTACATATTTCCGGCGCACGGTATTCCATATTGCGAACCAATGTTCTCTATGGAATAATTCCAAACGGGAGGTTGGATTTTGTGAGGTGGGTCGTCGATTCTATTAGCCAGGAGAAACAGATTAATATTGTAACGGATCAGTATAACAATCCTACGTTTATTGACGATCTGGTTCGGGCTATGGGAACAGTAGTTGATAAAGAGGCATATGGTGTATATCATGTAGCTGGCATGGAAGTGCTTTCCCGATATGATTTTACCATGCGAATATTACAGGCTTTTGATTTGCCATCCGACCGGGTTGTACCAATATTAACGGAATCATTGAATCAACCTGCTCAGAGGCCGCTTAAAAGTGGTTTATTGATCCTCAAGGCTCAAAGTGAATTGGGTTACAGCCCTATGAACCTTGATGATTCACTGGAATTAATGAGAAGGGAATTGAGTTAATGGAAAACAGGACAGTCAGTTTGAAAAAATCGGCCATTCATACCCGGGCCATATTCACGCATGCAAAACTGGTGCGACTCTTTGTACTCTTTGTTGTCTGCGCCTGTAGCGCAAAGGCTCAGGTGCCGCAGTGGGCAAAGGGTGTAGTGTGGTATCAAATTTTCCCGGAGCGTTTTTCTAATGGAGATACTGCCAATGGTCCTTTCGCCGATAAAGTTTTACCTTCCAGGGTATCACATGAAGGCTGGGCGTTAACCCCGTGGGGCAGTAACTGGTTTGCTCAATCTGACTGGGAAAAGAACTTGCCTGGTTCTTTTCGCGATAAGCTCGGATATCGTCGTTACGGTGGCGATATTCAGGGTATCATTAATAAACTGGATTATATAAAATCTCTCGGAGTGGGGGCAATATATTTGAATCCGGTATTTGATGCAGTTTCGCTGCATAAATACGACGGCTCAACATATCACCATATAGATATTAATTTCGGCCCTGACCCGGAAGGGGATAGAAAACTTATTGAAACGGAAACACCCGATAATCCGGCAACCTGGGTTTGGACAAAGGCCGATAAATTGTTCCTCGAATTGATTCGGCAGGCACATGCCAGGAATATTAAGGTGGTAATTGATGGTGTATTTAACCATACAGGGGTGCAATTTTGGGCATTTCAGGATATTGTTAAAAAAGGAAAAAATTCGAAGTTTGTTGACTGGTATCAGATAAAGAGTTGGGGTGATTCGACTGCCGAAGGCTTTTCATTTGACTATAAGGGGTGGTGGAATTTTAAGGGATTACCGGAATTCAACAGAACGAAAGAGAACCTTCACCCGTCTGTAAAACAATATATTATTAACGCTACTAAAAAATGGATGGATCCCAACAATGATGGCAACCCTGATGATGGTATTGATGGATGGCGGCTTGATGTTGCCAGAGAGGTGCCAATCGGGTTTTGGCGTGACTGGAAGGCAGTTGTAAAAGGTACCAACAGGGATGCTATTATCATAGGAGAGTTGTGGGAGCTTTCCCCGGACTTTGTTGACAGGAACGGTGTCTTCGACGGATTAATGAATTATAATTTTGCCTATGCAGTTGCAGACTATTTTGTAAATAATACATCTATGACTTCCTCTGCTTTTATTGCCCGATTAAAAGAAATCGATATGACGTATCCCGAGGAGAATTTATATGTATTGCAGAATCTTATGTCATCGCATGATACAGAGCGACTCATATCTATGATTGCTAATCCGGGCAGGCAGTATGATCGTAATGGCGACGAGAGGAACAAAGATTACAATCCGGGTAAACCCAAACAGGAATATTATGAAATGCAAAAACTCATCGCGGCATTTCAGTACCTGTATCGTGGTGCCCCGATGATCTATTATGGCGATGAGTCTGGCATGTGGGGTGCCGATGATCCGCATTGCCGAAAACCAATGGTGTGGGATGAATTACAATATGACGACGAAATTATTACCAGTGCATCAGGGTTTACGGCAGGATTGGGGAAATACAAAGTAAACGCCGACCGTGGTATGCTTGGTATGTATAGAAGGCTGGGCAGTATGCGGCAATTCAGTCCTGCTTTGCGTACCGGGAAAATAGATTTTATAATTAATGAAGATAATAGCAGGGCATTTGGTTTTTACCGTACACAGGGTACTGAAAAGGTTGTTGCCTATTTCAATGCAGGGAAAAGTTCTGAAGTTGTTGAGATACCGGTAACAGCAAACGAAGTAATAGACATGACAACCGGCGAGCATATTAAAATTTCTGGTGGATTATTGCGGTTCGCTGTTTGGGGAAATTCATTTGCAGTTTATAGAATAGCTGAATAAATGAGCGATAATGTATTATTACCACCTCTTGCCGAAAGGGTACGTCCCCGTGAATTAAAGGATTTTAAAGGGCAGGAGCACCTGATGGAAACCGGCCGTCCGATTCAGGTAATGCTGGCTTCCGGGAAAATTTCTTCATTCCTTTTATGGGGGCCGCCCGGCACGGGTAAAACAACAATTGCCCGCCTGATTGCTGATCACACTGCAAGTGATTTCCATCAGCTTAATGCAGTTTCTGCAGGGGTAAAAGATGTTCGTGAGGTTATTAAGCTGGCGGAAGAGAGCAGGGCCGCCGGTAAAAGAACAATTCTTTTTATCGATGAAATTCATCGCTTCAATAAAGCGCAGCAGGATGCTTTGCTGGGCGCGGTTGAAGCGGGACAAATAATTTTAATTGGCGCAACTACGGAGAATCCCTCATTCGAAATAATTCCCGCGTTGCGTTCGCGTATGCGAACATTTGTGCTAAACTCACTTGGTGAAGAAGAATTATCCGGGATACTTCAACACGCTTTGCAGGATGATGTAGTATTACGTGAATTGCCTTTAAATATTACCGATGATACGTATCTGATGTACCTTGCCGGTGGCGATGCCAGAATTATGTTGAATTTACTGGAGGCTTCGGTTGATTTTCTGACTGCTCAACAAAACCGGGGTAACTTTGAGTTAACCAAAGAAATTTTGGAAACTGTAGCACAAAGAAAAAACACGTTGTACGATAAAGCGGGGGAAGAGCATTATAATATTATTTCGGCTTTTATTAAAAGCATTAGAGGGAGTGACCCTGATGCGGCTTTGTACTGGTTGGCACGCATGCTTGAAGGTGGAGAAGACCCGTTATTTATTGCTCGCCGCCTTGTTATTTTGGCGGCAGAGGATATTGGAAACGCTTCACCAAATGGACTGGTACTGGCCGAAGCAGCTTTTTCGGCGGTGCATAAAATTGGCATGCCGGAAGCAAGAATTATATTGGCACAATGCGTAACATATTTGGCAGGGGCTCCGAAGAGTAATGCGGCATACCTGGCAATAGATAAGGCAATCCGGGATGTGCGCCAAAGCCCGCAGCATGCAGTGCCGTTGCATTTGCGTAACGCCCCAACGGGGTTGATGAAAAATTTAGGATATGGAAAACAGTATAAATATCCACACGATTTTGAAGGCCATTTTGTAGAAGAAAACTATCTACCCGAAGAAATGGGTGACAGGCAGTATTATTTCCCAACTAACCTGGGCCAGGAAAAAAATATTTTGGACAGGCTGCAACAGTTGTGGAAGAAAAAAAAGAAATATTAATTTTCACTTGACGTGTACATTAGTATAATGTATCTTTAAGCGAGTTTATTTATAGGAGTTGAAATGTTTCATGTAGTTGATGTAGAATTGACACCAAATCCGCATGCTTTGAAATTTGTATTGAATGAGAAAATTCTACGTTTTGAATCAAGACAATTTACGAGTGTCGAACAAGCCGGAGATGATCCGCTTGCAAAGGCAATTTTTGAGATACCGGGAATTCAATCGATTTTTTATATGGATAGATTTATTACCATTGAAAAAGCCCCTGATACCGATTGGGGTATGATACAACGCCCGTTCGTTACCATACTTGCCCGGTTTGATAAATCTCAGTTGCCTCCGGAAGCCGAACCGGTTTTTAGCGAAGAGCTTTCTGATTCTCTTATGTCATCAATCAATCAGGTACTTAATACGAAAGTTCGCCCGGCTTTAGCTCACGATGGCGGCGGGTTGGAAGTGCTTGGCCTTACCGGCTTTACTTTGCGCGTCCGTTATCAGGGGGCTTGTGGAAGCTGTCCCAGCGCGATCAATGGAACTCTTCACGCGATCGAAAGCGTGTTGAAAAGAGAGGTTAACCCTGCTATTGAGGTAATTACAGGCTAAATTATGATTAGTGATGAATTTTTCTCGACAAGTTTTGAAATTGCCGGAATTTCGTTTTCGGTAATTGCAACACGTACAGGAATTGGGTTTCTGTTACTCAATCAGCCTCTGAAGAAAGAAGCTATGCTTCCTTCACTTTCGCCAAATGCGGCAGAATTTTTCGGCATTTATGATCAGTTACTCGAGTATTTTGCAGGTACAAGAAAAACATTCGATATCCCGCTTGATATGGAAGGAACACCTTTTCAGAAAAAAGTCTGGAAACAACTTACGCGAATCCCCTATGGGAAAACTGTAAGCTATAAAGATGTTGCGGTAAAAATTAAACAGCCCGAAGCAGTACGTGCGGTAGGCATGGCCAATGGTGCCAACCCTGTACCAATTATTGTACCTTGTCATCGTGTTATAAATGCAAATGGCAAATTAGGTGGTTATTCGGGCGGTTTGGATATAAAAATCCAACTTTTAGATATGGAAAAGAAGAACCTATAGCAGAAATGTTATAGGTTCTTATAATAATCAATAGTCTCTGCTAACCCTTCTTCTATAGAGAAACGGGGGAGAAATCCCAGTACATTCGTACTTCGCGAAATGTCTCCTATACTTGTATCAATATCACCACGACGCTTAGCAGCATGAATTATTTTACTTTTACTTCCTGTTAAGTTAATAATCATTCGCGCTAAATTTATGATCGATGTCCCAACGCCATGTCCCACATGGAAAATTCCTTGTGCATCGTAATTCTGCGCTGCGAGAATATTTGCAGAAGCTACATCTTTTACAAAAACAAAGTCCCTTACCTGTTCACCTGTGCCATGTATGGTAATATCTTCATTCTGAAGGGCTTTATAAATAAAAATTGGGATAACTGAAGCATACGTGCCACGCGGGTTTTGTCTTGGGCCGAACACATTAAAATGCCGAAAAGTGACCGCGTTTATTTTGGATTCAGCAAGGTAATTTTGCAATAAATGTTCACCGGCAAGTTTAGCGGAACCGTAAGGCGATAACGGGAGGGTTGTGGAATCAATTTGTAAAGGGCAATTCGGATTATTCCCAAATGTAGCTGCCGAACTGCTATAAATGATTTTAACATCGTTTCTGCCCTGGCAAGCTTCAATTATATGACACAGTCCGCCAACATTTATATTAAAACACTCGGAAGGGAATTCGAATGATTCAGGCACAGAAACCATAGAAGCGAAATGATAAATCACATCGGAGTTCTCATATATTGGCCGCACAGAGTTAGCATCGGTAACAGAAGCTTCAATCAGCGTGATATTTTGAATATGATCCAGATTTTTTTTAAATCCAGTACGTAAATTATCTATTATCGTAACTTCTGCACCAAGCGAATTCCAGGCTTCGGCAATATGACTGCCAATAAAGCCGGCTCCTCCGGTAATGGTGATTTTTTTATTCATGCACTTCCTGGTTTAAACTACTAATCGTAATATCGTCTAAAAAGGCGAAACGCTCGCGAACGTTTGATATAACTTCCCGTTCAATATCGCAAAGTACAATAGTATTTTGCTCTTCACTATACGAAAGCCGCTCGCCTAATGGCGAGAATACCGCGCTATGCCCGGGGTACGAAACTGCCGGATCATTGCCTGTTCTGTTAACAGCTATAAAATAAGCCAAATTTTCAATGGCACGCGCGGGTAGCAACGAGTCCCAATGAGCAATTCTGGCGGCAGGCCAATTCGCGATATCGATAATGCAATCAACTTTATGCCTGGCGTAGTTACGATATAGCTCCGGGAAACGCAGATCATAACAGATACTTAATCCGAAACGCAGATCATCGATTTGCGTAATTACCGGTAAACTGCCGCCCTTATAATGAAGGTTTTCTGATGCAAAAGAGAAAAGGTGGATTTTCTTGTAAACTGCCTGTGCATTGCCCGATTTATCAATAACGAAAAGAGTATTATAATAACTGCCATGTTCCTGAATAATGCATCCATAAATAAAAGTCGCTTTTTTCTCTCGTGCGAGGTTAGAGAAAAAAATATAAGTTGGGCCGTCGGGTTCTTCCGCTAAATGCTCGGGATGCATTGAAAAACCGGTTAATGTCATTTCAGGGCAGATAAAGAGCGATATATCGTTAGGGGAAGCGGCTACCAGGCCGCTGATTATCGATTCATTCGCTTTTTTATCTTCCCATACAAGAGAGTATTGTATCAGGCCAACTTTCATGAACGTGAACTCACTGTTTTATTATATTCAATTAACAACTTACGAATTTTACTTATTTCAGGGGACAAGTATAAGAAAAAAAGCATTATCCGGAAACGGAGCTGAGAATCTTTGAATTTTCTGAAAAGATTATCGGGCAGTAAAGTTGCAGTAAGTGCTAACAGGATGGATGGGTTTAGGAATGCATGTAAGCCGGTTTGCAGCCATAAACTGCGGGCATTGTTTTTGCTTCCGAAAAAATATTCCCGCCATCCGGGGATTTGTCGGGCCGCTTTGAGGGTGTGTAACTTAAACTCCCTGGAAATTTGTTCCGGAGTGCACGCGGTGCGGTTAAGAAGCGCCAGGATTAGTCCGTTTTTATCGATTTGGGAGGCTCTGGAGAGCGAATTGAGGTTTACCCTTACCAGAGTGAGGACTTTCGGTAATATGACGAAATTGGCCTTATTCCGAATCCGTATCCAAAGCTCAAAGTCTTCGAATATCTGATTGCAATAACCGCCTTCTGAATTTATAAAGGATTTTCGATACACTGCACCCGAATGAGTTATTTCGTTATGCAACGCAAGCCGGGCATAAATTTGTTCGTGCTGTACAGGGCCTTTAACTATGCCCGTTAGTGTAGAATTCGAGAATAAACCGTACCAATTCGACATAATAGTGTTATCGGGCAGATTTACGAACTCGGCAACCTGCACTGCAAGACGTTCCGGAACAGAAATATCATCTGCATCCATACGCGCAATAATTTCATTGGTCGCGATTTGCAAGCCAAAATTTAACGCCGCTCCCAGTCCCTGATGTTCAATTCTCACACAGCGGATACGGATATCGGAATATGACGCAATTATGTCGGGAGTGGTATCCGAAGAGCCATCATCAATAATCAGAAACTCGAACAATGGATATGTTTGAGTCAGAATACTATCGATAGCATTTCTAATGGTTGCCTCTGCATTATAGACCGGCATTAAAACGGTTACAGGCGGTAACGTATGCGAATCTTTGGCTCTCAATAGTAGAATCCGATAGAGAAATAAAAAGTCAGGGGCCCACTTTTTACGAATGAAGAGCTGTCATCTTTGTTCAGGATAAAGGCTCTTCCAACGGAAAAATCTGCCGGCCCGATTGGTGTATCAAATGAAAGTGTTGCGCCCAGGCCATGTTTGAAATCGGCTATTCGGAGCTGATCCTGATATTCCCAAACTGATCCCAGAGAATATCTTCCCTGTATATATGATTCAAAAAAGAGCTTGAAAGGTAATTTTAAGCGGTATTCTAAGCTGCCGACGAATATTTGTCTGCCGCGCAATTCGTTTTCACGAAGGCCGGGGAACGAATATTGCCCGCCCAGAGAGTATTGTTGAGTTAAAGGCAAGGTCTTATCGGCGCTGCCTACTTTAAGGCTGCTGGCAAATGTTAATGCTTTTGAAAACGGAACATTGAAAATATATTCAATCCCGAAGTTTGTATATCCAATCTCACTGCCCAGTTTAACTGATGCAATCTCGTAATATCCGTTAAATTTGATTCCTCTTGTGGGGTAGGGATATTTGTCCTGTGTATCAATTGTTGAAGAGAGGCGAACAGATACAATTCGGTCAGATGTTTCGGTAACCGGGCTGGCCTGAGTATTTTGAAGTTCATCTCTTTCGAACGCTGCACGAATAGATACATTGCCGAATCTGGCCATCTGGGAACCGATTGCAAAAGTAAAACCATACTGTGATTGACGGTATTGGCCGGTGATATCCCGGTCAAAAGCAGAATTACTCGTGTATCTTTCAGAGTAGGCTGTTACATCGTTTGTCCGGTAAAATCCCCTGATATTGTAAGTTATATATGTATCAAAGATGCGGTTGGATTTGTGCTCAAGCGTAAAAGAATTAGCTTTTGAGCTTAAAAATGTGAGGAGTCCAAATTCTGTTCCGGTTCCCAGTATATTCTCATCCCGAATATCGATGTTGACCTGCGGAGTGTTTTCATTTTCGAATTTTAACCCGATACGGGCAACACTGGATATTTTTTCTTTTACAGTAAAGGTTATATCGTTCTCTGCCCCGATATGTTCAACACTCACAACAATATTTTCGAAAAGATTGGTAGTCCGTAAATTGGTTAGTGCCTGTTGAAGGGCTGAACGCAGAAGAAAATCGCCTGTACGGATAGGTATTTCTCTTCGAATTATCTGATCGCCGGTATACTGATTTCCGGCAACAATTATGTGGCGGATAGCACCTTCATTAATTGCAATATGCAATTGGTGGCTGGTGGAGTCAAATGCGACAGAATCGATTTCTGCAATCGCGTATCCCGCTTGCCGATAATAGCTTAAAATGGCTTTTAACAGATGAAAAGTACTCTGGTTTCCGAATGGCTGCCCGATAAACGGGCGGGCAATAGCCATGAGTGTGTCCGCAGGGAGGTGTGCCATCCCTTGTGTTGCAATCGAAAGAATTCTATCGTTTGGAGTCGCGATTAATTCAAGAGCCGTAAATGTTTTGTACGGATATAAATTAATAAAAAGCTGTTTATATGAATAATGTTCGTTTTTGGTATATAAAAACCGAAGAATGTCGGTCTTTGTAAGGTTCGGACTACCGAGAAGATTGGTAAAATCTTCCTTTAACTCATCCGGGCAGGCATAAAGTACCGGGTTGTAGATGGGGAAATTGGTTTCCAGAAGCCGGCGTTTTTCAAGAGAATCGAGTTGTTTGCGAATAAGCGGAGCAAATTTGCGGCCAATGTCATATCCGGCATTGATCACTGAGTCAAGGTTCTGGAAATTCGCAGAGTTCCACCCGTTAAGCTTCGGTGTAATAGTAACATCAGCATCCTTTAGCTGCTGTTCATTCAGCAGCTTCATGGGAATACTTACAACCTGGTCAGCCACATTCCATGGTAATCGCAATTCAGTTTCATCGTGTAAATCACTTGTTGCATTTATTGCAATTATATACTCAGCACCGGCCTCTCGCGTAATGCTGACCGGTATATTGGCGGTTAAGCCCCCGTCAACGAGCAGAAGTGAGTCATATTGCAGTGGGGAGAGCAGAAAAGAAACGCTTGAGCTTGCGCGCAAAGCTTGAGCTATCGAGCCGGTTCGAAGTAAAACAGGGGTACCGTGAACCAGATCGGTACAAACTGCACCGAAATTTTTTTCAAGATACTCGAAATTATTTTGAGTATGGATCGGGGCCTGTAAAGTGAGCAGACTTAAAAAATTAGTTAAATGTTGCCCGTCGTTAACAGAATTTGGCAGCAACGGAGTTAATCCTTGTAAGCGCAACGTAAGAACGGATTTATCTTCTGTGAGCTTTTGTTCAACAAAAAGTTCACGCCGGTTCGATTTTGTATTAACAGAGAGCAAATCATCCCAGTTAGTAGAGCGGGTAATAGCCTGAATTTCTTCGGGTGTGTATCCAATTGAATATAGCCCGCCAATAATACTGCCCATGCTGGTCCCGATGACGATATCGAATGGTATTCCGGCTTCGTTGAGAGCTTTTATTACACCAATCTGTGAAAAACCCCTTGCACCACCGCCACTAAGACATAAGCCGATACGCGGGCGCGAATAGGGGATTTGTTCCTGCAGTCCAAAAGGTAATTGACGTGTATGGTATTCGGGTTTAATGACAACGGGGTTGGGGGTCTGGGCAAAACAGGTGAATGACAGAATGAAAAATTCTGTTATAAGCAGTAGATGAAGTATTTGAGCATTCACGTATTTTCGAAGCATTCAGCACCCTAAATGGATGGTATGAGTAAAAGGGTGCTGCCCGAAAGCCGCACCCTTGCAATATTATTTTTTCTTGGTTTTCTGTTGCTGACGTTGTTTTTCTTCGGCAGCAGCCATAATTCTTTCCATAAATCCGCCCTTTTTAGAAGACTTCTTCACCGGTTCGAGAGCAACACCTTTTGTATGATGTGTAATATAATACTGTTGAGCAATCGAAAGAAGGTTGAAGATGAAATAATAAAGGTTTAAGCCAGCCGGGAAGTTCATAAAGATAATGGTGAACATAACAGGCATAATATAAACCATAGCCTTCTGATTCGGGTCCTTCATCGTCATTTTTTGCTGAATAAAAGTAGCAATACCCATCAGGGTAGCGAGCGCGCTAATCTGATTCACGCCGAAAAAGGGAATTCGGAATGGTAAATGTAAGATAATATCGGGCCGTGAAAGATCGGTAATCCACCAGATAAATGGCTGTTGACGAAGTTCAACCGCGCTTTGGAGCAATCCCCACAAGGCAATGAGAACGGGCATTTGGACGAGCAGGGGCAAGCAGCCTCCGACGGGATTAATACCGTAAGTCTGGTACAACTTCATGGTTTCCTTATTCTGCGAATCCATGTCGTCTTTGTATTTTTCCTTTATCTCGGCAATTTTAGGCTGCAATAATTGCATTTTCTGCATTGATACAAGGCTGCTCTTGTTCAGCGGATGTAATATCAGCTTAATAAAGAATGCAAAAATGATAATAATAATTCCGTAGTTCGGAATAAATGTATTCAGCAAATTGAAAAGGGGAAGGAATACATATTCAGCAATTGGGCGTACAATGAATTTAAGACCAAAGAAACTGCCAAAATCTACAATTGAGGTGAAATGATGATTGTAATTTCTCAATACATCATAGCTAACGGGGCCTAGATAAATTAATATTGAGGCATGCTCCTGAGCCTGTTTCACGAGCATTTTATACCGAAGTGAATAAAATTCTTTTATCCCGTCATCCTGATAACGCTGAGCGTACCCACGTACATAAACGCCTTCAAAAGCCGCCGGGTTGGCCGGTGCCAATATGGTTGCAAAATATTTATTTCTGGCACAAACCCAATCAACACGGCCATTGAAATCCTGAGAAACTTTTTCGCCGTTTGCCGGAGCGTCAACTTTTACCTGTTCACCACCGTAAAAAACCGAGGCGTTTGCCGCGTTTGCTTCATCGGTAGAATTTGCTTCAACAAACCGGATACCACCTTCCCATGTAACATCGAGTGAATTCCCGGAAATAAAGTCATTAAAGCCAGTCAAATCGAGGTCGAAGCGGGTATCGTATTTGTCATTAAAAAATGTGAACGATTTCTTGATTTGTCTGCCGTCGCGCGAGGTAAAAGTATATGCTACGGTCGCTGAATCTTTTACTGTGATATGGTAATCCTTGGTTGAAGGGGCGAACTTAAGTGCTTTGCTGGAGATTTTCTTACCATCGTTGGTAATAAATTCAATATCAACACTGCTGCCTTTCTGGGTATTCAGCAGCTCAACCCATTCATTTGTTGATCCTTCACCTTTTTGGTTGGTGGGGACAAACCAATTATTATAATGCTTCAAGAACGCTTTTTTAATTTTTCCGCCTTTATTCGTCAGTTCAAAACGTGCTACCGAGTTATCGACAGTAATAATTTGTTCCTGTTCAATCATTTGGGGATAGTTTGCTGCAGAACCCGAGGTATCCTGCACGGGCTCAACCGGTTGAGCAGCTTTTTTAGCTTCAGCAGTTTTGACTGCGGCAGCCATAGAATCCAGCGCTTTTTGAGGAACCTGTTGCTGTTTCTGCGGTTGTGGGGAGTTATAGTACACCCAAATGAAGAAGATGATAGAAATAAGTATTATACCTAAAATCGATTGTTTGTCGTTCATAATCTTTCCATAAATTAATCTACCGGGTCATAGCCGCCCTGGCAATACGGATTACACCGCAGGATTCGCCAAATGGCTTTAGCACCACCTTTAAAAATACCGTATTTTGTAATAGCATCAATGGCATACTGCGAACAAGTTGGATAAAAACGGCACGAAGGCGGAAACATTGGAGAAATAAATCGCTGATAGCCCCGAATAATGATAATAAATAGTTTACGCATGCAAAACTAACTGTGTAATTTTATTTATCAGATTGAGGGCCGAAGGCTGAAGATCGTGTAAAGAAACACGAGGAGTGCTCCGCTGAGAAAAACGCAAGGGAATAATGACAAAAAGCACACACTTATTACTTGATTTACATGCCTCAATGAGGCCGTTTTTCTCAGTACGATACACTGTTTTAATAATACGACGCATACGGTTACGCCAAACAGCGTTACCGGACTTTTTTGATATTATTGGGGCAAAACGGATGCCCGGCTGCCTAATATCAGCAGGTGATGGAGCCTCAGAAATATAGTATAGACCGCGCATTTTCTCATCATCAGATTGTATTCCGATACCCCGAGAGAAAATGCAGGCAAAATCATTTTTCCCCCGCAGCCGCTCTCTTCGGGAAAGAGAAAAACGGCGCACAACTAGAATTCATCACTTACAGTCAAACGTCTTCTACCCTTAGCTCTTCTGCGGGCTAAGACTTTTCTTCCGTCTTTCGAAGACATCCTTTCGCGGAAACCGTGTTTGTTTCTACGTTTTCTGTTACTCGGTTGATATGTTCTTTTCATTTATTTTACTCCAATAAGCTTAATAAAGACCTCAAATTTAGGCTTTTTTCTTTAAAAATCCAATTACTTGGCCGAACTAAATTATAAGGATTTTTTTTCGTTCGTTTTTCTTGTAATTTACATCCGTAAAATTTCTGTTGTATGCGCGGCTATTTTTTTAGAAAATCCGCGAAAATAGGCTGAAAATGCAATGTCTGTCAGATGATTTTACGGTTTTCTGCTGATAGACGAAGTGATTTTTTTACCCTGAAAGGACTCTCGATGCGCGTATTTTGTACGCTATTTAACACAAATTATCTCAGTCGCGGCCTGGCAATGTACTATTCTCTTGCCAGAAACAATTCAGATTTCCATCTTTTTATGTTCGCTTTCGATGCGAATTGTGAGAAAATTCTCCGTGAAATGCGGCTCAAATCGGTTACCGTTATCGGCTTGGAGGAATTCGAGGATAAAAAACTTCTCGCAGTTAAAGCCGGTCGCTCTGTTGCCGAGTATTGCTGGACCTGCACTTCATCTACCATCCTGTACGTGCTGGATAATTTTAACGTGAGCGAGTGTACGTATATCGACGCAGATTTGTATTTCTATTCCTCTGTTGAACCAATATTTACCGAGCTTGGTCAGGATAGTATTCTATTAACCGAGCATCGTTTCTCCCCGGAGTTTGCGAAAGATATTATAAAAGGGAAGTACTGTGTACAGTTCGTGACATTCAAAAATGATCAGTATGGAAGAAAAGCCCTTACATGGTGGAGACAGCAATGTCTTGACTGGTGCTATGCTCGGCTGGAGGATGGCAAATTCGGCGATCAGGGCTATTTAAACGATTGGACCACCCGTTTTGAAAAGGTACATGTATTGGACCATTTGGGCGGCGGTGTGGCTATTTGGAATGTGCAGCAGTATAAGTTGCGAAAAGAAAATGAAAAAATTATTGGTGCGGAAATGAGCACCGGCAATGATTTCGATCTGATTTTTTATCATTTCCATTATTTACGTTTTCTCACGAATGGTAAATTAGAGTTTGGAAGAAGATTCCTTGACCCGGCAGTTTTAGATTATTTGTACCGGCCCTATGTAAAGGAACTTGAACGAATTCGAATAGATCTGGAAAAAAAATATCCGGGTATCGATCCGCATGGCATTCAAAAAACATCCTTTACCTGGAAGACCCCTGTTATTTACCTTTACCGAAAGATAAAGGGTGTGTATAATGTATATAATAAAGAAAAATTTATTGATTCCGTTAAAGGATAACCAATGATTGAATATGAGAATCTGGCATTAGCCAATAAAGTATTTTTTGAAGAATATACTGGTGCGTTTGCCACTACTCTTGAAAGAGGATGGTACATTCTTGGTGAGCAGGTAAAAGAATTTGAAAAAGAATATGCAGCCTATCTTGGTGTGAAGCATTGTATTGGCGTTGCTTCGGGCTTAGATGCCTTATATCTGGCGTTGCGGGCATTTAACTTTTCCCCGGGCGATGAAGTTATTGTTCCCTCAAATACATACATCGCTACTATACTTTCCATCCTTCAGGCTGGTCTGGTGCCGGTTTTGGTTGAACCTCTTATTGATACCTACAATATTGACCCCGCGAAGATCGAAGAAAAGATTACGTCAAAAACGCGGGCTATAATGGTAGTGCATTTGTATGGGAAGCCATGCGATATGGCCCCGATTATGCAGATTAAGGAAAAATATTCGCTGAAATTGGTTGAAGACTGTGCCCAGTCGCATGGTGCAACATATCATGGAAAGGTTACCGGAACTTATGGCGAGTTCGGCGCTTTTAGTTTTTATCCGACAAAAAACCTTGGTGCATTGGGAGATGCCGGTGCAATTGTTACCAATGACGATGATTTGGCGATTGCAATACGGCGTTTACGCAACTATGGCTCGGATGTTAAATATTATAACAAGCTTATCGGGGTTAATTCCCGACTTGATGAATTTCAGGCGGCATTTTTACGAATTAAATTGCGCAAGCTCGATGAAATTAACGCCCAGAAACGCCGGCTGGCTGCCCTTTATTTTGAAGGATTAGACAATCGCTTTATTAAGCCGGTAATTCAGGACAGTGTGTACGATGTTTTTCATATCTTCAATATCCGTTACTCGCGCAGGGATGAATTACGGGCCTATTTATTGGAGAACGGAGTGAAGACGGAAATTCATTATCCGGTTGCCCCGCACCATCAGGAAGCTATGCAGGGTGTACTCGCTAATGGATCGTATCCGCTTTCAGAGGCCATTCATTCTACAACACTAAGTCTTCCTTTGTCTTTTGCCCATACTGAGGCAGACATTGCTTGTGTTATCGAAGTTGTTAATTCGTTTCCTGAAAAATAAGAATATATTGAAATGGTTTTATTACTTGAACTTGAAAAAACTGATTACACGCGGATGGGAGAGTTTCTTACTTCAGCAGGGTGCGATGTTAAGATATCAAGAAGTGAAAGAGACATTTGTACCTGTTCGCAGATAATCATTCCTCCAATTGCAGACTATAAGGCAGTTATGAAAAAACTGCACTTGTGTAATCTTTATTCGATTTTGCGAATGGTAAAAAAGCCAATTCTTGGTTTGGGTTCCGGTACGCAGATTATGTTTGAATGCACTGAAAATATACAAAATAATGGTTTGGGATACTTTTGCTGCCCTGGAATTAAATCGGAATACCAGATAACAGAAAGTGGTTTTCAACAGGTACACCTGGTATCAGATGCCGGTTTGGTACAAGGGCTGCCGGATGAATTTGAGATGTCTTTCAGTGAGGGATCATTAATTTCCTCCGATACACCGGGAACCATCGCGGTATTAAAAAACAAGCCTGAATATGCCGTTATGTTTCAATCGGGCATGTTTCAGGCTGTTCTGTCAAATGTAGTAGAATCTGCTCAATGGGGAGAGCAAATCATTCGGAATTTTGTATCAGGTAATTAAATAACCAGGCTCTTAAAATAGTCAACGGTAATTTCAAGACCGGTTGCCCTGTCTACTTTTGGCTCCCAGTGCAAAATTTCGCGCGCCTTGGTAATATCAGGCTGCCGAACTTTCGGATCATCGGCAGGGAGTTCCGTAAAAATTATTTTTGATTGTGACCCCGTTAATTTCACTACTTCTTCTGCGAACTGTAAAATTGTTACTTCTTCAGGATTCCCAATATTAACCGGCTCGGTATGGTTAGACATTAATAATTTATATAATCCGTCAATCAGATCGCTTACATAGCAAAAGCTTCGTGTCTGTGACCCGTCGCCAAAAACGGTTATATCTTCATTTCGTAAAGCCTGCCCGACAAAACTTGGCAATGCCCGTCCGTCATCCAGCCGCATACGAGGCCCGTACGTATTAAAAATTCGTACAATCCGTGTATCAACGCCGTGGTAGCGGTGATATGCCATTGTCATAGCTTCGGCAAATCGTTTCGCTTCATCATAGACTCCGCGGGGGCCAATGGGGTTAACATTTCCCCAGTAATCTTCTGTCTGTGGGTGTATCAGCGGGTCGCCGTAAACTTCTGAAGTAGAGGCAAGAAGGATGCGCGCCTTTTTTTCTTTGGCGAGTCCTAATACTTTATGGGTTCCCAAAGAACCAACTTTTAAGGTTTGAATAGGCAGTTTGAGATAATCTATCGGGCTTGCCGGGGAAGCAAAGTGCAATATGTAATCTACCCTGCCCGGCACGTGAATAAAATTTGTTATGTCGTGCTTAATGAAAGAAAAATTATCATTACCGAACAGATGTGAAATATTATTAGGATTGCCGGTTAAGAAATTATCTATACAGATAACACGTAACCCCTCGGCCAGCAGGCGATCGCATAGATGAGAGCCAAGAAAGCCCGCCCCTCCGGTTACTACCGCGGTAGGTTTGTACATATAAGAAACTCCAAATCGAATGATGAATAAGTTTAATGTTGCAAAGATACGATAAAAGCAAAAAAAAAGGGTACCTCTTTTTTAGGTACCCTGTAAAAGGCAGCAGAATAATTACGCGTCCATTTTCGGGGGCAGTTTAGTGCGGTCCGTTTTTCTTGGACGGGTGTAATAATAATAATACTTGTAATAGGAACCGTAAGAACTTCTGTAGACGAAGTTATTCAGAATTGTACCGATGAAGTTGATATTATCCTGACGAATAATTTCAAGTGAACGCATCAGCAATTCTACTTCGGTGGTGTTGGCAGATACTACCAGAGCGGTGGCATCGGCAACACGCGCAAGTATTTCAGAGTCGGTAACCGCGATAATAGGCGGTGAATCCAATAAGATATAATCGTATTTATCGCGTAATGAATTGATAAAATCTTTCATCTTCTGCGATTCGAGAATTTCAGAAGGGTTCGGAGGAATTGTACCCGCGGTAATGTAATACAGATCGGGTATTTCCGAGGTACGAACGATATCATCGAAAGGAACCTGATCGAACAGGTAATCTACCAATCCCGGATAACGATTCGTTTTAAAGAATGAATGGATACGCGGTTTACGTAAATCGCAATCGAGTATCAATGTCTTTTTATTCGAAAGAGCAAAACTACCGGCAAGATTAGTACAGATAATAGTTTTACCTTCAGAAGGCGCAGATGATGTAATAAGCACGGTTTTCAGTGCTTCTGTATCAACGCGTGAAAACTGCACTCTGGTACGTAAAGCTCTGAATGATTCAGCGGGAATCGAATCAGGCTTACGGGCGACGATAAATTCGAATTCACTCGATCCGGTCGCAAGTAATCCTTCTATCTGAGGAATCCAGGAAAGTACGTTCGCGTTAAGTTTCTGGATATCATCAGGAGTTTTAACCGTATTGTCAAAGTAATTCTTCAGGAATACATAACCAAAGGCAATTAACAAGCCAAGGAAGAAACCTACAACGATGATTAACATACGATTCGGTTTGCTCGGGTTGTTCGGAACTTCAGCTTTATCGAGGAGAAGTACGTTGCCCGGCTGCGATTGTTCGTTAATTAACGATTCCTGTAATTTTTGTTCAACCAATACGAATAACTTTTCAAGAGCTTCGCGTTTCCTTTGTAACCGAGCAAACTCAATACTTGATTTAGGCAGCAAGTTAAATTTCTGTTCATATTTAGAAATAATTGAGTTCATTACGTCAATGGAAATCTTCGCAGATTGAAGGCGTAAATCTTCGGAAAGTATTTTTTGTGTTAAGTCGCGCAGTTCTTCGGGTGTTGCGGCTAAAACGTTTGATTTGAGGATTTCAGTTTTTTTCTGTTTAACGAGGTCATTAATCCTTTTGATTTTAGTCTCGTATTCGGCCAGTGTCTTACTTTCCTCGGCAGTCAGCTGAGCAGAGTTGAGAGAAAGCAATTCCTTATTTACTTCTAAAGTTGTCAATTCCTGTTGAACGTTTTTCATAAATTCTTCGGATGACACTTTATCGAGATAAGCACTTACATAAGGCGCTCTGTCCTTAAGTTCCTGGCGGTACTTCTGCAAAACTTTGTCGGAAGAAGATAAGTCGATTTTAGCAGCGTCGCGTTTTGCTTCGAGGCTGGATAATTGTGAAATAAGAGCGTTTGCCTGTTGTTCCAACGAAACAATTCCGCCATGTTCTTGGAATGATTTCAAGGATTCTTCAGCCTGGCTTAACTCTTTCTGCTTGTCATCTCTTTGCTGATTAAGGAACTGGCGAACATTGGTAAGCTGGTTCCTGCTCAGTTCAAGATTCATTGTTTTATACATATTCGCGTAGGTGTTGGCGATTAAAGCAGCTTCAGTTTTTGAGGGAGAGAGAACGGTGATTTCAACGAAATCCAAACCTCTTTTTGCTTCGATGTCAACACTCTTTAACTCAGAAACCAAGCTTTCGATCTTATTCACTTTTGGTAATGAATTTTTGGATTTCCGATTATCCGAGTCGAGAAGTAAGTAAAAATCCTGTGGATTATTAGAAGTTTTAAAACTATCGATAAGGGCAGCAGCAACCCTGCGTCTGAGGGCAGTGCTTTTAAGAATTTCAATTTCGTTACTAAGGAAACGGTCAAACTGAATATCTGTAAAGGTAGGCATCAAGGGTGCCTCGAGAATATTACCGGTTGGTTTTGATATCTTCATAAGCGCGGTTGCTTTGTATATATTTACCGCGTTGTACGCATAGATTACCGAGAAAACCAAGCTGGAAAGCGCGATAATAAAAACCGGAAAAATATTCGTCCGAATGAGATCAATATTCTCGCGTAACGATTTCGGCTGATGTTCTATAAAATATTTCTCTGTCTTGTTCAAACGAAGCTCCTGCTATTTAACAATGTTAAGTACTAAAATTGAAAGTGAAATGAGCGTAGAAACTACTGCCAGTGTCATCGTGAAATAATCACGGAAGTAGAAACGTGGTTCGCCGGGGAGGATGATGATATCACCTGCCTGAATAACCATGTTGCTCATGGTCCCTTTTACTTTTGGCTCAAACATTAAATCATTATAATTGAATGTGAAAACCTTTTGAGTCGAATCGGCATACGTGCGAATAACTCTGATATCATTTAACAATGCATCAGGAGATGGGCCGCCAGCGTATGAGATAATGTCGGAAAGCATCAAGTTCGTTGGAACGATATATCGTCCCGGAAGTCTAACATATCCCCATACTGAGACATGCATATTAAGTGCATTTGCTACAGAATAATCATATACTGCACCATTGGGCGATATTTCTTTAAAATTTGTCCCGATTTTCACGTTATTCGATTGGGCATGCACCGGGAAAATAAATAATAGTAGAAAACCTATTAAAAAAACAAGATTTTTTTTCATTGCTGCCTTTTAATTTAAATTAACTTAATAAAATACAAAATATAACGATTCTGACAAATGAATCGTGTGCACAGATCACATCTGCCAAAAATCGTAAAACCAAAGAGGATAAAGAAACGGTTAAGTCGCTGTTTATTAATAAAATAACCCGGGTTGTTCCCTTAAGGTTTTCATTCGTAAAACCGCGCCCTTTATGCCGGGTTATACCGCACTTCTGCTCATATACGTTATTTTATAACTCTATTTTGTAATATATGAAACTTTCATATCATAACCCCATTTATCAAAATAAAGGTTCCCGCCCCGCCATTCAACTTCTCCTCTCTGAAAATCCACCGTTTCGCTGCGAGGGTAGGACTTTTCGGGGTAAAAATTCTGCGCTACACCACTATTCACAATCAAATGATACTGGTCGGAATTCCCCAGAAAATACCAGTGGATTTTTGGATTGGTGCTTTCCTGCAATCCAAAAGATTGATCGACAGGAACCCAACCCGCACCGGCGACATACATTTCAGCCCAATCATGAAGGTTAACTGCGTTAGGGTGCAACATCCAGCCACTTTGCCACCGCGCGGGGATTCCGTTATAGCGGCAGAGAGTAATGAAAAGTAAACTTTGAATTCCACAATCGCCGTGACCATTGATTGCACAGTATGCCGGTATATCGGGAATTGTAGAATATTCGCGGGCGCTTGCCCAGGGAATATTATTAGAAATCCAGCTATATATCTTTAAGAGTTTTTGAGTTTTATCTTTTTCTGTTCCAACTATTGTATTGGAGAGTTTTTTAATTGTTTCAGTAAATTTAATTTGAGGTAATTCTTCGCGGGTATATTGTTGAAGAATATTATCGGGCACATCAGTGAAATTAATTTTATTAACATCCAGATTGTAATATTCTGCAAAGGCCGTGTATTTAAACGAATATGTGAATACCACTGGTTGGCCGGCAATGGCGGGCTTTTGCATATAAATTGACTGGTGACCATAGGAAGCTGGTGAAATGATGTAATCTGGTTCACCCGATGATACCAATTGGACATTCTTCTGACGTAGTTCTCCTGTGCGGGGATATGGCATCCAGCAACGGATAATTTCACCTGCGGGTACGGCATCCGGTTTTACTGTTAGGGTATATGAACAGGTAATTTCAATTGGTCTGCGAAGGTTGCCGCCTTCGGCAGCAATAATTTGCGGCAACTCGGATTCTAGTAGGGGGGCGTAGCGCTCGGTTTGTAATCCTTCAATTGTTTCGAACCGCTTTTTAGCATCGGCATCGAGGCGGAACAAATTTCTGGCTGCGAGTGAAAAATACCACCGGTTGCCATCGATGTTTTTCATTTCCAGGGTTTGGTTATTTTCCCACTTGCGCATTAAGGTGGCATCTGCTTCCGGTATATATTTTTTGATATAGCCCAAAACCTGATCTTCAGTTTTGTTGAAATCAGCACGTATTCTGGCCATGCGCTCCTGACGGAATTCCAATTCCCACTTTACGAGTGGCGTAGTCCCTGGTGTGGTAAGTGTTTCGGTGATAAGCTTTTGAGCTTGTGAGAAACTGCCCGATTCAATTAATGAATCGATATGCGAAAAACTGTTCTGTGCAAATAGTATTGAAGTAGCCATAAAAATAACGAATAGGTATTTCATAATTTATAATCCGAGAATGTTAAAATTAAATCAGCAATTTCGCGGTACGCGCCAAATCCCCCATTCGTTTTACAAATATAATGTACCGTGTTTTTAACGTCTTCAATCGCATCAGCAGGGCAGGCGCTAAAACCAACTTCCCGTAAAATATCCAGATCATTTACATCATCGCCAATAAAGGCAACATTCTCTTTCGCGATGCTTTCGATCTCGCATATTTCTGCAAGTGCCTCTGTTTTTGACCATGTTCCGGTATATATATGCTGGAAATTAAGTACCTGTCCACGCATTTTTGCTATTGGGGAGCGGTCGCTGGAGATTAATCCTGTTTTCAAGCCTGCTTTGGTTAAGAGTACCGATCCCATACCATCGCGGACATGAAACCTTTTAACATACAAACCGTTTTCAGTATAATGCATACCGCCATCGGTAAGTACTCCATCAACATCTGTCAGGAATATTTTAATTTTTTTGAGTTTTTCAATTAATTCTGGTTTAAGCATAAAGTATCTTTTTAGCTAAATGAGCAATTGGTTAAAATACAAAATTACATTGTTTTACGTAAAATAACCCTATGACTTTGGTTTTTGTTTAAATTTACGTAATCGACATACCCACTTGTATCAAAGCCCGTCAGTTTCTCTGTATATTTGTAGTATGGACTCAGAAGGAGAATGGAACAATCTTTAAAATACAAGGGTTGTTAAAGAAATAAATGGTTTTATAACGAGGAAATTGCCATGAACAGCATACATCAATTGCGGCATCGTTTGCACTCGATGCCTGAATTAATGTTCGAAGAATACAATACAACAGAAACAATATTAGCATATTTACAGCAATTTACCGGTTTGCAAATTCACCGTCCTTTACCTACTGGTCTGGTCGTTGAATATACGGTGAATAACGGGCCGTACATGCTATTCCGGGCGGATATCGACGCGTTGCCTGTTCAGGAGGAAACGGGATGTCAGTTTAGTTCCTGCAATTCGAATATGCATGCATGTGGCCACGATGTACACGCTTCTATACTGGCAGGGTTTATTGAATATGTATGTACCAATAACATTCAGCAAAATCTGCTTTTTGTATTTCAACCTGGTGAAGAAGGCGGCGGGGGCGCAGAAAGAATTATCAACTCTGGAATTCTGGATACGTATAACATTATCTACGCGTTCGCGCAACATGTTACCGATGAATACGACTTCGGTACAATCGCTACTACACCAGGTACATTGTTCGCGGCAGCTGTTGAAATTGATGTGGATATTTACGGGAAATCGGCCCATATTGCATTTCCGGAGAGGGGGATACACGCCTTACAGGCTATGATGCAGTTCTTACAGAGGGCCGATGAAATTATTTCGAAGGCACCTAAACCGGTATTATTTGGGTACGGAAAAGTTTACTCGGGTACTGCCCGAAATATTATTCCAGGACACGCGCGTGCTGAGGGAACCTTGAGAACAGTGCGAGTTGCGCTACAAGAGGATATAGTTGCCCAATTTACCAAAGAACTAGAATCTTTGGCAAATAAATTGGGAATTACTTACAAGTTAAATTTGAGCAGCCCATACACTGAGGTGGTAGTTGATCACAAATTGCACTCGAAAATAATCCCGATTCTTGCTGAACATTTTTCTGTTATTGACTGTGGCCTAAAAATGACTGCGGAGGATTTCGGGTTGTTTACTGCAAAATATCCTTCCTATATGCATTGGCTTGGTACCGGGAAGGGAGAACGGCACGGTTTACATACACCAAAATTCCTTCCGCCTGATGAAATTATTGAGCAGGGAATTGAAGTGAATAAATTGATATTGCATAATGTGTGCATAAATTTATAAAGAATTTTGAATAGCGATATTTTTTTATTAATATCCTAAAAGGAAAATATTAATAAAATACGGAGAATATCGATTGAGTACCAAAATTCCTGTTGGAATACTGGGTGCCACCGGAAGTGTGGGCCAGAAATTCATTCAACTTCTAGAGAACCATGAGTATTTCGAAGTGGTGGAAGTAGCCGCTTCTGACCGGTCAGCAGGTAAAACATATAAGCAGGCTGTTAACTGGATTTTGAGTACTCCTATTCCTGAAAGTATTGCCAAACTTACAGTTAAAAGTTGTGAAGGCAAATTTGAAAGTAAATTACTTTTTTCAGGTCTCGATTCTTCTGTTGCCGGAGAGATTGAAGAACGGCTGGCTTCCGAAGGCCATGTTGTTGTTTCGAATTCAAAGAATCATCGTTGGGATACTTTCGTTCCATTATTGGTGCCTGAAGTTAATTATGAGCATCTTCAACTGATAAAGCAGCAAAATTTTAACGGTGGCGCAATTGTAACCAATCCCAACTGTTCAACTATCGGATTAACTTTAGCGCTGAAACCTTTGATTGATAATTTTGGCCTTGAACAGGTAAATGTTGTAACAATGCAAGCTCTATCCGGTGCAGGCTATCCGGGTGTGGCCAGTTTAGATATAATAGATAATGTAGTGCCTTACATTTCCGGTGAAGAGGAAAAACTTGAAACTGAACCGACAAAAATATTTGGTACCTACTCTGCTCAGGGGATCATTCCCGCTGCAATGAAGATAAGTGCACAAACAAACCGGGTTGCTGTGTTGGATGGACATTTGGAAACTGTACAAGTGAAGCTTACATCCAAGCCGCAAATGGATGAGATTATTAAAGTTTGGCAAGAATTTTCCAGTCTTCCGCAAAAGTTGAACTTACCCTATGCTCCTATTCACCCTGTGTACTATTTCTTCGAGGAAAAATATCCTCAACCCCGTTTACACCGTAATTTGGATAAAGGTATGGCCACCTGTGTTGGGCGCTTACGTCCTTGCTCACTATTCGATTACAAATTTGTAGTATTGTCTCACAATACCATACGGGGGGCAGCAGGAGGTTCTATTTTAGGGGCAGAATTAATGAAGGCCGAAGGGTTGCTGTAATTTTGCAACGCAAACAATATTTGTAATGCCGGTCACGACCGGCATTTTTTTTATGCGGTACTTATGCAACTTTTTTCTTACCTTAGTAGTTGGGATTGAATAGCACGTTTAGGCGAGCTATAATATCCTGTGTGTGTGATAATCTCTATTGTTTTTAGTGAAAAATTCATTTTACGAGCGAAAAATTTACGGGCTCAGTCGGATGTGGGTAATTTTTAGTTCGTATTTCCCTATGAGATGTTATTGCCCATTTCCTAAAAAAAGGATGGGAGATAGTTGCCCGATTACGAATTACAGAAAATAGTAGAGAAATCATAAAAAAATGTTCTCCTAAATTATTTAAGTAATGTTGATATATAAGTAGATTTCTTTAGTATTAATTGCATGGAGCTAATAAAAAAAGGCAATTGAAGCTTATGAAAGAGAACTTACTGAATTTATGTTGCATGTGGTACGGATTTTGAATTATTGAAATTCGTAAATTTCTTTATTATTTTCATTCAGACAATTTTTTTTAAATATTGATTACGAGAAAAAAATGGCAAAAGATGTTGAAGTTCAAGTTCTGGAAGATGTAACTGTACGCTTCGCCGGTGACTCTGGCGATGGCATGCAGCTCACCGGAACGCAGTTCACCAATACAACCGCGTTGGTCGGTAATGATCTGAGCACACTGCCCGATTATCCTGCTGAAATCCGTGCCCCTGCCGGCACATTGTACGGAGTAAGTGGATTTCAGTTACATTTTAGCAGTAGTGATATACAGACACCTGGTGACAGCCCTGATGTTCTTATTGCGATGAATCCCGCCGCACTTAAGGTAAATTTGAAGGACTTGAAATCAAACGCTACAATAATTGTAAATACCAGTTCATTTGATAGTAAAAATCTCCGCCTGGCAGAATATGCTGTTAGCCCTCTTGAAGATAACAGCCTGCAAGGATATAATGTAATTCCTGTGCCGCTTACTGATTTGACAATGACGGCTCTTGAAGAATTAAAATTAACGAATAAGGAAAAAGAACGCTGCAAAAATTTCTTTGCACTTGGTTTGATGTACTGGTTGTACAGCCGTCCGGTTGAACCGAGTGTCGAGTGGATTGAACAAAAATTCAAAAAGAATTCCGTGATGGTTGAAGCCAATAAAAAAGCTCTGATGGCTGGCTATTACTATGGTGAAACCACCGAAGTATTCTCTACGAAGTATGAAGTTCAACCGGCTAAACTGGCTCCCGGCACCTATAGAAACGTTAACGGTAATGAAGCCGTCGCATTGGGAATGGCTACCGCGGCGTTACGTGCTAATCTTCAGTTGTTCCTTGGTTCGTACCCTATAACACCGGCGACTGAAATTTTGCAGGAATTGAGTAAGCTTAAAGAATATGGAGTTAAAACATTTCAGGCTGAAGATGAAATCAGCGGTATTTGTTCGGCTATCGGCGCGGCGTATGCTGGTTCATTAGCCTTAACAACCACCAGCGGCCCGGGGTTATCTCTTAAAACCGAAGCAATTGGTTTGGCTGTAATAACTGAACTTCCATTAGTCATTGTTGATGTTCAACGTGGCGGGCCGAGTACCGGATTGCCAACTAAAACCGAGCAGGGCGATTTAATGCAGGCGATGTATGCACGTAACGGCGAGGCACCTGTTGTGGTTCTGGCTGCCAACAGTCCGGCAGATTGTTTTTGGAAAGCTCAGGAAGCTTCACGTATCGCGGTTAAGTACATGACTCCGGTTATACTGCTAACCGATGGTTTTATTGCAAATGGCGCTGAACCCCTTCGGTTACCAACGAAAGAAGAAATGGCTCCTATTCCGGTTAGTTTCCGTACTGATCCGGAAGGCTTCCATCCCTATTTGCGCGATGAAAATCTTGCACGTCCCTGGGCGGTTCCCGGTACTCCTGGTCTGGAGCATCGCGTGGGAGGTCTTGAGAAGAAGCATATTTATGGAAATATTTCGTACGATCCGGCCAATCATGAATTTATGGTGCGTACACGCGAACAAAAAATTAATAATGTTGCCAATGAAATTCCGGATCTTGAAGTTGATGGTGAGGCGGAAGGTGATTTATTGGTCTTGGGATGGGGTAGTACATATGGCCCGATCCATGAAGCAATCCGAAAGGTACGTAAGAAAGGTTTCAAAGTTTCGCAGGCACATGTTAGCTATATTAACCCATTCCCGAAAAATATGGGTGATGTGCTGAAGCGATTCAAAAAAATATTACTCCCTGAATTAAACCTGGGACAGCTTTCAAAGATTATTCAGGCAAAATACCTTATCGAGGTTCTTCCATTTAATAAAGTACAGGGATTACCATTCAAGGTTGCAGAATTAGAAGAAAAAATAATTGAAGTGCTCGGAGGTGACAATGGAACAAACTAATGTAAACACACAGGAAACGAAAGTGAAGTTAACAGCTAAAGATTTCGCATCTAATCAGGATGTTCGTTGGTGCCCCGGTTGCGGCGATTATTCAATTTTAGCGCAGATGCAACGAGTTTCGCCGGAAATGGATGTAATTAAAGAAAATATCGTTTGGGTTTCCGGTATTGGCTGTTCGAGCCGATTTCCGTATTACATGGATACATTTGGTTTTCATGGTATTCATGGCAGGGCCCCGGCAATAGCTACCGGTGTAAAAATTGCTAATCCGAGGTTAGCTGTTTGGGTTGCCAGCGGTGATGGCGATTTAATGAGTATTGGCGGTAATCATTTTATCCATGCTGCCCGGAAGAACATGGATCTGAAAATGTTGTTATTTAATAATCGCATATACGGTTTAACTAAAGGCCAATATTCTCCTACATCAGAAAAGGGTAAAAAAACAAAAACAACTCCCTATGGCAGTATTGATTTTCCTTTTAACCCTATAACAATGGCTGTAGCTTCGGGTTGTACTTTTGTGGCTCGTTCCATTGACCGTGAACCAAAACATTTGCAGGCAATGATGCAAAAAGCAGCTGTTCACAAGGGTGCAGCACTAATTGAAATATATCAGAATTGTAATATTTTCAATGACGGTGCTTTTGATGTATTGACCGATAAAGAATCCAAAGCAGATAACGTTGTTGTAATGGAACATGGTAAACCATTGGTGTTTGGTAAAAATAATGATAAGGGTATTAAGCTTGATGGATTTACTCCGGTTATCGTGGATTTAACTTCAGGTGAGCATTCCGTGAGTGATCTATGGGTACATGATGAAATGGATAATAGCCCCGTTCGGGCCTTCATCCTTTCCAGCCTTGCCAATAACCCCGGTTTCCCTACACCGATAGGTGTTTTTTATAAAACCGAAAAACCGACATACGATACCGAAGTAGAGCAGCAGATTAGTGATGTTCAAAAAGTTAAAGGTGTTGGCACATTGGAAAAACTTCTGTTTTCCGGGAATACCTGGACTGTAGAATAAAAAAAGAGCATTTCATACGTAAAAGCAGCGGTAACGCTGCTTTTTTTTTATATTTACGGAACTTTGCCGTGACTTTTAACGTCCGAATACCTATAAGGGTATTTTATCCGGAATTTACCAGTTTTTGTGTCTGGAAAAGTCAAAATCTCCTTCTAATAACAAAATACCTTAATTAATTCGCTTGATTTTCGTTCATTCATTGGTTAATATACTTAGTTATGTTTTTTTATTTGTTTAGCCGATAGAATAAGTAATGATTACGGGAATTTTTCGCTTTACAAAAAATACTATTTGGTTCTTTTGCGTACTGATGTTCTTTGTATTGCCTGTTACCGGGTGCCTGGATATTGTTACCAGAGTAATGGTTAATCCTGATGGCAGTGGTAAAATCGTCAGATCGGTCTATCTGGATCCCACGGTGGCGGAAATGGTTTCTTCGGCTTCGGGAAGAAGACCAGGAGGCAAAGATATTCGGTATTTACCCGATACTGCTACCATGAAACGAGAAGCTGCTGCATTGGGTGCAGAATGGAGCTCGATCAGGGAGATGGATCGTAATGGTCAGCCCGGATATGAACTTGTATACACTTTTAAAACCCTGAGTCAGATTCGTTTACCATATTCGCCGCTCGATTATATTCCAGAAGCAGTTAGCGCTGCAACAGGAAATTTTACCGAGAGATATGAATGTGGGTGGATAACATTCAAGAGCTGCCCTGAGAAAAAAGGTATCTTTGTGGTAACACTGCCTGGAGATTCTTTACTGATACAGTCTTTGAATGCAAATAATATGATGCAGGGATATTTTCAGCAAGTTTCAACGATACCGGAAGTCCGAAATAACTACCGGAAATTGATGGGGCTGAAGGTGAGTACAGAAATCAGCGCCGGAAAATTATTGGTAGAGAAGGACGGTAAGTGGCGCGATGAAAACTCGTTGCGAATTAATCAGGTAGATGTTGGCAAATTACTTCAGAATTGGAATGCAAAATATACCGGCATTCAATCGGTAATACATGCAGCTTCGGTACCTGGCAAAGATACAGGTGGTATTTTGGGAGTTAGTGTACCGGCACACGATACAATAATGATTCATTTTATAAAATAACTTACAATTAATGGAGAAGATAACTAATATGAAAAAAGTGTTGTTATCCCTTTTAGGAATCTCTGGCATGTTGTTCCTTGCAGGCTGTTTAGGCAGCAACGCGGGAGTAGTTGCTAAATTTGGTGATGAAAAGATCAGCTATACAGAGTACCAGGATGCATATACTAAAAATTTCGGAATAATGCCTACAAGTGATTCAGTTGATGCTTCCAAAGCATTCCTGAAGCTTTATACCAATTTCAAAATGAAACTGGCAGATGCAAAAGCACGTGGATTCGAGAAAAACGTTGATTTGCAAAATGAACTGCTGGATTATAAAAAGAAAATTGGCGTAACATATTTGTTGGATAGAAAACTTGTTGAACCCAATCTTCACAGATTATGGGAACTGAGAAAAAATGAATATCGCGTAAGCCATATTATGTTTAGACCTGATAGTTCAGGTGAAGCTAAACTACTCGTAAAAGCAAATGCAATTCTTGACAGCATTATTAAATTTGGCAAACCATTTGAAGAAATGGCCCGTAAATATTCTCAGGATAACTATTCTGCAAAATTGGGTGGCGATGTTTTCTTCTTCACACCGCTTTTATTACGCGCGCCTGAATTTGAAGAAGCCTATATCAGCACTCCTGTAGGCGGTGTTTATCCTGCAGTGGTAAAAACCCAATTCGGGTGGCATATTATTAAGGTTACCGAAAAGAAAGTTCGTGTCCCGCAGATTAGAGCAAGCCATATTATGGCAATGTTCTCTAACGAGGCCGGAAAGATTGATACTGTTCGTGCAAAACAACATATTGATTCGGTCTATCAGATGCTGCAAAATGGCGGTAACTTTGAAGAAATTGCCAAAAAATATTCCGAAGATCGTTCAACCGCAGTTAACGGCGGTGATTTGAACTTCTTTGAACGACGGATGATGGTGCCTGAATTTGATGTGGCGGCATTTAACCTGAAAAAAGGCGAAATTTCCGGAATAGTGAGAACTATGTACGGTTATCATATCATTAAAATAACCGACCAGAAACCTTATCCGAAATATGAAGATGATAAAGAAGCTTTAAAAGGTAATTATCAGATGTATCGCTATCAGGGCGATTATGATACATTAGCCAAGGCTTCCAAAACACGTCATGGATATATGGAAAATGCAGAAGGTATTAATGCATTTGTAAAGGCAGCAGGCGATACAAGTAAATTCGTCTTTGATGTGCAGAAAAATTCATGGTATAATACTGTTAGGTCAACCGTTTTATTTAACTTAAATGGCGCGGCTTATACAGTTGATTCATTATTTAATTTCGCTTTATCTATACCTGAAACCAACGCACGCGAAATCAGCAAAGCAACGGTAACAACGGGTTTGAAAAAATATACTGATCAATTAGCCATTGAAGCGGAAGCACTGGATTTGCCAAAAGTTAATCCGGAATTTGCCAGCCTCATGGAAGATTACAAAAATGGTATCTTTATTTTCAAACTTCAGGAAGAAGAAGTATGGAATAAAATCCAGCTGGATAGCGCAAAATTAGTAGCTTATTACAATGCCAATAAGGATTCATATAAATGGAGCGACCGCGTATCATACGTTGAGTTATTCTTCCGTGGTGATTCTGCAACAGTAGCAGATTATCAGAAAAGGTTGAAAGCCGGTGAACCATTGGATTCTTTGGCTGCTAAATACACACAGCGTGCCGGCATGCAGGAAAAAGCCGGTCTCGTAGAATTAACTGAAGTTGATCAAAGCGATATTTCGAAAGCAGCTGCCAAGTTAGTTAACCCCGGTGATATTTCACCTATCATCAACAATGAAGGTGGTATGTCGATTGTAAAATTGGTTAAAAAAGAAGCAGCACGCGTTAAAACATTTGAAGAAGCAAAAGCTGAAGTTTCCGGTGCATACCAGGAACAGGAAGCGAAGCGTTTAGAAGAAGCTTACCTGCAAACTTTGCAGAAAAAATATGAACCGACTTTCTATTATGATAATTTACAAAAGCCGGTTACAAAATAGTTTTCTTTTTGTGATTTTTATTGCCGCACTCCTGTTACAGGGGTGCGGTGATAAACCGAAAAGAACGAATTATCTGGCACGTGTTAACGATTCATATCTGACTGAAGAAGAGTTCATGGCTTTATATGACTCTTCATTAGCCTCCTCTCCGACTGCCCGCCATGAATTATATCAACGCTGGATTCGCACCGAATTGCTATATCAGAAAGCTCTGAAAGAGGGAATACTCGAAAAAACAGATTTCCACTATATGATGGAACGCTCCAAAAAGGAACTTGCCGCTGCTTTGCTATTGAAAAGAATTGGAGACGATCAAAATTTCGACTGTTCTGATGAAGAATTACATTCTTTCTATGCAGAACATAAGGATGAATTCAGGGTAAATGAACAAAGTTATTTATATAATATCGTAGTATGTTCATCGGAACGAAAAGCCGAGCAGCTTCGGCAAACTTCAATTGCCAATGGATGGGTTGCAATTGTTAAAGCCGCTCGTGAAGACAAGGATATTGGGCTTTATACGAACAATTTTAAATATATTTATGAAATTGAAACCGGAATGATGCAACGGCTGATTACCACCATGATGGAGTGCGAAACTTCGATAGTGTTTGGCACAGCACCCGGTAAATATGCCTTTGTGTACCTGAAAAATTCTTTTTCTCCCGGGGCGCTTCCTTCAATTGATGTGCTGCGGAAAATTATTAGCCGCCGTGTTATTGAAAAAAAGAAAGCAGATTATATAGATAAATATATCCGTGACTTATATACGGGTAGTAAAATTGATATGGAAAACCCTGATTATTAGGTTTTAGGCGGCGCATTTAGCGTAGTTGAATATCAAAAAAATGCAGTAAATTAGTTGATTAGATTTAAGAAGAAAAAAGTGAAAGTACAATGAAACGTCTGATAATTACGATATTTTTGTTTTTTACCGCTATTGGCTTTGCTCAGGAGACTCTTGATAGGGTTGTGGCAATAGTCGATAATGAAATTATTATGAAAAGCGAGCTGGATTTCCAGGTGAGCTTAATGATATCCCAGAAAAAAGCAAAAGCCGATACCCCTGAATTACGCCGTACTATATTAAATAGCATTATCGAAGAAAAATTAGTTTATGCCCAGGGACTTATCGATTCAGTAGTCGTTTCTGAGGAAGATGTTGCCCGTCAGATCGATTATCAGGTAAATGTACTTACACAGCAATATGGCTCAAAAGAAAAAATTGAGCAAATGTACAATATGAGTATCGAGAAAATTCGCCGTGAATTGCGCGATAACGTGAAAAAGGAAATTATGATTCAGCGCGTTCAGGAGAAAAAATTTGGGCAAATGGAATCTTCCCGCAGAGAAGTAGAAGACTTTTTCTACCGCTTCCGTGATAGCTTGGGTGTAATACCCGAAAAAATGAAAATATCGCATATATTCAGGAATCCAAAAACTTCAAGTGAATTGAAAAATAAATACCGTCTTCAGGCAGAAGCCATACTCGATAGTATAAAGAAGGGAGCTGATTTTGCAGCGTTAGCAAAATCTGTTTCTGAAGATCCGGGAAGCGCCTCGCATGGCGGTGACCTTGGGTTTGTAAAACGCGGTATATTCTACCCTGAATTTGAAGCAGCCGCTTTCGCGTTGCAGGTTAATGAATTTTCACCTGTTACCGAATCGCCGGCAGGTTATCATATAATTCAATTGTTGGAAAGACGCGGCGATGCAGTTCATACACGTCATATACTGATTAAAGTTAAGGCCGATGACGAGGCTGATTTGCATGCAATTGAGTTCCTGAGCGCTGTACGCGACAGTATTGTTCGTAAAGTAGATACATTCGGGGAATTCGCTAAAAAATATAGCGACGATGAAGAAACTTCTGCTTTTGGCGGCGTGCTTGGGAATTTCTATCTGGAACAGATGGATAAAAACCTGTTAGATATTGTTGCTAAAATGAAGGATGGTGATATCTCTTTCCCGAAACGTGTCGATTACTCACGCGGTAAATACGGGTATCATATTGTTTGTCTTGAAAAGCGTGTTGAACAACATCAGCCGGATCTTAGTGTAGACTTTACTGATATAAAGAAACTTGCCGATGAGTATAAACGTCAGCAGCTTTATAAAAAATGGATGGAAGAACTGAAAGCAAAAATTTTCTGGGAAATAAAAATATAACAGAGCGTAAATCTGAATACCATGAATACAAAACACCCGGATATTGAATTAGCAGGCAAGTTTACCGATTCGGTAAAAACACTTCGAGCTGAAATTGGAAAAGTTATTATTGGCCAGGATGAGATAGTTCAACAATTAATTATCTCTCTATTGGCGCGGGGGCATTGTCTTCTTGTCGGAGTTCCAGGTTTGGCAAAAACTTTGCTTATTAAAACACTTGCCGATGTGCTTGATCTTCAATTTAGGAGAATTCAATTTACGCCGGATTTAATGCCCAGTGATATAACGGGTACAGAACTTATCGACGAAGACCCGGTAACCAGGAAAAGGAGTTTCCATTTCGTTCCCGGACCGGTTTTTGCCAACGTAATATTAGCCGATGAAATAAACAGGACACCGCCGAAAACACAAAGTGCTTTATTGGAAGCAATGCAGGAGCACAGGGTAACTGCTTCGGGAAAAACATATCAGTTGCAGGAACCGTTTTTTGTTTTGGCTACCCAGAACCCCATTGAACAGGAAGGGACCTACCCGTTACCCGAGGCGCAGCTTGACAGGTTCATGTTTAATCTATGGCTGGGGCATCCGGGGTTTGAAGAAGAAAAGCTTATTGTACAACAAACCACCAGTGACTATCGACCGGAATTGCAAAAAGTTCTCTCGGCAGATGAGTTGATTCAGTATCAGGATTTAATACGTAAAGTTCCTGTGGCTGATAACGTGGTAGATTATGTCGTTAGAGTGGTTTCCAGTACCCGCCCGTCTGCCACACAGATACCGTTTATAAAAGAGTGGGTTCGGTGGGGCGCCGGCCCGAGGGCTTCCCAGTATTTAATACTCGCTGCAAAGGCATATGCTCTGCTAGAGGGACGATATACGCCGGATATAAGCGACGTGCAAAAGAGTTTACTGCCAGTATTAAGGCATAGAATTATAACCAACTTCAATGCTGAAGCCGAGGGTATTGGCAGTGCCGATATAATTGAACGCTTGATTAAAGCTCTTTAGAAAAATTACAGGCAATTACCATGATTGAAATTTCTAACCTACAAAAAAGCTTCGGCAGTAAACAGGTATTACGCGGAGTTGATTTGACAATTCGCGATGGCGAGACGATGGTTATTGTTGGAAGAAGCGGTTGTGGTAAAAGTGTAATGCTCAAGCATATCGTGGGTTTGCTTTCACCCGACGCCGGGTACGTAAAGGTAGAAGGCAATATAATTAATACGTTGTCGCAAAAAGAGCTGTACGAAATACGTAAAAAATTTGGATTCCTGTTTCAGAGCGGGGCGCTATTCGATTCTATGTCGGTTGAGGAAAATGTTGCTCTACCTTTGGTAGAAGCCGAAATACAACCCGGCCTGGCCGAAATAGAAATTGCGGTAGCTGAGAAACTTGAATTGGTCGGTTTACCAGGTATTCAGAAATTACGGCCTTCAGAGCTCTCCGGGGGGATGCGTAAGAGGGTCGGTTTGGCGCGGGCTCTTGTTACTAACCCCAATTATATTCTGTATGATGAGCCTACAACCGGCTTAGATCCCATTATGTCAGATTCAATTGACAATCTTATAAAAGATGTTGCATCAAAAGTAAAAGCAACTGCTATTGTAGTAACCCATGATATGTTTAGCGTGAAAAACGTGGCAGATCGTGTGGCTATGATGCATGAGGGGCGGGTATATTTTACCGGCAAACCCGAGGAGTTGCTGAATTCATCCGATCCTATTATTTATGAGTTTATTAAACGAACAGAAACTCTTTAGCAGTCCAATCCGGTAATACCATAGTAACAGCGAATTAAATAATGCACACTTACTTGCAGAGTGCAGTATATATAATCTTTCCACTTTATTGGCAAATTTCATTCATATTATTTACGAAATAAGAAAAAGACTTCTTGGTTTTTAGAAGTAATGAATAGTAAGTGAGAAAAAAAATCTCATTATTCATGAAAAAAAAATCTGTTTTTGATAATTGTTGAAAATCGCAACACTAAAGAAAAATCCCTATAACATTATATAATTAAATGCTTTATGGCGATTGGATTTTCCTTCCTGCTTAGTAAATAGTCATTTTCGATACATGTAGCAATACAAGAGCAAAAAACTGGTAATTGGCACGCTAAATGCTTATGTAAGTTGTATATCAGGTTTCAGAAATTCAATAATCTCGAAATGAATCCTATATGGAAGGCGTAATTAGCACCAAACCAGATCGATGCCGCAGATGTTACGGATGTATCCGTGAATGTCCGGCCAAAGCAATCAGAGTTGTTAACGGACAAGCTTTGATTATGCAGGATCGGTGCATTGTATGCGGGCATTGTGTAAAAGTATGTTCGCAGCAGGCAAAAGGAGTAAAATCGACCAATACCCTGGAATTCCTCGAGAGAATACAGCAAGGCACCGCGGTAGCATTAGTAGCTCCCTCGTTTGCAGCTTCGTGGCCAGAAAATTACCGAAAATTACCCGCTGCTTTACGAAAACTTGGTTTTTCTATGGTAATGGAAACAGCGTTTGGCGCCGATCTTATCAGCCCGTTATATGCTGAAGAAATAAGCAATAACCCCGCGGAAACCATTATTAGCAGCAGCTGCCCGGCTGTTTGCCACTATATTGAGAAATACTATCCGAAACTTGTTCCGAACCTGGCCAAAATTGTATCACCGATGATTGCCATGGGGCGATATGTTAAACAGGTTTATGGAAAAGAACATATAATTGTGTTTTTCGGCCCCTGTATTGCAAAAAAAGTTGAAGGCAGGGATCCGCAGGTAGAAGGCGTTATTGATGAAGTTTTTACTTTTGCTGAATTAAAGAATATCCTGAACGAAAATGCTCTTAACCTGGATGATTTAGAAGATTCGAATTTCGATCCGCCACATGCCAATTTAGGGAAAGTATATCCGTTGGCAGGCGGCCTGTTAAAAACAGCTGATATTTCTATTGACCTTATGGAAAAAGAAATTTTAGTAGTTGAAGGGAAGAGCAAAGTAATTGAGTTATTTGAAGAGTTGAAGGATAACCAGATTAATGCACGCTTTATTGATGTATTATTCTGTGAAGGCTGCATTAGCGGACCAGGAATTGATAGTTCGTTAAATCATTATTCACGCCGTGAAAAAGTTATCGAGTTCGTTCAGGACAGTATTAACCTTGTTGATAAAAAAGTTTGGAAAAGTAATCTGTACAATAGCCGCGATCTGCAACTGGAACGCGAGTTCGAAAGCAGACAGGTATATTCTGAATACGTCTCGGATGAAGATTTGACCACAATCCTGGCTTCGATAAATAAACATACCGATCGTGATCGATTAAATTGTGGAGCTTGCGGGTATTTAACCTGTAAAGAGTTTGCCATATCGGTTGGTAAAGGACTTGCCGAGCGGCAGATGTGTTTGCCATTTTTGATTGATGAGCTACAAAACGCTTACGAGGATTTGCGGTCTACACAGGAACAATTACACTCGGCTGAAAAACTGGCATCAATTGGGCAGTTAGCGGCCGGAATAGCTCACGAAATTAATAATCCATTAGGTACTATTATGCTCTATGCTTCGCTGGTTAAGCGTCAGGTGGAACGACTTGAGGCAGCAGGGGGGTCAGGGCAGGATTTGCAAACAATTATTAATGAAGCCAACCGTTGCAAGAACATAGTAGCTAACCTGCTAAACTTTGCACGCCAGGGTAAGCTTTCGTTATTGCAGTTTGATCTGTTCGATCTGCTTACTCAAATGATAAAAAAGCTTAAACCGCATCCTGCTTTTGCCGGTGTAAAAGTTGAAATGCATCACGAAGCAAATGATACGAGTCTGGAAGCTGATAAGGATCAATTAGAACAGGTTTTCCTGAATTTACTTATGAATGCTGCCGAAGCGATGGAAGGCAGAGAAAACCGAAAAATTACAATTGTTATCGAAGAACAGCATGAATCTTTAGTTGTGAAGGTAACAGATACTGGTTGTGGGATTCCCAAGGAAAACGCGGGAAAAATTTTCACACCGTTTTTTACAACGAAAAAAATTGGGAAGGGAACCGGATTGGGTATGGCAATAGCTTATGGTATCATCAAAATGCACAAAGGTGATATCAATTTTGAAAGCCAGCCGGAACAAGGGACGACCTTTTTCGTCCGTCTTCCAAAAGTAATTACACTTTCTGAATCTTTAATTAATTAGGATATATGATGGAATACAAAAGAACAATATTAGTAGTCGATGATGACCCGGATATTGTAAATCAGGTACAAGTTATGCTCGAAGCCAGTGGCTACAAAGTATTAACAGCTGACTCAAGTAGAGAAGCATTGGAAATATTTAACAGAGAAAAACCCGATGCAATTGTAACTGACCTTATGATGGAAGAAATGGATTCAGGTTTTATGCTGAACTACCATGTAAAGAAAACCGAGCACGGAAAGAAAATTCCGGTAATCATGATGACCGCTGCGGCTCATGTAACCGGCTATAAGTTTGATGCATATACGTCCGATGAAAAAGACTGGCTCAAATGCGATGCTTTGTTAAATAAACCTATCTCAATTGAAGAGTTAATCTCGAAAATTGAGAGTTTTTACGAGGTTAATTAATAATTACCATGGTGGAAGATTGTAAAGGCCATATCCTTGTTGTAGACGATGAGGAAGCACTGAGAACCGCGGTGCGGCGAATTCTCGAAATGGAAGGTTTCGAAGTAAAGGAAGCACATAATGGTTCAGAAGGCATCAGTTTTGGTACTACTACCGAATATGATTTGGCTTTGATCGATTTAAAAATGCCGGATAGAAATGGGATTGAAGTTCTCAAGGAAATCCGGCATACTTTCCCTAATACGGTTTGCTTTATGGCTACCGCGTATGCCTCGTACGAGACCGCGGTTGAAGCGACAAAACTTGGCGCCGATGGTTACATACTAAAACCATTCTCACCCGATGAGCTGATTAACCAGCTTAATTCAGGCATACGCAAACGTAAATTGTTGCTCGAAACTGAACGCCTGAAGAAAGAACGCGAAGAAAGTTTACTTGAAGTGGCTTTTGAGCGTACCCGCCTGAAAACTATTATTAACTCAATTACCGATGGTGTAATTGTAATTAATAAAAAAGAGGAACTTGCCTATTTTAACCAGGCGGCATTAAAACTGCTCGATGTTACTTATCTTCCCCTGGGTATTCCTGTAACCGAGCATTTCCCTATTGAAGTGGCCCAACTGCTGAGTGAAAAATTTTTTGAAGTTGAAGAACAACAAAGTTCGTTTTCTATTGAAGTTGAAATTAAACCAAATAATGAACTAATACTTGAAGCAACTTTTAGCCCCATATTACAGGCCGATGGCAAGCTTGCGGGCGTTGTGGTAGTATTGAAAAATATTACCGAGTTTAAGCGCCTTGAGTTAATCAAATCGCAGTTCGTATCTATGGTGGCGCATGAATTGAAGGCCCCTATCGCTGCATCGATCGGATTTATCGATATTATGCGGAAACCAGAGTTGAATATCAGTCAGGAGCAGCAAATCGATTTTCTTAACAGGACACACGGGCGCCTGCAATCGCTGTTAACAATGGTTAATGACCTGCTGGATATTTCACGAATGGAATTGAACAAAGTTACACGTGAGATAAAAGAAGTTATTGTAGAGGAAACCATAGCCGAAGTTGCCGGCTTGTTTACTGTAGAATTGCAAAAGAAAGACCTGACACTTAGCCTGCCGGGTCCCGACGAAAAACATATTATAAAAGTAGATCAAAATGAGTTTTTACGGTTGCTTACCAACCTGGTAAGTAACGCGATTAAGTACAATAAAGAGCACGGAACGATATATATAACTGTAAAGGCTGATGCCTATTATACTGTTATTTCTGTTCGCGATACCGGTATCGGGTTGCGTCCTGAAGATAAAGACCGCTTGTTTAGCGAGTTTTTCCGTGCGAAGAATGAGTTCACTAAGAATATTCATGGTACAGGGCTGGGGCTCTCTATCGTGAAACGAATCATTGAGGCGTATTCCGGTAAGATTGAATGTCAAAGTACTTATGGCGAAGGAACTGAATTCATTATATCGTTCCCGGTTATACCCATTGAACAGGCATAAAATAAATGCTTTTAGTGCATAAATAAAATCATTCATTCATTCATTAGTTGAGGAAACCAATGTCTTTGATCGCAGTTATCGATGATGATCAGGATATTCTCGAAGCCAGTTCTCTAATACTGAGAGCCAGGGGTTTCGAAGTCATTTCAGCCAACAATCCGGATGACGGGTACAAAATCATTAAAGAGAAGAATCCTGATCTGATTATTCTTGATGTGATTATGAACGAACCGGACGACGGCTTCTTTCTGGCACAAAAACTTCGCCGGGAAAAAATAGCCACTCCTATTATAATGTACACCTCAATCGCTAAAGCCACAGGTCTTGATTTTACATCAGGCAATATGATACCTGTTGACGAATTTGTAGAAAAACCTATCTCGCCCGATGAGTTAATCGCGAAGGTAGAAAAATTTTTGAAACGTTAACAGGAGGGTACAATGCTGGTATATGAAAAAAATGAACTGGTTAGTGAGATTGAATCATTAACAATTAAGCATGGCGATACTCGTGATGCCCTCATTCCGATTTTACAGGAAATGCAGGCGAAATATCATGGGATATCTGACTTTGCTCAACAGGAAATTGCACGGAGATTATCAATTCATCCGGTAGAAGTATATAGCGTTATCTCATTTTATTCATTCCTGAGCGCGAAAACGCTTGGCCGGAACGTTGTCCGGTTATGTAAAACCATTTCTTGCGATTTGGCAGGTAAAAACGATATTGTTAACGCAATAGAGCGCGAACTCGGGATAAAATTTGGCGAAACCACAAAGGACAAAAGGATTACCCTGGAATATACAAACTGTTTAGGTATGTGTGATCAGGGCCCGGCCATGATGGTTAACGAACGGGTATATGGAAAACTTACCCCGGAAAAAGCCGTTGCAATTATCAATGAAATAAAGTGAGGAACAGACTATGGAAATCGGAATTGAGAAAACCGCTCGCCGGGGCTTTGTTCTGTTCACTGATTATGCTCAAGGCTCAGCGATTAAAAAAGCAATTGAAGTTGGCCGGGAAAATGTACTTTTCGAAGTACGTGATTCAAAACTAAAAGGCCGTGGTGGTGCAGGCTTCCCTACTTCAACCAAGTGGATGATTACTGCTGCTGCTACTGCTGAAAAAAAATATATTGTTTGTAATGCCGATGAAGGTGAACCCGGTACATTTAAAGACCGCGTCCTTTTATTGGAATACCCGAGTATTGTTTTTGACGGCATGGTTATTGCCGGATATACTATTGGTGCGGAATATGGCATTCTGTACCTTAGGGCTGAATACACGTATATGTACACCGCCCTGCTGGATTATCTGGATAACATGCGCAAAAATAATCTCTTGGGGAAAGATATCCAGGGTAAAGCAGGCTTTAACTTTGATATCGAAATCCGCCTGGGATCGGGTGCCTATGTATGCGGCGAAGAAACTGCACTTATTGAATCGCTCGAAGGACAGCGCGGAGAACCCCGTAACAGGCCACCCTACCCGGTTAATACCGGCTATATGGGCTTCCCCACGGTAGTGAACAATGTTGAAACTCTTGCCTCCATTCCGCATATTGTATTAAAAGGCGGTGAATGGTTTAGGAACCACGGAACAGATAAATCTACCGGATCAAAACTGTTTTCAGTTTCTGGTGATTGTGACCGCCCGGGTGTGTATGAATTACCCTGGGGTATATCCATTCGTGAACTTCTGGATATTGTTGGCGCCCAAAATACAAAAGCGGTACAGGTCGGTGGTGCTTCGGGAGTTTGTATCCCGAAGAGCCAGTTCCACAGGAAATTAGCGTATGAAGATGCGGCTACCGGTGGTTCGATCATGGTATTTAATGAATCCCGTGATATGCTGAAAGTACTTCATAATTTTATGGATTTCTTTGTTGAAGAATCCTGCGGGCAATGTACTCCTTGCCGTGTCGGTAACGAACGACTTCTGGAAGGTGTGGAGAAATTGATTAATGGTAATTTTACCTTTTCATTCATCCGCAACCTGAAGGAACTTGGTTATACGATGCAGGCAGCATCGAAGTGCGGGTTAGGCCAATCGAGCCCTAACGCGTTTTTATCGATATTAGAAAATTTCAGCGATGAGATTTACCAGTCTAAAGGAGGAAGCCATGTCTAAAGCAAAAGAAAATCGTGCACCGGTAAGTCAACAGTCGCATAAAATTGAAAAGCCGGCTGATCCGAATTCAATCGGTGCAAATATTACCATAGAAATAAACGAGAAAAAAGTCAGCGTTCCGTTAGGGACGACTATATTGGATGCATGCAGGCAAAATCAGGTACATATACCAACTCTATGCCATCATGAAGACTTGTGCATAGCAGGCGTATGCCGTGTATGCGCTGTTGAGGTTGAAGGAATGCGTACATTACAGGCAGCCTGCGCGTTTCCTATTACCGCACAAATGAAAATTAAAACATCAACCGAAAGAGTTCGTAAAGCCAGACGACATATTATTGATCTTCTGCTGAGTGAACATCACGGCGAGTGCTACGCGTGCGTGCGTAACCGTAATTGCGAGTTGCGTAACTTAGCTGCCGAATATGGTGTTGACGGGTTTACATTCGGGCATCGTGAGAAAAAGATGCATGAAATCGACCGTTCGTCATATTCAGTATTGCGCGATATGGATAAATGCGTGCTCTGCCGTCGTTGTGTACGTACATGTATCGATTTACAGGAAGTTGGCGTACTCGAAGCCATAGGCCGTGGAAATCAAACAAGAATTTCTACGTTTATGGATAAACCGCTTTCCGAGGTAATTTGTATTAATTGCGGTCAGTGTATAAACCGCTGCCCAACCGGCGCGTTGTTTACCAATGATCCCTCTGACGATATCTGGCGCGCGATTGATGACCCTACCAAGCATGTTGTTATACAAACCGCACCTTCACCACGCGCGGCAATATGCGAAGAATTTGGTATGGAAGCCGGTACATCATTAACACAGGAACTGAATACCGCCCTCCGCCGTATTGGTTTCGATAAGGTTTTTGATACGAACTATACAGCAGATCTTACAATTATGGAAGAAGGTACTGAACTTCTCCTCCGATTGAAAAAAGCTCTTGTTGACAAAGATCCTGATGTGAAATTACCACAATTTACATCATGTTCTCCGGGATGGGTGAAGTTTATTGAACACTTCTACCCTGATTGTCTGGATTATCTTTCAACGGCAAAATCACCACAGCAGATGTTTGGGGCACTTACAAAAACATTCTATGCCCAGGAGTACAATATTGATCCGAAAGATATTGTAACAGTTGCGGTTATGCCTTGCTCTGCAAAGAAATTCGAGTGTAACCGGCCGGAAATGACTTCATCGGGTTACAAAGACGTTGATTACGGTTTAACTACACGTGAACTGGCTACAATGATTAAGGAAGCAGGTATATTCCTGCCCGAAATGCCCAAGACAGGTTTTGATGATCCGTTTGGTGAAGCTTCTGGCGCGGGATTAATATTCGGCGCAACGGGCGGTGTTATGGAAGCAGCCTTGCGTACCGCTTATGAAATTGTTACCGGGCGCGAAGTGCCTTTTGAAAACCTAAACATTACACCATGTCGTGGTTTTGAGGGTATCAAGCAAGCATCAGTAAAATTAGAAGGATGTGTTCCTGATTGGAGTTTCCTGGAAGGCGCAGAATTAAAATTTGTTGTTGCTCATGGAACGGCGAACGCACGTGCAGTTATGGAAATGTTTAAACGCGGTGAGCTGAACGATGTTCAGTTTATTGAGATCATGGGATGCCCTGGCGGGTGTATCGGCGGCGGCGGTCAACCAATACCTACATCACCGGAAATACGGCAAAAACGCGCTGAAGCTATTTATGCAGAAGATGAGTCATTGCCATTACGGAAATCGCATGAAAATCCACACGTGAAGTATTTGTATGAAAAATTCCTGCCTGAAGGTCCTTGCGGACACAAATCGCATGAATTGTTACATACACACTATACAAAGCGTGGAAGTTTTATTGTTTAAGAGGTGAGGCCTGCCATGTATCCGGAGGGGTTCGTGGCAGCGTGCGAGCAGATGGGGGAAAGGTGATACAGTGAATTCGAAAGTATAACCTTAATACCGCCGCTCAGTAGTTCGAAGGTGATAAGAATTGCGAGTGGCGGTTTAATTTTAAGCAAAAAAAAACCTGAATCAAACGATTCAGGTTTTTTTATAATCAGTAATTACATTACTTCATTAAAATCAGTTTTTTCATTGCAACAAAGTTGCCAGCTTCAAGTTTATAGTAATAAACACCGGATGAGAATTTTGATCCGTCAAATGTGTATTCATGTTTGCCGGCCGCCAGCGATGAGTTGATTAATACAGCAACTTCTTTACCTAAACAGTTGAAAACAGTTAGCTTGGCATTGCCAACAGCAGGGGTTGTGAAAGAAATCTTTGTAACTGGGTTGAACGGATTCGGAAAATTCTGATTCAATGAGTAAGAAACGGGTTGTTTAACAGTTACTTCCAGAGTATTTGAATAATTGGTGGTCCCGTCGTTATCAACTTGTTTCAGGCGATAGTACATCGTTCCCTGAACAGTTTTGCTATCAACAAAGCTGTAATCATGTGCAGTTGCCGAATATCCATTTCCTGCTACGAAGCCAAGATCTGCCCAGTTTACCTGGTCAGTTGACCGCAGTACATGGAAACCGGCGTTATTGGTTTCAGAAGCGGTATTCCAGTTTAATTTTACTGCATCGCGGATTAGCGAGTAATTGAATGCTGCTAATTCGACAGGTAGTGGACTGGTAGAACGAATGCTCAGGTTGTTAAAAAATAAGTTATCACGGCCATCACTGCCCGAACTTCCTATATACACATGGAAACCGGTTACTCGACCAGTTGTAGTGATTACTCCTGAAGTGCGTACATCTGAACCGCGGGTAAGTTTTGCCATAATTGCAGTTGAAGAAAGTGCCATAACTTCGATTTTGAAAATTGAAGTAGCAGAATAAGACCAACCAAGATTCACATCTGAACCACTTGCTCCTTCACGTACATAATAGTTATCGGACTGGCAGCGGAAATGATAAACTACCGTACTGCCAACTTTAACGTCAATCCCCTTATTTCCATTTCTCCATTGAATTGCCAAGTCGATTCTGAATGTATTGTTATCGGCCAAAGATGATGAAAAAGAGCGGGAAGCATTAGCAAACATATCGCCCTGATTACCATACATACCAAAATCTTTAGATGTTGCATCAAGGTCACCGAAGCCGCTTGCAGCAGCATCACCGAGGAAAAAACCAGCATAACCGGTGCTGCCGGTTGTGGTTAATGACCAGGCACCAAATCCGGTACCGGCATTCGAAGCATCTGTCCATGAATTATAGTTATTTGCAACGTCGCTCTGTGCGAAAGCATAAACACAGAATAGCATAGAAAGCAATATGAGTTTTTTCATGCCCACTCCAATAAATAATTTTAGTTTAAACTATTTTCTCAACCAATTGCTAAAATACACAGGGGGATGGGTTTAATCTAATTATAAGAATTTTTATAATGGTGAAAGGGGCGAAAAATGAAGTAAAATGTGCTGTTTGTAACAGGGATCCTTAATAATTTGCGGAAAAATGGGGGATGGCTGAAAAAGATTTGCTTTTTGTTCAGGAATAGGGCTATCCATCGGGTGACGGATAGCCCAAATTTTACTTCATCGAAAGAGCAATTCGTTTTCGTTCAATATCTATCTGGAGGATTGTTACATCAATAATATCGCCCACTTTAAGCACATCAAGCGGGTTTTTTACAAATTTATTGGCAAGCTGGGAAATATGAATCAGCCCGTCCTGCTTAACGCCAATATCCACGAAAGCCCCGAAATCAACAATATTGCGAACAGTACCTTTTAACCGCATTCCTTCGCGTAAATCTTCCATTTTTAAAACGTCGGATCGAAGTATCGGCGGTGGAACATCTTCGCGCGGATCTCTGCCCGGCTTTTTCAGGTTCTCGATTATATCATTTAATGTCGGTTCGCCTAACCCCACTTCCTGTGCTATCTTTTTAACACCTTTCTTTTCCATGAAGAAATCGATTAATCCAATCGATTCTCTGAATTGGTTAGGCTGAAAGTTAAACATTTTTAGCAGTGTTTCAGTTGCTACATACGATTCCGGGTGGATGAATGTATTATCCAGGGGGTTATCGCCATTGGCAATTTTCAGGAATCCCGCTGCCTGTTCAAAAGTTTTAGCACCAATACCGGCAACTTCCAGAATTTGCTGACGATTAGTGAACCGTCCATTCTTTTCACGGTGTTTTACAATGCTGCCGGCAAGTTTTTTATTAAGGCCGGATACATAAGCGAGTAATGATTCAGAAGCCGTATTTACATCTACACCAACATAGTTTACGCAACTTACAACAACGTCATCGAGTTTCTTTGCAAGAAGTTTTTGATCTACATCGTGCTGGTAAAGGCCCACACCAATGGATTTGGGGTCTATTTTAACTAATTCCGCAAGTGGATCCAGTAATCTTCGGGCAATTGAAATATTTCCTCTCTGGCTTGCTTCCAGTTCCGGGAACTCTTTTTTTGCAACTTCAGAGGCTGAGTACACTGACGCGCCTGCTTCGCTAACTATTATATATTTAGTGCTTAATTTCTTTTCTTTCAGCAAATCAGCAACTAATTGTTCGGTTTCACGACTCGCGGTACCGTTACCAATTGAAACTACTTCAACTCCATATTTCTTGATAAAATGGTGAATAATTTCTTTGGATTCCGTTTCTCTGTTCTTCGGTGGGTGTGGGTAAATTGTAGCGCCCTCGAGGTATTTACCTGTTTTATCAATTACCGCAACTTTACAGCCCGAAACATATCCCGGATCGATTCCCATAATCATTTTATCGCTTAAAGGCGACTGTAGCAACAATTGCCGTAAATTGCTGGCGAATATTTCTATCGCGTGCTGATCGGCTATTTCTGTAAGCGTGTTGCGAACTTCTTTTTCTACGGAAGGAAAAATCAGGCGTTTATAGCTATCTTCAAAAACTTCATCAAATACGGGCTGCAGTGGTGTTGTTTTATTTCCGAGGAAAATATTATTCATGGCAGCATACATCATAAGCTGGTCATGTTCCAGTTCAATTTTTAAGAATTTTTCAGCTTCTCCACGGTTCAGCGCTAATATCTGATACGGTTTTAGTTTTGTGATATCAATCTGAAAATCAAAGTAAATTCTGTAAACGTCTTTTTTATCTTTATCTTTCAGTTTTTCATTGGTTTCATCCTTCAATGATACGTCTTCACGTTTCACAGAGCGAACAACCGATTCACGCTGGAGATTTTCACGAACAGTTTTCCGAACATCGGCATTATCACTTACCATTTCTGCCAGAATATCTTTTGCACCCTGTAAAGCTTCGATAGCACTGCCAACACCAAGTTCATCATTAATGAATTCGGCTGCTTTGGCCATAATATCCCCATCAAAATCAAGATTTTCAAGCAGGAATAAGGCCAACGGTTCAAGACCTTTTGCTTTTGCAACCGTACCACGCGTTTTTCGCTTGGGTTTATAGGGCAGGTACAAATCTTCCAGTTCCTGCAGGCGGGTGCAGCCTTCAATCTTTTGCTGCAATTCGTCGGTTAATTTACCTTGTTCCGCAATGCTCTTTAAAATTGTTTCACGGCGCTCGCCAAGTAAAGTAAGGTAGTTATTTCTTTCTTCAATTTCGCGCAATTGATCCTCTTCAAGGCCGCCGGTTCGTTCCTTACGGTAACGAACGATAAACGGGATAGTAGAGCCTTCCGCGAGCATTGTAAGAACGGAATCAACTTGTTCCTTGCGTATCTTAAGTTCATCTGCAATTAGGGATGGAATTTGCATTCAGTCTTTCTCCGGACAATAAAAAATGAAATTTCAAATTTGACCGGAAGAAAATGAATTTACAAATAGGAAAAAAGTTTTTTTTATTGTAAGAGCCTTTTACGAAGAAAAAGAGGAAAGATTTTCGCATTTTTAAAGATTTGATATTTATTTAAGTGTATAAAAGTAAGCATTGATTTTGCCCGAGACCTTTAATAATATTATTATATGAAATTACGATCAATTTTTATCTGCATGCTCTTCCTTTCAGGTATTACATTTGCCCAGCAAAAAAACAGCCTGTACGAGGAAGCACTCTACGATTATGCCCGTGAAGCATATAGCGCGGCCTACCAGAAGTTTAAGGATTTTACCGCAACCCTTGAACCTGCCAACCCTTTAAATGCTTCGGCGCAGTATTACACTGCTGAATGCCTTTATAAGTTGGGCGATTATCCCGGTGCCGTTTTCGAGTTCGAAAAGGAAATAACATATCACCAACTTTCAAACTTCAGGGAAGAATCGCTTTATAAACTGGGACTGATTTATTATAATCTTAAACAGTATCAAAAAAGCCGGGAGCGACTTTCAACTCTTATTAGCACATATCCCGAAAACGAACATTATGGTTCGGCTTTATACTGGATCGGTGAAGCCTATACGGTAGAACAAAAGTACGATGAAGCAATTGAATTTTTTAACCAGGCAATACAGCAAAAACGCAACAATAGTTTTCTTGATTACAGTGTTTACACGCTTGCAACTATTTACGAGAAAAAGAAGGAGTATAAAAAGGCAGTAGAATTTTATGATATGCTTCTGAGCTATTATAAAAATAGCACGCTGGCTCCAACTGCCCAAATACGAATCGGGTATTGCTACTACAAATTGAAAGAATACGAAAATTCTATTATTGAGCTTTCCAGTCCTACAGTAAAAAGTTTAAGCAGCGAGAAAAAGGGAGAAGCACTTTACATGCTCGGTAATTCTTATTTCAGAACTGCCGAATATGATAAGGCGCAAACAACCTTTCTGGAATTGATAGGAAAATATCCGGATAATGAATATATACGAGAAATTAAGTATTCTCTTGCCTGGTGTTATTTTCAACAGAAGCAATATCAGGATGCATATAAAACATTTCAGGGAATTAGTGAAGGAAGTGATACCTTAGCCCGCCTCTCTATTTACTGGAAAGCGGAATGCCAACGGTATTTAGGCAATGATAATGAGGCCTTAAAAGGGTATCAGGAGTATATAAAAAAATTCCCCCTATCACCCCTGATTCAGGGCGTTCAGTACCAGGTAGGAGTTATATATTACAATAATAAAATGTTTGATAAATCGGTTAACTTTTTAAATAGTGCCACTAATTCAACCGATCCGGAAATAAAGGCACGCTCATTAATTCTTTTAGGTGAGCTGGAGTTAAACCGGATGAAATATGCGGCTGGTTACCGCTATTTTACCAATGCTCTTTCACTGAAAGGGATTCAGGATAACCTGCGGAACAGGGGCCTTTTAGGCTTAGGGGTTGTGCAGTACGCCATGAAAAAATATACCGATGCGCTTCAGGCTTTTGATGAACTGGATACTAAAGCGCCAAATTTCGAAAGTGATAAGGTGCAATTCTATTCAGCTGAATGTCAATTCCAACTCGATAATTTTCAGGATGCCCTTAGTCATTATAAAAAGATTAGTTTCGATCAGCCTGAATTGGGCGCCGCCACGGCTTATGGCACTGCCTATTGTTATTATAATCTTAAGGATTTTGATAATGCCAGTTTCGCGTTCGATGATTTTTGCCGCAAATTTCCGCGGGATTCACGGGTTGGCGACGCGAAGATACGTTTGGCGGATACTTACCTGGCGGTTAAGCGCTATGCCGATGCTGCGAGAGTATACGAAGAAAGCTTGAAATTAAAGACAATTCAAACGAATAAAGATTATCTTAATTATCAATATGCTCTTACGTTGTTTAAGAGTGGGAAGACTCAACAGGCGGTAACTGAATTTACCAAAATGCTCAGTACATATCCAAAATCGCCATATACGGAAAATTCGCTCTATATGGTAGGATGGATTCGTTTTCAGCAGGGCAAACTGCAAGAGGCAGTCAATTCATATCTCTATCTGCTTTCGTATGCACCGCACTCCAAATTATTACCGTTGCTCTATTATTCGGTTGGCGACGCTTATTATAACATGGGCGCGTATGATTCGGCCATTACTTATTATGGACGTGTTGCCTATAATTTTAAGAATTCATCATATATCTTTGATGCTGTTAACGGATTACAGCTTAGTTATATAGCCAAAGGGGATCTTGATAAAGCCTCGGCGATTATTGATGAATTCGCGAATGAGAACAAAAAATCAAATTTTGCTGATCAGCTCTATTACAAAAAAGGTGAAATGTATTTTAACCAGGGTAATTACGAGCAGGCAATTGAGAGCTACAAAGAGTTCGTTCAGCGTTTCCCGGCCAGCAAATCTGTACCCAAGGCGCTTTTGGGTATCGGGAAAGCATCGCAACTCTTAGGTGATAAAACACAGGCTGCAAATTATTTTAGAAAAGTATTTGACGCGTATCCGGGCAGCGATGAAGGCGCTTCTGCCGTAGTAGAGGCAGGGAATATTTATACCGCGGCCGGTAACCCGGATGAAGCGCTTCGGCTGTATGATAGAGCAATTGATAAAGTTAAAAAAGAGACAGTGCGACCCGAAATTATGTATTATAAGGGCGTAACACTTGAAGCCAAAGGCGATTCACGTGGCGCGTATGACGTGTTTGAAGAAATTGTTATGTATTATGACGGGACATTGTTTGCTGATAAGTCTCGACTTGAATTAGGGCAAATTGAGTTGAAATCCAAAAGGTATCCTAATGCTGCCAAGTTCCTCCAGGCACTCAGTACTAAACGGACAGACGATCTGGGAGCCGCAGCTCAATTTTGGTTAGGAACCATGTATATGGAACAAAATAAATTGAGTGATGCGGTAACAGCATTTGTAAGAATTCTGAATTTATTTGGCACTTATGAAGAATGGGTTGTAAAAGCTAACCTGCGCTTAGCCGGATGCTATGAACAGTTGAAAGATGTGAAGAAAGCAAAGGAAATGTATAAAGTCGTGATATCGAAGCATAAAGATGACGAATTTGGCAAAGAAGCAGCACAAAAACTGAAGAGGCTTAAATGAAAAAAGTATTCAGTATCCTCGTACTAATGGCAGTGTTTGCTTCATTGCTTCGGGCTCAGGAATCATCGGGGCAAAGCGTTGAGCTTCCCAGTTTCGTTATTACCGGCGAAGAAAAGTATGAATTACCCAAAGCTGCAAAGGCCGAAGCACCCCTTTTACCCATAGTTTCGGAAGAATTTCTGAAACCTGTATTTTCACCCGAATTTCTTGAAACCTCGCTGCAAAGCGACCCCATTCGAAAAGAGATGCGGTTACAGGATAGCATTATTAATTACAGCTCAAAATTGGAAGCCTCGATGGGGAATTTGAAAACTCCCGAGTTTAATTTCTCAACCATATACCCATACAACAGTATGACGTTGGTAGGTAACCTGAAGGGATTCAACCAGCGTGCCTACGAAACGGGTTCTGGTAAATACGGGTTTCATCCTGAAGCAGGCGTACGATTAAAAGTAGTTGAAGAAGGGGCATTCTTCAATGATAACGATATTCAGGTTCTGGCCGGTTACAATTTTCTGGGATACAAACTTTGGGCTCTTACACCGATGATTGAACGCAAGACCGGAGAAGCTTATATCAAAGGCAGTCTTTCGAGTAGTAAAAGTAACTTTTGGCAATATTCTATTGCAGGGCAGGCGAGCTCATTATCCATGACCGATGAAAAGGGTAAAGAGACTGAACTGATTTTGGACCTCAACGCGGGCTTTTCCGGGAAAGTTATGCAATTTACTCCCGGTATTCAGTATATTGGGTCGGTAACAAAAAATGAAAATTTAAGTAAGCACCTTGGTTTCTTTAGAGTGAATGCACCGTTACAATTAAATATTTCCGATGTTGTAAATATTGCTGCGGGTGGTGAATTTTTTCATTGTGATACAATAAATTCGTTTCTTCCAAAAGCCAGTATCGCAGTTAAGCTGAAGAAAGGGTTAATTCTGTATGGTGAATATAACCCGGTTTATGAAAAAATGGGGTTAAAGCGCGCACTGAATGAAAATAGCTTTTTTAATGTAAACCAATTTGTCCCTGTATATTATCCCTTGAAGAACCGGATTACCATTGGGATGAATCTGGAATATGAGCGCGAATTCGATATGATGCTTTCGTTTGTTTCATTTACATCAGACAGATATCCATATTTTCAGCTGGATAGCAGCAGGAATTACACGGTGCAAACTTCTGATATTAAAGGATTTCAAACAAAAATTGAGACAAGAATTTATCCTGGCAGGCTGGGCTACTTTTATGCCTCGTTAACGTTCCAGTCAATTCAAAACGATTCCGACAAATATTTGCCGTTTGTTCCTTCTCTTCAGGGTACTTTGAGTTATGGATATACTATTATGAAAGGATTAAATGCAAAAGCAGGAGTTATTTTTGAAAATGGCAGGTATATTGACGCATTAAATAATATTTCGCTCAATACGTATGTTTCAACATTTTTAGAACTTGGTTATTCTTTCTCGCATGACTTTTTCGTAAATTTCAAGATTAATAACCTGATAAATAAAGAAAACTATTTCTGGAGATACTATAAAGAGCCACCATTGAATGCCACAGCCGGCATTACTTTACAATGGTAGGCGAATAAGATTGTAATAATGATAACACGTACAGAATTAATACAGACATTAGCGATACGCGCTGAGATGCCTCAAACTGAGGCGGGGCGCTTTATGGAAATTTTTCTCCATAAATTGGTAGATATTTTAGCCCCTGGCGATGTGTTTTCACTCGAAGCCTTCGGGGTATTTGAAGTTGTACGCCCTGATGATAGTGAAGGGCTTATGGGGCAGGATGATGTGCTGATTCTTTACCGAACTGAAAAGGCATTTGGGAATGGTGAAGAGCTTGTCTTCCGGGTTTCAGTGGCGAAGAGTGAAACTTCCAATCCATTGGATCTGTATTTTAGTCTGGGTATTGCAAAACCGCTGATTCCTTTGAAAGGACAAAAATTTGTGGCCGATTCATTGCCCGCTTCTCCGCTTGAATTACGGAAACTGGCAGAAATGAAGGCTGATTCTATTATTGCCAAGGGTTCTATTAGTCGCGGAACTTCCGTTACTGATTATCAAAGCATACGGAATATTCATGCTGAGCAGGGAGCTGCTTCCCAAGGGGCAAAGAAGAAACATCTTACCTGGGAATTTGGCGATGACTGGAAAAAGGAGTATGAGGCAGCTACAATACTTTCGGGTACTGATACCGGGATAGTAGACGAGTTCCCGCTGGAAGCAATGCATCCTGATAACGAAATGAATTGGGATTTTGGCGGTGACGAAGAAGCCCCTCCTCTAACGCCTCACGAGCGAACCGCAGAGAATAAAGCAATTGATACAGCTAAAACACCCGATCCGGTGCTGCCGTTTTCACAGGTGAAATCTTCTACCAGGGAATTGGAGATCGATTTTTCTGATTTTGAAGATGACAGCGAGGCTTCGGCTGAGGATTTCGATACGATATTCAAAAAATCACTTGCTGCTAATGTTCTTTCAACTGATGCATTGCCGCCCGAAGAACCCTATAAGCAGGTGCGCTCAACCCGTGAATTACCTGCATTCCACATTCCCGAGGAACCTGCTGAGGAAGAAGAAATTGATAGAGCGGGGCAGGAAGATTTCTCCAAACTTGTTATTGATTTGAAAGACGGACTGCGTTCTACTTCGATATCGGAAAATGAAACCTTTCAGGCCAGGGGAATCAGGGATACAATTGATTTTCATCCACCCAAGAAAGAGTCAAGCGCTCTGAAATGGTACGTGTTAGCGTTCATTTTATTTACTGTTTCCGGGTCACTTGTATATGTAAAAATGTACGGTACTCCTGAATGGGCCAGAAAATATTGGCAGAATAATATTGAACAAGGCTTTACAAAACCAATTCCTGTTGTAGTTGAACGTGATTATTCCTTTCCGGTCACATTCCCATACCCGGCACGCACGGTTACACCGATTGCCAGTAAACCTGTGGAGCAAGCGGAACCGGTGACTGAAACAAAGAAAGCAGAAGAGCAAAAAGTTGAAACTGCGCCGATTAAGCAGGAGTCGGTGAAGCCGCAGCCGGTGAAGCCGCAGGAAAAACCCGTTGGTAAAACGGAAAAAGTAATAGAAAAACCAAAACTGGTTGAAGCTAAAAAGGAACCCGTAAAGCCGGAAACAAAACCGGCCGCTCAGGTGCAAAAAAATATTTTTAAAGAGGCCGATGGTTACCAGGTCCAGGTAATGTCGCTCAATCGCGAAGATCAGGCAGAAGCAGAAGCTGCACGGCTTCGTGCAAAAGGTTATAAGGTAACGGTCGTTTCAGCAAATGTTCCCGGTAAGGGGCTCCATTATCGTGTCAGGGTCGGAAGCTTTGCCACTGTTGAGGAAGCATCGAAAGCTGCGGCTAAGCTCGGCGGCAAATAAAGGTTAGTAGTATGAAACAACGTCGTTTATATAATTATATTATTTCAGCAATATTTCATGTATTACTTTTTTCTGCATTCTTTTACCTGCCGGTAGCCGCTACCCCCAGTGAAGAAAATGCCGTTGAGGTAGGAATTGGGTTCGGTTTTGGCAATGGCACCGGCGGTGGTGGAATGGGCATGGATCTTACTGAACCGGGAGGGAATGAGTCTGCAGCTGAAGAAAAAACCAATGAAGATGTGAAACCCGCGAAAGAAATTACCCAATCGGCAATGGCAAAATCAGACGATGAAGTGAAAATTTCCGGTAAAGGGAAAAAAGCGGATTCGAAAAAAGAAGCACTTGGAGGCAGTGGATCGGGTACAGGTAGCGGAATAGGAAACGGCTCAGGCAGTGGTTTTGGTTACGACATTGAATGGGGTGGCGGTGGAAGACGAAGAATATATAATTATTCTTTGCCAGAGTATCCCGCGGGGGTTAATAAAGAATTGGATATACGAATCAGGTTTACCATTTTACCCGATGGCACCGTAGGCAGAGTTTTCCTGCTTACAAAAGGTGATACGCGCTTAGAAAACTCTGCTCTCAATTCATTGCGTCAGTGGCGGTTTGAGCCTTTGCGCTCGCAACAGCCGCAGGTAGAACAGACTGCTGTTATTGTTTTCCCTTATCGGCTGCAGTAGAGAACGTAGGTTTGTAATAAACAAAGTAAAATGCTATTTCACAAAGGGTGAGTAGTGTTAGCGAAAAGCTGTCCCGGTCAAAGTATATCCCAAAACCTTCCGGCTGCATAAGGGTTTTCGATATGATAGTTGATATTGACCAGCCGACTGAAAAAAGCAATCCTATTAATGCGGCATCTTGTATTCCCGCTGAAAGCCCCTCGGTTTGCCATTTCTTTGAAAAAACAATTAACAAAAAAACACAATGAGCAAATAATAAAAATGCATTAACCATATTAGTGTATATCCTTATTCTCAAGTAATTTTTTATTGTTGTAATTTGCCCCGAGTATGCCGCCTACAATGCCAAAAATTGCGCATGTGAATGCATTGCCAAGCCCTATACATACCAGATACATGCCGGAGAAGCCGTATTGCTGAATATCGGCAGCACATTGCCGGAGGATGCCTGTAGCTTCTTTAACAGACACAGCAGGAAACTGCATTTGGGCAAGAATCTTTTCCATTTCGGGGAGCTGGCGAACAAATTCATTTGAATGAAGAATAAAAGATATCAGTCCTTCGAACAGAGTAGCGAATAATGCCGCGTAAAGACCGGTAATTATTCCTTTTATCGCGCCCTTAGGCAGACGGACATGATGCGGGCCGTTCAGGCGCTGCTCTAAATATTGGCTTATCCAGGCTGCAAAAGGCACAACAAAGCAACAGGCAATACTTTGGAACCCGGGTATGGAATAGAAAACTCCTGCCGCGAAACCACAAACCAGGGCAGGTGAAATTTTTGAGCTCATAAAAATAAAACTTATAACGAGTAAATAAAATTTCGCCTACAACAGAAATTGAGAAGCTTATACAGCATTGCAATTCCATAATCGGCGATTTTGAAACTGTAAAGATACGATAAGCCGATAAATTACTAAAGCGACTGTACATTTTATGCTATAGCGACGCAGAAGCATTGTCTATATAGTCGCTTACTAATTCCCGAGACTAAATTTAGTAATTGACTTTGAAGATAATAAATACAGAGAATTTCCTTTCAGACAGAGCTCCCGGGGATTGGAAAAATCATCGGTTAAGCGAAAGAGTTCCTGCCAATTGCCAGTAGTACCTGAATATACATTGATTGTTTTAGCAGAAAGCGTGTAAATATTATCGTTATCAGAAGCGATATCGATTGTTCCATCGGGTACAGGTATTGTTCGAATTGCATTCCCGAAATGATCGAAAAGAGAAATACCTTTAGCATTCAGTACGGCAATATTTTCACCAAACATCCGGATTTTAGTCGGCAACTGTAAAGCTGCAGCGCCGGAATTAATTCCCCCGAATGTTAACGAATATCCGCCGGAAGGAGAAAATACAACGACCTGACTATTCTCAGAGTCCAATATAAAATACTCGCCCAGGATGCTTCTGACTGCGCCAATGGGGTACCGGAAACTGTAATTGAGGTTTTCTGCTGAGAGAGAAATTATACCGGCAAGAATAAGATTTCGATCGAAAAGCTGTATTCTATGATTGTTTTTATCAGTTACTAAAATTTGCAGTGTCGCCGATGTAACGGAAACCGGGCTGTCAAATACCCCGGTATCCCACCCGAACCCCCCGGCTTCTTTTTGTTTTACTCCGGTTTCATCTATACGAATGATATTGGAGCTTACGGAATCAATGATATAAAACTCATTCAAATCATTTGTGCAAAAAGAAACTGCCGACTGAAAATCGCCGAATGAGCCTGCTACATGCAATGATTGAGCATTTGAACATGTTGCAAATACCAGAATGATCAGAGTATATAAAAATTTTCTTTTTTGCACAGTCAGATTTCCTTTAATAAATAGTTCCGGGAAAATGTCTATTGGCACATTATGAATTTCCGTAAATTACCAATTCAAAAATAGAAATCTTTTCAACGTTATAAAGAGAATAATTTCAGGATCGTGTATGAAATACATCAGAACAATTCTGGTGCTTATTGCACTTGTTTTAATTGGTTGTTCAAAAAGAAGCGAAAAAAACTATCTGGACTCTGCTTCTGAAAAAATGAGAAATAATGATATTTCCGGTTGTATAGTGGAATACCAGAAACTTATTCAAGACTATCCTTCAAGTCTTAATTCATTGGCTGCCCTTGATTCATTAATATACATATATCAGAACGGATTGGAAAAATCGCTTTCACGCCAGGCTGCTCAGCAAAAGGTTGTAGAGTGCTACTCAACAATCAGTAAGAACTTTCCCGAATCCGATCAGGGGAAAGTAGCAATGTTTATGGTAGGTTTTATACAGGCCAATGAATTGCAGCAATATGACGCGGCTAAGAAAAGCTACCAGGCATTTTTGGATAAAAACCCTAACCACCCCATGGCCCCTGCTGCACGTACAGAGTTGGAAAATATAGGTAAATCGGCAGAAGATATATTGAAATCTGCCAAAGGTATTTAGTGGGCGAAGTAAATGATCATCGGCGTTATCTTGACCCGGCTGTTGCTTCGCGCTTAAGCTCGGTCGAATTAAGATCCCGGCTTATTGTAGAAGGATTTCTACTTGGTTTGCATAGAAGCCCTTTTCATGGATTTAGTATAGAATTCAGTCAACACCGGCCCTATATGCAAGGGGATGCTTTAAAAGATATTGACTGGAAAGTTTATGGCAAGACCGATAAATACTATGTAAAGCAGTATGAAGAAGAAACGAACATGCGCTGTTCTTTTTTTCTTGACTGCAGCGCAAGTATGGGATTCAAATACAGCAGTACTACTACTAAATATGAATATGGGGCAATGCTAGCCAGCGCTCTGAGCTATTTATGCATTCATCAGAAGGATGCAGCGGGAATAACCTTATACGCGGATACTATAAAAAAGGCTCTTACTCCAAGGGCTTCAGGCATATATTTGAACGAAATTTTTAAGGCAATTGCAGAAACAACGGTTTCCGATAAAACAGCCACCGGTAAATGTCTTGATAAGGCGGTTGATAAGGTAAATAAAAGAGGGTTGGCAATTATTATCTCCGATTTCCTCGATACACCGGATTCAATTCTGCCGGCATTAAAACATTTTCGATTTAAGAAAAATGAAGTTATTGTATTTCAGATATTAGATCCGGTTGAACAATCTTTCGCTTTGGGAAAGGATGCCGTGTTTGTTGATATGGAGACAGGTGAAGAAATGACGAGTCAGCCATATCAGGTTCAGAAATCGTATCAGGAATTATTCTCATCATTTCAGAAACGTCTTAAAGATGAATGTATAAAGATGGGAATAGATTATAATGTTGTTTTAACAACAGAGCCTTTTGACAGGGCCTTGTTCGGGTATTTACAAAAGCGGGCAAGAATGCAGTAAGGATTTTACTATTAAAAGAAAAGGCGGTACCGAATGATATCGGTACCGCCTTTTTTGTTTCGAGAAACAATTAGAAATTGATTTTCGACTTGGTTTTATTCGCGTAATCAAGAACCATCGCGCTGGCAACAAACACCGATGAATAGGTACCGATAACAATACCGAATGTAAGTGTGAATGCAAAAGAGCGAAGAACTTCGCCGCCGAAGATTAACAAAACGATACATGAGAGTAATGTAGTACCACCGGTTAGAATGGTACGGCTCATGGTTTTGTTGATACTAAGGTTCATGAGTGTTTCGAGAGATTCTGATTTATGGAGGCGAATTGTCTCACGCACACGGTCAAATACGATTACTGTATCCATAACCGAATAACCAATAAGCGTGAGGAATGCCGCCACAATTGTTAAGTTGATTTCGAGGTTTAAGCCGGGAATTAAGCCATATAATACTGCAAATAACCCTAAGGTAATAAGTACGTCATGGAATAAAGCCACAACTGCACCAACCGCGAATATAGGTTTGTACCGAATTGCTAAATAAGCAAGAATACCAAGTAACGAGAAAAAGATTGCTCTGACAGCATCGACTTTTAACTCATTACCTACTTTCGGACCAATTACTTCAGTACGACGGATTGTAAAGCCATATTGCGGTAATTTTGTCTTGAGGTTTTCTTTTACCCAGTCTGCAATACCAAGACGCACGAGCATCTGTTTATTTGTTACTTCTTCAGAAACCTTACCTGCCTGGAAACCCAGAGCGAGTAATTTTTCGATTACGATATTTGTCGTATCGGGGTTAGAGAATTCATAAACAATGGTGCTTACATTTTTTTCTTTAACTGATTTAGGAATTCCCGCAAGCGATTCATCCATAGCTTTTTCGAGAGTAGCCTGAATTTTTGGGAATATGTTTGCAGGGATATTTTGTAAGTCGGTGCGTAATAAAATATTACGGTCACCGCCGAACATTTTAACTTCAAGTTCGCCTAAGCCACTGTTTTCGAGTGTTTGGCGAATGGTGTTGATATCTACCGGCTGATTAGCCTGTAATTCGAGTTCTGTACCACCTCTGAAGTCAATACCAAATTGAAGGCCGCGAATAAAGAAATTAACGAGGCCAATAAGAAAGATTGTAGTGGATAAGAGATAAAACATTTTTCTCTTTCCCATCCAATCGACGTTTAGACTTTTGAAAATATGCATGAATTATTATTCTCCTTAAACTCTTTAATATTAACCAACTTTAATGGCATAGTTTTTATTCAGCATGAAATCCATGATTACACGGCAAATAACGAGTGTGCTGAATAACGAGGTGATAATACCAATCATGAGTGTGAGCGCGAATCCCTGAACCGGACCTGTACCGAAGTTATACAAGATAACCGAGGTAATCAAGGTAGTAACGTTCGAGTCAAGAATAGCCGAGAAAGCACGTTCATAACCGCTATCAACCGCGGCACGCATGGTTTTACCGGTGGCGTATTCTTCACGTATACGCTCGTAAATAAGTACGTTCGCATCAACCGCGACACCCATGGTAAGTACGATACCGGCAATACCAGGGAGTGTAAGAGTTGCCTTAAAAGCTGCCAGGAGGCCGAAAATAAATAACACAGTCATGGCCAGACCCAAAGCAGCAATAGAACCGGAGCGTTGATAATAGAGCATCATGAATACTGCAACAAGGATGTAACCGAAGATCATTGAGTCCATACCTTTTGCAACAGAGTCAGCACCCAGTGATGGCCCGATTGTGCGCTGTTCAATTACATCAACTGGAGCGGGAAGAGCACCGGCTTTTAATACGATTTCAAGGAGTTTAGCTTCTTCCATGTTAGCCATACCTTCGATACGTGATCCACCGCCGCTAATTTTATTACGAATTACCGGTGAAGAGAAAACGGCGTCATCTAAAACAATCGCGCAGCGTTTGCCAATATTGGCCCCGGTAATACGTGCCCAGTCTGCCGCGCCGTCACCGCTCATTTCCATGTTAACAACCGCGCCTGAGCTTTGTTGGTCAACAGTTGCAATTGCATTAGTAACAACGTTACCATTAATTTCGGCAGTCTTATTCAGGCAGTAGAGGCCATAAGTAGCCTGGCCATCTTTTGAGAAGCCGATTGGTTTCGCAGAGAAACTGAATTGCATATTGTTAGGGATAACCTGACGAACATCTTCACGGCTAAGTAATCGCATTACTTTATCTTTATTTCCGGCAGCAACAAATAAATCGGCGCTGCGTCCGCTGGGATCAGGCATAGCAAGAGCCCAGAAAGGATATTGTTTAGCGAACTCTTCCTGAGTTAATTGTTTCTTTTCGTTCGGTTTCGATTTATCGGCGGTATTCTCAGCTTTTTTTGCAGAATCTACAGCAGCAGTTGAATCATCTAACTTTTTACCTGCCAAAACCTCATTGATCTTTTTCATTACGTTAATCGCAATTTCAGGATCTTTTAAGAGTTTGAATTCCAGGAGGGCGGTACCCTGTAAAAGTTGTTTTGCTTCTTCTTCGCGTGCAATACCGGGCAATTCAACAACGATACGTCGTTCACCCTGGCGCTGAATTGAAGGTTCAGAAACACCGTACTGATCAACGCGATTACGAATAATTTCAACCGCGCGGGTTACAGCGTCTTCAGTCTGTTTCTTCAGGTTGGCTATAGTTTTGTCTTCATCTTCGCGAACTGAGCCAAAGTACCTGTTGATGCGTATATTGCGTTCTTTTAGTTTTCTGATCACAATATCAACGATTGGTTCGTTAGAGCGGGCGGCTTCTTTCGAAGCTTCATCAACGATCTGACGGTACGTATCATCTGGTTTTTCAGGCAACTTTTCGAGTAGTTTAGCCATGTTTACTTCCATAACCAGGCGCATACCACCCTGCAAGTCCAGACCAAGCTTAATTCGTTTAGCACGGGCTTCTCTAAAATCAGCGTCATTTGCTTTAATAGAGTCTTCATAGGGTGTAATTTTTTTTGTAATTGCATCCTCGTCGAGACCCGGGAAAGCCTTTTTCAGCTCTATCCGCTTTTTTGCTACATCAGCATTCAGGCGATCGGTATTTTTATAATCCTTAAAAGTCGGGAGTAAAAAATACACGGCAATCGCAATAAAAGCTACGATTATAACCGAACGTAAAGTAATATCCTTCATAAGATTCTTATATAATGATAAATAATGTGACTTGTAATTTTATTAAAACTTTAAAAATACCCTACCAGAGGTTAAAAATCAAACGAAAATTGCATTTTCACGGTTTGTTTATCCTTTAATTTATAAGTAATTTACAGGGTTAATTTGAATATTTTGGAGTATTAATGAACAGGAACACATTCTATTTAATCAGCGCGATCATTTTTGGCTGGCTTTCTCTTACAGCTTTTGATTGTGCTTCAACAGAAATTACCAGCGCTAAGCTGTATATACAACAGAAAAACGTCGATAAGGCGCTTGATGTTCTTCAGAAAGAAGTTACAAAAAACCCCCGCAGCGAAGAAGGTTACTATATGATGGGCGTAATTTATGGTGATAAAGAAGAATACGCCAAAATGCTTGACTGCTTCGATAAAGCATCAGCCAATGGTAAAGTGCACGAAACTGATATTAAAAAAGCTAAACTCTCTTACTGGGGGCAGGCATTTAATAGAGGTGCGAACTATTTCAAACAAGCTACCACCGCTCCTAAAGATTCCTCTGCTATTTTCTATGAAAAATCGGCTAACTCTTTCAAAATGGCAATTGCAATTCAACCGGATAGTTTAGGTTCATACAAAAACCTGTCATATGTTTACATGAATATGGGCCGTTATGATGATGCAACCGCACCATTACAGAAAATGGTTGATTTGAAAAAAGATAAGGATGCATATAAACTCCTTGGCGAATTAACAATGGATAAAGCAAGCCGTTTGAAAGAGAAAAAAGATTCTGTTGGCGCAACAAAAGAATATAATAACGCCATTCAGCTGTTTGAAGAAGCACGTAAAGCACATCCGGATGACCAGGATATTTTAACAAGTTTATGTAATGCTTACATTGCTGCTGATAAAGCCTCGGTAGCTATGGGTACATTTAAACAATTGCTTGAAAAAGATCCTACTAACCTTACTTACCGGTATAATTATGGTGTATTATTGTTAGGCGCCAATGATTTTACCGGAGCAGAAGCCCAGTTCAAAGAAGCTCTTACATCAGATGCTGAACACCTTAACTCGATATATAACCTTGCGGTAACCTATGTTAAATGGGGTGCAACTCTCTCGAAGAAAGCAGATGAAACCGGAAAAGAAGATCCGGAAGTTAAAGCAAAATACCGTGCTGCTTTACCATATCTGGAATCCTATGTTCAGAAAAAATCGAATGATGTTAACGTTGTTGAGCTATTAGGCAAAGTATATTCAGTTTTAGGTATGACTGAAGATGCAAAAAAATGTTTCGATAAAGCCGATAAATTACGTAAGTAATTTTCGCTAAAAGATTTTTTTATAACCCCCGCTAAGTCGGGGGTTATTTTTTTATATTTGGGGTAATGAAGTTTAATCATTAAGGAATGGAAGTATGAATCAGGAAGAACAAGAAGGCTTGCAGCAGATTAATGTTGAATTGGGCGAAAAAGAAGCTGAAGGTATTTACTCTAATTTGGCAATTATAACCCACTCACCCGCTGAATTTGTTATTGATTTTACAAGAATAGTACCTGGATTGCCGAAAGCAAAAGTACTCTCTCGTATTATTACTACTCCGCAGCATGCGAAAATGTTATTGTACGCGCTGAAAGATAATTTGGATAAATATGAAAGCCGTTTTGGTGAAGTGCGAATTGATATGCAGCCTGAACAGCATTTTGGTTTTACACCTTTGGTAAACAAAGAAAAAGTAAATTAAAACCTACAAAAAAAGCCGCGTCTGTTTACCAAACGCGGCTTTTGTGTTTAGAGAGCTAAATATCTTATTTCATAAATAATTTTGCGAACTCTCTTGGTTCACGGTTTTTCCAAACACCTTTATGATATGCGTAGCCTGCAATTAACGGCATAGCCAATGTAGCTTCGGCGTAAACCATCTGTTCATAGGTGGTTTGAACTTTACCCCATGAACTGGCTTCTTTTAATGTAGAACCCGAGAGGCCGCCATCGCGTTCATCCGCAACAGTAATTTGAACAGCATACTTATGCATAGGGGCATTTTCCTGCAAAATATCGGCAGCAACAACGATATCCTGGGTGAAATTTTTCGGAACACCGCCGCCAATCATGAAAATACCGCTTTCTTTGCTGTTAATCTTAATCTGGGTTAATTCCAGAAAATCTTTTGCTGAATCGATTGAAACATGTTTATCCGGATTTTTTGTTTGGTGAACAACAAATCCAAAACCAGCAGAACAATCGGAAAAGGCAGGGCAGAAGATCGGCACATTCTTTTTATAACAGGCATAAACGACACTATCTTCAACTTTTGGTCCGCCGTTATCTTCCAGATATTTACCCATGTGCCAGATTAATTCGCGTGATGAATAAGGGCGTGGTTCGAGGCTGTCGAAAATTATTCCACAGGTATCATCGCAAACACGTAATTCATCTTCATCTATATAGGTATCATAAATTCTGTCAATAGCCATTTCTCTAAGCGAGTTGTCATCGCTGAATGGAGTGCCAATATAGTGCTTAAAGCCAAGTGCCTCAAAGAAATCCTGATCAACGATAACGGCACCGGTAGATACAATAGCATCGACCATATTGTTCATTACCATATCGTAAACGATTTTCTTTAATCCCGCGCTAAATAAACTGCCCGCGAGTGTAAGAATAACAGCACCGTCTTTTTCAGAAATCATCATTTCAACAATTTTTGAGGCGCGGTACAAGTTCCTGGCCTGGAAAGCCATCTTTTCCATCGAATCAACAAGTGCAGTGACATCATGTTTCTTTATGTCAAAATGCTCGATAACATCATTCAGTAGTTCTTTTTTCGTTTCCATGGTCTGGAATCTCCTTATTTATTAACATATAATATATTCGTACAAGAAAGTTTGCTCAGCGTGCAAAACTCTGTTAAAAGAAGAATTTTGCAAACGCCAATATGCCTTGTTTCCACGGCACCCGATGTGATATACCGGAGGCCTTGGATATTTGTTCCAAATTTTTCAGGTACCACTCGTAATTACGGATTAAGGCATCTTTATTTGAGTAGCGAGGGTTATAGCCCAGTACTTTTTCTGCTTTATCTATTGAAACAAAAGAATCCTTCGAGGCAGTTTCATACACCCATTTATATAATGGGGAAAGGTTCAGTGCTTCAAGTATTTTTAATGTTGCAATAATTGGTTTCTCGGGCAGCCCTACAATTTTTTTACCAAAACCCGCAAAATCCAGAACTGCCTGATAATCTTCACGCATGGTAGTAAATTCTTTTGCTCCGATATTGAACGTATCGTTTACCGTATTAACAGGTAATTGAGCAGTTAGATAAATTGCATCGCATAAATCTTCAACGTCAAGTAATTGATATCTGTTATTACCTGAGCCAATCATGGGGAAGCCGTGTCCGTCTTTTGCCCAGTCATAGAATAAGGCAAAAACGCCCAGTCGCTCGGGCCCAATGAACGATTTCGGCCTGATGACAGGCACGCACATGCCTTTTTTCCGGAATTTGAGGCATTCCTCCTCGGCTAAAATTTTCGCCTCACCGTATGGCCCCACTCCATGTAATCTATCGGTTTCATATAGTGGGTGATGATCGGGAATTCCATATACTGCAGTTGATGAAATCATGATCATTCGTTGAATGTTGTGCGATTCTGCTGCTTCCAGCACATTTCTTGTGCCATCTACATCCGTAGAAAAAATATCTTCTTTACTATAGAGCGGCAAGGCAGCCGCAGAATGAACAATTATATCAATATCTTTGCAAGCTTTATTGAGAAATTCTTTATCTCGAATATCACCCTTGAGAACCGTTATATCGTTAAGGCAGTCAGCATAGTCAAAATCTGCGATATCTAATGAAACCACCTGATGATTTTTCTTCAATAAATAGCGCACTAAATTTATTCCTAAGAAACCCGCGCCACCAGTTACAAGAAAACGCATGAGCATGCCTACAATTTTGAAAAAAATAAGCGTAAATATACGAATATTTGCAGATTTACCGGATAAGAAAGTTGATCGAAAAGGGAAAAACGTGTTTGATTGAATTTTTATGCAAATAAAGCAGAAAGCCCCCGTAGAGGGGGCTTTGGCAAAATCGTTAGTTTAGCATGCCCTGAACCCGCAAAGCGGACTCAACGCCTGTAATAAAATCAGGGTGTATTTTAATGGATTGGAAATAAAACTTCAGAGCAACATCCCACGCGCCCTGTAGTTCATAAATTCTGCCTATATTATAATATGCCCAATGGCGTTCGCTAAACCTGGGGGCGGCAACCGCTTTGTGGAGCCATTCAAGAGCTTCTTCATACCGTTTGAATAGTGTAAGGTAATATCCTAAGTCATTATAGGAATTTCCGTATTCTTCATCAATATCAATTGCCTTATAGCATTCTTTAATTGCCCGGTCAAATTTTCCTACCAGGCTGTATGCCCAACCAAGGTATGTATGTGCCTCGGCAGTAGGCAATAATCTAATTGAAGCCCTATATTTTCGTATCGCTTGTTTTATTCTTCCGCGCTTTTGTTCCTGATATCCTGAACGGATCAGTTCAAATGCCTCGGCGTATTTACTATTTTCTTGCATTACCAAATTTTTCCAAATGTCACCCCTTATTTACTGATTTTTTCGGTAAAAATCAAAAGAAAGCGGGATGTATTATAGTATGGAATGTACAATAATAGCCAAAAATAAAGACTTGTGAGCGTAAATATATAGTTTGTAAGGGGTTATATGAGTGAAAAAAAATGGGTTTTTCGCAGCCCGGGAGGGGGAAATATTTTTACCCGGCAAACCGGCCCGGGCAATGAGCCGGTTTGCCAATATAATCTATATAGTATGGACGAGCAGCCCATCGCGTAATTTTGGTTCGAACCAGGTTGATTTGGGAGGCATAATTTCTCCTGCATCCGAAATATTCATCAAATCATCGCAGGTAACAGGGAATAATGAAAAAGCTACAGCAAATTCGCCAGAATTAACCAACTTTTCTAATTCACCCACGCCTCTGATGCCGCCAACAAAGTCAATCCGTTTATTGGTCCGTGGATCATCAATGCCCAATATCGGGTTCAAAAGGAAATTTTGTAATATACTTACATCAAGCTTTTCCGAAACCGAATTGCTTAATGAGTTGCTTGCAATTACTGAATCATGCGGTGTAAGAGTGTACCAGCTGCCATTCAGGTACATACAGAAGGATTGAGCAGCGGGCTCTTTTACTCCGTTTTGTGCCACCGAGAATTTATCACTCACAGCATTCAGGAATTCTTCTTCAGTCTTTCCGTTTAGGTCTTTTACTACACGGTAATACGGAAGAATTGCGAGTTGATCGGCAGGGAAAAGTACTGCAATAAAGTAATTATATTCTTCTGACCCATTATGTGCCGGATTCAAGGCCTGCTTTGCTGCACGTGAGCGCGAAGCACTTGCTGCACGATGATGCCCATCGGCAATATATAATTTATCTACGCCGCCTATAGCTGCAATAATAGCTGCATTGTATTCCTGAGGTACAACCCATATTGTATGGCTGATGCCATCTACAGCGGTAAAATCATACATGGGAGTAACAGAGGAGGTTACTTTTTCAACAATTTCATCAACTGCTTTTACACCACGGTAAGTAAGAAACACGGGACCGGTTTGTGCCCCTGTAGTAACGATATGTTTTGTCCGATCATCTTCTTTTTCTTTACGGGTTTTTTCATGTTTCATGATAACATTGGTATCATAGTCATCAACAGAAAAAGTTGCAGCAATTCCGGTTTGTGCACGGCCATTCATTATTAATCGGTAGAAATACAATGAGGCAGTTTCTTCAACAACAAGCGGAGCCTTTTCAATAATCTGTTCGAGCTTCAATTTTGCTGTAGCATAAATTTCATCCGAATATGGATTCGTGTTATCGGGGAAATGAATTTCAGAGCGGGTCACATTGAGTAAACTAAAAGGGTTACCCTCTGCAAAAGCACGAGCTTCTTTCGTATTTACAACATCGTATGGTACGCTTGCAACCTGATTAACAACTTCGGGTGCCGGACGTAACGCGTTAAAAGGGCGAATTACTGCCATAATGTCTCCTACAAAATAAATTAATGACGTTATATAAAATTCGGAAAAATTTTTTTGAAATCAGCAAAAAAATACTCGAAAAACTTAATTATTTATCCGATGGCAAGAATACTGGTTTCTCATGGTCGATAGTAAGCTGTAATTTACCAAGAAAAGTTTGTAGTGCGTCATCAGAAAATTTATCCGTTGAATCGGCACTTACCAATAAAGAGAAAACCGGGTGGGGGATAAAATCTGTCGCGATTATTCTTGCAGGTTGTGAATTAAGGAATCGGTAAGCTATATTCGATTGGTCAAAAGAAATTTCAAGACGGGCCGGAACGAAGCAGGTTTTTTCAACGGGGCTGCATAAACGTAAAGTTTCGTAGGCGCTGTCATGGTAAGCTTTGCCCAGTGGTCCTACCCCCAGTTTAGTGCCGCCAAAATAGCGTATTACAATAACACAGGTATTCACGAATGAAAAATGATCCAGTGCGCCGAGAATTCGCACTCCGGCCGTTCCTGAAGGCTCGCCATCATCGCTATAACGAGGGGTGGCATCAAGGAGTCGGTACGCGAAGCAGTGATGAGTTGCATCATAGAATTCTTTTCGGATATCGTGAAGAATTGAATTGCACGCATCCACCGATTCTACGGGAAATGCTTTGCCAATAAAAAGCGAACCCTTTTCCTTGAAACGGTATTCCTGATATTGCTGTATTGTTATAAAATGCTGAGTAATAAGTGCTCCACGATATAAACTACAAGGTAGCGGGCATCCCGCTACCCTGGTTAGTTAATGTAATATCTCAAGTGTAACTTTCGATTGCAGGGCTCGCAATAGAACGCCGGAATCAATAAGTTCGACCATTGCCTGAATATACGGTTGCATATAGACATCGTTGGTTATGGGAAAGGTCAATTTGCGTTCGTGGAGATGTGTTCTGATTATTTCCAGAACAATGGATGAACCTTTGCCTGGTTGTAAACGAGCCTTTGCTGATTTGAATGATTTTTCCAAATCTCTCAAGTATCCAAGTGCTTCATTAATTCGGGTATCATCAAGCACGCCTTCAAGCGCCTCCAATACTTCAATTCGCATATCCAAATCATAGAGTTCTTGTAAGGATTGTCGCAGCCGAAGTTCGATGCCCTGAGCAGCGCTTAACAATTCAACTCCGATAACACGTTTCGTGTTATCGAGTATCTGTAATGCCTGGCGGGCGCCATGGGTACCCATGCTAACATGGTCTTCGGTCCCCGCGCTGGTCGGAATAGAATCTACACTAGCCGGATGGGCAAGAACTCTGTTTTCTGAAACTAAAGCCGCGCAGAGGTACTGGGGAATCATGAAACCACTGTGCATACCATGCTCAGGGTCGCCTTGCGGTGATACTTCAGGTGAGAGGAACGCCGGTAACCGACGATTGAATGCCGGATCTACCATAGCAGCAACGCGCCGCTCTGAAACACTACCTAATTCGGTTAGAGCAATTTTTAAATAATCTGCTGCTAAGGCAACCGGTTCACCATGAAAATTACCACCGGAGACTGCTTTGCCATTCAGGCGGGAATCGTCGAACATTACATTTATTATTGGATTGTCATTAACAGAATTAGCCTCCGTCTTAACAATTCCACTTACATAATGAACAGTATCCCAAACTGCCCCGATTACTTGTGGAGAGCAGCGTACCGAGTAAACATCTTGTATCGGTTCTTTTACAGGATGGAGTTTTTTACGAACTCCTAAAGCAATTTCAATTTTCTGTACTTCAATATCTTTGCGGTAAGCCAGATAATCGAACTCGCGGGATGGATCGAAAATTAACGTACTGCCTTTGAGAATCGCCCGCATATTGTTTGCAGCAGCCGTTTGCCCCTTGTATGGGCGTAATTGATGAATTATGGGCTGGAACGCATCAAATGTACTTAACAAAGCATCGCAGGTAAGTGCAGCGGCAATCTGTGCAGTAAGAACCAATTCATTACCTTTTACGGCTGCCAGGCAGGTAAGTGCATTCAGAAATTGTGTACCGTTGTTTAAAGCAAGACCTTCTTTTGCCTGTAAAATAATGGGTTGAATAACATTTCGCAGCTCTTGTGCCATAACAATTTTGTATTCACCATCTATATAAAACTCAACATCGCCCTGCAATGGATCTTCCGGAGAATAGGGGTTAAGGATAAAGGGAAGTACCATGTGCGAAAGCGGCGCGAGATCACCACTGCCGCCAACAGAACCCTGGCAGGGGACAACGGGTGTAATATCATTATTGAGCAGCCACAATAGTTTTTCAATTACCTCCTCGCGTATACCCGAGTACCCGGTGACAAGCGTATTTGCACGGAGTAACATTGCGGCTCGAACTACATGCCGAGCGAATTTTTCTCCGTGACCGGTCGCATGACTAGCTATCAGGTTATATGCTATTCGAGAAAGATTTTCGCCATGACCGGCATCAATGAAGTTGTGCTTATTTGCCCCAAATCCTGTATTGACACCATATATATAGGGAGTTTCAAGTCCTGAACCTCCTTGCTTTACAATACTATCAATATAATTCCGTGAAGCTTTGATGCCCTTCTTTGCAGAAGGTTTAATGCGAACTTCGAAATTTTCGGCGTTACCATACGCAATTGCGGTAATGGTTTGAACATCGAGCGAATGCCCGTCAATGTGAATAATGGATTTCTTTCTTCCGTGCATAAATTAATCTTTTTGTGTAAGGATTTCCTTAACATGAGTAACGAGTTGGCCGCGAGCCACTTCCTTTTGAGCCATTTGTTTCCACTCGTTTTTATCAACTATATTTCCGGACATCTGCGCTCCTAAACGCAGATTGCGTACTGTTACAACTCCTTTTTCCAATTCATCGCCACCCAATAAAATTGCTACCGGCGATTTGGATTCATCAGCATACGATAATTGTTTTTTCAGGCCTTTTTGCATGCCATAATAAATTTCTGTAGGGATATCATGAGCCCGTAATTCGGCTGCAATCATCTGATATTCTGTCATTAAAGTCGGGTCGAATACAACAACCAGAACAGGTCCCGTATATTGTAATTTCAGTGCATTAGTCAGGGTGAGTAATTCGCCCAGGCGGTCAACACCAATAGATGCACCGGTGGCAGGAACTCTCACTCCAATGAGTCTTTCTACGAGTCCGTCGTATCTTCCTCCGCCGCAAATCGCTCCAACGCGTCTTTCCCGTCCCTTCTCATCAATAAAAGTAGAGAGAGATTCAACTTCGAAAACCGGCCCGGTATAATAGGCCATTCCACGAACTAAAGCCGGATCAAAAATTACCCGGTTCTCAGCATAACCTAACTTATTGAGCATTGCGTCAATTTCTGCAAGTTCTTTAAGGCCCTCGTCAAAAATTGCATTCGCGGTATATGTGTTAGAGAGATGGGCAAGCAATTGCGAACGGCTGGGAGTTTCAGAAAATCCTTCAAGAAATCTCGCGATAGCATCAATTGTTGAACTATTAAGATTTAAGCCCTCAATTATTGCTCCTGAAGCATCTTTTCTGCCTTTACCAAGCTCAAGCATCACGCCTTCCTGACCGATTTTATCGGCTTTGTCAATTATTCGTAAAACATCCTGCTCCAGTTTTTCATCGGCAATGCCACATCCAATAAGTACACCTTTGAGAACTTTTCGGTTATTTACTTTAACGCGGTATGTTGCACGCTGAATACCGATAGCCTCAAGAGCATCGGAGAGCACCATACATACTTCTGCATCAGAAGCTGCATCGGCGCTGCCAACGGTGTCAAAGTCGAGCTGCCAGAATTCCCTGAAACGACCCGGATCAAGCTTCGCTTCAAATCGGAAAACGGGTCCATATTGAAATCGGCGGAACAAGGGAGCTTTAAAATTATCTTTTTGATTAATGAGAGAAGGGCTCCAAATTTTTTCGGCATATACACGCGAAAGCGGAGCGGTTAGATCATAGCGCATGGTAAGGAAATGGTTTTCCATGAGGAAATTGCCGGCCCCATCGGTCATACGATTGCCGGAGGCGTTAAAAATTGGCTCTTTTTCAGGATTGCGGAATGAATAGACACCTTCAGCAACGCTATCAGCATCGGGCAAATATTTACCCAGGCTATCGGCGTATTCTACTATTGGTGTATCCCAATGTTCGAAACCGTAATTACGGTAAACCCGGGAAGCTTTTTCAATAATGTGCCAACGTAACCGATTGATTTCCGGATTAATATCTCTGAAGCCTTTAATTTTCTGTGGCATAATGCCGCGTTGCTGTTCGCTCATGGTATTTTGTGCCTTACCTAAATAAAATAATACAAATTCAATAGTGAAATATACATAAAATGCCCCTGTCTATTACCTTTTGATGGAGAAAAAGCAGGTGATAGAGGAATTTTTGAATTTGAAATGATATACGGTAATTTGTTGCGAAATGTTGCGAATTGAGATAAAAACGGGCTAACGGACTGAAAAATGACCATAAAATTTTTTTGATTTTGCCTATAAAAACAATAGATTAGCTATCTTATTTATTATGATTGCTGAAAATATACATATTATCAGGGAACGGATGCAGAATGCCTGTACCCGGTCCGGCAGAAATATCTCGGAGGTCACTCTCATCGGGGTTTCGAAGACTGTGGGTGTACCTGAGGTAGTTTTAGCCCATGAGGCTGGATTATTGCAATTCGGAGAGAACAAGGCTCAGGAATTGCGTGACAAATCCAGAAATTTGCCGACGGATATTACGTGGCATTTTATTGGTACATTGCAGTCGAATAAAGCAAAATATGTTGCCGAAGCGGCTCATTGGGTGCATTCGGTGGATTCATTGAAACTTGCACAGGCGTTGCAGGAACAGGCTGAACGGAAGAATCGTGCGCTCAACGTTCTTTTTGAAGTAAAGACGTCAGCTGAAACAACCAAGCATGGATTGACCGAACTTGCCGATGTATTCGAGACGCTTGATTATTGTATGAACGCCAGCCATTTGCATGTACGGGGATTGATGACTATGGCTCCGTTTGTAGATGATATGAACATAGTGAGGAAGTCATTTCGGCAATTAAAAGAATTACAAATGGATCTGCACCATAAGGGATACCCGGTAACAGAACTTTCGATGGGTATGACCGGCGATTTCGAAATCGCTATAGAAGAAGGTGCAACGATGATTCGTGTTGGAACCGCGATTTTTGGTGAACGAAACTACAATTTATAAAGATAGATGATCATGAAAATTTCGCCTTTGGCTATAAAACGGCAAGAATTCAGCAAATCATTCAGAGGGCTGGATGCCGAAGAAGTGCAGGCTTTTTTAGAAAAACTCGCTGAGCAGGTTGAAGAACTCATTGCTGAAAATGACTCGATGAAAAAGCAAGTAGAGGATGCTTCTACTCAACTGGCCGAATACCGGCGGATTGAGAAAAACTTACAGGAAACATTGCTTAAGGCTCAGGAAAATTCTGCCAAATCTATTGAAAGTACAAAAAAGCAAGCCAGCCTTATGTTGAAAGAAGCAGAACTAAAGGCACAGCAAATAATTGATAAAGCTAAAGAAAATGCGAATGAGATTCGTAGTTCAATTATCAACCTACGCGAAGAGCGCGATGTTATTATCGCGAAACTGCGAGCCATTATCACCTCGCAAACTAATCTTCTGGAAATGAAAGTAGAGAAAGCCGGTGAAGAGCCTGCAGCAGAAAAGAAAATTGAACCGCCAAAGAAATTTCAGGTAAATATTGATCAAGTTATAGACAAATTATTATGAGCAACTTCAAAAACTATATAGAAGAAACCCTTGCAGTCATTCGGAAATATTCCGATAAAACATATCCCGTTGGTATAATCCTCGGCACCGGATTAGGAGGATTAGTTAATGAAATTACCGTGGAACATGAAATAGATTATTCATTGTTACCTCATTTCCCGCTTTCAACGGTCGAATCGCATCAGGGAAAATTGATTTTAGGGTCGATTAACGGGAAAAATGTAGTTGCTATGCAAGGACGCTTTCACTATTATGAAGGCTACACGATGCAGGAAATTACCTACCCTGTACGAGTAATGAAATACCTTGGAGTTGAAACCCTTCTGGTATCCAACGCGTGTGGTGGAATGAATCCCATCTACCGCCGTGGCGATATTATGTTGATGCTTGATCATATTAACCTACTGGGAGATAATCCCTTGATCGGTAAAAATATCGATGAACTGGGCCCCCGCTTTCCGGATATGAGCGAACCGTATAATCTGGAATTAATAGCACTCGCGGAAAAAATTGCCCTGGAAAATAAAATTAAAATTCATAAAGGCGTTTATGTTGCTGTTTCAGGACCTAATCTTGAAACGAAAGCCGAGTACCGGTTTTTGCGTGGTACCGGGGCGGATGTAGTAGGTATGTCTACTGTACCGGAAAATATAGTAGCAAATCATATGGGAATGCGTGTTTTAGGGTTTAGTATTATTACCGATGAGTGTTTTCCCGACGCGCTAAAACCACTGAGCCTTGAAGAAGTGATTGCTGCTGCAAATCTTGCAGAGCCTTCAATGACACTTATTATGAAAGAAGTAATAAAGAGCCTCTAATGACTGAAAAAACCTGGCTATCGTATCTTTCGGTTTTAATCCTTGCTGTATTGGTATTTATATCAAACTTTTTGGATACTAACCTGTTTCACTTTGGTGACATGAATTTTGCGGTATGGTTTATTCTGTCATTCTTCTGTTATGCATGCGGGCACTATATCAACAAGGTGTTTGGCTGGCAATTCGGGGGTAAACTGGTATTTGCCGCTTCGATTTCGGTTACTGTTATTAGTATTACGGTTATAATATTTTTCAAAGAGTATTTTAATGCTCCCAACCCTACGGGCGAAAATATTATTCTGTTTGCTTTGCGGAATGTATTCCTTGGTGGTATGGGCTTTTTTGGTATGGCCGTGGCAGAAGCTATGGCACAACAGGGACAGGTCGCGAGTCTTACAGAAAAATTACAGTTAATTGAAGAAACTATTAAAGACTCGAAAAAAGAAGCTGATCTGACTGTTAAAGATGCCCAGATTAAAGCAAATAAAATTATTAACGAAGCTGAATTGACAGCGAAAAATGTAATATTGAAAAAAGAACGTATTGAAAGAGAATTGAGGGAGTTTATTCAAATAGAAAAGGAACTCCTGAAAAAATATGAAGAAAATAAATAACCAATAGATGGTATTTTCTTCAGACAGATAAATGAATTTTAGGTTGAATTAAATTAGTTAGCAGATATGTATAAAGTACTTCCTGATCAGATAAATTACGCATCGATCGAAAACGAGATATTAAAATTCTGGGAAGAAAACGCGATTTTTGAAAAAAGCGTTTCAACCAGAGACTCTAATAATAGTTTTACTTTTTATGAAGGCCCTCCTACCGCGAATGGTAAACCGGGAATTCACCATGTTATGGCTCGTTCTCTTAAGGACATTGTATGCCGCTATAAAACTTTACAGGGAATGCAGGTTCATCGTAAAGCCGGATGGGATACCCATGGGCTGCCGGTAGAAATTGAAGTTGAAAAACAATTGGGTATTAAATCCAAAAGCGAAATTCCTGAGTTCGGTGTTGAAAAATATAATGAGGCATGCAGGAATTCGGTTTTTACCTACAAAGATTTGTGGGAGCGCATGACCAACAGAATGGGCTATTGGATTAACCTTGAAGATGCCTATATCACCTGCACGAACAATTATATTGAATCTGTTTGGTGGTCACTGAAGCAGTTGTTCGATAAAGGCCTGATTTACAAAGATTATAAAATAGTTCCACAGTGCCCTAAATCAGAAACAGTACTCTCGTCACATGAACTTGCCCTTGGTTATAAAATGACTAAGGATCCTTCAGTTTATGTTCTGTTTAAAATTCAGGGAAAAGATGAACACTTTCTCGTATGGACGACTACGCCCTGGACGTTAATTTCGAATGTAGCCCTGGCAGTAGGAGAAGACATAGATTATGTGAAAGTTTCCCATAAAGAAAAAGTAATAATTCTAGCCAAAGCGCGTCTTGCTGCCCTTGATGGCGAGTATGAAATTTTGGAAGAATTCAAGGGTGCAGTACTTGAGGGCGTTGAATATGAACAATTGATGCCGTATGTAATTCCCGATAAAAAAGCTTTTTATGTAATTGTAGGCAATTTCGTTAGCACCGAAGATGGTTCCGGTATTGTTCATATCGCCCCTGCATTTGGTGCCGATGACTATGAAGTTTCTAAAAAATACGGATTACCGATGCTTCAACCTGTTACCCGCGGCGGCAGATTTACAGCCGATGTAACAGATTATGCAGATATGTTCGTTAAGGATGCCGATGAACATATCATGAAAAAATTACGCATTGAAGGCAAGCTTTATAAAAAGGGTGTTATCGAGCACTCGTATCCATTCTCCTGGCGTTTTGATAATGTTCCGGTAATTTATTATGCCCGCGAATCATGGTTCATCAAAACAACATCAATTGCAGATCGCATGGTTGAGTTGAATAAAACTATCAACTGGTGCCCGCCTGAAGTTGGTTCCGGCCGATTTGGTAACTGGTTAGAAGAAAATAAGGATTGGGCATTATCACGTGACCGGTATTGGGCAACACCATTACCGATCTGGGTAAGTGACGATGATGATAAAATAGCAATTGGTTCAATCGAAGAGCTTAAAGAAGGATTTGTAGAAGAAAATGGTCAGCGGGTTTCAGTTCGCGACCTGCCCGCTATTGATTTACATAAACCATTTGTAGACAAAATACTCTTCGAACGCAACGGGAAAATTTACAGACGTACGCCTGAATTGATTGATGTTTGGTATGATTCCGGCGCTATGCCTTTTGCTCAGTTCCACTATCCATTTGAAAATAAAGAATGGTTCGAAGCAAATCACCCGGCGCATTTTATATCGGAAGGTATTGATCAGACACGCGGATGGTTTTATACACTGCATGCAATTTCCACTATGCTTTTCGATAATGTCGCGTATAAAAACTGTCTGGTCAACGATCTTATCCTTGATAAGAGCGGATTGAAAATGTCTAAATCCAAAGGCAATACTGTTGACCCGTTCATGTTATTTGATAAATATGGCGCAGATGCCACCCGCTGGTATCTTATTATCAACAGCCCGCCATGGCGGCCTACACTGTTTAATGAAGAAGATCTGGCTGATTATCAAAGAAAATTCTTTGGTACATTATATAATACTTACGCGTTCTTTACGTTATACGCGAATATTGATAAATTCAATTTTTCGGAAGCTTCGGTACCGTATCAGGAGCGCCCTGAAATAGATCGTTGGATCATATCCAAAATGAATGCGGTTATTGAAGAGTACCGCGAATTGATGGACGCGTATGATGTTACAAAAGCAGCACGCTTAATAGCTTCGTTTACAATAGATCATGTTTCGAATTGGTATGTGCGCAGATGCCGTCGGCGTTTCTGGAAGTCCGAAATGAATGCAAATAAACTTTCTGCATATCAAACCCTCTATGAATGTTTGGTTACCATAAGCAAGCTAGCATCTCCTTTCGTTCCATTCATCTCGGAAGAAGTATTCAGGAATCTGAATACAATTACGGGTAAAGATAGCGCAGAATCCGTTCATTTATCATATCTGCCGGCAGCAGGTTATAGGGATAAGGAACTTGAACTGAAGATGGATATTGCTCAGCAGGTTGTCTATATGGGTAGAGCAATGCGTGCAAAGCATAATCTCAAAGTCCGGCAGCCGCTGCTAAAAATGATGGTTGCTGTTGATGAATTCCAGAAAGCAGCCGTTCAGAATATGAAGGATGTAATTCTGGAAGAATTAAACATTAAAGAAATGATTGTATTAACAGACGATTCCGGTATAGTACAGAAATCCGCGAAACCGAATTTTAAGTCTATCGGGCCGAAGCACGGGAAAAAAGTTAATCCGGTTGCCAATGCAATTCGGGAACTGAGCGGAGAGAATGTAGAAAATCTTTCCAAAGGTGAATCGGTTGTTATAACGTTAGATGAAGAAATTGTAATTGAGCCGGCTGATGTAGAAATACTGAGAACCGAGATACAAGGCTGGATAGTACAAAGTGAAGCAGGCGTTACTGTTGCGGTAGACCTTGAGCTGAATGACGAATTAGTTGCAGAGGGTTTCGCGCGGGAATTTGTAAACCGGATTCAAAATATTCGGAAAGACTCGGGATTTGAAGTTACCGATAGAATTTCGGTAATTTTTAGTGCGCCTGAGCAATTGCGCAAAGCAATAGAAGCACATTTTAATTATATTAGCAATGAGACTTTAGCGGTTTCAATAACGGCTGGTGAAAACCTGGTTGGTGCTGCGCAAGCAGAAATTGATGACCAAGTCGTCTCCATTTGTATTCAGAAGACAACAGATTAGTTAGAAGGATTAAATGCTATGGCAAAGAAAGCAAATGTGGTCTCCAAAACAGGCAAGAAGGTAGCACCTAAAAGTGCCTCGCCGGTTGTAAAAAAGGTTGCCCCGAAGGTAACAAAATCAATTACAGCAGCAAAACCTAAAGCAGCCAAAACCACTACTGCTAAACCGGTAAAAAAAGCAGCGGTGAAAAAGCTTGTTGCAGCTAAACCGGTAGAGAAGAAGAAGACGGTGAAAGCAGCCGGCTCAAAAGCTACTCCAATTACCAAAGCGGTAAAGGCGAAAAAGGTAGTTGTTGCTGAAACAAAGCCCGTAAAAAAAGCCGCGGCAGTTAAGCCTGTTGCAGCAGCTAAGCCAGTTCCTGCCCCGGTACCGGTAAAGAAAGCGGCTCCGGTAAAGCCAGTGGCACCGGCTCCGGTTGCAACTCCTGCTCCGGTTACCCCGAAAGCTAAACCGGTAACAAAGCGCTACTCGAAAGAAGAACTTGAGCACTTTAAACAAATTATTCTTGAAAAGCAGAGCGAAGCTATTGCAAATCTGCAAACTTTCAGGGATCAAATGTTAGATCCTTCTACCGGTGAGTACATTAACGAAAATTCGCCTTATTCTTTGCACATGGCCGAACAGGGTACGGATGCAATGGAAAAGGAAAAAACATATTTCTATGCTCAACGTGAACAGAAATTATTGGGATATCTGGAAGAGGCGTTGAAGCGTATTGAAGCAGGTACCTATGGATTGTGTATTGATTGTATAGATGATCCGAAGATGCTTTGCCCCACATGTCCTCTGATACCCAGAGAGCGTTTGGAAGCAGTTCCGCATTCACAATTGTGCGCGCAGATTAAAAAGCAGCAGGAAAAACCTCGCAGGTAGTCAGATTCTCTGGCAGTCCATTCAAAGTATAAAATTACCCCGCCCCGCCCGGAGCGGGGGTTCTTTTTATTTAAATTAGAGAAGATATTTGAGAACACTTTATTTAACTTTAGTAGTTGTCGTCCTTGACCAATTTTCAAAACTATGGATTAAGGGCTTTTCATTACCGTTTCTTAACCTTAATCATGTCGGAATGATTCATGGCGATTCCATTCCGGTATGGGGAAATTTCTTTCGAATTACATTTGTAGAGAATCCCGGCATGGCTTTCGGTATCGGGTTGCTGCCTGCAGCAAAGCTAATTATCTGCCTGTTCACGGTAATTGCATGTGTCGGTCTGATATATTATCTCTACACTGTTCGTGATCAATCGCTCAGTTTAAGGATTGCCCTCGCGCTTATTTTAGCTGGTGCGCTTGGTAATTTGATCGATAGAAGTTTCTACGGACTTTTTTATGGTTATGAAAAGTTATTCTATGGGAAAGTGGTTGATTTTTTTGATTTTGACTTTTTCGATATAACATTTCTGGGCCGGAGTTACGATCGATTCCCAATCTTTAATGTGGCTGATTCTGCAGTAACAATTGGTGTTGCAATCCTGTTACTCTTTTATAAAAAGCATCAGGCAGAAATTCAAACCGAAGCACAGACTGCCGAAGGCGCCATTGTATCCGAGGACGACATAGCAACTACGCCGGAGGAGCAAATAATCGGTACGGAAAATCCTGATTTGAGTGATTCAAAACAGCAGGGTAATACTCCCCACACTTCCACGAACGAAAAAGCAGATGAGCAAGTTAATAACAGAACGGAAGTATAGTTTTACTCTGCCGGCAGGCAAAAAAAAAGAACGTCTTGATGTATTTTTAACGGGTGCTATGGAAAATGCGACCCGTACCAGAATTCAGAAGCTTATAGATGCGGGATGTGTTACAGTTAATCAAACGACACCCAAAGCAAATTATCAGGTAAAACCTTCCGATTTGATAGAAGTCACCATTCCGGTATCACCCCGCCCGGAAACTCTGGAAGGAGAAGATATCCCGCTCAATATTATCTACGAGGATGATTACTTCCTGATAATTAATAAACCCCCCGATATGGTTGTACACCCTTCATTAGGGCACTTTACCGGAACATTGGTTAATGCATTACTATTTTACAGCGATCAGTTGAGTGAATCGAACGATGAGGATGCACGTCCCGGCATTGTCCATCGAATTGATAAGGATACCAGTGGATTACTCGTTGTCGCGAAGGATGAAGTTACCCACGCCGAACTTTCAAAACAGTTTTTTCATCACACAATAGAGCGCGAGTATTGGGCAATCGTTTGGGGAAAGTTTAAAGAACCTGAAGGTGTAATCCGATCGTATATTACGCGCAGTAAAAAGGACAGGAAAAAATTTACAATGAGTGAAGCTGATGGAAAACACGCCGTAACTCATTACCGTGTACTGAAAGAATTCGATTTTCTGACATTAGTAGCGCTAAACCTTGAAACCGGAAGAACACACCAGATTCGTGTGCATATGGCCGGTACGGGGCACCCGATATTTGGTGACGAAACTTACGGCGGCAGGGTGATTCATACAGGGGTGCAGTATCCCAAATTGCGTGCACGGGTAGAGAATTTACTTGAAATGATACCCCGGCAGGCGCTGCATGCCAAAACCCTGGGATTTATCCATCCACATACCCGTCAGCCGATTCGTTTCGAAAGCGAACTGCCCTATGATATGCAAACTATTCTTGATGAAATTGAGATACCGGAAGACGTAGAATAAGCAACTCTCAATAGTTGTATTTTATCCTATTATGTTATTGAAAAAATACCTATACTATCTGTCCATTTTTTAAGGTTTATAAGTGATTAAAAAAATACTGCTTCTTAGCATTGTTATCAGCACGGGGTATTTTATTTCTTTTGGATGGGGCAAAGACGGGCACCAGTTGGTTAACCGGAAAGTAACAGAAGCTTTTCCGGCACAAATGAATTACTATAAAGCCTGGCAGGCGCAATTGATATCGAAGGCGAGTGACGCCGATAACCGTAAGCAACAGGATAAAACTGAGGCGCCTCGTCATTATATTGATATTGATTCATATCCTGAATTTTTACAATTCGGCTATATTAACCAGAATTACGATACGGTAGTTGCACAGCATGGAGCAACATTTGTAGGCGGGCAGGGGATTCTTCCCTGGGCCATTCTGAAATGGACTGACTCACTTACTGCATTGTTACGTGTGAAAGATACGACACGTGCAATTCAGGTAGCTGCTGATTTAGGCCATTATGTGGGTGATGGACACATGCCTCTTCATATTACCGATAACTACGATGGTGATGCAACAAACCAGTCAGGAGTGCATAGCCGTTATGAGTCAACTATGATGTCTAAATATGCATCGCAGATAGTATTTACACCGGCAACAGCTCAATATATAACCAACAAATCTGATTTCGTTTTTAATTTTCTCTATGAGGATTACAAATTCAAGGATTCGGTTTTATATGCTGACTCTGTGTCAAAAGCGGTAAATGGAAATTCATATAATGGTAAATACGTGGATACTTTATGGGCGCGTACGAGGTATTTTACTGCTGCATTGATACAACATGCATCAGAAAGATTGGCCAGCCTTATTTATACTGCATGGGTAGATGCCGGAAAACCATTCGGCAGTAATGCAGTTACAGGCGAAGCAAACCTGAATAGCCGCGATTTTAGAGTTGACGCCTATCCTAACCCTTTTAATGCACAAGTGCGGATATCTGTTTCTCTTCCTGCCTCGGCTCTGCAAAACGGCACTGCAGGCGAGTTTAAGGTTTACTCAATAACGGGACAATTGGTAAAAACAAAACTCTTAAGCCGCGATGATATAAGAAATGGCAGCTTTGCAATGGATTTTACAGAGAATACTTCAGGAATTTATATCGGAGTGTTGCGAGCAGGGAATTATGTTATCAGTAAAAAACTATCCTTATTAAAATAATTACTCGCTTAGTTGCGTGGTTTTTCTGTTGATTTCAAGTAAAAGACGTGCAGTTTTTTCCCTGAAATCAACAGTGCCATGTTTAAGTGCCATTTCACAATCGGTTTTAGCCGCCTTATAATATAACATACTCATATTAATTAGTGCCCTGAGATAATATGCATCGGCATATTTAGGATCTACTTTTATGGCGCGGTTAATTTCCCGAAGCGCATTATCGTGCTCACCTAAAAGGTTATAGCAGAAAGCCTTCATAAAATACGCTCGTTTATGCAAAGCATCCAGGTGGATGATATGATCGAAATCCATGATCGCGCCGGTAAAATCTTCCATTTTAATTTTCAACTCTGCGCGAGCTGCATAGGCATTAATAAAATCCGGTTTAATCAGGGATTTTGTAAGATCGGCCAAAGCACCCGAAAAATCATGCTGCTCAATACGCGCCAGGGCACGGTTATAATACATCATGTAATTATCTTTTGTCAGGTGTATCGCGCGGGTAAAATCCTGGACTGACTCAGCAAATTGTTTTAGCTTGAAATAAGCAAGTCCCCGTTCATTGTAGTATTTCGAATCCTCGGGGGCAAGTTCAATGGCTCTGGTAAGCAGGTCAGCAGCCTTATCAAAGTTGCCATTGGCAATTTCAATATCGCCCAGTAGAAAATACGAATTGGGATCGTTCGGATGCATCTCAAGCACTTTGTAAAAATCTTCCTTCGCGCTTTCAGTATCATTTAAAACCTTCTTAAGCATTCCCCGACGTTCATGAATTTCTTTCCTTTCAGGATCGATCTCCAGAATTTTATTGAAGTCGGTAAGGGCTTCTTCAAAACGTTCCAGCTTTATGAACAGGTTAGCCCTGAAATCGAGGGCTTCCATGTAATCCTTTTTAATCTGTAATGAATTGCCGAGTTCGCGCAATGCATCCAGACTGCTATTTATACCGGCGTACACAGCACCAAGGAAATAAAACGCCTGATGATTACGCGGGTTAAGTGTAATTGCTTTTCGAAGATCGTAAATTGCCTCGCTGGAAAGTTTCGCGAGGAATTTGGCCCTGCCACGGTAGGCCCAGGCTTCCGAACTATTCGGACGTAATTGAATAGCGCTGTTAAAAAACGTAATCGCCCGTCGATAATCCTGCATGTCTATTTTAATGAGCCCGCTCAGTATATGAGCCTCAAAATGATCGGGTACCCGTGTTAACAGATTATGTAAATCCTTCTGCGCTCTGTCAAAGTCTTTTTTCTTATGGTAAATCTGAGCCCGATGGTAAATAGCATTGGTATATGAGCTTTTAAGGGTCAGGAACAGATTAAGATCCTCAAGGGCATAATCATCCTGATTGGTGTATTTATACGAAACGCCGCGAGCGTAATAGATGATACTGCGGAATTGCGGGTCGAGAGAAAGTACATGGTCAAAATCTTTTATGGCTTCGATGTGCATTTGTAATTGCTGGTAGCACAAGCCACGGTAAAAATAGCCTTCCGGGTCTTTGGGATTAAGCGCAACAGCTTCCTGTAGGGATTTGAGAGCTTCCTTATACTGGCTTTCCCGATAGCCCCCTATACCTTCGTCGAGCAGCTGCTCTGCCCGGTCCGGAAACAGGTTTTTTATAAAACCTAACGCCATTTTCTCTATGAATTAGTGAATAAAACTATTATACCTGAAAAGATTAAAACCTTTAATCTGTAAAGGTTATAAAAATAATTGACATATCAAAATTTTAACCGTATAAATATGAATTCTTTCAAAGGCTTACATAGAGTATTATGGCAACAGAATACAGCCACGAAAAATATCTTGATATCGTGACGACTCTTTAGCCAAATAGGCCGAAGAAAATCCGAGTCGTAAAACCATGCAGGAATTTATGATTGCTTATTTCACACTTTCGCGCCAATTATAGACAAATGAGTCGAAAAATTTAAATTCATGGGTACCGCGGGGTAGCAGGTGTTGAAAAATTCACACGTTATTAACCGGCAAACCATAAAAAACTTAGAAAGATTCTACAGTTTTCGAGGGGAAATGATGAAGAATTCTACAAAAAAGCCCCTAATATGGCGTTGACAGGGCAGAAAACACATTAAGTGTTGAAAAAATAAACAGGACGTGTGGAAAAATTCAACACGACAAAAGTAGGTAAATATTGCGAATACGTTGAAAATTTCAATGAGTTGAGATTTTTGACGATTTTAGCGTTGAAATATTAAACATGCTACTGTAGATACATGTACAGGCACCGGCACCGAAAAACCCCGTAACATATTGTATAATAATGGAATATAGCCGTAAGATGGTGATGTTAGAAAAATGGTATGCAAATTGCGGTATAATATGAAAATGTTGCATTATTCATCAAAGTCAGAATAGGAGTTCAAAATGGTAGCATTATTTGTAGCATTAACATTTATTATCTTCTTAGTAATTGATTTCTTTGTATTGAGATCACAAAAGAAAGTTCATCCTGCTTTTATGCCCAATTCAGTATTTGATAAGAGTAGTATCTATTTCCCTGGAAAATATTTGTTATCGAAGGGACATATTTGGCTTCAGGCACTGAAAAATGACACGTATAAACTTGGATTAGATGAATTTGTTGTACGTGCAATGAATAATATAGTAATTAATACCATAGCCGAAGAAGGCACAAAAATTAAGAAGGGTGATGTATTATTCAGTGGTACAGCCGGCGGGCACCCGGTTGCGTTTTATGCACCTGTAGGTGGAACGGTAAGTCAGATTAACACGAACATCCTGAATAAAAACATTGAAGATATATATAATGAAGATTGGGGCGTTATTTTGCAGGTTGAGAGCCAGGCAAAAATTCAGGAGATTGCATTTGAAGCAGTAAAAGCAAAAGCATGGATGCAATCTGAGTTTAAAAGATTAAAAGATTTTCTTACAATACAAACAGCAGAACCGGAATTAGCAGGTTTGACCATGGCAGATGGTGGAAATATTGCTGAAGGGGCAGTTTCAATGCTATCAGATAAAGTAGTAGCAGCTTTTGAAAACGATTTTCTGAAGCAATAGTCCGGAGCAGAGAAAATGAGTACTCAAAAAGGTTTATTATTCGATTCAACTATGTGCGTCGGTTGCGGTGAGTGTTACCGAGCTTGTAAAACGACGAACAAATTGCCTGAAACCAACTCGGACCCTTTGAAAGATCATCTTTCATGCTCTACCTATACGGTTATTGAAGATCATCAGGGTAAGTATACGAGAAAACTGTGCATGCACTGTGCTGAACCTACATGTGCCTCAGTCTGCCCGGTAGGTGCATTAACAAAAACTTCAGAAGGCCCGGTAGTTTATGATGAAAACAAATGTATCGGTTGCCGCTACTGCATGCAGGCCTGCCCGCATAGCATTCCCCGTTATGAATGGACAAGCAATAATCCCCGTGTCAGGAAGTGCATTATGTGTCATGAGAGAGTTAAAGCAGGCATGCAAACTGCGTGTGCAGAAGCCTGCCCTGCCGGAGCAACAATATTTGGTAATCTGGACGAGTTGAAAGCTGAAGCTCTCAAGAGAATTAAGGAATCACCTTCTACCTACTACCCGCATGTATATGGAATGAAAGAAGGCGGTGGTACAAACGTATTGGTGCTGGCTTCTACTCCATTTGATCAATTAGGGTTTGTAACAAATCTGCCCGATGAAGCACTGCCGAATTTTACCAAGCGTGCTTTAGAAAAAATTCCGACAGTTGTTAGTGCCGGTACTGTTTTTCTGGGCGGTATGTACTGGTTGACCAAACGGAAAAATGAAATTGCTAAAGAAAATGCACAGGCGAAAGAAAGGAAAAATTAGTATGAAAGCAGCATTTTTACGTCTGACTTTTTGGAAAGTAATAGCAGTTGCAATTATAACATTTGGGCTGTATTCAACTTTCTTACGGTTTACTCAGGGCCTGGCTTCAGTTACTAACCTTAGTGATAGTTTCCCGTGGGGCATGTGGATAGGCTTCGATATTTTATGCGGTGTATGTCTGGCTGCAGGCGGGTTCTTAATATGCGCAATTACTCATATATTTAATATTGAAGAGTTTAAGCCACTTACACGATCTGCTATTCTTACGGCTTTTCTTGGATATGTAATGGTTGTATTTGCCCTGCTTTTTGATTTGGGGCGGCCATTAAATATCTGGCATGCTCTTATCATGTGGAACCCTCACTCAGTAATGTTCGAAGTTGCTTGGTGTGTTATGCTCTATAGCTCGGTTCTTTTTCTTGAATTTAGCCCGGTAATACTGGAAAGATTTCAGCTAACCAGGCTTTTGAAAATTGTTAAGCGGGTAAGTTTGCCAATTATGATTCTCGGTGTTTTGCTCTCGACCTTACATCAATCATCCTTAGGCTCACTATTTTTAATCGTTCCTGCGAAGATGCACCCGCTTTGGTATTCACCACTATTGCCGGTGTACTTTTACTTGTCAGCCATTGGAACAGGTTTTGGCATGATTATATTTGAATCATATCTATCCGCGCGCTCTTTCAATAAAGGTTTAGAAATGCCTTTACTTTCCCGCATCGGGTTGTTTGCGGCAATTTTTGTAGCTGCAGTTTTTGTGATTCGTTTCTCAGATCTTGCATTAACCGGTAAACTGCACTACCTGCTGATACCATGTCAGGAGACCTATATGTTTGCTCTGGAAATAGTAATAGGAATGATTATTCCGTTTGCTATTTTAATACAAAAACGTAACAGACAAAGTCGAAAATGGTTATATTTCGGTTCAGTTTCATTAATTGTTGGGGCGCTTCTTAACCGCCTGAATGTTAGTATTACTGCGTTAAACGGATTTAGTAAGGCTAATTACTTCCCATCAGTAAATGAAATTGCTATTACCATGATGCTTGTTGTCATTGGTATGATAGCTTTTAAATACGCAGTACAGTATCTTCCCGTTTTTGCAGAGGAAGAACACACAGAAGTTCTTGATACTAATGTTGTTGTTGAGAACGAATAAACAGAATAGGATGATGAAATAATGGCACCGCAAAGCTTAGAAGATTTTAAATGCATTTGGATGTCTTCCGGTGTAATTGATTACAGGTTATGTGACTTGGATTTTGACTGTGATAATTGCGCGTTTGATCTTGCAATGAAAAAACGTACTCCGCCGCAGATTTCCAAACCCGAAGTGAAAGCAAATTTGTTTGATAAACTCCGTAGCCGGAATGAACAGTTCTCCCATTCGGATAATATGGTTGTATTATCCAATAGCTTGGTACTGCGTCATGTTTTTCAGAATTCTTATATGTTAGGTTTTTCTTCCTTTTTATGGGATTTGCTTGAACCGGTACAGCAAATTCACTGCTCTATTGAAAAAGGATATTACCGAAAAGGTGATACTTTTATGAATCTGCAAGGTGAATGGGGGGCGATAGCAATCCCGGCACCCTTTGATTTATTTGTCGTTTCAACATTTGTTACGGTAATGACTCCCCTACAGCACGGCAGCTGGATGGGCTTTATTGAAGTGGATGATGAAAATGTAAACGGGTCAACAATCAGTAAAACTGAATACGCTGCCCGTACAACGGAAATTGTTGGGGCACTTTCCCGTGAGTATGATATGTCACCCGGCATGCTTACCATGCAGGATGGCGGAACACCGGTGCAATTTTTATTTCAGATAATGGGAACCAAACCTTACAAGCAATTACTGGCAAAATTGCTTAATTTCTAATATGGTATTTTTACAACAAAGCCGGCGAAAGCCGGCTTTGTTGTTTTACATAGAATTGTTCAGATTACCTGTTACAGTTGTTCTTCCCTGGAGAAAAATTTTATTCGGAGATACTCTGCCGCAAGTATGAAATGAAGGAACATGAACGGATACTTGTATCGCCCTTCACCGTACGACGCCATAATTATAAGCATATTAAGTCCGCAAAATGAGAAGAAATGGATTAAAAGCTGATTCTTTTTTATTGATCCCCGCAAAGCGCGAAAACCTTTGTAACTCAACCATAAAATCCCAAAATATATAAGATGGTGGATAATAAGCAGGATGGCCCACAACGTGAAGTAGAGTTTCCCATGCCCCTGATCTTCTGCCGGGACGGCTTCCTTATCGCGAATACCCCTGAATGTATGGTAAATAGAGTATTTTACGAACATGATTCGTGAAACGCCATAATCATCACTGAGATACGCCCTGCCAATTTTAGTAGGCGCGAGCAGAAGCCACCGGATAGGATGTTGCTTTACCCAGGAAACAGCCTGATTCATCCAATATGCTTCTCTTTCCGCATGAGGCATTTTCTCAATATCACGAATATATCCGGCTTTTCCCTCATCGAAAACCCTTGCCTGGAAACCTCCACGGGCATCATCGGAGGCTCCTATTATCAGGTTAACTCCCGAATAATTTGAATATATTACAAATGTTCCGGTAGTAGCTTTGGTAAATAATCCGATACTAAGGATTGCTACTCCGGCAGCAGCTAAAAATGCGCTTGTATTGAGCAATGGAAATTGTTCCTTTTTGCGGTTTATAATGCCCAAGGCGAGAATTACAATTATCATTACCATTCCAAAGGGGCGCACTCCGAGGCTGAGGCCGCATAATAAACCGGCGAGAAGAGAGGTTGTATAAGTATGGGTAAAATAGAAATACAACGCGCCCAGTATAAGAGTAACAAACAGTGGATCACTGAAATTATTCAATACCATAGCCGCGTTGCTCAGGTAGAACATAAACAGAAGGCAGGTATACATTGCTGTTTTGCGTGAGAACGCCCGCTCTGCCAAACGGAAAATAAAAAATAATTGTGTTGTATTTAGCAAAATCGTGAATAAACCGATTGTATATTGCGAATTCCAAATTCGCATAATCAGTATTAGCAAGTTCACGAAAAACGGGGCAACAAGGTAATCGTGATAATGATGAATAGGTGCCGGGTAAAAAATATTGTTTTGCAGGCAGTATTGAACTAATTCATTAAAATATTTCGAATCACTCGAATAACCCAAAGGAAAGCGTAGCAACAGTAGTAACTGGAATATAGTGTATACCACAATTGTCCAAGTGAAATTCTTTTCAAAAAAACGGAGCGCCTTTTTTATGTAGTCTTGCATATCTCTAATTTTATTAGATGCCTGTGAATAGTGATTTCATACTATTGTAAAATACTTGAATTGCCTTTATTACCATAGTATTAATTGATCTTTTTATAAAAATCCTTTGGCTTTATACGTTAGTGCAGTATATTTCATAAAACAAACGGGAGTAGTATGGACGCTAAAAATTTATCTAATGTTGTGCAACGGATATCTTCGGATTATGGGAAGGTAATTCTAACCGGATTTATCATTATTAGCTGTGTATTAATCAGTGCCAAAGCCCTGATAAACAGGAATAAAGCAGAAGAAACCATAAGTGTTACCGGTATTGGTACAATTAATTTCGAGGCAGATCTCGCGGTCAGCAGCGGTGATTTTAAACGTACCGATATTAACTTACAAAACGCGTATAAAATGTTAAACGAAGATAGAAAGACGGTTGAATCTTTTTTACGCAGTAAAGGGATTACCGATAAAGAGATGATCTTCTCATCGGTTGCGATAGAGAAAATGTTTTCGCATCTCCGCGAGGGGACAACTGAAAAATCGATTTTTATCGGTTTCCAGTTAACCCAAAGTGTTCGGGTGGAATCGAAAAATGTCGATCAAATTGAACGCATCTCCCGTGAACTGACAGAAATAATCAATAAAGGCGTTGAATTCTATTCACAACCTCCTTCTTATTATTACACTCAGTTGGATAGTATCAAGCTGGCAGTTATTTCAGAGGCAACAAAAAATGCGCGTTTACGGGCAGAGAGTATTGCAAAAAACGCGAATGGAAATTTGGGAACCCTGAAAAATGCTTCAATGGGAGTATTTCAGATAACTGCTCAAAATTCTGATGAAAGTATTTCATGGAGTGGAAGTTTTAATACCGCATCCAAGAAAAAAACAGCAACTACCACAGTTCGCTTAACTTATCGAATGAATTAACAGCTTTCAGGCAGGAACTCCACGGCATTTCCTATGGTTCAGATAAATACATTATTTGAATCATAGGATTTTTTTTATGAAAATATATACCGTAACAAAAACACAAATACTACCTGTCACACTTACCGCAGCCTGGGAATTTTTTTCAAACCCTATGAACTTATCGAAAATAACACCGGGGTCTCTTTTTTGTAGCATACAGGTAGACGGCAATAGAGAATCTATTTACCCGGGCACCATTATTTCATATAATATAAAACCACTGTTCGGGATACCGGTAACATGGGTTACCGAGATTACACATATAATTGAGAAAGAATTATTTGTTGACGAGCAGAGGTTTGGCCCGTATCGGTTCTGGCATCATAAACACTTTTTCAGAGAAGTTGAGAATGGAACAGAGATTACCGATGTAGTTCATTATATTATGCCGATGGGATGGTTGGGGAGATTAGTCCATTTTTTGGTAGTGCGACAAAAACTTCAGGAAATTTTTACATTCAGGACACAAGTCCTCTCTCAACTCTTTGTCGGCAAATATTCATCAGGGTATGAAAAACAGACCTGAAAGAATTTCCGGGAATGCTTATACTTCGCATTGACATCCTTCAAACTTAATAAAATGATGAAAAGAATATTGGTCATTCTTGGCCTGGTTGCCATATCCTTTCAGGTTATTGCAGCGCCGCATTACGTTAGTTCTGCAATAGCAAATAACTTCGTCCGGGTTCTGCTTGAAAACCCGGATAGCCTGAAATATTTTCTTGACGAATCTGAAAGTAAACTCATTGATCGACTTGGGATTTCATATAAAGGAATTACCAATAAGTTCTTTATCGGTAACTTGCCCGATCAGGAACAAATAGCGAATATTTCAGATTCCTACAAACTTCGGGAAATAGGCGACGGCTATACCGAGTTAACGATTATTGCAAAAAATGCTGCACGAAAGAACACATACTACTTCCTTGGAGATAAAGTTATATCGCCTGCTGCCTGCTATGCCAGAGGGTGGAAGCAGTTTTCCAGTAAACACTTCGTATTTCATATCAGCAATCCGGCTATGTTTCATCCGTATTGTGTTAGCAGATTAGAGAATTTTTTGGACAGGATGATGGATACGCTGCAATATTCCAATGATCAAAAACTGCGGTTAGCCAATGAGAAAATTCATTACTACCTATGTGCAAATTCCGCTGAAATAGAAAAGATCACCGGATTTAATACACTTGGGATATATCTGCTTTCGCATGATTTTCTTGTTTCTATATACCCGTGTCATTTTCATGAACTGGCACACCTTCTGATAAATTATAAATTACATGAGAACGATTTATTTACTCATCCATTCCTGCAGGAGGGGTTCGCTGTAGCTATGGGTGGCAGGGGCGGCAGACAGCCGGATATTATGAATCGGGTAGGCGCTTACATGCAGCGGGTGGGTTTACTGGCACCCGAAATTTTATTTAACAGGGAAGATTTTTTGCAGACGGATGCTTCAATGAGTTATCCTATGGCAGGCTTATATAATAGTTTTCTGATTTCGCGACTCCCCATATATGATTATATCCGTGTTTACAAAAATTGTTCAACACCAAACCCCGTTTACACCTGTCCCTGTCTTGATTCATTATATCGTAATCTGGACGGGTTCGCAGGTTACTCTCAAGCCTATCTACAGAATAATACAGTACAGCTATTCGTGCCTGACCCGCCAATGCTATCACGAGTAAAACCAAATTCAGTGCGGTTGAATAAACAAACCAATATGGTAATGTTTGCCGTTCAGGATACTTTATACTTCGGGGGCAATAGCGACTACTCATCGTATGAAAGTTTTCAATACAAACAACTGACCGGCAAGAGAAAATATAACGGCGAGAAATATGCGGTTATTGCAAATACTGACGAGATTTCGGTATATAATCTCTGGAGCTGTGAATTGGTTGCAAAATATTCTAAAGCATTCTCAACAGATTCCTGTTCTGTATTTACTCATAACGGAAATTCATTTTTTACGGTAAACGCAAACGTTTTTGATAAAGAGGATTATTCCTTATTTCAGTATTCAAAAAAATAGCATAAATTCTTTTTTTGATTGTCTATTTATCCGGGTGAATCATTCATCGGGTAAAAGTGTCCGGCACGTTTTTAATTGTATTTTGAAACTGAGGCCTTTGATGGAAATTAGTGGATCAAAGTACCACATTATCCCGCGCCTTCTGAATTTAAGGGTAATTGTACAGCAAGTGGCCGAGAGAACAACTGTAGCAATGGTAAGTAAACAGAAATACATGAGAATAGAAGTATGATGAAAATTTTATTGTCCGGTCTTGTCGCGCTTTCTCTATTTACAGCAGTTTTTTGTTTTTTCTTTCTTCAACCGACACCTGATTTGCCACATGGTACGGTGATTACTAAAATTTTGGTTGAAAAATCCAAAAGACATATGTCAGTTTTCAAGGGTGACACGTTATTGAAGACTTACCATATAAGTCTGGGAAATACTCCCACGGGGGCGAAAATGCAGGAAGGTGACGGGAAAACCCCTGAAGGGATGTATATCATCGATGATAAGAATGAACATAGTGATTATCATAAAAATCTTGGAGTATCCTACCCCTCGGAGGCAGATAAATCTCGTGCGGCAAGTATGCATGTCCCGCCAGGGGGAGATATTAAAATTCATGGTTTGCCAAACGGGAAGCATTGGATGGGCAGATTGCATTTATTTACTGACTGGACTGCCGGGTGTATCGCTGTTACTGATCCTGAAATTGATGAATTATTCGAACTGGTTAAAGTAGGCACTCCCATTGAAATACGGCCCTGAGCATATTTGAAGTTTGGTGAGTAATTTTCAATTCGGTAAATTTATCTGAGAGATAAACAAATTTTTTAGGCCAATGAGAAATTATACATCCATCTACCGGTTTATTATACCTTTTTGTACATTTTTATTTGTTGCTTCGTGTTTTATTGGGTGTAATAATTCAAAACCCGAACTTGCAGCACCACGTCCAAAACTGACCGATCGCGAAAGAATAAAAGAAAGTAAAATCCAGACTTGTATAACATATCAGTCGAAACTGCAATCGAATGGCCAGTTTGGCGATTACGTAAAAAATGCCACCGATACCTACGATACTTCCGGTAATTGTATTGCACATGTAGTATTTAATAACGACGGTACTATATACGAAAATTACCGATATACGTATAATAGTTCGGGTAATCTGGAATCTGAACGGTTCCTTGATAAAAAAGGTCAGTTGTTGCAGACTACTACCTATATATACAATAAAAATAATTATTGTACCGGGGCGGTACGCAGGAGTTTGTGGGGTGAAGTTGATTTAACTATTAACCATGCAAATAATGAGCGCGGCCAGCATTTGAAATCAGATTATTTACTTGGTCCGAATATGCTGTGGAAATCGGAAACGTATGATTATGATAAGTTGAACCGGTTAATCGTGAAGAAGACGAAAGTAAACAGTTCAAGGTTGGAGATGCTGCAAGCGAATATAGATGAACATAATTTGAAGACAAAAAATACATTGTCTTTTTTTAGCTATTATACCTATGATTCAAATAACAATTTGTTGACAGAAAGAAACTGTGATGAAAAAGACTCGGCATTTTCGCATATTCGTTACGAATATGATAGTCGGCAGATTCTTACGGGCAAGCAATATTTGGTCTCATCAGACAAAAATAAGGCGCGAAGCACCTTTCTGTACGATACTCTCGATAATCTGCGCGGAGAAATAATTTACAATAATAAGGATGTTAAAGTGAAGAATATAAAATACATTTATGTGAATTTTAAATAGAAAAAATTCTAAATAATCGAGCCGGGAATATTGGGGAAAGTAACGGTAATTTGTGTTCCTTTGCCTTCCTCACTGTTTATTGTGAATGTTCCCTGATGTTTCGTGATGAAATCTTTGCAAAGCATAAGGCCAAGGCCGGTTCCTTTTTCGTTAAATGTCCCTATCGTTGTAATGAACTCATCGGGTGAAAGAATTTTTTGAATGTGTTCGGGAGAAATTCCCACACCGGTATCGGTAACAGAAACTATTGTCTGCCCTTCTGATACTGAAGCGTTAATTATAACCTGCCCATTTTCTCCGGTAAATTTAATTGCATTGTTAACCAGGTTATGCAAAATTGAGCGCAGCATATGCTCGTCAGCATACACGTAGATATCCTTTTCAATTGAAGTAATGAATTGAATGGTTTTTTCAAGTGCGTTTTGATTTAATACACTTAACACTTGTTCAACCACGGTGAGTAAATGAATGTCGTTCGGAGCGAATTTCATTTGACCTTTTTGCATTCGCGACCATTCGAGTAGGTTCTGTAACAGATCATAAACCTTTTGTGAATTGGAATAGATACTTGCCGCGAACATTTTTATTTCGTCTGGCTGTAGCGTAGTTAAATTGGCATTCAGCATTTCTGAAAGATTCAGAATCGGGTGAAAAGGCCCGCGCAGGTCATGAGAGATAATAGAGAATAATGTATCCTTTGTTCTGTTAGCGGCCTGTAAATCGCGTGCATTTTGTGCAGCCCGCTCAGCGTCTTTATACCGCTCGGTTATATCGTTCGTAACCGAAACGAGAAGCTTTTTACCGTTTACTTCAATGATAACGGCCGAGAACAATCCAATGACAGTTTCGCCGGCTTTGTTGTAGAAAGGGTATTCGAAATTAGTTATGCTGCCATTCAGTGCCACCTTTTTCATAACATTCGCGCGGCCCTCGGCAGATCCCCAAATGCCTAACTCAACAAATGATTTACCTTCCAACTCGGGGGATGTGAATCCTGTTATTTCCTCAAAAACTCTGTTTACTTCAACCACTTTACCCGATTCAAATTCTGTTAAGGCAACCGCGCTGGGCGAAAGGTGGAAAACTTTTGAGAATTTTATTTCACTGGTACGCAATACTTCATCGTCATATTTTTTTATTATCAGCAGGAATCCGATAGTGCTGGTGAAAACCAGAATATAAGCAGCTAAAAACGAAAGTGTTTGTACGAGTCCGGGTGAAAGCAGCGTAATGGATTCCGGGGCTAAAAAATATGTAGCCGATCTAATAAAATGGATCAAGCCATTACCGAAATACAGTATTCCAATAGTGGCATGCAAAGCAGATTCTTTACCCCGGTACAGCAGCTTAAGACCGGCGATAAAGAAAAATATGCAGGTAATGAGGGAAGCAATACTTACACGCAGACCCGGAGTATTGGCGAATATATCGAAGCCAACAACAGATGTTACGGCAATGCCTATAAGTACTTTTTCTCTATTTTCACGGTAGTTCGGTACTGCATTAATTGCCAGGGCTTCAAAACAAAAACCAAAAATTAGCAGGCTGTTTCCCAGATAAACCGATAATAAATCGGGTATCCCTCCTCTGAAACTCAATAATAGCCACGCGATGCCCTGGAGTAATTTTCCGTGCATAAAAGTTTTATAGGCCCGCCCGTGCAGTTCGCTGGCTTTATATGCAAATAAAACTACTGCCGATGTAATATTACCGGCAAAAAGCAGAAATACGATTGTTCGAAGATCAAGCTGCAATACGTCCATAAGCAATGGCTTAGATATAAATAACAGAAACGGTAGCACTAATTTTTATACTTTTATCTAACAGGCAGAAGCCGGTAAAAGTACCGGAGCAATATAAAGAATTGCGTAAATATGAAGAATAACTCTTTCGATATTTTGTTAAATTCACCAAGTGAAAACTTTCTGATAAAATAACTTGTTTCCCTGATAACAACGAATATTGTATATTTGGCAACTGATATTCAGGTGCTGGAAATTTATCGGGTTAAAAATAGATTACTATGAATATGTTTATACGTCCGCTCGTGTCATCGCTTATATTATTTGGTATTTTACTACTGCTACACTTAACCGGAGCATTTATTGTAAGCCTTTCAGCGTTAACCGCGTTTTTTATGATGCTTTCCGGGCTTATTCTGTTTACGTACATATTCGGCTCCGGGCACCCCCGCTTATTATTTACTTCATCAGTAATATTCTTTAGCGGCATAATGATTTTTTTATCCAACACGTTCCCGGTCTATTATGCAGGAAAAGATTATATCGCGATACTTTCGATAATTTGTAGTTTAAGCTTCCTGTTATTGTTTATCAATGATCGGGAAAACAAAAAGTATGCTTTGTGGAGCCTGATAGCATTCGTGTTGTTTTGTGTTTCGTTAAACAGCATAATGGCACTACATCCCCGCGAACTGTTCTATTGGTTCGTGGCGATACTCAAAAGATCGTGGTTGTTATTAGCAATGCTGTTTATATATGTTATGTACATTTTACGTAAATAGGAATTGTTTATGCCGCAAAAACTCGCCACCGTAATATTGCTTCTTTGTTGGTTTGCCGTTAGTATGCCGGCACAGGTAAACTATTGTCTGGTAATACATGGCGGAGCCGGTACATGCACGGGAATGACTGATTCAATGCGTGCTGCTTATACCCGGGCATTGAATGAAGTTTTACAGGCCGGTAACAATTTGCTTAAAAATGGCGGTTCGGCGCTTGACGCGGTTGAGCAGGCGGTTTGCATGCTTGAAGATAACCCCTTGTTTAATGCCGGAAAAGGCTCGGTATTAAATGCCGAGGGACATGTTGAGATGGACGCTGCTATCATGTCGGGCACCGATTTAGGTTGTGGGGCTGTAGCTTCGGTGCATTCGGTTAAAAATCCCGTTTCTTTGGCCCGAAAAGTAATGCTGCAAACCAGGCATGTCCTATTAGTTGGTGAAGGAGCAGAAAAATTTGCCCGTGAATGTGGAATGCCAACTGCCGATTCCTCATATTTTACAACGCCAAAACAATTGGAAGTATTTAAGAAATTAAAAAGTCGTAAAGGTACCGTTGGGGCAGTTGCGCTTGACCGGCAGGGGAACCTAGCTGCCGCAACTTCAACCGGCGGGCTTGCCGGAAAGATGCCCGGGCGGGTTGGTGATACACCGTTAATCGGCGCCGGTACATACGCGAATAATTCCACGTGCGCCATTTCATGTACCGGTACAGGAGAATTATTTATTCGCAATTCTGTCGCTTTCCGTGTGTCTGCTCTTATGGAATATAAAAAATTATCTTTGCACGATGCTGTTTCTCAGGTAGTTTACTCGGTTTTACAACCGGGTGATGGCGGCTGTATTGCTGTAGATAAAGCCGGGAATTATTCGATGGAATGTAACACGCAGTGCATGTTCCGGGGAGTAGTGAACTCAGAAGGAGTTTTCATGACAGCCATTGATAGGACTGCCATGAAAACACAATAACATTCTCAGGAGCGGGGTTCGATCCAGTTACCGTCTTCGGCAATAAGCTTAATCAATTCATCCACGGCATTGTCTGCCTGAACGCCTTTTTTTACAACTTCTTTCCCCCGGTACAAAGTAATTTTATCCGGTCCGGAACCAACATAGCCATAATCTGCATCGGCCATTTCACCGGGGCCGTTAACAATACATCCCATAACGGCAATTTTAACTCCCTTTAGATGGCCGGTTTTTTCACGAATCTTATTCGTGGTTTCTACCAGATCGAAGAGAGTTCTACCGCATGAGGGGCACGCAATATATTCTGTTTTGGAAATTCTGGTTCGCGCTGCCTGTAACAGACCGAATTCTACCCGATTAATATCCTGAGCTGAAACAGCCGATTCCGTAATCCAGATGCCATCTCCAAGCCCATCCATGAGAAGGCTGCCGAAATCGGTTGAGGCATGAAGCATGAGCGTATCCAATTCTGTATTTGGATAGCTTCTGCTGAGGATAACTGGGTTGTTAACATTGGTATTTATTAATTCTATCATTCCTCTTCTTAGCGCCTGCATGGCATTAGTACGCGATGTACTTAAACATACAATTACTGAAGGGTTCTGTTGAAGGGTAGTAAGGTCTTCGCCATTCAGGGTATCTGCATTAAGTTGAACAAAGCAAAACAGTGCCGGTTTAATTTGCAGGGCTTGGAATTGTTGTATTGTAAGGAATGGAGTAAAATGAATTGATTCGCCGCTCGATACCCATGCCTCGTAATCGGTAATTCCCCGAAGGGCCGATGGCAGGGGGAAAGAGGGTACATGCGAACCGCAATAAATAAAATCTGCTGCCTGATCGCTCATTGTCCATTTATCGGAATGAGCATCATACGTATAGCCAATTTGGTTTAATTGTTCGGGCGTAATTAATTCTTCCCGGCTAAAATCGGCTACCACCCGGGGTATTTTTGTGCCGCCTGTACCGAGTAATTCCCCGCTGTTTCGCCTGCTATAAATAAAGGGATTGAACGAAAGCCTGGTAACCGGGGGTAATGGTTCTTCCTGTTTGCTTAACGAATATCTGTTTAGTATAGCGCGGGCAACTGGTATTTCCGCCTCCGGTTCTTCGGTTAATGAAACCCGGATAGTATCACCCAGGCCATCTTCAAGCAAAGCCCCGATGCCCATGGCAGATTTTATTCTGCCGTCTTCGCCATCGCCTGCCTCGGTTACACCCAGGTGGAGCGGGTAATTCATGCCTTCTGCCCGCATGCGATGCACAAGAAGCCGGTAGGCCTGAACCATTACCTGAGGGTTGCTTGCCTTCATGGAAAGGACAATATTATGATAATCGAGTTCTTCGCAGATTCGTACGAATTCAAGCGCGCTCTCTACCATGCCGGCAGGGTTATCGCCATAACGGCTCATAATGCGGTCGGAAAGCGAGCCGTGGTTTGTCCCGATTCGCATCGCAGTCCCGTATTCTTTGCAGATCTTTACCAGCGGCGAAAACCGCTGCCGGATTTTATCCAACTCCTCATTATACTCCGCTTCGGTATATTCTATAGTCGTGAACCGCTTTTTATCAATATAATTACCCGGGTTAATTCGGACTTTCTCCACAATTCGCGCAGCCACCTCGGCGGCATTGGGTGTGAAATGGATATCGGCTATCAGGGGCACATTATAGCCGCGCCGGTGTAATTCTTTCTTTATTTCTGCCAGGTTCTCTGCCTCAGCAATGCTCGGTGCAGTAATACGCACGTATTCACAACCGGCATCTACCATGCGAATAGTTTGTTCAACCGTTTTAATGGTATCCATTGTTGGCGTGGTGGTCATGGACTGAATCCGTATCGGGTTAGTACCTCCAAGAGCCAGGCTGCCAATCCGAACTTCGCGGGTATTATAGCGGATACGTTCGGTCAGGCTTGTGCAATATATATTTTGGCTGTAATCATCTCTGTTCATAAAATCAATTACTCATCTTCTGTAAACAAAATGTAATAAACTCATTCGCCGCGTTGCTATCGCGGCCTGTAATAATTGTGCCATCTGCAACGATTGGTGAATCAATATAGTTTCCGGTTTCACCGGCAGTTATAGTGGTCACCTGCCCGAAAGCAGTATACCGCCTGCCCCGTAGAATACCCGCTTTCAGCAGGATGTTTGGAGCCAGGCAAATGGCACCCAGAACTTTATTAGTTTGCCCGAACTGTTTTACCAGCCTGTGCAGGACAGTGTTATTATAGTACGCTGCAGAACCATAACCGCCAATCAATATAAGAGCATGAAAATTGGCTGCCCGGGCATTGGCCAGTAATACATCATTGCGCACCTTCATACCATTACTGCCGGTACAGCATGTAACCGCATCAGAGGTAATAAAAATTCTGTACCCGTGCTGTTTTAGTGCCTGACAGATAACCTGGTATTCCTGCTCATTAAAGTCGGTTGCAGGTACAAATATCAATACACTTTTTATTCTGAAAGAGTTCAGTTCGTCTCCGTAAATCAAAATTACTTATAGTACAATATAATGCTTTCGGGGGAGTTAGCTGAATTACTCAGGCTCCCCCGGCATACACGCGTGTGCCCTCTGTTCTGGTATTCTGCCTGTATTTTCGTAAATTCTCTGCCTGATTAGAATAAATAAGAAATGACGATATGATAGAGAAATACAAACACGTAATATGGGACTGGAACGGTACCTTGCTGGATGATACCCTGTATTGCGTAAATCTGGTAAATAATTTACTCATAGAACAGGGACTTCCGGTTCTAAGCGTTGATAAATATAAAGCAATATTTAATTTTCCGGTACAGGCTTATTACGAAGAAGCCGGGTTAACATTTGAAAAAGAATCCTTTGAATCCGTCAGTCACCGCTGGATGGCATCCTATGAAAAGGATAAACTTACCTGCCCATTGGCGGCAGGTGCCGTAGAAGTGTTGAATTCTATTAAGGCAAAAGGCGTGGAACAGTCAATTCTTTCCGCCTACCGGCAGGATACATTACTTGAGATTATTTCCTATCACGGCCTCACGGGGTATTTTGCTCATATAGCGGGACTGGATAATATTTACGCGGCCGGTAAAGTTGGTATAGGAAAAGAATTGATTGCCAAATTAGGCCTTGAAGAAGGTGAATCGCTCCTAATAGGAGATACAACCCATGATTACGAAGTGGCCCGTGCCATCGGTGCCGATTGCCTGCTGCTTGCTTCCGGTCATCAGGATACCGCCCGCCTGGCAAAAACCGGCGCAATCGTGCTCGATGGTTTGCAGGAATTGCTGAAAGTTCTGTAATGAAAGTAGAGAAAAGCCTTAAGCAATGACACGCGAAAATGAGTGAGCACCTATTTAGTTAGGTATGAAACGAAATCTATCTCACGATCTATCTAAGATACTATGTAATAATCTTCAATATTTCTTTGAAATTTGATTTGCAAAATTTAATTTAATAAGTACGGATCAAGGTTATCTTGAGGATCTTATTTATCATATAGTATTCTTTACTTAGCGTAATATCGCTAAGTAGTTAAAAAATTGGTATTGGTATTATGCTTTTCAAGAAATCAAAAAAAGTATCTTAAGTTCAAAAAGGCTGCCTTTAAACTGTGAAATTTAGATTTGTATGTGAAATTCGAAACTTCAAATGAGAGGGCCGAGAAGATTGAACTTGATAATGCAAAATTACTGGCTGAGAGAAATTCAGCAGGTAGGGTATAAAAACCTTAAGGCCGGGGGGAACCCCGGCTTTTTTATTTGTTATTGATGAAATAAAATAGTTTACTCTTATAAAGCCTTCTTAGAATTTCCTAATTATTTATTGATTCCAATCCTTCGGTTGTTGTCTCAATCCCCAAGTTTCATTTTAATTTACTTGGTACGAAACTGATAAATGCTAACTATAGTATGTGGTATAGTTTGCATATTATATTTATCATTTAAGTATAAAAAGTAAAATGAAACAAGACAAACTATTATTGAATTTTGGTGAGAGAGTGAGGTCTTTAAGAAAGGCACTTAAACTATCTCAGGAAGAGCTAGCATCCCGTGCAGGCCTACATCGAACATACATCGGTATGATAGAACGGGCTGAAAAAAACGTTACCTTAACTAACATACAAAAAGTAGCGAGAGCTTTGGGAGTGAGTATTAAGGATTTATTTTGATGGAAAAAAAAGTCGTTAGTTTAGTATTTCGCAGGTTGACATATGCCGATTTTAGACATATTAATAAAAAAGGTGGAGAAGAGACGGGGGGTGGGGGGCAATCTTACATTGATTTTCCCACACGACAAATCCCATTATCCAAGTGGCAAGAGTTTTTAGGAAAAAAAAGCGGGGATGGGACGGTTGGACCCTACTGGGATATTTTAGTTCACAGTTGCGGTTTGACAACTAAACGCCATATTAAAATATATCAAAGAAGGATACAGTCAGTATGCATCGCTTCTCAAAAAATTCATAGTAAGACCTCAAATCGAGTTCCAAGTTGGCATCCTGATAATGATTTCCCTATAGATTACAATCCAGATAAACAAAACCTTGTAATTTACATTGTTAAAACTAATGATGGTCAATATTGGGCGGGATGGTTCCTACAGGAGGACATAACTTCTAAATGGGTTGGTAATAGATTATTAGCCAAACTATTTTCGGAGGAGTGTGGATATATCTCTTTTACATCAAAAATCTTTATCGACACAACAAACAAGGAATGGCCATTTTTAAGCGATCCAATAGACTTGGGAAATCAAAGATTTACTGATGAAGACTTAGAAAATAATCTTGTACTCGAAGATACATCTCCAAAACTCCAAGTCTTGATTGAATCAAAAGAGAGACCTAGATTTGTTGATAGATTGTCTAAAATCAGGATGAGAAATAATCAGATCATAAAAAAATTGAAAAATCTGTATAACGGCGGGTGTCAAATTGCCGGCGTTGATTTGACCTTCAAGAAAAAAAATGGCGAGTACTATGTCGAAGGGCATCACCTAATACCATTAGGAATAGAAGGCTCAGATTCTTATTCCAACATAATCATTGTAAGTCCACTAATTCATAAAATGTTACATTATGCAAACGTATCTGAGATTGATCTCACCAAGATAGTCAACGATGAGTTACCGATAGAAATCAATGGGGAAAAATACACGATCCACTGGCATCCGAATCATTCTAAGGCAGTAAAAAGTTCACTTAAAGGCTAAAGTTTTCTAAGATTAATCAGATACTCGTGCAAGGTACTGTCTTTTGAGCTGTTATTGCTTTTGAATCGTTTATACTTAATTTCTTTTTTACTAACAGTGCCAAATTTTGATAAAAATGTCATTAAATCTTCAATAGGAAGTAGGCCATCTTCACTATAGCTTATTAAAAAATTATCACATTTTATTGCGTTCAAAATTCTTTCAAATGATTTTCTAATATGCAATTTTGAACAAAAGAATGAGTATTGATCTCTCCAAGGTCTTAAACCACTTACACCAATAGCCTCTGGCTCATCCTCACGAGCAATTGTTTCTAAGATGTGATAATTGGCGGCGTATTGCCTTTTTATATATGGTGGATCGATATAGCATAAATCTCCTTCTAAACTTGGAGCTAATTCTTCTGCATACCCCAACATGACCCTATGTGGATAATTGTTATAATCTGCTACAAATTGGCTGGGGGTTAGTTGAATAGGAACTTTTGCTCTATCAACGAACTTTGATAAAAAATGACCATATGTTCCGGCAATGTTTGCTACATCATTAGCTGCCATCATTAAGTCATGGATTAGCAGCGAGTGTTCATTATCGTTTATTGATCCAGCGTTATACAATGACCTAATTTCGTATCTTATAGCATCAATTTTTGCTGCATTTTCCACAGTGAAATATTTTCGTGAGGGCGTTCCATTGAGTGGAATACCTTCGGGGCTAAACTCTCGAAAAAAATACCCATTTATTGGGGCAAGATTATTGAGATATTTAATTACTAACTCATACCTACTTGAATCAAAAAGATCAACGGATTTTTGTTTTGGTAGCGATATCATAGCTGTAATATTTTCAAATTCAGGCGATTGTTGTAAAATCAAGTTAACAATCAGATGATGATACGAGTACGTCATTACGTCGACAGCAGTAACACAATACCCATTCAAGCGTAAAGCTTTTGAAAACAATCCAGTTCCTGCCATTAAATCAATGATTTTTGTGGCTTCCGGATAGATCGTCTTAATTTCTGATATAATTATATCAGAAAGCTTCTCTTTAGAACCAATATATCTATATCCCATTAGTGTTAAAAATATCCTTTATTGAAATGTTTAGCAATCTTTTTATAGGTATGAGTTGTTGTGCCGATTCTAATGTTTTGTATATTTTTTTATAGTCGCTCATATTCAATTTGAACAATTTAGCGATAGCTCGCTCAATTTCTAAATCAATATAAATAGAGAGGTTCTTCTTTGGGGTGCCCTGAACATCTCTACTTACCATTTTTGTTATTGTTTTTACTGTTTTAATATTCTCAGGTGCTTTGTAGTCAATGTTGGGGAAAGGCAATTCCATCAACAGCGCCTGAGTAATGTAAGGGTGGCTTTTCCATTCACTTTCGCCATACTTTTTTAATAAATAATACGTCATAACGCGGGAATTTAGGACAGAAAGAACAAACTCTAGTGTTATGTTGGGGCTATGTTCCGGCTTTAATTTAAGTATATAAACCACTTGGTTGGTAAGGGAGTCTTCATAATCAAGACTAGCTGTAATTCCTACACCAGTCTTACGAACCAAAATCTTCAACCCATTGTATAAATTCAAATCCTTATAATTGATTCCCTTAAGGCCGATATTAATCCATTTAGATGAATAAGAGGTGAACCTATACAAATCCTCACCGGCTTTCAACTTTTTGTACTTTGGACGATATACCGTTTCGATTATTTTCTTTTTTTCACATATATCAAGTGCAGTTTGATGCTTACAATGCACACACTTCAATATCTTACTCTTAGGGACTGGACTCCATATTCGACATACCGGGCATCGACAGACTATACCTTTTTTTGATAATTCAACGCCTCTGGTGCTAGTTACAAAACCTTTAAGAGGTAGCCCGATGCTTCGAATTTTGCTAAAAGTTTTCATTTCGTTTATAGAAAGATCAATGTCAAATTCATAATTAGGATTTGTCATAAATCGTAATTGGGGAATATAATGGCTTGTGTTTTTTTCTGTCTCTTCTAAACTTTTTTCCCCAGCTAAGACTTTAGTTTTATTTTCAGTATTTAATCTAAAGCACTGTACTTGATGTTCGGAATCCGGGTTATTGTACCTGCCAATTATAATTACGCAGGCACGATTTATCTCTGTGAATATCTTTTCACCTAATCTTGCAATAAAAAGAATCGATGTTTCGGTGATAAGTGTTTTTCTTAACTCAGATTGTTCAATGCTAAATATTGAATCTGGCAATATCAAACCGAATATACCCCCCTGTCTTAGATTCGCAAGTATCACCTCTATAAATAGGTCATAAATATCATATTGTCCTTTTGCTAATGCAAATGATGACGAAAGTAATCGCGAGCTATATACTCCTAAATCGCTTCCCCAAGGCGGGTTACTTAATATTAAATCAAACTTGCCTTCGATACCAAGTTCTTTTCTTACCTTATCCCAGCCCATTTTCGGATCTAGATCGTTGAAAGGGAAAAGACCATCATAATTTACACAATGATGGGTAATACTGGGTCGGCTTAAAGATTCAAGTAGTCTCGAAGAGCGATTGACCGCAGCACTATCTTTATCGTTTGCGACTATTGTAGTGCGTGATTTTTTCTTGTGTGGATCGATTGATTCTATGTAACTTTTTAACAAAATGCTATCACCACATGCAGGATCTAAAACATTCTGAAATCGATTGTACTTTGAATACGTAATAATTTTTTTTGCAAGATAATCTGCTAAAAATGGCGGAGTATAAAAAATCCCGTTGCGTTTTTTCTCAATCTTGGTATACATTATTTGGAGTCTTTCCTAAAATCATTAAATTTACTATGGACAAAATCCAGCTTATCCACAATGCTTTTCATATAATCAGGGGATAAGTGCGCATAAATTTTAGTGGTCTCTATGCTGGAGTGCGAAAGGTATTACGCTAAATCATAAATGGTACCGGCACCACTCATCAGAAACATCGCAGCAAAAGTATGCCGAAACATGTGTATCGTTCCGGAAAATTGCTGCCCTTTTAACGCGCGTGCAAGGGCTTCGTTTGGATCTGCCTTTCGCATCGTATGCCCATTGGCACCCGGAAACACGTATTTTGGGTGTTTCCCAACTTGTCCTTTCAAAATTTCAAGCGCCGAGCGTGTAATACGAATAGTTTGCGACTTCCCGGTCTTTGTCTGATACTCCTCATTAGATGTTATGGTGATTGATGGAGCAGACTCATCAAGGCTGACATTTTCCCAGTTCAGATTAATTAACTCATTTTTTCGCAGCCCGGTAAAAACTAAAAAATTTATAATAGGCAGCCATTCAGGCTCTATGTTTTTCCGAATAAGCTCCAACTGCTCATCAACATAGAATTTAAGGGTGTTTGTTTTGGGTACGTTGAACTGTCTTGTGGCTTTTACAGGATTAACTTCAATATATTTTGCTTCAACGGCATTATTAAACATCTCCAGTAACAGATCACGGAGAATATTAACAGTGTTTTGATGCCATGGTTTACGGCCCGCTACCGGTTCTTTTGTTAGCTGAATAAAGCACTCCTGAAAGTACATCGTGCGTAACAGCCTGATGTCATGTATTGCGCGGGGGAACAGTCTTTCCAAGAATTCATAGAACCTATCAAAATAGTTTTTGTATCTGCCAAAGGTTGATTCGCGTACAAAGTTATGTTTGGAGTGCTGATATTCATCTATCAGCCCCTTTAGCGAAATCGTTTTTACTTCATGCGGCATAAGTCCATGTATGCCAAGATTCAATTGGTGCTGGCGTTCACCGCGAATCATCTCTGCTTCTTTTTTACTGTGGCTAACAATTTCGCGATAGCGCTGCCCGTTAATGCTATATTCAAGTTGGTACGCTGTGAAGCCGCTACGCCGGACGGGTACTACTTTTACAATCGGTATTCGCATAAAAATTCCTAAAAATTCACAATTGTAATATAGTAAAATGTCATGCATTTGACACGCGAGGAGGGGCTATAAACGACTAACCCCTTGCAGAACAAGGGGTTAGAAGATTTAAGTACCGAAGGCCGGACTCGAACCGGCACGAGGTTTAAGCCTCACTGGATTTTGAGTCCAGCGCGTCTACCAATTCCGCCACTCCGGCAGATATGTCTGCTAATTTTTAGCGGCGTGAACCATATTCTAAAAATTAGAATTGTAATTTAAGATTTATATCTGTACTATACAAGACTATTGTTTCGAAATTTTTATGAAAAACCAATGAAATTTCCGGTGCGGCCGAAATAGTATTTATGAGTGTACGTGAATCTATAAAAAAAATCCGAACTATTTTCCTTGTGGCGTTATTCTTCATACTGACGGGCTGCCCCGTGGTTTTGCATGCCCAGGATGATAACCGTTTCCTCGTGGCACAGAGTTATGAACAGGCCGGCGATATGCAGCACGCGTTGGCTATTTATGAAGATTTATACCTGCGTTGGCCGGAAAACGTGATTTATTACCAGACACTTGCAGGCGCATTGATTAATGCGAAAAAATACGAGAGGGGAATTGAGCTGGTTTCGAAAATGCCGCTTACAGGCCCCGATGATTTTTTTAACGTAGCTGCATTGGGTAAGTTGTATTATCTGGCAGGGCAGGATAAAAAATGCTTCGAGTTGTGGGATAATTATCTGATAGCCAATAACAAAAATCCCCATTTATGCCGCGCAATAGCGGGTGCCGCTACTGATATCCGCGTATTCGAGCGCACGGTGCAGTATCTGCGGTGGTTAAAAGAACAGTCGGCTGAAAAGAAAGGGCCCGCCTACGAAATTGCCAATATCCTTACCATGACCATGGATTATGCCGGAGCGGCCAGGGAATACTCGTTTATACTGCACCAGGATGTAACACAACTGCCATCAATTGAGGGACGGGTGCAGCAGGTGCTTGGCAGACCCGAAGCTGTACAGGCGTTCTTGCAGGTATTCGGGCAGGATTGTTCCGATATCCCCGGGATTGAGCATACTTTAGCCATCTTATATATTGAAAATAAGGATTATCTAAAAGCATTCGAGCTGCTCAAAAAGCACGATAAACTACAGCACCAGCAGGGAGTTGAATTATTTAATTATGCACTTCGGCTTTCGGGTTTGGGGCGTTTTGAAGATTCACGCAAGGTATTTGAGTATCTGTTTACCTTGCAGGGAAATACAGCCATTATGCCCGTAGTAAAACTGAACTACGCGAAAGTGGAAGAGCAAATTTTAACAAGAACAGCCCAGGGCAATACCGCGTGGAAGCCATTGGCGGTCGATAAGGCCCTGAAACGGGCTGACTATACCCGTGTACTGGCTTTATATAAAGAAATTATTGCCGCCTACCGGCAGTCAGAACCGGCAATAGAGGCCCTTGTAAAAACCGGTACTATTTATTTGCAAACCGGGAATTATGATTCCGCCCGTGTCTTTTTACAACAGGTAGTGAAGTACTATGCTATGTCGGCTTTTTTTCCTGATGCCTGCCTGCAATTAGCCAGGCTTTCAGCCGCGGAAAAGCATATTGACAGCAGCCTGTTTTACTACGAAAAAATATTAGTACGCGCTGATGTAAAGGCCAAAACTGCAAATGAAGCCAGGTATTTGAAGGCGCTTTATAAGACCCGGGCAGGACAGATGGAAGAGGCGCGGCAAATATTATCGGGATTGATAGATGTGCCTGCAGATGACCGCTCGAACGACGCGTTGGAGCTTTCTATGCTGCTGAATACAGCAATGAATGATTCGGCTGCTGTTATGGTGTATGCCGGTGTGTTGTTACAGGCTGAGCAGGGTGAACTTTCCGGCGCGGTTGATAAATTGCAACAATTAAAGCTTGCCCCCGAACAATTTTATTTAAAAAGTCTCGTTGAAATACTTATTGTTCAAATAAAAATAGCTTTCAACGATTATGGTGAGGCAATTGCCAAGATTAATGAAATAAATACGCAAAAAAGTAATATTTTTGCAGATGAAGCTCAGTTCTATTTGGGACAGGTTTATAACTATGGCCTGCACGATGTGCAGGCGGCTTTGAAGGCGTATGAAACTTTTTTGGAAGTTTATCCGTCTTCTATATATACGGCTCAGGTACGCGAAGAAGTAAAAAAGTTGAAGGCAGGCTGAGAATTGAGTTGTCAATTGAAAAATAATGGAAATACATGAGTAAGAAGATGAGTCAGAAGATAATTAAGTGTTCGTTTTGCGGCAGGAGTTCAACAGAGGTTGGCAGCCTGATCGCCGGTCCCGATGTGTATATATGTGATATTTGCATTTCCAGCAGTGTTGATATTCTGAAAGAGAACCTGGCGGCGATAAATAAACCCCAGAAAAGCAAACAAGATAAAATTGCACCCCGAGGCATTAAAAAAGTACTTGATGAGTATGTAATTGGTCAGGAAAGAGCAAAGAAAATACTCTCGGTGGCTGTTTACAACCATTACAAGAGGGTAAATAATACCAATACTTTTTTTGATCTTGATGATGTAATACTCGAAAAAAGTAACATACTTTTGCTCGGGCCTACAGGAACCGGTAAAACATTGCTCGCGCAAACGCTTTCGAAGATACTTGATGTACCTTTCGCTATTGCCGATGCCACAACTATAACCGAAGCCGGTTACGTAGGCGATGATGTAGAATCTGTTCTGGTACATTTATTACAGGCTTCCGATTACAACCTTGAACGTGCGCAAAAAGGTATTGTGTACATTGATGAAATTGATAAAATTGCCCGAAAAAGCGATAACGTATCCATTACGCGTGACGTATCCGGTGAAGGTGTTCAACAGGCATTATTAAAAATTCTTGAAGGAACCATTGCCGGCGTACCGCCCAAAGGCGGCAGGAAACATCCTGAACAAAGCCTGATTAATGTAAATACGAAGAATATATTATTCATTTGCGGCGGCGCCTTTGAAGGTATTGAAAAGGTTATTGCCTCGCGAATTAATAAAAGTAAAATGGGCTTTGTAGGCGATCTCGATGAAAAAGTTCAGCTCTCTGATGATGAACTGCTCGGTATGGCTCAGCCGGAAGACCTGTTGCGATTTGGTCTGATACCCGAGTTAATAGGTCGTTTACCTATTATTGCCCCTTTGCATTCATTAAGCGAAGATGCATTAAAGAACATTTTAACCGAGCCTAAAAACGCTATACTGCGTCAATACAAGAAAATGTTCCTGATGGAAGGGATTGAACTCGAATTCGATCCTTTCGCGATTGACGTAATAGTTAAGAAGGCAATTGCCCGTAAAACCGGTGCCCGTGCCTTACGTTCTATAGTTGAAGAATTTATGCTTGAGATAATGTTTAACCTTCCGGATAAGGAAGGTGCCGAGAAGTGCATTATTACCAAGGATGTTATTGAAAAAGGCGATGAGCCGATTTTTATCGATAAAGCCCAGAAATCGGCTTAATTAGTATTTTAGTTAACATTGCAATTATGATGCTCTTCCGGCCCTTAACAGGTTGAGAAGAGCATTTTTATTTTACCGCCCAAATATGAATATGTGCAGCAAAACAAATTTTGTAAACTCCCGGACTTTCGCATCAATCGGAAAGATTGTGATTGTTTTGCTTTGCCTGCTTACTACTAATAATGTGCTGCACGCACAGGGTAAACTGCTCATTTATATGGATATGCAGCAGACTGACCATTTGAAAGCCTACGGTATTACTTTTCACTCACTTGAATTGGGCTTAAAAGCCGACTGGCTTTTAAATTACCGTGGCGGCTCTTTTTTAATTGATTACTCGGAAAAAATTGCCGGCGAGTGCCGTATTGAGGGGGTAGCATTCGATAATATCTCCGATGCTGATGCGGCGGCAATTTATTCGCAGGTTCAGGCAGAAGATCAGAATACGGAAGTTATTCGACTGGAAAAAGCCCCTAAGATTGCCGTTTACGTACCTCATGGCTTTATGCCCTGGGATGATGCTGTTACTCTGGTTTTGGAATATGCAAAAATACCCTATACCAAGGTATGGAATGAAGAAGTGCTGCGTGGTGATTTAGAGAAGTTCGACTGGCTGCATTTGCACCATGAGGATTTTACCGGGCAGTACGGTAAGTTTTACGCGAGTTTCGCCAATGCCCCCTGGTATATCGAACAGCAGCTTCGCTATGAGGCCGATGCAAAGCGACTTGGCTACCATAAAGTTTCTGAAATGATGCGCGCCGTTGCAATTTCAATTAAGGATTTTATTGGCAGAGGCGGGTTTTTATTCGCTATGTGCTCGGCTACTGATTCGTACGATATAGCTCTCGCGGCCCATAACGTGGATATATGTGACCGTATGTTTGATGGTGACCCCCCGGACGCCAATGCACAGCAGGGATTGGATTTTTCTAACACCCTTGCGTTCGAAAATTTTAAGCTTGAAATGAATCCCTATGTGTATGAATATAGCGATATAGATATTCAACTCGCCGAGGTGGGCGCGCAGGAAAATGATTACTTTACATTGTTCGATTTTTCTGCCAAATACGATCCCGTGCCAACTATGCTGACCCAGAACCATGTAAATGTTATAAAAGGCTTTATGGGGCAGACGACAGCCTTCCGAAAGGAATTGATTAAAAAGTCGGCCATCATTATGGGTGAGCGCAAAGGGATGAATCAGGTGAAATACCTGCATGGCAATTTTGGCAGGGGCACTTTTACATTCTATGGCGGGCACGATCCCGAAGATTATCAACACGCTGTGGGCGATCCGCCGACAGATCTTTCTCTCTATAAGAATTCGCCCGGATATCGGCTGATTCTTAATAATATTTTGTTTCCTGCAGCCAAGAAAAAGAAACAGAAAACCTGATACGGTTTTGTGAAAATTCCGGCTGAATAGTGGTAAATTCCGGTATCTGAAGAAGATATCTTTTTATACTCTAAATGGTTACGTAAGATGATACGGTACAGTAATACTTTTTCTCTGAGAATTATCTCACTTCTGGCTATTGCCGGATTCCTTTGCCTTCCTGGACTATCCCGGGCTCAATCTGTTATTATCAATGAAATTATGGCGGCTAATACCAAAACACTTGCCGATCCGGACTTTCATGAGTATGGTGATTGGATAGAACTATACAACCCCGGGACACAGAGTATTAATCTGAAAGGTTGGAGCATAACCGATGATTTCTCCAAACCAGCAAAATACGTTTTCTCAACCGATATTGTTATTCAACCGGCAGGCTATTTAGTAATTTGGGCCGATGACCACGCCACCGGGACTCATGCAAATTTTAAGCTTTCTGCTTCAGGTGAACGTGCCGGTATTTTTAATGCCGGCGGTCAGGTAATAGATACCGTCAGTTTTGGCAGCCAACAGGATGATATTTCCTGGGGGCGTTATCCGGATGGTGCCGCAGCCTGGTACTTTTTTAAGCCGGCCACCCCGGGCAGCGCGAATATTGAATTAGGAATTTATAACCGCCAGGAAAAACCACAGCTTTCGCTGAAGGCGGGTTTTTACCCGGGACCCGTTACTCTTACGCTTTCTCATCCCGTGACCGATGCGCAAATAAGGTACACGCTGAACGGAAAACCCCCGACACAAAATTCAACCCTTTATACGCAGCCTTTTCGAATTGATTCTACTACCGTATTGAAAACAGCAGCATTTAAGCAGGGGGCTGTTTCCAGTAAGATAGTTTCCGCTACATATTTTATTAATGAGAATACCTCGTTACCGGTATTATCTCTCTCAACCGATCCCGACAATTTTTTTAGCGATACTATGGGTATATACGTTATTGGTACCCGTGGCATAACAGCCTTGTGCAGCACGGGGCCACGGAACTGGAATCAGGATTGGGAGCGCCCCGTGGATATCGAATTCTTTGAAAAAGATCGGGCTGCCGGATTTTCTGCTTCCGCGGGTGTTAAAATACATGGAGGCTGTACTCGCCTTTATGATATGAAATCGCTGGCTTTCTATTTCCGTGACCAATATGGCTATAGCAAGCTAAATTATAAGCTCTTCCCCTGGCTAAATGTAACAGAATATAATAATTTCATTCTCCGTAATTCAGGGCAGGACTGGTACCGAACCATGTTTCGGGATGCAATGGTACAGACCCTCATCGGCCGTACAACCTCAGTTGATGTAATGGCATACAAACCCGCAGTCGTATTTCTGAATGGCGCTTACTGGGGCATTCATAATATCAGGGAAAAGCTGAATGAACATTATGTAGAATCGCATTACGGGGTTAATCCCGATAGTGTAGATGTCATAGAAATGAGTAAAAGTGTATCCGCTTCCAACGGTACTACCGTAGCATATAATGCGCTTATTGATTACCTGAACTCGCATGATTTGAGTATAGCAGAAAATTACGAATATATAAAATCAGTAATTGATATAAATAACTATGTCGATTACATGGCGGTAGAGATATACGCGGCAAACGGAGACTGGCCGGGCAATAATACACAGCTTTGGCGCGAGCGCTCTCCCAATGGTAAATGGCGATGGATGGTGTATGATCTTGATTATACCTTTGGCGGTAACAGCGCGGGGCAGTATAATACCAATACACTGGCAACAGTCACCGCGGAAAATGGACCGAGTTACCCTAACCCGCCGTGGTCCACACTGCTCTTACGAAAATTGTTAGCTAATCCGGATTTTAAAAATCTGTTTATTCAAAAGAGTGCCGCGCATGGTAATATTACATTTAGAAAAGAATATGTCAATCAGCTTATTGACAGTCTTGCAGCCGTAATTGCTCCCGAGCTGCCCCGGCATCGTGCCCGCTGGCCGAAATCAATTTCCATGAGCAGTGATTGGCAGGCAAATATTCAGATTATGCGGGACTTTACTGATAAACGTCCGTTATCGCTACGTGGTTTTTATGCCGATAAGTTTGCACTTACCGGCTCTTATTCCATTACTATACAACGGAATAATTCTGCCGCCGGAGAGATTTACACGGCTGATTTGAGAATACGGCAGGATAGCCTGAGTAATGTTTTCTATAAAAATATTCCGGTTACAATCCGTGCCGTAGCTAATCCGGGGTATCATTTTGTACGCTGGGAAGGGCTTTCAACTTCAACGGCAAGCGTAATAACGCTTGCTGGGAATACCAATGGTTCTTTGACAGCCATATTCGATAAAGGCTCGGCCGTGCAGGGGAATACACCCCGCGTACAGGAATTTGAAGTTATGCAAAATTACCCGAACCCGTTTAATCCTGTAACAACAATCGGGTATATACTTCCTGAAAAGAGTGATGTAAAAATTACTATATACTCGCCACTGGGTAAACAGGTACAAAGCGTTACCTATACCGGTCAGCAGGCAGGTTATCATTCATATACTTTAAATGCCTTGGCACTGCCTTCCGGTGTCTGGTTTTATGAAATCAGCACGCCAAAGGCCCGTGCGGTAAAGAAGTGTTTGCTCGTTAAATGAGATTATTTTTGATTTATAAGCTGAATTTGTAAATTGTATAAGCAGATTTAGCTTATAACTTAATTCTCAAAATTCGGGGGCTATGTGAAAAATATAGTTTTTCTTCAAATTCTTTTTTTTAGCTTCCTTTTTTTTATTGGATGTGGCCCTAAAATTGAAACTTACCATGTATCATTTCTAACGTGTCTAAAAAATTGTCAAAATTGTTCGTTAGAGAGAAAGGATTCGCTGCTTAGTTTTAAATTTATTCCGGTTCCCAATGGGCTCTGGATGCGAATATACAATTTAAGCGATGAAATTATTAAAATTGATTGGGATAATTCTTTTTTCATTCCACCAAATGGCAACTCTACAAAAGCAGCAAATACTGACTTGTTGTATATGAAAGATGAATTATTGAGCAAATCTAGTAACTTTACATTAATACCAAATGGTGCATATGTTGAAAGATTCACCACTTCGGTTACTGAGATTGAAGAAATTAGGAAAACCTTTTCGGAATCTAGCGAACTTTCAAACCTTACCCAATCGGTTTCATCAATATTCTCAAAGCTTAGTACTATAGCTCTTGAGCGAGAGGTCGTATTTGATGAAAACGCAAAACATAGAATGATTGATTATAAATATTCATCGATTGATAGTCAGATAATGGAAAAAAAGCTTTTCACTTATCACCCCTTTTGGGAAACAGAGATTTCTTCACCTGATGATTTACTGGGGGATAAAGCAGCTAAAATTAAAGACTTTATTGAACAAAATAACAGTTTGGGGCTAGGTCTCTCAGTTATTAAGGGGATGAAGCAGTACACGTATAGGTTTGATTTCGAAGTGATGGGATATGGACTCTTTGTTAAAATCCATAATAAGATGAGCCCTAATTTTGGCAAAGATTCGCTGGCATATTTTGCAAATAGAAACGACCTTTGGGAATTGCATGCAGTTAAGGTACCGGTTGCAGTGGTAAATAAGAACTTAATAAAGTTGGATATACCAACCTCGATTACCGATAAAGGTCCTCAAAAATTAGGGGAATTTGTTCTAGATAATGGTGAATCGTTTAAAGGGTATATTATTGCTACTGAATTAAATGATGGAAAAGTTACTCATTACACAATTAGGAAAATTAATGGGGATTGTATAAAAATCACTACAGAGAGCATTAAATCGATAAATTGGCAGTAAATTAGTTTACTAGTTAGTTATCATTGAAAAATATTTGTTACAAAAGAGTAATCTTCAGTGAGTGGAATCACTTATTGAAGATTCTTTTTTTTCCTTACCTTTAGAAGTCCAATCTTATTAATTAATTTCAATTAATACATGAAAAAATCAATACTCATAATTATAGTATTATTCTCATACATCAGTGTTTTATCACAGAATTTAAGTGGTATAAAGATCGCGCTTGATCCGGGACACGGTTTTGTTCCCGGTCACGCAGCTGATTGTAGTGATGCCGAAACAAAGCGTTTCGAGAGCTGGATTAACCATTGCGTTGTTCCCTATTTGAAACGATACTTGCAAAACGATGGTGCTACTGTTATTACAACGAGAACCGATTATGATTCCGTTGGCCCCTGTATTACGCTTTCACAAAGAAAAACCATTGCCAATAACGCGAATGTTGACTGGTTCCATTCCATACACCATAACGCGTATAACGGTACAACAAATTACTCTTTAGTCCTGTTTAAGCAGGTCAGCACGCAGGTTTGTCCCATGGGTAACCCTCAATGGCCGGGCAAGGCCGATACTATGGCAGTTATACTTGCAGCAAAATTATATGGAACTCTATCTACAACCACCGGGTATGCCAGAGGGGATTCCTGTTTCCTGGGCTTTAACCTTGGCGTGCTTTCAACATTAAATATGCCGGGTACTCTGAGCGAGGGCTCGTTCTGGGATTATCAACCTGAAATACAGCGTTTACGAAATGTAAACTACTTAAAGACAGAAGCCGAAGTGCTATATCATGGTTTTCTGCAATATTTTAAGAAACCCCTGCCAACGACACATGCCAGTTTAGTCGGCATAGTATCGAATTTAGCGAGTGGCAAACCGATAAATGCCGTTAAACTTGTTATTCCATCGCTTGGGCTGCAGGTTTACACCGATTCACTTGATAACGGATTCTACCGATTCGATTCACTGGCTCCGGGTAATTATACGGTGAAAGCAATATCGTATAGCGATACCGTAACCCTCAATATAACGGTAACAGCCGGAAAAGTAAATGTTCAGAATTTTTCCATTAACCAGTTAAGCATTCCCTCGGTTGTTAAAATTAAAATGGCAGCTGTTTCAGGAACAAGTATGACTGTACGCTGGACAAAAAGCGCGGGTTCGCCGGATTATTATGATGTATATCTTACTGATAACTCCTCAAACTGGCAGGCAACAGCATATCAGTCATTCCCGGGTACCGACAGCAGCGGCGTTGTATCATTGCCCTCCGCAGCGAAGGCCTATTTTATTAAGATGAAAGCACGTAACGGTTTGGGCAGTTCCGTGGATTTTTCGAAAATCTTCGCGGGCGGTAATTTTAGCAGTACCGATAAATGCTTAATAGTTGACGGTTTTAACCGATATACCGGTTCGGCCAGCTATCAATCGCCGTATCACCCATTTATAGGTAAATACGGCCAGGCGGTTGCACCGCTCGGTATCAGCTTTGAATCGGCGTCTAACGCGTACATGCTGGAAAACCCGATACTGAATAATTACGCGTATATCATCTGGATACTGGGCGATGAATCCACTGCCGATGAAACATTCTCAACGGCCGAGCAGACCAACGTTGCCAACTATCTGAAACAGGGCGGAAAATTATTCGTCAGCGGTTCAGAAGTTGCCTGGGATCTTGATTATAAAGGCAGTGCAACGGATAAAGATTTTATGTACAAGTACATGAAGGCAAAATATGTTGCCGATAATCCGACCCCGAATACTCCGGCAGCCAGCGGCGTGGCAGGAAGTATTTTCAATAATCTTGGCAACCTTACATTTGGTGTTACATATCCTGAAGATTATCCGGATGTTATAGATACCACAGGTGGTAGTGCCTATGTATTGCGGTACAACGCCACACAGGCAGCAGGGGTAAGCTACCGGGGAGTATTTTTTGGTGGTACTACCGAAGGTAAGTTGATTTATCTCAGTTCTGCTTTGGAAACTATTGGCGATACAACCCAGTTCAATAAAACAATCGCTGAGAGTTTTGATTTCTTTAAAGGTGTTACCGGCGTAAAAGATAATCCATCCTTACCCAAAACATTTGCAGTAGCCGCCTATCCGAATCCTTTTAATAATGCAACACGCGTTAGCATTCAGATACCAAAACAGGCAAAATACGATGTGGCATTATATAGCATGCTTGGGCAGCGCCTGCGCACCATCGCATCAGAAGAAATGGCCCCGGGGCTGCATACTTTACCACTGGATATGAGCACTTTTAGCTCCGGTGTCTATTTTGTGCGCGTTACCGGTAATGATGTAAATGGTATTGTTAAAATTGTTCTGATGAAATAGGAGCAGCTATGAAAAGAATAGTAAGTTTATTTATTTGTATAGGATTGTTTGTTCCACTCATGGCTCAAACAATTAAAATTGTTTCACCAATAACGAAAATTTCTTCCTCTGATAAAGCATACAGCTTCGCGCGCATTTCACCCGATGGCTCTTCCATCGCGGCCTCGGGTGCCGGCTTTAACGGATTGGTATTGCTCGATTTGAATGGTACCGAAAAGAAAAAGCTATCCGACGCGCAAGGTATCGGTTGGAATTTTTCATGGGATCCCGCGGGTAATTATGTAGCAGGTCGCGCGAATACATGGAATGACAAGACCAAATTAAGCTCAATCATTGTTTGCGATCTTTCGGGTACAGTAGTATCCGAATCAAAGCCTTCTGCAGATGTTAGTCTGCCTTATTGGGGTATAAGTGGTGGTTCAGTTGTATGGTTTGATCAGAAAGCCGGTTGGCAATCGGCGAACCTTAATAAAAGCAACGGTCCGGTTGTAGCAATAGGAAATGGCAGCTTGCATGTATTGTACAATACAAAGGCTTCCTGTGCATCCTTTCCCGAAAATATGTTTCCGGGGCAGATTCTGAATATTGCGTGGTCTCCTTCCGGAAGTAAAGCCTGTATTGAAGTTGCCGGCCGCGGCTTATATGTATATGAATGTGCAAACAACGCTATATATGATCTCGGTTATGGCGAGTTCCCCAGCTGGTTAGACGATGAGTATTTCGTTTATATGGAGCAGAAAGATAATGGACAGAGAGTTACTGCTTCAAATATTTATTTAAAGAAATATAACGGCAGCGATTCTAAAAATCTGACTATGAACTCAGGAAAACTGGCAATGTATCCGTCATGTGAGAAAAACGGTACGATTGTGTTCACAACAGAGAATGGTGAATTGTATAAAATGTCTGTAACAATTGTAAAGTAAGGCCCTGTCGGTCAGAATACATCGGGGCTGCATCCAACATGCGGCCCCGATTTTTTTGCTACTTACCCGCGGGGATAATTTCGAATTTTACCCTGACACTTTTTTTAACGCTCAGTTCGCCTGAAATTTCTTTGTGCTCCGGTTGGGCTTCCATGCCAAAGGTAAGGGAGTTTGACTGTGGCGCGTACGAAGTATAAGGTTGCGATTCATCGATCTCCAGTACATCTCCCAATTTCATCCCTGCTACCTGCGCCATTTGTTCTGCTTTCTCTTTGGCAATTTTTACTGCCGAGAGTGTTGCTTCGCGTTGATGTTGAAGTATTTCACTGTTCCCGTATTGTGAACTGCTTATGCTTATCGAGTTATTTTTTGATAATTCTGAAGTAAGCGTGTAATATCGGGAAAAATCCTTCAGTGAAATCTCGATGGTGCTTTCAGTGTAGAATCCTTTCTGAATTGATTCACCTTTTGCATTCGTTTCGAAATTTTTCCCAAAGTCCATCGGCTTTATCGAAATCGATTTTGGATCAATCTTGTTTTCCTGAAATATCTCCCGGCAGATATCAACGATCTTGTCATTATTCTTTTTACTTTTCTCAATAGAGATATCGATTGTTTTTATAGCCAAAGTAATATGAATGATATCGGCCTGTAGTTTAATCTCGCTGGTACCGGTTACATTAATATACCGGATGGGTATCTCGGCATTTGCAATGGCCACTGAGGCAAGTATAAACAGAAAAATATATTTCATGGCGGTCTCCGTAAATTATATAGGCTTAAGTGATAATATTTAATCCACTGTGGTAGAGCAGGCAAAATTTTAACTACTGTGTTTTAAATTATGTATAATTGCTTTTGCGAAAAAAACTGTATTATTGCCTGCATGATAATGCGGTAATAACAAAGTTGACAGATATTAGTAAACAATAACAGTTTGGATAAAAATGATTAATACCGAACGCGCGGAAGTAACCCTTAGAGCTTTATGCTGTAAGGATAATGTAGAATTGTCACGGCTTGCCAATAATAAAAAAATCAGCCGGAACATGAGAGATGTTTTTCCTTACCCGTATTCTCTGACTGATGCGGACTGGTTCATCAATCGCTGCCAGGGGCAAAACCCTCAATTAGACTTTGCAATAGAATATATGGGGAAGCTTGCCGGTGTGATAGGCCTGATGCCGCAGACGGATATCTATCGTTTCTCAGCTGAAGCAGGGTATTGGCTGGGAGAAGAGTATTGGGGTAAAGGTATAGCCACGGCAGCAATGAAAACACTGGTTACTTATGCTTTTTCTCAACTTGGATACGCGCGTTTGTTTGCCGGGGTATTTGATTATAATATCGCCTCCCAGAAAGTGTTGGAAAAATCCGGGTTCACGTTAATGGCAGTGTACCGGCAGGCAGTTGTTAAGAATAATACAGTTTATTCGGAGCATCATTATGAAATTTATAATGAGAATTTCTCAATAAAATAAACAAAATTTGAATATTCATCCATCTTCTCCAAAAGGTACGGTCATTATTGGATAAAATAATATCTGATGATCCGGCTAAAATGTGCCATCCGGAGAATCAATACTGTTAATGCACAATCCTTTCAGGGAACACCATATTTTTTCAACGCTGGCTAATTCTATCAGTTAACATTCTGATTATTATTATACACTCCTTTATTTTCCGGCGGGATTTGCATGCCGTTTATTGGTTAAAACTTGTTTTTTCATTTTAGCTTCGAGAAAACCATGCAGTGGCGAGATAATTAACGCCAGGGCAGCGTTACATGCAAGCTTAATCAATGGTATGCTGTTAGAAATACCATCAACTGTTGGTTCCATGAGCAGGAGCAGGAATTCGAATAATAGAAGGAACATGAAAAAAGTAAAACCTTCAGCTATTACCATTGGTAAACGTAATCTTCCGGAAAGGAAAGCTCCAATTGCAAGGAAAATAATGAATATAAAAATACCCGAGTATTGCAAACGATTCCGTCTATTAAGTTTCTCCTGCATTATTCGTTGCTCTTCCTGTTGTTTTTGTTGCAATTCTTCCTGTGTTTTTTCAATTTCATAACGAGCCTCTATTTTCCCAATCTGTCGGGCCTTATCATCGTCAAATAAACTGTCTTTTATCATTGAACAGGTTTTAAAATGGAACAATGCCTTGGTATAGTTACCGGTTTTTTCGTATAACCCCGATAAGTATAGGTTAGCATTTTTTATCACTTCGGGCGATTCACTCAGTTTTGCCAGTGATAATCCATTGAGTAAATACCGTTCGGCAACAGAATATTGTTTGAGATAGTAGTAACACTGACCGATATTCAATAACGTGGCCGCCTCACCAACTTGGTCACCGATTTGTTTTTTTATAGATAACCCTTTGGAATGATACGCGATGGCTTCACTGATTCTGCCCAACTCAATCAGGTCGGCTCCAATATTGGAATAAATTGTTGCCATAGAGAAAATATCATTCGTCTGCTTAGCGAGAGAAAGAGCTTCCTGCTGGCAGTCTAGTGCCTGCGTAAAATTCTGTAATGCAGCGTGTATCGCTCCAATATTTGATAAGGTCATGCACGCGTTTTTTGAATCTGCATTCTTCTTATACAAATCCAATGCACGCTGGAAATAGGTAAGTGACTGTTTGAGCTCATTCATACTTTGATATACTGCGCCCAGGTTATTGAGTGTGGCGGCCAAACCGGTGGGGTCCTGCATTTTTTCCCGAATTGCAAGGGCTTCGAATAAAACTGCAAGCGCTTTACTATAGTTGCCCAGTGATCTATATACGATTCCCTGGCTATTTAGCACGCGAGCTTTATAATAGGTATTCTTTGCAAGGGTAAAATATATATTCGCGCTATCAAACCGGGTAATTGCCTGTGTATTGTTCCCCTTGAACAAGTAGGCATTCCCTTCGTTGTAGTAGCTGCGCCCAAGTTCATAGATGTTGTTGAGTTTTCGGGCCAATTCTCTTGCACGTAATGAAATGCTTCCCGCTTTATCGGGATCGGCACTCTTGATATTAAAACTCAAATCATTGAGTTCCCGTACTTGTTGCGTATCGGGGTGTGTAGAGATGCTTACTTGTATCGAATCGATAGACGATTGCTGGCTTTTTGCAGTAATGATAAAGAGAAACGAGAGCAACGGAATTAGAAGTTTTTTCATAAAATTTCCTTAAAACAGTTGCAAATGCCTGCTCTACAAAAGCTTCGCAGGTGTATTCTGTATAAAATACAATAAAAACGGCTAATTGATATAAAATTTATCGGGATACGGTTGCAGGATCTTATCGGGCACATGTAAAGGTTGCGGGTATAAACAAAAAAAGCGACATAAAAGTCGCTTTTGGTGCCCGGAACAGGACTCGAACCTGCACGAACTATTCGCTCACTAGACCCTGAATCTAGCGCGTCTACCAATTCCGCCATCCGGGCAAAAATTAGATCACTAATTTACTAATATTTCCGCTATAACGAAAGTATTTTTTTACAGCTAACCAAAATTATTGAACAGGAATGTTTCAATATCCATAGAATATTCTTCGCAAGAATCTGATTGGCAGGGCCGGTTTTAATCGATTATAAAATTGGGCAAATGCCAATCGACCTGCTTTATCTTCTGTTACCGGAACGGGAGCAACTTTAACAGGGGAAGGGCTTAAATCAACTTCGAACAATGTAGAGGCTTTGCTATGAGTGCCCTGCCCGTCATTACCAATGTTTCGCACCAGAGATTTACCCGGATACAAAGTATACATATCTTCTAAAAATATTGATGCGTGCCAGCGAATTGCCCAGGAGTCGTTCTTCCGCTGAATTTGCTTTTTTAACATTTTGAGATTTCCCGATTTGCCGTTATTGTCAAATTCAGGAATAAGGTTTTTATCAAGCAACTTTTGTAAAAGCAATTTCCCGTCAGGATTGAACTTTTTCCAGGCTCGTTTCCATGTGCCCCAACCCCAACAATCCGCACCCCGCATAAAGAATGTTTCAGGCAGTTTAACAGAGGAAGGATACATATAACCGTGAATACTGGCAACTTTTTCATCGCTTGCATAAAGATCTAAAGCTTCATTCATATAACGAAGGAAATAAGGAGACAATTCCAGATCATCTTCCAAAATTATTACCGAGTCGCTTGATTGCAATATATCTGTTACACCTTCGATAATTGAACGGGAAAGACCCGCGTTTTCGATACGCTCCAGTATTTCAACCGACCTGAAACCGGCAATGGTTTTGAGATAATTGCGAACTTCCTGAACAGCCGGTTTATCCTGTGCGCGTTTAGGTGCATCCGAGTAAATGATGAGACGGTGCTGCGATGCTTCAGGATTCAGCAGCAAAGATTCGATAGTTTTTCGCGTGTGGTACAATCGTTTATACACAAATAATGCAATTGGTGCGAAAGTCTGCATATTAGTCCAATGCCTGTTGAATATCTGCAATTAGATCTTCAGTATCTTCAATACCAACAGAAAGACGTATGAGTGTTTCTGTAATTCCAAGTTTAGCTTTTTGCTCCGGCGGAACAGAACCATGTGACATGGTGTAAGGGTGGCAAACAAGACTCTCTACGCCGCCCAGGCTTTCAGCGAGGGTAAATATTTTAACGTTTTTGAGGAATGAGCGCGTAATATCCATAGAACGCGTTCGGAATGTAACTACACCGCCAAAACCACTCATTTGCGATTTAGCCAATTGATGTTGAGGGTGGTCTGCCAATCCGGGGAAATAAACAGATTCTACAGCCGGGTGCTTTTCCAAAAACTCTGCAACTGCCAAAGCATTTTGGTTATGCTTGTTCATTCTGAGAGAAAGTGTTTTTGTAGAGCGCAAAGTTAACCAGCAATCAAATGGTGAAGGCACGGCTCCTATGGCAGCCTGTGTAAAACGTAATTTTCGATGATAATCGTCATTACTTGTTACTACTATTCCGCCAATTACATCACTATGGCCATTCAAATATTTAGTAGTACTATGCAAAACTATGTTTATACCCAACTCAAGAGGCCGCTGAAAATACGGGGTCATAAATGTATTATCTACAACACTGATAAGGTTGTTGATTTTTGCGAATTCGGCAGCAGAGCGTAAATCGGTAAGTGTGAGCAGTGGGTTGGAAGGCGTTTCCAAAAACACCATTCGGGTATTTGGCCTGATTGCCTGCTCAAGATTTTCAATACTCGTAGCATTGACATACGAAAATTCAATTCCGAATTCTGTGAAGATTCTTTCGAATAATCGGTATGTGCCGCCATAAATTTCTTCAGCCGCAATAACATGGTCGCCGGATTTTAGCAGACTTAATACAGCATGGACAGCGGCTACACCCGAACTGAAAGCGATTCCATGACTACCTCTTTCCAGGCAGGCGATATTGGCTTCAAGTGCCTCGCGGGTAAAATTCTGTGTCCTGCCGTAATGATAGCCTTTATCTTTTCCCAGCTCTTCCTGAGCATAGGTAGATGTCATGAATATGGGAGTTATTACAGCTCCCGTGGTTAAATCCGGTTGTTGCCCGGCATGAATTGCATCAGTTGAAAAACCCATATTACGTACCAATTAAAATGGAACAATTGACAAAATTATTGTATAAATCTGATTATAAAATTGAACAAATTATATAAAATTCCGCGGTAAAATATAGAAATTATCTGGTATTCTCTACCAACTCACTGAAATTATCCCTACTTTAGGAAACAAACCTATTGCGTTACTAAATAAGAACCAAAATGAATACTCCAAAGGGCAGAGAATTACAACGGAGCCTTGGATTAAGCGCGGCTACAATGATAGTTGCAGGCTCTATGATCGGTTCGGGTATATTTCGTAAACCGGCAACAATGGCAGGGCAATTGCTTTCGCCTGAATGGCTTATTGCTGTCTGGATAATAGCAGGCATTGTTACCTTTATCGGAGCCCTGGTAAATGCAGAAATTGCCGGTATTATTGATGCCACCGGGGGGCAATATGTGTATTTCCGTAAAATGTATGGAGAATTTACATCCTACATGTATGGATGGTCTATACTTACGGTAATCCAAACCGGCAGTCAGGCTGCTATTGCTTATGTTTTTGCTGAGTATCTTGGATATTTTATTAAAATGCCGCTTGCCCCTGAATGGTTGAGTAATTTTAGCGTCTATTTCCCCTTTGTCGGAGCGATTCACCCTTTTATGGAGTTTGGTACAAAAATTACGGCTATTGCAGCTATACTGCTGTTAACGGGAATCAATTATGTCGGGGTTGTTTTCGGCGGAGTAGTGCAGACAGTAGTAACGTATGTAAAAATAGCCTCTATTATGCTTTTAGGTTTTTTGCTTTTAGCATTCGGGCATGGCTCTTTTGCTAACCTTGTCTCGGCGCAAAGCACGGTGGCCTCGTCTCCTGCGGGTAACTTTATAGTTCTCATTGGATTGGCACTTGCAGGTGCATTCTGGGCGTATGATGGATGGAATAACCTGACCTTTGTTTCGGGAGAAGTGATGAAACCGCAGCGCAACGTTCCCCTTGGGTTGCTATACGGTACGTTAATTGTCATGGTAGTATATGTGTTTATTAATATCGGCTACTTATATGTTCTTCCAATAGATGTAATGAAAAATTCTAAATTGGTAGCCGCTACAGCCTGCGAAAATCTATTCGGGAATGCCGGCGGAAGTATTATATCCATCGCCGTAATTATATCCACATTCGGCGCGTTGAATGGGAGTATTTTATCTACTGCGCGTGTTCAGTTTGCTATGGCGCGTGCCCGAATGTTTTTTGAACCCCTGGGAAGGGTTCATCCCCGCTTTGCGACTCCGCATGTGTCGCTTCTGGTACAGGGGGTATGGTCGGCAGTTCTGGTACTTTCCGGTACATTTGATACGATAACCGATTATGTAATATTTGCAGCCTGGTTATTCTACATGCTGGGCGCTCTGGGGGTAATTGTACTCAGGTATAAAATGCCCAATGCAATTCGTCCTTACAAGGTATGGGGTTATCCATTTACACCAATTATTTTTGTTGTCTTTTCTTTTATGTTCCTGTTGAATTCAATCATTTCCAACACGCAAAATGCAATGATGGGTACTATGCTCATTGCCAGCGGGTTACCTTTGTATTTTTACCTGCAATACCGCAAAAAGAAGATGGCAAATACCGAGGAATAGAGCTTACTTGTACGGCCACGCCTGATATTCATACCCCGTTTTTGGCCCAAAGGGCTGATCGCCGGTATTGCAAAACAGAAAAGGAATGGTTTGACAGTCGCGGTTATAACACACCTTTGTTACATCGAAATGCAGGTGAGCGATTGGCGTACCGCTTTTACCACTGTAACCTAAAGTATCACCCCTATGCACATAACTGCCTGTTTTTACCCTGACACCATGGTAGGTGAGGTGTATATACCTGCTGTAAGTACTATCGCCATGTGATATAATAAGAATATTTTCGTGTCCCTCGGTTGCATCGTTGTCGTAAAAGGAATCATAATAATAGAACACAGTTCCTTCCCGCGATGCAGTAACAACAGTGCCAACAGGCATGCTAAAATCAACTGAGTAATAAAATACATCCTGATGGGAATATGGCCCGTTCCAGCTTTGCATGCACGTGTACGCGGTGCCAATCGGGTATGGTAAAACATACCGGGATTCCGTTGGCGAGTACGGCGAAAATATTTGGCCGTCTTCAGGAGAACAGGCGTTGAAAAAGGCCACCATACAACAAAATGAAAAAATGTACATTTTCATAATGTGCTTTTTATTAGTGATGCCGAAATGTACAGTTAATTTCTTAAAAGGTCAAAAGAGTGCAATTTCGCAAAAACGATAGAATGACTATATTGTTTTCTTTGTTTAATGAAATTAGTAAACCAGCATGACCAATACCCCGCAAAAGTTAGTACTTATTGACGCAATGGCGCTTGCCTATAAAGCATATTTTGCATTTATCAGCAGGCCGTTGAAAACAAAATCGGGATTCCCCACTTCCGCAGTTTATGGATTTATAACCCAATTGCTTAAAATACTGGAAGATATCAACCCGGATTATTGTATCGTCGCGTACGATTCCAAAGAAGCAACGTTTCGTCATCAGGCCTATGCTGAGTACAAAGCGAATCGTGCAGAAATGCCTGAAGATATGGTGCCGCAGATAGGTAAAATCCGCGAGATGATGGAAGTCCTGAACATACCGGTATTAATAAAGCCCGGGTATGAGGCCGATGATATAGTGGGAACAATGGCCCGTTTAGGCGAGGCCGCGGGTATGGAAGTGTTTATGGTTACCCCCGATAAGGATTACGTACAGCTAATTACCGAATCCGTTAAGTTAGTTAAACCGGGTAAGAGTGGTGAGGAACTTGATATAGTCACTACTTCCCGTGCCCGCGATGAGTATGGATTTAACCCTCCGCAAATGATTGATTACCTTGCCCTGATCGGTGATTCATCCGATAACGTACCCGGCGTTAAGGGAGTCGGACCGAAAGGTGCGGTACCATTAATTCAACAATACGGCTCTGTAGAAGCTATTTACGATAATATAGAAGCTATAACACCCGCCGGCTTAAAAAATAAATTAATTGCCGGGAAAGAATCAGCATACTTATCAAAGCAGCTGGTGACTATCGATTGCGCCGTGCCGCTGGACTATAAACTGGAAGAAGCTAAGTTGGTTATTCCGGATATGAAAGCTGTTCAACAAATGTTTATTGACTTAGAGTTTCGCAACCCGTTCAGCAGGTTAGTTACTTTTTATGATAAGCGTGATGATGGCAGTTCAGAAATGCCTGTTATCGAAGAGGAGCAGCAGCAGTTTACAGCCGATAAAGTAGAATACCACACAGTAACAACAACTGAAGAGGCTGCTGTTCTTGTAGAAAAACTTCTTGGTAGTGATGTGGTAGTTTTTGATACAGAAACAGATTCACTGAATAAAGAGGTATTGCATATAGCGGGCGCCTCATTCGCGGTGAAGCCCGGTGAAGCCTGGTTCGTGGCTATCAACCCCTTTCTTGAACAGGTATCGTTATTTCACCCCGATCTTTCTGATCGGCTTCCTGTTAAAGAATTTGTTCGGATATTCAAGCCGTTCTTTGAATCCGGTAGAATAAAGAAAGTATGCCAAAACGGAAAGTTTGATATTGCGGTAATGAAAACAATCGGCATCAATGTGAAGGGATTCTATTTCGATACCATGATAGCCGCGTATCTGCTCGATCCGGAACAAAAAATTGGTATGGATGATTTAAGTGAAAAGTATCTTAATTACCGCCCAATACCACTCAGTTCACTGATCGGCGAAAAGAAAGATGCCAGCAAAATATTCGAGGTCCCGCTGACGCAACTCTCCGATTATGCCGCGGAAGATGCGGATATAACCTGGAGACTGTACGAACATATGAAAGAACTTATTGCAGCGGAAAAATTGGAGACAGTTGCATACGATGTCGATTTTCCGCTTGTGCCGGTTCTGGAAGATATGGAAGGGAATGGTATTAAACTCGATAGTGCGAGCCTGAAAGTTTTTAGCAGTGATTTGCAACTACAACTAGAGATCATATCCGCTAAAATTTGTGAGATCGCCGGTGAACAGTTTAATATCAATTCTACCCAGCAAATGCAGGTAGTATTGTTCGAGAAGCTTGGCTTAAAACCTACGAAGAAAACAAAAACGGGGTACTCTACAGATGCAGCTGCGCTGGAATCCTTACGAGGAGAGCACGAAATTATCGATGCTATCCTGCAATACAGGCAGATAAGTAAGTTGAAATCAACATATGCGGATGCTTTGCCGACAATGATCAGGACTTCAACGGGAAGGATACATTCTACATTTAATCAGACAGTTGCATCATCGGGAAGGCTTTCGAGTCTTGACCCGAATTTGCAGAATATACCAATCAGAAGTGAATTGGGGAAAGAAATCCGCAAAGCATTTATTCCAAGAGATAATGAGCATATTATTCTTAGCGCCGACTATAGTCAAATTGAATTACGGATTATGGCAGCAATGAGTGGAGATGCCAACATGATAGAAGCGTTTAAAAACGGTGTGGATATTCATCGTAGTACTGCTTCATTGGTCTTTCAGGTACCTGTTGCTGAAGTTACACCGGAAATGCGTCGCCGAGCAAAAGAAGTGAATTTCGGCATTCTGTATGGCATTGGACCGTTCGGCCTGAAAAGTCGTTTGGGTATTACACAGGCTCATGCAAAAGAAATTATTGAGATATATTTCAAAACTTTTCCGGATGTCAGGGCATTTATTGATAATTGCGTTGGTATGGCCAGAAATACAGGGTACGCGGTTACGCTAACCGGGCGGCGCAGGTTCCTTCGAAATATTAACAGCGGAAATTTTGTTGTGAAGCAATTTGAAGAACGTGTCGCCGTTAATATGCCAATTCAGGGAACAGCTGCTGATATGATTAAATTGGCAATGATTAAAATTCATGAATACCTGAAACAAAAACAAATGAAAAGCAAAATGGTTTTGCAGGTGCATGATGAATTGGTGTTTGATGTCTATAAACCGGAACTGGATGAAGTTCAACATGTAGTGAAGGAGTTTATGGAGAATGCTATGACCCTTCGGGTACCCCTGGTTGCCGAATTAGGTACGGGTGAAAACTGGCTGGATGCTCATTAACGGGTATTAAGAATTTCCTGAGCGGCTGTATATCCGCTTAGAATAGCGCCTTCAATCGTTGCAGGCAGGCCGGTGTTGGTCCAATCACCTGCTAAAAATACATGGGGAAGTTCGGTTATACAGGAAGGGCGGACAGATAATTGAGCGGGTGACGGAATGAATGTTGCCCGTTTTTCTTTTATAACGCGCGTACGAAGTACTTGTGGTTTGTAACCTCCGGTATATTCGAAGATTTCTTTTTCCGTTAGCCTGATAATCTCATCAATAGTTAACTTCTCAATCTCATTGGCATCGCTTGTTACAGTCGTAATTAAATCGCCGCGCGTAAACAACCAATGGATTGGTGATTCGATTAGTCCCATAAAACGGGGAAGAGGGGCATCCCCATGAACTTTCATGTGAGTAGTTACTATGGCTGCATGCTCGACATGGTCAGGAAAATTTTTTACTATAGAATCGAGCCCCGCGATATGATACATCGAATGAAAAGGAACCGCAATAATCACCGAATCATAAACTTTCTCTTTGCATGGCAATACCGGGAAAATTACTCCTTTCCCTGTATGTATGAGTTCTTTAACCATACAGGATGTGTAAATACTTCCTCCGTTGAGTCGGATAAAATCCATTGCCGGAGCAATGAGGGACTCATTGAGCGAATTTTGCGGCATTATTATGGTAGTAGCAAAATTTCCTTTCAGAAAAATTCGCCGGAGCAGTTCTCTGAACATCAATGCAGAAGCATTTTCCGGTTTCGTATTCATGGCCCCGACAGCTAAAAAATCCCATAATGCATTTCGCGCGTGCTTTCCCTGCCCCAGTTGAGTGAACCAGTCGGAAAGTAGCAGGTCGTTATCTGGTTTGTAAAATGGCAGAACTGCCTTAAGCAGGAAAGAAGCGGCTGAAAGTTGTTCGCGAAAGCTAAGAGCCTGATAATTAAATAACGCTCCTGACAGGTTGAATGGGTATGCATAACCGGTTGATTCAAACGAATACCTTTTCCCGCCGCGCACAGCATAAGGTATGGAAAGAGCATCCTGAAACTGAAATGTTTTTTGAGAACCAATCAGGTTAATATATTCTAAAGTTTGGGAGTAACAACCCATGATAATGTGCTGCCCATTATCGAGTTCACGTTCAAATTGCGGGTCGATAAATGAAGAGGCACGGCCTCCCAAGCGGGGAGAGCGCTCGAGTATAGTGGTTTGAATTCCGGAACGGGACAGATGAACACCGGCCGAGAGCCCGGCAAGCCCGCCGCCAATGATTAGGCACGTTTTCATTTAATAAACAAATTTGTATTTCGCCCAAACTCCGAGTGAAATACCAACCTTTTCAAACTTCGAGACTTTGATTTGTTTGTTGAAGACATCATATTTTGCCCTGATAATGCGCTCTAATAACCGGTAGTAAATATGCTGCATTGCGCGTGCGGCAAACATGGAAGCTTTATCTTCAAGGTCAAGTGATGCTGTAGCTTTTTCAAAATACCGTTTCGCGCGTGCGGTTTGAAATTCCATTAAAGCAATGAAATTTTCGTTATATCTGTGGGCGAATAATTCTTCCTGTGTGTAATTAAACATCCGAAGTTCTTCAAGCGGCAGATAAATACGACCTTTTTCTGCATCTTTGGAGACATCGCGTATAATATTGGTTAATTGCAATGCAATACCCAGGTTTTCGGCAAAATCACGGGCGCTTTCATGCTTATACCCGAAAATTTCAACACACATCAGCCCGACTGTAGAGGCGGCACGGTAGCAATATAAACGCAGTTCTTCAAAAGTTTCAAAAGGCTTATTCTCTAAATCCATCTCCATTCCTTTTATTAATTCAAAGAAATGGTCGATTGGAATATTAAATTGTCCTATTATACTCGCCAGTCGGTTTAACAGGCTGTATGATGATTTTCCTTCAAAAGCAAGTTCAAATTCATTGCGCCAGGTGCTCAGCATTTTCGCTTTGAAGTCAACGGTTTCGTTGCCTTCATCCACAATATCATCAGTTTTCCGGCAGAAGGCGTAGACGATATTCATCGCGTTGCGCTTTTGTTTCGGAAGAAGCGTAAAAGCATAATAAAAACTGCTCTTACTTTCTTTCGCTATCTCTTGTGCCGATTCTTCTTTCATAAAATGCTGATTTAACTAATAAGTGAATAATATCGGTGAAATGTAATTTCACCCTTTTTCGTGCTATAGTATACTCAATTTTTTTGATTTTTGCTAATATTTTCCGCCCTCCCAAAATGGTAATGATTATTTCATATTTGAATCTGCCATGCAGATAGGGGAGGAGTAAATCGCCCTGATCAAACAGTTTTTCGGTATATTGCAGTAATTCGACCATACAGGCTCGCAACCCGGGAGTATCAGCCATTTTTTCGATATCAGAGTAAGAAACGCCATATTTTGTTAAATAATTGTCTGGAATGTAAAGCCTGCCTTTATGTATATCGATTGAGACATCCTGCCAAAAATTTGCAAGTTGCAAAGCCGTGCAAATGCAATCGGAGGCTTCAACCGCAGCCGGATCTGTAACCCCGAAAAGGGCCAGCATAAGCCGTCCTACAGGATTAGCGGACCGTTGACAATAATTTAGTAACTCGGGTAAATCTACGTAGGAATGCTTAAAAATATCCTGCCTAAAAGCAGAAATCAGGTCAAGAAAGCAGTGAGTCGGTAGTTGGTATGCAGTAATAGATGCAGCAAGAGCTGCATCAACCGGCTCAAAATAACTACCCTGAAGAGTCTGTTCAAAGCGTATCCTGAATGCATCGAGTTTTTTAATCCGTTCCTCGGGGGCGAAGTTCTCCTCGTCGGCAATATCATCTGCAGTCCGGGCAAACCAGTAAATAGCTGCGACATGTTTCCGCAATTCTTTGGGAATAAGAATCGAGACGACAGGGAAATTTTCGTAATGGCTCGTGGCCAGTTGCATAGCCTCGGAATAGCCACGGGCAATATATTCAGTCATGTAACCAGGGTGTAAGTTATTGAATCATTTATTGGCAAAGGTACTACAAATAATTGTATTGATAAAATTTTGGCAGATAAGCAGTAAATGGCTATTTGTAAAAATGCCCGGAGGGTAATATTTTATAAGCTAATAAAAATTAATTCACATATAATAACATCATGGTTCTCGAAGTACTTCTTTTATTGGTTCTACTCACTTTCAGCGCGTTTTTCGCGGGCACTGAAACGGCGTTCGTGGTTGTTAACCGATTGAAAATGGAGATAAAAGCCCGAAAAAAACATTCAAGCGCGCGTTTGATAATGTATTTCGCGGGTAAGCCGGAAAAATTTTTTTCAACAATATTAATTGGCAGTAATATTGTAAACATTGGCTTTGCCTCTATTTGTACGGTTATCCTAACCGGTTATGGATTCGATGAATGGCATGTCTTAATTGTTTCTACGGTGATTTTGCTCGTGTTTGGTGAATTAATTCCTAAATACATATCACGAGAGCACCCGGATCAGATTACTCTTATTGGTATTGTACCGGTTAAATGGTTAAGTGTAATACTTGCACCGGTAATAAAAATAACTGCATGGCTTGCAATTATTATAACCGGGCAGAGAAAACTTGATGAACACGCGTATCAAAATTATTTCGACCGGGAAGATATTTCAGAACTCGTGCAGGAAAGCGAAGCTGCCGGTGAAGTGTCGCATAAGGAAAGTATTGTTATCAATAATGTGCTTCGGTTACGGCATCAGCGGGTAGAAGAAGCTATGAGGCCGCGTACTGAAGTCGTGGGTATAGATATCGAAAGTTCATTAGAAGAAGTTTTGGATCTATTTGTGGAATCCGGGTATTCCAAATTACCCGTTTATGAGGAAAATCTTGATCATATTACCGGGATAGTTGTCGCCTATGATCTGTTCAAATCGCCTGCGAGTCTGAAAGAGATAATGCGTGAGGTAATCTTTGTTCCGGAAGCCAGAAAATGTATTGATATGCTTAATGATTTTATTAATCAAAAAGCTTCCTTTGCTGTTGTTGTTGATGAATTTGGCGGCACGGCAGGTATTATTACGATGGAAGATCTCATCGAAGAGTTATACGGCGAAATTAAAGATGAATACGATAGTGAAGAAGATGTTTGCCGCAAAACCGGAGACAATACCTACATTATTAACGGTAAAGTAGAAATAGATTTTCTCAATGAACAATTTGATCTTGAAATTGAAAAGGGTGATTACGAAACCATTGCGGGATTGATAACTGCACATATCGGCAGAATACCCAAGAACCAGGAAGAAATCAGAATCGGTCACTTGAATTTTCATATTATCAGGGCTTCAAATGTTCGCATTGAGTTGGTAAAACTTATTGTGACAGACCAATCAGTTCAGAGTTAATCGTTTCCTGCTTTCGGTATAAACTGTTCGTATAGCCATTGTTGAAAGAATAATTATCCCGCCGGTGATAGCGTATACCGATGGCTGCTCATGATACCAAATAAAAACCCAAACAGGGTTTAATACCGGTTCGATTATAGAAAGTAACGATGCCTCTATAGCTTCAACATGCTTCAATCCGTAGGAAAATATTCCATAGGCAATACCAATCTGTACAACTCCCAAAAATGCACACATCAGAATATCGGGAGCCGAAGGGTCATGCACGTGTGCAAGTGAAAAACTGCAAATAAGTAATACGAGGATGTTCCCCTGAAAAATAGAAGATATTTGATATTCAGGCCTGTTTTTGCGCATTATCAAAAGGAAGCCCGCGAATGTAAGTCCCGAAGCAAGAGCCAGCAGGTTACCGGTCATATTTCCCGCGTTTATTTTATCAACGAAAAAGAGGGCCATTCCGATAAAGCAGACTATGAGTGTCACGATATTAATTCTTCGCAATTTCGTGCCGAGCATTATTGGTTCTAAAACCAATACATACATAGGGGCGGTATATTGTAAAAAAATTGCATTGGCAGCAGTAGTTAGTTTCGTAGCGGCAACAAAAAGTGTCAGAATGCCAGTATAGCAGATTGCAGCCATAAATGTAAGTTTATTAAACCGGAAATTCTCTTTCCGGAAAAGGATTAAAAAAGTCAGCAGGGTAAATGCCGCTCGCAACCCGGCAATCTGCATTGCTTCAAGGTTTATAAGTTTTATGAACACCCCGCCGCTGCTCCAAAGAATAGCTGCAACAAGAATGGCAAGCATTCCTTTTTTATGGTTGTTTTTAATTGTCATGCTGCAAGCCTGTTTAATATATCCTGTAAAGTGGCAAGTGATTTTGGTGCACAGCCCTCATAATGGTTGTTCATATTTATATAAACGTTAAGGCCATTTTGAGATGCGGCCAGAATGAGTTCTGCCAGATTCTCTAATTCCTCCGTTTTGGGGGCAATTATCGAATCCCATCGGCTGCCGGTAAGTTTTTCGATATTTTGTCTGTCCGGGCCATGCATCCTGATTATTATTGAATCGGAAAATAAACTGCTATATTTTTTTACTATTGGGAAAACGGAGGGCATGTAGTACCCATGTAAGAAGACAGGCGTAAGTTTGTTCAATGCTAAAAATTGGAAATAGGTGTCATTAATGTACTGGGGATTCCGAATTTCGATTCCGTATGTAAAATCGGGCGGTAACTGCGATATGAAGGTCCCCAATTTATCCAGAAATACTTTTTGCGATGGCATTTTTTGCTGGTTAAGGTATTCGAACTGAAACATAATCGGGCCGCTGAGATCTTTTAGAGGCCGAATAGACTCAATGAACTTTGTTGCTAATTCAGGTGAAAGGAACCACGGGTTTAATTTTAAGGCTTGTGATTTATCCTGTTGATAGTAATGGGTTAAGCTAATCGCGTTTGGAGCCTTTATGGTAAATCGGAATGTACCGGGGACCTGCGAGGCATATTCGTAGACATCCTTTGCTTTTGGTAACACTGGTTCAGAGGCACGCTCGTGAAGTGACCAAAACCATTGATCAATTTCAACAGTAGAGAAATGCCGGGAGTATTCCTCAAGAGGCAGATATGGTCCTGTTTCCGGATATATAATTCCTTCCCAGTCAGGGTATTTCCAACTACATGTTCCCAGGCGAATTTTATTATTAATCATGACAGCTTGAATATTCTGATTGTATGAGTTACAAAGTGCATTTCATCACGATGTGATACGTCTGTATACAAAATTGTCAAATTGTAAATTAAATTAGAATAAAATATTATAATTTTACCTAAATTTGTACATACGAGTACAAGGTGAAAACACTATTGGATTTACAATTACCTATACACGAAATAACCATTTATTACCTGTTTGAGTTTCCAGACGGTACTTCAAAAGAATTTGAAGTTATGCTCGATAAGGAAACTTTGCAGATAGTACATAATAAACAGTATCCAAAGCCTGACTGGGCACGGCTGGAGGCGTTTAAATGCCCCCATTGCCCATTAAGTGATTTCGTGTGTACTTATTGCCCCCTGGCAATTAATCTTGCCGGTATTATTCCCCAATTCCAGGAAATGCCTTCGTACAGGGAGGCGAAAGTTACCGTTAGAACCAGTGCCCGCGATTATTCCAAAGAAACTTCGCTCCAATCAGGAGTATCATCATTATTAGGTATTCTCATGGTTTCTTCCGGCTGCCCGATTATGGGTAAGTTGAAACCGATGCTCCATTTTCACCTGCCGTTTGGAACACTAGATGAAACCCAGGTACGTGTGCTTTCACTGTATGCGTTGGCACAGTATGTGAAATGGAAACGAGGCGGGCATCCTGATTGGGAAATGAATGATCTTGTTGGAATTTATGAAGATATAAGGCAGCTTAATAGAAATGTAAGCAAAAAGATTGCAAACCTTGAAATTATGGATACCAGCATTAATTCAATTGTTATCCTTAATAACTTTGCCGAGTACGTTACCCTGACAATAGACGAAAAAATGCTCGATGAACTCGAATTTTATTTGAAAGAGTTTATGGGGTAAGCTGCTGCATTATTTAGCAGCCCTGCATTTATGATGGAATCTGAATGTAAGTAAGCTTCCGGAAGTAGCCAACCCGATGAGTAAACCATACCAAACACCCTGTGTCTGTAAATGAAAATGAAACGCGAGTAAATAGCCTGCCGGAATAGCAATAACCCAATATGAAATAAATGTAATTGCCGTTGGAAAGGTGGAGTCGGTAATGCCACGTAAAATGCCCAACGCAACAGCCTGAGTCCCATCAAAAACCTGAAATAATGCCGCGATAAGTAACAATGAGGAAGCTACCTGACGTACGTATGGATCCTGAACGTACAGGGTTGGTATAAAAGAATTGGCACATATAAATGTTATTCCCGAAACGAGCATAAAACTAATTGCCAGCAATATCGATGTGAACCCGGCCAGTCGGGCCTCGTGGTAATTGTTTGCCCCGACAAAACTTCCAACCCGAATTGCAGCAGCGGCAGAGATGCCCAGTACTGCCATATATGTAATTGAAGCTACGTTTAGCGCGATTTGATGCGCCGCCAATTCTTTAGCCCCAATCCAACCTACCATTATGGCGGCGCATACAAAACTGGCGACTTCAAAGAAGTATTGAAATCCGCTCCCCAGGCCAATACCAAGGATTTTCTTTGAGACTTCCCATTTCATCCGAAAGGGGAAGATGTGAATATTGTATTGTTTAAATCGAGGATGCCTGATGACGAATAGCATCATCGTTATGCCCATCAGTGTGCGCGAGAGTAATGTCGCAAATCCGGCACCATTTAATTCTAAAGCAGGAAATCCGAACTTTCCAAAAATTAGTACGTAATTAAAACCGGCATGGAATATATTGGCCAGAATTGCTATTATCATAGCGGGACGCATAATGCCTAAACCCTCGCAAAACTGGCGGTAAGTTTGGAATAACATCATGGGAATCGTTGAAAAGCCCAGAATTCTGGTATAAGGAATTGCGTAAGCAGTAACTTCTTTGGTCTGTCCAAAGTACTTTATCAGAGGGGCACAAAATACCGTTACGATGCATAGTATAAGTCCTGAGAGCATGTTGATGTAAAAGCCATCATGCAGAATGTTGCCGCATTCTTCCTTATTATTGGCTCCCGATGCTATCGAGACTAATGGAGCCAGGGCATAGGAAATACCAATACCTACAACCATGATAATAAAAAACAGGCCGTTCGCTATTGAAGCTGCTGCCAATGGAATGGGAGAAACTCTCCCCACCATCATATTATCGATAACACCCATCATAACATGCCCCAGCTGCCCAATAATAACAGGCCAGGCGAGCCAGAGGTTTTTTTTGATGTGTTCAATGATGGATGTACGAGTCATAAGTAATTCTATTTATAAATAAAAAGTGAATGCAAATATCGTGAAAAGCAGGCAACCAGCACAGCAAAAAATCAAAATAGGTTTGGTAACCGGCATTTTGTTTTATCGCGAATATTATATAAATTTTCGAAGGAGCTATCTCCGAATCAGGGGCGGGGCAGGGGTGACCTTTCAATACCATCATTTCTCCTGAATTTTTTGAAAAGTAAAATTCATTGCCGATGCATTTGTATTATAATTATTCACTAAAGGAAGGTGTCTATGGTTATTCTCTTTGGTTATGTTTTCCCGATTGCAATAATAGCGATAGGGGGGTATTTGTCGTTTTTTACTGATCTGATAAAGGATCAGAGCCTTCAGGATAAGCGACCATATAGTTTTTCGAAAGCACAAATGTTATGGTGGACGCTGATAATAGTATCCTGTATGAGCGCGTTGTATGCCGGCGGAAAAATTACCGGTGAATTAAATGTAGATCCTTCGTGGTTATATCTTTTAGGAATAAGTGCCGGAACTGTTGCAGCAGGCAAAGTAATAGATGATAATGATAATATGAAAGGTGTTACCCGGCATCAGGATGTAAATCCTTCCTCAGGTTTTTTTACCGATATGCTTTCCGATGGCAATGGATTTAGTATTCACCGTTTTCAGGCTTTTGTTTTTAATCTTTTTTACGGGTTAATGTTTATCAGCGAATTCAAAAATCATTTTGACCTGATCAAATTGTCTCCAACCGCTATTGGTTTAATGTCAATAAGTTCAGCGGCTTATCTCGGTGTAAAAATGAACGAGAATAAAGGGAATTCGCCAACTGCCGGTCAGGCGGTTCCCGGTCAGGTACAGGCAGCTTCTCAGCAAGCCAATACCGATAATGCGCAACCCGTCAAAAATGAGTAGATATTGATACTGATCTACCCCGCGACTAACCGCGGGGTAGAATTAAGTTTATTTCCCGGTCATTTCTTCAAGTGAATCAGGATACCTGCTGCCAACTATATTTATATTTTTAGCAGCGGTATCAAGGATTTCTACATCCATAGCAGAAAGTGTAATATTTACCGTACCCATATTTTCCACTAATCGATGGTATTTGGTTGTTCCGGGAATTGGAACTATCCAGGGTTTCTTTGCCAATAACCACGCTAAGGCAACCTGAGCAGCCGTTGCATTACGAGCATGCCCAATCAACGAAAGCTCATCCACGAGTGCCTGATTGGCCAATCTGGCTTCCTGTGTAAAACGTGGTAACATTGCACGAAAATCATTTTCTTCGAATGTTGTTGAAGCATCAATCTTTCCCGTGAGAAAGCCTCTTCCCAATGGGCTGTATGGTACAAGCCCTATTCCGAGTTCTTCAAGAACCGGCAAAATTTCAGTTTCAATGCCGCGGGTCCATAATGAGTATTCGCTCTGCAATGCAGTTACCGGCTGAATAGCATGTGCGCGCCGTATGGTGTTTGGGCCGGCTTCACTTAGCCCGAAATGTAGTACTTTCCCTTCCTGAATAAGCTGCTGAACTGTCCCTGCTACATCTTCAATGGGTACCGACGGGTCAACCCTGTGTTGATAAAGCAGATCAATCCTATCTGTTTGCAAACGCTTAAGCGAGGCTTCAACAACTTCTCTGATATGAGAGGGTCTGCTATCGACACCCACCCATCTGGCAGCACCGCTTGGATCAAGTTTAAAACCAAATTTTGTAGCAAGAACTATTTTTTCACGCAAAGGTGAAAGTGCTTCGCCAAGGAGTATTTCATTGGTAAACGGTCCGTAGATCTCGGCAGTATCAAAAAAATTCACACCCAAATCAACTGCTTTATGGAGTAAATCGATCATTTCTTTTTTATCTGCCGGTTTCCCGTAAGAAAAACTCATCCCCATACAACCCAGACCCATTGAAGATACTTTGAGTCCGGAGTTGCCTAATATCCTATATTTCATAACATACCTTTATTCCGTTAGCAATTACGAATCGATGTACAGATTGATTTCATTTCCTGGTAGTAAATTAATAAAAACCCCAATGAGGATTATTGATTTTTTTTAGGAAAGAACAAAGTGAAATCAGATGCGAAAGGTAGGTTATGTAATAAAAGAGGCTGCCGGTATGGCCGCAGCCTCTTTATAAGAATTAGTATTTTTCAGATTCAGGCCTTTTCATCAACCAAAACACCTTGCGAAGAAGAGCCGTTCTTAGCGAGGTTTTGTAAAAGGGCCTGAATATCATTTTCTGTTACTGAACCGGACTGCTGCTTTTCCATAAAGGATTTCAGGAAATCAGGAATTTGTGAATTCCCATCCTCTCCCTGAGGCGGCATACCATCCGGTGGAGGCCCCTGGGGCTTTTCGGGTGGTTTAAACCCTGCAGCCTCAAGAATGCCCTGCGTGTCTTTACTCATCGGTACACCTGATGACTTGAGCTCTTCCATCATCGATTTGAACTGGCTTTTGTCTGATGAATTCGCATCATACTTCGCAACGATTTTACTGACAGTCGCTTTTTGTTCATCGGAAAGTGAATAGTTAAAATCCATCCGTGGCTGATATTGCATTCCGCTATTACTACTTATTCCATTTACCATTGTTTCTTCCTTTCATGTTAGTAATGCTGGTAATGTTGGCTTTCTACTTCTATTATCGTCATGTGAAGTGGAATGTTAATTGTCATTAACATCCTTATTACGGTAAATACAGGTTTTTAGGCTGACGAATAGATAATGGTGTTAGTGTGTGGTGCTTTCGGAAAAATTTATTAAAATTCGAAGGGTCGCTGAATCCAAGTGCTACACTAATTTCTTTCACCGATAAATCACTGTTGCTTAGCAATCTTTTTGATTCAAGATATAAGCGTTCATCAATTAATTGTTTTGGCGTTTTACCAATTGAATTAGTAGTAACCCGGGTAAGTTTCTTGGTACTGATATTAAGCATATCCGCGTAATAATTAACTGAACGGTTATTTTGAAAATTTGACTCGAGGAGTGTTCTGAATTGTAGATATGTCGATTGTTGTGCCACGTAATTTATTGACATTTCCGGCAGTTTTCTTTGAATTTTTAGCAGGATAGCATTTAGCAGGCAGGCAAGTATTTCCGGTTGCATTGAATCGGCTGGCGCGGAGAATTCAAAGTATAACTCATCAAAAAGTTTTGACAGAGCAAGAAAAACATCATTCCCGCATTCAATAATACCATCAGCTTCAATGCTATTTGAAAGGAATAGTTCAGCCGGAAGGTTGCTGCCTGAATTATAGGCATTAAAAAAATTATCGGTAAACATAAGCACATATCCCGCGCAAAAAGATTGAAGGCCACAGGCAAGTAATTGCCCAGGAGGGACGACAACGATACTAAATGATTTCGGATGAACATCTCTTGAATCGATGTTTATTGTGCCACTGGAATTATGTATGAAGAAAAGTGTATAGTAGTACCCTCTGTATGGAAGGCTTATTATCTCGGGAAAAAGATTTATATAATCATGGATGGTAAAAATCCTGATCCCTTCCGGCCCTGCATTAAACGCCGATATATCTATCTGTCTTATTGATGTGTTTGCTGTATGCATATGTAAACAATGATATTCTGCCAGTTAACTACGAACAATCTTTTATTCTGTTCATTTAATATGACGGAGCAGATTCTAAAAACCTTCGGAAACGGTAATTGTGCCATATAAAAAGTTTTATCTTCTTTGCAGAAAGGAATCAGTCCGTTACCGATAATGAAATTTTGTATCAGATTCAGATGATTCCTTTCCGGGAACGATTAAATTATTTTATAACAAAAATTCAATGCGTATTCATTCGCAACGCTTCCGCACGTTGTTACATTAATGTAACCCTAAATACATAATCCAACTGGCGAGTATCCATGCCTGTTCTATTTTCACCGGGAGCTCCTGGGGGTGGCATATTACCGCCCATAGGGGGGCGGCCGCCGCCCATTGAAGGCATATTACCGCCAGGAGGCGGCATGCTGCTGCCACCCATAGGTGGAGGGCCCCCGGGTCCGCCCATCGATACCTCTCCGGAGATGATCTCAACCTTTATTTCTTCCCCCTGGTGTATTTTTAATCCCTCGGGAATGGAGATACCAGTTCCTAATGGAATTCGTAATTCGTAGCCTAACCGGCCTTTACTGAATTTTACTTTCCCCTGATAGGATTTACTGTCCGTTCTAAAATCTTTAATTTCGCGTTCCTTTTCATCAAGAATAACAATGCGTAAAGCGGAAGAATTTAATTCGGGTGGTTCCATTCTTTCGGGATCGGCTCCCTGCTTCATCCTCTCATCCATCATTTTGTGCATCGCTTCAAAATCAGGTTTTTCAGGAAATTGAATACCTAATCGATCAGTCATCTCGGCTGATTCCAACCATACCTGAAGGCCTCCGGAAAGTATCTTCATAATCTTATTTTGGTCGTTGGTCAGCAATGCTATGTAGAGGTATTTATCATCATTGCAAATACCGACTGAAACATTCTCATTCTTAATTGATACCAAATTGTTCCATTCGGTAATATCGCCATCGATAATAATATTTGAATCGGCGCGGGTAGAATTCATCTGAATGCTTCCGGAACATCCGGCAGCCCAGATGCACGAATACATTAAGAGAATCAGGGGATATTGTTTCATTAGCATTCCTTTCACATAAATGAATTTATTTTATAGGTAAACGAAAGCAGATAATATCTACCAATCTGATTAGTAAAATATTCCTGCGTGTAAGCCTCGGTAATTGATTTCGTATTATTTGTATTTTGATTAAGAGCATTGCAAACCGAAAATTTTATTTCGCCTCGATTATCGGAGAATAGTTTAATACCCGAATCAAAGTTTAATGAAAATGAGGAAGGGGTGCTTAATCCTTCAATATATTTGTGCTTAAAATCCAGATTCAAGGTGAGTTTGTTGAACGCAAGTACAAAGAAACGTAATGAGTTGCTTTGACTGAAGTAGTTTTCATTATTTTTTTTATCAACACTATTGCGTATGGTATTTATGGCGCCTGAACTTGAAAGAGTAAAATCCAGATTTTCACTGATGTTGCTGCTAATCGTCAGCCCGGTTTCAAAATTTCCTGTGCGGGCGGAGTTTGCAATACCATTTACCATACCCGGTGTATTCGTAAGATCTGCCCCGAGATTTATATTCACGGTCGAGCTTAGCCAATCAACAGGTATTCCATATGTAACGTATGACTGTATGGCATAATAGCCATTGAAGTTATCAGGGCGGCTGTATTGACTGCCCGATCTAAGTATTGTGCTATTCTGTAGAATGGTATCTCTTCGGATTAATACCGAGTTAGTCCCGATCGAATTCGTTTTTATGGTGCCCCCAAGAAGAATAAATAAATTACTACCTGAATTATAATCGGTCATGGAAAAGCGAACTACTGCATTGTGCAAATACTCTGGTATGAGTTTGGGATTACCGCTTGTTATTTGAAGCGGATTACTAATATCCATGCTGTTCTGTAATTGGCTTAACGTTGGGGTGCTGGTAGAAGTATGGTAAAAAATGGTAACGCTTTTATCCCAGGTCGGGGAAAACTGTAACATCAATGCAGGAAAAACAAATAGATAATTACGTTCGGTTTCGGAGTAAAATGGATAACTTTGCGTTCCGGTCAGAGTAGCGTAATTTAATCGTATCCCGGCATTTATAAAAAGCTTTTTCTTCCTCATTGAAATACCGGTTCCTAAATTCCTGGCCAGATATCTCTTCGTGTATTGGCTGCTTAATGAGGTGTTTGCAATGGAATATTCAGAGGAAAGGGGATTGAAGTCATATACGAGTTTATTATTATTTTCATCACTCAAGGCAATAGACCCCATAACATTTGCACTCATTGAATTGCTCAATTGACTTGAAAAGATAAAATCTGATTGAAGCGAGTGAGTTTGATTATCAATTGCGGCAGATTGATTTACTATATCACCAGATGAAACATTGGCAGAACTGACTGATTCGGAATAGTTCTTTTTAATACCGCTATTTTCTTGAAAAGATACATTTGTAATTACAGCGAAAACATTTCCGGAGCCTGCAAACTTATGCCGGTACATAAGTAACCCGTTCGCAAGTTTAGCATCCAAATTCGAATTAATCTCATTCTTTGAAGAATTAATTGTCTGGCTGTCGGAGTAGGTTATTCCCAATGATTTTGTCAGTGCCTGATTGTGTTGAAATGAGAATGAGGGCAGAAACCGAATCGTATTTGAAGAGTCAATAGAGTATTCGGAAGATATATTCACCCGGTGGTTTACGTTTTTTTTCTCGCTGTTACTGTTTTCGCGATATGAATTTTCTACAGGCAGGTTTATATAATTACGGTTTAAATTCGTGTTAAGAGTATTATCCGTCTGATTAAAGAAATAGCTGGCTCCTGATTCTATTGAATTGGCAAACTTATCATTGTAATTCATTCCAAAGGCTTTTGTGGCTACATCACCCTGTTTGTTAAACTGGAACAACTCATTTGCCGCGCTTCCGGATCGATCCGGGCCACCCTGCATTCCTCCCATCACCCCCATTAAATCTGCAGAAGAAAAATTCTGTTCATTAGTATTATTAAACTGTTCTATCAGACTTATTCGTTGACTATCATTGAAATAGTTGTAATTACCACCGGTTACATATTTTTTAGCCGTACCGTAGCCCCCAAACAGTTTCCCAAAAATTCCTGTATGATCCTTTAACCGGGTAACGAAATTTAATGCTTTTGTAGTACTCCCATCGGTAAAACCGGTAAACCGGGATTGTTCACTTTGTTCATCGAATACCTGAATCTTCTCAATTACATCTGCGGGAAGATTTTTAATTGCTGCATTTGGGTCGTCACCCATATATGTTCTTCCATCTATGTAAACTTTCTTTACTTCTTCACCCTGAACTTTGTATTTACCTTGTTCAATCTGGACTCCCGGAATTTTTTTCAGCAGATCTTCAGCTGCTGCATCTTTATTTACTTTAAATGCACTCGCGGTATATATAGTTGTATCACCATTTAAGCTCGCGATTACCTGCTTACCGGTTACAATTATTTCGCCGGTATTTACTACGCCGGATCTTAAATAAATTGTTCCCAGATCAACAATAGAATTCGATAAAATTACCCGTTGAAATTTATCCTCATAACCCATGTATTTGATAGTAAGAGTATATATGCCTGCGTTGATGTTGCTTATCTCAAATTGGCCGGACTTTCCGGTAATTGTTCCATAAGCAAGTGAATCATTCATTGTAAAGAGCAGCACATTTGCGGCAGTTAAAGCTGAATTGTTTAGAGAGTCAATTACTCTGCCACGCAGTATAATATTTTTTGCATGAGTGGGCGATGTGCAATAGATTGTTAGTAAAACGAGAGTAAATAGTCTTAGCTTTTTCATATACCTTTAGACGGAATGATGAAAAAAAACCTTCGATGACAGTAGATGAAAATAGTAGAGAAATGTATGCGGGGAAAGTGAATAGGTTAATTGTTCGTATTATCCACGTAAGAAATTTTGCATTATCACGGATGCCTCCTTTGGTTTTTCAAAAGGGATAAAGTGGCCGCAGTGATCTATGAGGGATAATTCAAAAAGCTCGTTTTGGTTGCATCCCCGGCTTGCTACCTGAGCTACAGTCAGGTGTTTGTGCAGCCCGGGATGAGGGATGAGATAATCGTTTTTTCCGTACATAACACAAGCGGGCACCTGAATTTTCCCAAGATTTGGGTAAACAGGGGATTCCAACATACCGTTTAATGAATTTGCTATAACTTTGCAGTAGTTGGTAAAATTGGGCCAATTTCTCATTTTTATCCGATCCTGGAGCATTGGTTCCATATCCTCAGGAACAGAATAGAAGTTCGCGTTATACGATTGCCGTAATAGAATATCATCGGGTTTCGCATAAGTTTCCCAGGTCATTGTCTTGGTTAGTGCAGAAATTTCATTGGCCGAAAATGTTTCGAAACCGGCTGGCGCCATAAGGACAAGTTTAGAAAAAAGGGTTGGGTAGGCTATTGCAGATGTGAGGACGATCTGTCCGCCCATTGAATGGCCTACACCGACCACATTTTTTTGTTGCAGTTTCTCTATAAATGCACGGATAATATGTGCATAGTACTCCTGACTGCCGCTATGTACCCCGGCAGTTGATTTGCCATAGCCGGGAAGGTCGATAGCAATGCACCGGAACTCAGCCGACAGGAGTGGAATAAGCTTTAGCCACGCTGGGATATAACTCGCGAGCCCGTGTATGAATAATAACGTTGTTTCACCAATTTCTGTGTCGTAATATGCAATTGTTTCATTGGGTAATTGCATGTAAGATACATTAACAGGATACACGAGCTCTGCGAATTGCATTTCTTTACCGGATAAATTCTTTTACTGCATTAATAAAGGCTTCCGGTTTCTCAATTTGTAACATATGTCCGCATTCCGGAACGCCAATCAGTTTACAATTTGGTATTTGTTTAGCGCCCCATTCAAATACGTCTTTTGTAAATCCCGGGTGGAGGTATGGATTTGGTATCAGGCCGTCGTTCTCACCATAAATTATCATGGTTGGAACAGTTATTTTATTGAGCTTATTGTAAGTAGGTTCATCGAGCATGCCGTTTACACTACGAACAACTGTATAACAGAAGTCTTCGAAATCTGTAGCTTTAGCCATCCGGGCACGTTCTTCAACCATCCATTCCCATTTATCATCCCAGGTATAGAAATTCATTGCCAGGTTTTTTCTGATTCCGTCTTCAGGGGTTTTCTTAACAGCATTAATTGTCATAACGCTGCGTAACCAGTCTCCCTCCCCGCGATCGAATTTTTCGCAACCGGCAGGATCTACGAGAACAAGTTTCTCAAGCATCTCCGGGTGTCGTAATGCGAAAGTCAGGCCTATTTGTCCGCCCATTGAATGACCGGCATAGACAAATTTTTTCAGGCCGAGATGATCGGCTAATCGTTTTACCTGATCAGCATAGTACGACATGTTAAAGGCATAAGGTTCTTTTGAGGACTTTCCGTAGCCAGGGAGGTCAACAACAATTAACCGATAATTTTTTGCCAATTCAGGTATAGTGTACCGCCAAAATCCGGCGTTGCTTGCCAAACCATGCACCAAAATGATTGTTTGGGTACCTGTACCAATATCGATATATGCGATAGTTGGTGATTGTAAGGCTTTTTTAACAGGGAATCCGTAATCGATATTATCAAATTCCAAAGCAGGAGCATTAGTATATAAATATCCATTACATCCTGTAAGCAAGAGTACCAAAAGTGAAAGAATAATAGTTTGTTTCATACATATACTCCTTAGAACATCAACCAGCTGAGAGTGGTAAAAAATACCCAGGGATTCTTGGGATGTGGTTTGTTTTCGGTGGTGAGATTAGAATCATAGAAATCACCAGCCCACATATACGCCGCGCTGACACCAAGTGTTAGATACACTTTGAGATTATATTTTATCTCGGTGTTTACTTCAGACCCGATATATTTTCCGCCGCCTGTTGGAGCAACGTTCGATTCTGCGTATGCGAAACCAACTTTTGCATTTAATTTGTTGGGAATAAGATCTTTGTATGCGCTAAAAAATCCAGCGGTTACGCCATAACCCATATTCGATATATCATGAACCGCTGAATAATATCGATTGATAACCTGTGGATCGGGGAACAATAAATAAGCCCTGTGTGAACTGTAAATACCTACAGGTGAGCCGTACACGTTTCCGGTAATGACACTATTTAGTGTTCCATCGGCAACACCATCATTATCACCGGAAGTGAACAGAGCTTCTGCTGTAAGCTTATCGTTAACCGTAGCGCCGTATTTATAGCTGAGTGAGGCATTTGCTGTTACAGCAAATACATTCGCAAGGGTGCCTTTCGGAGACATTCCTGTATCGATGGTTCCGAGGTTGAACATAACGAATGCATCTGCCCACCAGCGTTTAGCAAGGAAATCTCTGTTATATGACGCGTGCCCGCCGACCCAGAATAAATCTGCTTCGTATTTGCTTAGGTTATTCGGGAGAAATATTTTCGTTGCGCCGTTATAACCGGCAAGAGCACTGTTAAGGCCCTGGCCAAGTACCGATATACCGCCGCCGCCTTTGCCTCTGTCATAAACATACCAAACATCGCCGCCGACTTCCAACAACGGTGCAACTCGTGATTCCACATCGGCCATCCACATTGTAACGTCATCATTCGATCGGATCTCGTTTTCCCATAACTGGAAGTATCCAAAGCGACCTTTGGTTGAAGGGGTTAGATTCCCAAAAACGCTTACGCCGGTTGCCTGGGTTCCAAAGAAAGATAATTTATAACCGCTGGTTTGAGCTGTTTGTATGGTGTTAACATTCGGGTCGCGCACGTTATCGAAAAGACGCTGTAAACCTACCACAACATTCCAATTCTCATCCGGCGGGTGAATGTCGACGTTGGCCATCAGGGTTTGCAGGTTAATTTGCCCGCCATTCATACCGCCACCACGGTTGTTGCCTACACCGTATGCCTGATCGCCCCATGTGTAGTCGATTTTGAATAACGCTCTAAAAGTTGCATACCCATCGAGGATTGATGGGTTATATACAAACATAGGAACGAAACGCTGTTCAAAATATCCGCATGCCTGAGGAGTGGTAAAGGTAGAGTTCGGTCCGAACAATCGGCCTATTACCTGCCCCTGTAATAAATCATTCATTGGTGTTACATTAGAAAGAGTATAGCGGTGAAATGAGTAACCTATAAACTGTAATTCTTTAGCAGCCGGTTCCTTTACACGTTCCGGATCCTGTGCAACAGTAATCGCGGTGCAACACCCGAGTAGAAAAATAGTAAGAAAAATGTACTTCATATAATTTCCTTTGTTATGCTCTTTTCAGAAATCCACATACTATGGAGTAGGAAGTGATTGTGAAAAACGGTTCCCGTTTAGCAACAGGAACCGTTATAGAAAATATCGAAAATTCAGGTGTTATTGCTTAACAAACTTTTGAATCCATGTTGCGCCCAATGGGTAACCCTGATATGAAGTGCTGCCAAAGCCCTTATCAGTTGTAGGAGCGGTAAATCCATTGATTGCCGGTGTGGTTTGCAATACTTCATAATATAAAACGCCTGTTGCCGTCATTTGATAAATACCCGTTGAGGTAACTGCTGTTGGCACGTTCTGCGTAAGTACAATATTTCTGAGCGATGCATTCGTTACTGCTGTAGTTGTATATGTTCCGGAGTATGTAACCATCGCGTTCGTGCTATCGGTAGCAACTACGGTATATGTTTTATCAGAATTGAAAGTAGCTGTAATTTTTTTGGTTTTCAAAGTTGATTTTAAACCGGGGGCAATATTTGCACCATCAGAAACCCAACTGCCAATTAACGGATCAGTAACAGGGGCTGCAGGTACATATTTCTGAACATAAATGCTGAGCTTGGCGCCATTATATTTCGTGCTGCCAAAACCGCTATCGGCTACAGGAGCAGTGAAGCCGTTGATTGCCGGTGTGGTCTGGATAACTTCATATAATAGATTTTTGTCAGTCCCTACCTGGTAAATGCCCGATGATGTAAGGGATGTTGGCAATGACTGGCTTAATACGATATTACGGATACCTGCTGCTGTTCCGGTGGTTGTTGTGTATGTACCGGAATAACTTACGCTCGCGTTTGAGCTGTCAATTGCTACTACACTATATGTTTTATCGGCATTGAACGTTGCAACGATTTTTTTCGTTTTAATTGAAACTTTCAATCCATAGCACACATCGATATTGTCTGATACCCAGGTACCAACAATTGCATCCTGATCAGTAACGGGAGCGTTTACGGTATTGTCATCTTTTTTACAGGCCTGAAACGATAAGACGGCAATAAATGCGAAGAGGAACAAGATTTTTTTCATAGCGATCCTTGTGATTGGTTAACGATATTTGTTGAATAATGGTTCTCGATTAGTTTTAGTTTATTTACTTTCCCCGCGTCGGTTTTGGGTATTGAATCGACAAATTCAATATATTTAGGAATTTTGTACTTCGCCAAACCCTGTTTGCAATAATTGAGTATATCTGATTCGGTAATCATTGAAGCATCTTTTTTTACGATACATGCTTTACCAACTTCGCCCCAGCGTTCATCCTTAACGCCAATTACCGCGACTTCCTTAACTTCGGGATGTGTATAAAGAAATTTTTCTATCTCAGCGGGATAGACATTTTCACCTCCGCTGATGAACATATTTTTTTTACGATCCACCACAAAGAAAAAGCCGTCTTCATCGCAACGGACAATATCACCTGTATGGAAAAAGCCATCGGTAATCGATGATGCAGTTTCTTTGGGTTTGCGCCAATAACCCGGAGTAACAACCGGAGATTGTAACCAAAGTTCGCCCGGTTCATTCACCTGGCATTCCTGCCCGTGTTCATTAATTATTTTTGTATTGATGTAGAAATTTGGAAACCCAATGCTCCCTTTCTTGCGTATTGCATCATTCTGATGCAGCGAAAAGCAATTCGGCCCAACTTCTGTTAACCCGAAGCCCTGACGGATTGCCACGCCTTTATCATGCCAAAGATTAATTAACGGAATCGGCATCGGGGCGCCCCCGACAACCGCGTAACGGACGCTGGAAAGGTTCGCGTTCGTAAACGCCGGAAGATCCGACATCATTTGTAACATTGTAGGAACACCAAATAGAATCGTGGCCTTCTCTTTTTCTATGAGTTGCAGCAATAATTCCGCATCAAAATTTTCAAGAATTGTATGTGATGCACCATGAAGCAGGAAAGGAGTAAATAATACGTTCCAGCCGCCCGTATGGAAAAACGGTGCATAGCTTTGTGTATGATCACCTGAGTGTAAATCCAGCCGAAGCCCTGTATTAACTGCATTCCAGAATAACATACGATGATTAATCATTACGCCTTTTGATAATCCTGTAGTACCGGCAGTATATAAGATCATTACTACATCATCTTCCGTGTAGTTGTGTGGAATGGGAATAGTATTTCCCGGTTCCTGATCGGTAAGAAAAGGAGTAATTGCTGAAATTGGTCGCCGCGCAACCCGGGCATCGGGTATATCCAGTTTCTCTACCTGCTCGGTAAAACCCTGTTCAAAGAAAATTACCGAAGGATCGGCATCTGCCAGGAGTATATTTAATTCTCGGGGAGTAAGTCTGAAATTAAGCGGAACCAGAATGGCACCGGTTTTTATGCAAGTCAGGAACAACATTACGTATTCTGTATTATTTCGTGAATAAACAGCTATTCGCTGTCCCTGTTGAATATGTAATTCATCCTGAATATAGTGTGCCAGGGCGATGGTGCGTTTTTCAAATTCTGAAAACGACCAGTCAAGTGAGCGCTTATAGTCTCGTAAAAACAGCTTGTCCGGAGTATAGTGGGCCCATTTGGCCAACCAATCAAATGACATCATTGGATTTTCCAACTTTTTTAAAGGTTAAATACAATAGTGTTGCGGCAATAAAGGCTGCAATCGGGCTTGCTAATAAAGACAGACGCATTAACTCGGGATTCTGTGTGACATTTAATTTATCATTCAGCAGGCCATATAAAGGCGGGGCAATTCCATAGCCGATCGCGTTTACCACAAAGAAATAGATTCCTGTTGCCAGTCCGCGCAACCCGGGGCCCGAGAGGTCGTTCACATCGGCTGCAGCCGCACCAAGCCACGAGAGAGCAATTGCCAGTAACAAAGTTACCATAATTATCTGTATGGTAACTACATTAATGAATAATAAAATTAGCCATAGAGGAATTGATAAAGCAGTTATTACTGACATAGCAAGCAGCCGGCCGCCTTTGCGCCGGGCTTTCATTTTATCAGCCAATATTCCACCAAGCAATGTTCCCGGCAACCCGCCAAGAACGGTAGCGATACCAATATAATAGCCGACATTTTGCAGGGGGAGGTTTTCGACCCGCGTAAAGAACAGGGGCAGCCAAATTGAGATACTATTTGAAGCAACAGCAGCGAACGCGTAGCTGAAAATAATCAGCCATAACGTTTTGGTCTTCAATAATTTTCGCCAATCGGGTTTAATTGCCTGTGCAATAGTATCGCCGGCGCCCCTGAGAGGTTCTTTAAGAGCAAGTATAAAAATCACGAGAATTAATCCGGGGAAGCCTAAAAGATAGAATGCAAACCGCCATCCCAACGTGCTGCTCATCCAACCGCCAAAGAAGAATGCTATACCTGTACCGATTGCTATTGCAGAGGAGAACACTCCCTGAACAGTGGCACGGATTCTTTGGGGGAAATAATCGCTTAAAAGCGATAAGGCGGCAGGTCCTAAAGTGGCTTCCCCAACCCCAACCATCATTCTGCACAAAAATAATAGCCAAAATGAATGGGCAAAACCGGTTAATCCGGAAAACAGGCTCCATACTGTTAATCCGAAACCGATTATTTTTTTACGGGTGTATTTATCAGCCAGCTTGCCGAATGGAATTCCGAGTAAAGTATAAAAAATAACGAATGATGTTGAACCCAGTAAGGCAAGTTGTACATCTGAGAAATGCATTTCTTCTTTAATCGGCTTGAACAGTATATAGATTAAAACCCGATCAACAAAGTTGAATACATACACGAGTGTTAGCAAAGCTAAAGCGTACCAGGAATAACGGGGGATTTTTACTTTCTCTTCCATCGGCATATTTCTTACATTTTATATAATACGTTAGCAAAAGCGAGTCCGCCGCCTGAACCCATAAAGCAGAGGACATCGCCTTCTTTTATCCTGCCATCCCGTCTCGCAATATCAAGAGCCATAGGGATGCATGCCGAACCGGTATAACCGTAATCGGACATAATTGTTATGGCTTTTTCTCTCGGTACTTCCAGATTATCGAGAGTCTGGTGTATTGAATTGATATTAATTTGCGTAAACAGAAAATGATCGATATCAGCAGGAGTAATGTGCACTTTTGAGCAGGAATTTTTAATCATTCCTGTCCATTTTTCCGGATTAAGTTCTTTAGGGAACTTCTTAACGAATTTCAGTAAATGATCCTTTTCGTTCACCACGGTATTTGTTATCGGTTGATGAGTCCCGCCGGCGTAAATTCCCATCCAGTCGGCATACTGCCCTTCGGTATGGAGGGAACCAGTGAGGTACCCGGCTTCGGAAGATGCTTTCAGTATTACAGCACCGGCGCCGTCTGCAAACAATGTTACAGTTTTTTTATCCTGTAAATTCAGATACTTACTCATAGCGTATGCCCCAATAATCAGGATATATTCATACTGCTCATCCGAAGCGATAAACTTATGGGCGGTATCGAGTGCGGTTACAAAACCGGAGCAGGCAGAATTCATATCAAATGTACCGGCATTAACCGCGTTGAGGCGGTATTGTAGCACTGACGCGGTTGAAGGTGAAATGTATTCAGGAGTATCTGTTGCAATAATAATCAGGTTTAACTGCTCGGGAGTAATATTCGCGTCTTTCAGAGCGGATTTTGCAGCTTCCATGCAAAGGTCAGCCGTTGATTCTTCGGCTGTACACCACCTGCGTTCTTTAATAGTAAGATTTTCTCGCAGCCAGGTATCAACATCCTCGCCGAGTTGTTCATTAAACCATGAATTGGGTATCACTTGCTGTGGAACGTAAAAGCCGCTCCCTATTATTTTTGATGTTCTCATAATCAGTCTTTTATTGAATTAAACCACCATCTACACTAATAACGGCGCCATTGATAAAGTCGGCATCGTCCGAACCTAAAAAAGCATAGGCATTCGCGATATCTTCCGGCCTGCCAAGGCGTCCCAGGGGTGTTTTTTCCTTCATGCCATTAAGAACCGCTTCGGGCATAATTGCTACCATTTCGGTTGCTATAAAACCCGGGGCAACAGCGTTTACATTAATACCTTTTCTGCCAAGTTCACGTGCCCAGACCTTCGTCATGCCAATTAAACCGGACTTTGTAGCCACATAATTTGTCTGGCCAAAATTTCCATACAAGCCAACAACGGAAGATGTATTAATGATTTTTCCTTTTTTCTGTTCAACCATTATGGGTGCAACAGCTTTTGTACAATTAAAAACGCCTGTCAGGTTCACATCAATAACCTGTTGCCATTGTTCGGGAGTCATCTTCAGGAACGAAGCATCGCGGGTAATGCCGGCATTGTTTACCAAAACATCAATTCGGCCGAAGGCATCCTTTACTGCGGCAACAGCGGCAGTGGTCGATTCAATCTTCGTCACATCAACTTTTTGGAAAAGTGCTTTCGCTCCCTTTTCATTCAGTTCTGTTTCCAGTGCTTTTCCGGCATTTTCGGAAACATCCCAAATAACAACTGCAGCGCCTTCTTCTGCGAATTTCAAAGAAGCAGTTTTTCCGATGCCCTGGGCACCGCCTGTAACTATAACTACTTTGTTTTCATATCTTTTCATAGAAACCCTATCGTATTTTGTGTTTGAAATTTATCAAACGATGATGATAAAATATATGTGCCATGCCGGCGTACCGGCAGGCATTACAATCCTAATTGCTTACTGCGAACGTCGTTCCATTCCGTTAAGAAATTCCGATAATGTTTTTCCATTAATTTGTAGAACATTTCCATTTCTTCAACACGGGTGTACAGTATATCCATATTATTTTTTTTATTCACGGAGTGTACTTTTTCTTTAAGCTGCTTTGCAAGTCGGGAGTTGTTTTTAATCAGCTCCAGATTGTTGCGAAACGCGTTTTCGAAAATTTCCGGTTCGATTTCATAAAAATCACTTCGGTTATCTTCCGGTGACCATGCCTTGCGAACCAGTTTATGGTCACGAAGGCGCCGTAAGATCTGGCTGACCGGTCCCTTGCTCCGGCCCAGTAGTTTTGCTATCTCGGTAAGAGAAAGCGGCTCCGGTGCGTAAATAAGCAGGGCTACTACATGTCCCATTAATTTATTTAATCCGAATGATTTATATGCTTCTCCAAATCGCTGGATCAGCTCCTTACGGATGCGTTCTTCTGCAGATGACATATTATTTTTGGTATTTTTTTACAATTACTGCTGAAGCTTCGCCGCCTCCGATACACAGAGAGGCCAGGCCATACAGTGAGTTTCTTCGTTTCATTTCATATAATAGTGTTGTAAGAACACGGGCACCACTTGCTCCAATGGGGTGGCCCAACGCGATTGCGCCGCCATTTACATTTACTTTCTTCGTGTCCAGGCCAAGCAGGCGGTTAACGGCAACAGAAACTACCGCAAAAGCCTCATTAATTTCATAGAGATCAATATCATTAGTAGTTAAACCAGCCTTCTTCAGGACTTTTTGAATTGCATCTGCCGGGGCAGTAGTAAACTGAATCGGTGCTTTGGAAGCGGAAGCCTGTGCAACAATTTCAGCCATCGGGGTAAGGCCTAATTGCAATGCTTTTTCTTCTGTCATTAACAGAACTGCAGAAGCGCCATCATTTAGCTTTGATGCATTCGCAGCTGTAACTATACCGTTTTTATCAAAAGCAGGGCGAAGCGAGGGAATTTTATCGAAATTAACTTTACCCGGTTCTTCATCCTGCTGGAAGATTGTTTCTCCCGCGCGGCTTTTAATGGTAACGCCGGCAATTTCTTCGGTAAACCGGCCTTCTTTTTGTGCTGCAATTGCCTTATTATAAGAATCAACCGCAAAAGCATCTAATTCTTCCCGGGTCATTCCGAAATCCTTCGCGCAGCTTTCAGCACAATTACCCATGTGAATCTGGTTATATACATCAGTTAACCCGTCCAGGAGGATTGAATCGTACATCGTGCCGTTACCAAGGCGGTATCCATTACGGGCGCCTTGCAGTATATACGGTGCATTACTCATGCTTTCCATACCACCGGCAATAACTACTTCGGCATCGCCTGCTACAATAGCCTGCTGTGCCAGCATAACAGCCTTTAAACCGCTGCCACACATTTTATTGATAGTTAAACACTCAGTCTTTTCCGGCAGCCCGGCAAATATCGCGGCCTGACGGGCCGGAGCCTGTCCTAAACCGGCAGAAAGTACATTACCCATGATTACTTCATCAATCAGGGTCGGATCGATAGTTGATTCATTCAGAAGGGATTTTATTATTGAACTGCCTAATTGTTGCGCGGTAAGAGGAGCCAGAGCCCCGTTAAACGCGCCTATTGCAGTGCGTTTAGCATGAGTTATAACAACTTTGGTCATAGTGGTTCTCGTTTTTATGATTTGAATTATTTCAAACGTTTGAAATTATAAAAATATAAAAACACGTGCAAGCAGAATTTTCATATTTATTCACTTTAATCGGATATTACCACCAAAAAAAATCTTTGTAAACGAAAAAAGCTCCCGGAGGGTGTTAGTGGTACAGTGTTTGAAAGTACAGCGAGTATTCACCGGAAGGGCAGAACCCCTTCCGGATAAGTAAACAAAACCCCGATTAATGAGGCAGAAATGCCGGTGGAAATTCTACAATACCGTGGATATTCTGTAATGCCCCCGGTACAAGTTCCAAGCCCAGGCAGCATTCATCCGGCGCTGGAAAGGGAATTGAGATACCGAACCCGCTGAGTTTCTTATAACCAAAACGGGGATAATAATCCTTATGCCCGACGAGTACAACAGAGCTATAACCCAAACCACGGGCGACTTCATGTCCGTGATTAATAAGCGCGCTGCCAACTCCCTTACTTTGCTGTTCCGGTAATACGCTTACCGGGGCCAGAATCAGGCTCTCGTGCCGGCTATCATTTGTTACTATATATAATCTCGTGAAAAGAATGTGCGCGGCAATTTTCCCGTCACATACGGCCACGAGCGATAGTTCGGGAATAAACCCATCGGAAGCCCTGAGCCGTTCTACAAGAAATTGCTCCGTGTGGTCACTCACCTCCAGTTGTGCGAAGGCTTTTTGAGTTATATCAAAAACAGCAGTATAATCGGCTGATGTTTCCTGTCTTATAAGTAGTTCCATAAGCTCTTTCTTAATTTCCGGGTTGTGTTATTGCCTGTTCTTTTGGTATATCCATTTTAACAGGTAAGTCAGTAATACGTAACAGTATATTTTATTTCCCGTTCTTATGGTGTTTATGGTAATTGTGCATCATTTTACCAAATTGCCGTTCACGCTGTTTTCGTTCATGATACGACATTTCATAAAAGGCTGATTCTTTTACCATTTTCAAATAGTTCTCATAACGTTCTTTAGCTATTTTGCCGCTTTCAACTGCAGCTTTAACTGCACAACCGGTTTCAACAGTATGGGTGCAATTATCATATCGGCATTCTTCAGCCAGGATAACGATCTCGCTGAATGTTTCGTCAAGTCCCTGTTCCGCGTCCATAATCCCAAATTCCCGCATGCCAGGGGTATCAATAATAATTGCTTCACCCGGTAAAATCGTTAATTCCCTGCGTGTGGTCGTATGCCTGCCGCGGCCATCCTTCTCGCGTATCGGCTGTGTTTTATACGATTCCTGTTCCAGCAGATTATTAAGCAATGTCGTTTTGCCAACTCCGGAAGAGCCCAGCAGGCAATATGTTTTTTGCGGTTGAAAATATTGCCGTACCATTGCAATATCTGAATCGGTACTATTGCTGAATGCAATCACTTCCAGATCGGGAAGCATTGAACGGATATCATGTACCCTTGCTTCAACTTCCTGCGGCGTCAGTAAATCCTTCTTGCTCAGGAATACTACCGGCGTAATATGGCTTTCATGCACCATTACCAGGTAGCGTTCAAGCCTGCGGGGGTTATAGTTGGAATCCAATGCCTGTATAATAATGGCAATATCGATATTTGCGGCAATAAGCTGATAGTCGATTTTTTTACCCGCGGCCTTCCTGCGGATGATTGTTTTTCTCGGCAATATATCATGGATAATGCCGAAAGTATCATTATCGAAAATCTGCGCGGTTATCCAGTCGCCCACAGTAGGTAAATCCAGAGTAGAATCGGAATTAAACAGGAATTTACCGCTTAACTCCACATACATATCACTTGTTCCCGTAGAAATCAGGTAACTGTTTTTATTGACACTAATAACACGGGCGATGGTAAAATCTTTAGGTATAGCCGGCAGGGAATTATCCGCCAGCCACTGGCTGAATCCCAGTCGGGTAATTTGCTCATTCATATAAAAGTAAAATTTCTCCGGCAATAAAATAGGGGTTTATCGGAAAAATTGAAATCCCGTAATAAGTCCGCGGCGCAGATTTTTGTTGGCGGCTGGAAAATTGAATTCGGGAACCGATAACAGGAATCGGTTCCCGACAGGATGAAGGTAATAAGTCTCGTTTATTTGACAGGAGAGATGTCTGAGACTATTGAGGTCGTCTGAAGAACGTATCACCCGGTGTGGCAAATTCCACTTCGGTAATTGAATCGTACGGCAGCCCGATACGATCGTGCGCCCGTTTAACGGCTTCAGCATCCGGTGCCAGGGTTAAACAAAAGGCTCTGCCTTCTTTGTAGCCAACATGCAGGCGTACAGGTACTACACCTTCGGCATAACAGGCCTGTTCGTATTGGGCATAAAAACCCTCGAATTCTGCTGTGGTAATTTGCTCGGGGAATGTCTGGTTGTTTTTATCGTGAGTATCGATAAAAAATTTTAGATTTTTCATAATGAATATTTCCTTATAATTAAATGAGAATTACAAGGGAAAATTACTCATTACCTATGCTGAAGAACGGTGCCTTTTGTTACATAAAGCGTAATTTTTATTGAAGAATAATCATGCCCCGGCGTTGTTTTATTTTTCCGGCGGTTTCCATGCCTTTCAACAATCGTGAAATTACAACACGGGTTGTTCCCAGTTCACGGGCAATCAGTTCGTGGGTAAGAGGTACTTTTTTTGTGCGGTATTTCAGCGAGTATTCACGGAGATATGTTTTTAAACGGGTTTCTATATCCTGAAATACAACATCGCTGAAAGCGGAAAGCAATTCTTCGTACCTGCATTTGAAGGTGCCGAGCGTAAATTCGTTCCAGGCAGGGAATTTCTTCTGCCATTCGAATATCTTATCGGTGGGCACAAGCAGTATTTCCGTTTCGGTTTCGGTAATTGCCTGCGACTGGCTGGGCGCTGAAAAGAAACAGGCCGTTAACGACATTATACAGGTTTCGCCCCGCTGCACGTAATACAACAGCACTTCACGATCCTCATATTGCCTGAATACCCGGATCGATCCGTTTAATACCAGCGGCAGCGAATTAAGATACTGCCCTTCCCGGATTAACAGAGTACGGGAGGGTACTACTTTATAAATGGCTGAATCATACAGTTCCCGCAATTCTTCTTCGCGGGTAAAAAACGGGAAAACATCATGTAAATCATTAATAGAAAAAGCGCTCATGTAATTTATTCCATACAGGTGTAATATACTCACGAATTTACACCGGAATATTACAGCTTACCCGCGGTATTTCAAAACTGATCCGTCTTCCGGTTTTGTAGCTTCCGGTTCATCCCCACGTGCGTGGGGAAAATTGCCCTGTTTGTTTCAAAAACTTACCACCGTACGGTTCATCCCCACATGCGTAGGGAAAATTTTCGGTGAGTTTCGAGCGAAACGGGTATAAGCGGTTCATCCCCACATGCGTGGGGAAAATTTTCTTTCTGTTTTTGGTTAAATGTTAAGCTACGGTTCATCCCCACATGCGTGGGGAAAATACTCACGATGACCCTATTGATGAGAGTGAGGACGGTTCATCCCCACATGCATGGGGAAAATGCCCCCGTCATAGGGCCCTATAATAGCGTAATCGGTTCATCCCCACATGCGTGGGGAACATGACATTACAGTTTCAAGGGTATATTGGATTTGCGGTTCATCCCCACAGGCGTGGGGAACATAGTTGAATCATCACCCACGGTAGTAGCCGGTACGGTTCATCCCCACAGGCGTGGGGAACATGCACTTTGTGCAGCCAATCATTAATGCACCATCGGTTCATCCCCACAGGCGTGGGGAACATTGTCGACCGTGCCGGAGAAGCGATATATATTACGGTTCATCCCCACAGGCGTGGGGAACATGGCTTTTGCGTAGTGCGCCCATGGTTGCCATACGGTTCATCCCCACAGGCGTGGGGAACATGGGAATAGGGGGAAAACGAACGGGCGTTTAGCCGGTTCATCCCCACAGGCGTGGGGAACATACGAACTTTTTCCGGAGCGTACTGTTGCCCTTCGGTTCATCCCCACAGGCGTGGGGAACATGTTAACCGCCTTGCTTATACCCGTGCCAAACACGGTTCATCCCCACAGGCGTGGGGAACATTCTTTTATTAGCTCAATACCATATTCGTTAAACGGTTCATCCCCACAGGCGTGGGGAACATGTTTATCATGCCATACCCACACGGATATAAGGCGGTTCATCCCCACAGGCGTGGGGAACATCTTGGGGGAGTTGTGCCCGGTGTTTCCGGCGGCGGTTCATCCCCACAGGCGTGGGGAACATTACGGCTGAAGAAAGAAATAGAAGCCGCTTTGCGGTTCATCCCCACAGGCGTGGGGAACATTTTGTTGAGGTCTTTAATTTGCCGGGCCATTTCGGTTCATCCCCACAGGCGTGGGGAACATAAATTCCTGAATTCATTCCGCAGGCCGATGGCCGGTTCATCCCCACAGGCGTGGGGAACATGCAACTATCATTTTTTGGTTGTTGTCTGTACGCGGTTCATCCCCACAGGCGTGGGGAACATTAAAGCTTCAGGTATATTTTAATCGCTTCATCCGGTTCATCCCCACAGGCGTGGGGAACATATTATCGCATGCCAACATAGCTGCTTATCAAGCGGTTCATCCCCACAGGCGTGGGGAACATTTCATTGATAATATTGGTAATGTCTTGGTCAGCGGTTCATCCCCACAGGCGTGGGGAACATTGAGTCACCAGCTTCGACCATGCTTTTAATTACGGTTCATCCCCACAGGCGTGGGGAACATACCACTGAGAAAGCAGAACAACAGGCGTTTTCCGGTTCATCCCCACAGGCGTGGGG
>JAJTBZ010000024.1 GCA_021286645.1 Ignavibacteria bacterium
ATAATTTGAAATTGTTGAAAATTTACCTAATGATTTCATCGTACCACCGAAAATTTATATAATTTTGTAGATAACTCGTCATTCTTGTCATTCAACTGACGTATCCTATAAAAATATACACCAGTGCCAAGCAGAGTATTATTATCATCTCGTAAATCCCAGTTATAACCGCCATTACTCGTACTAACATTAAGTGTCTTTATTTTTTTACCCGTTATATTAAAGACCATAATTTCAGCATAATGTGGCAAATTAGCAAAAGTAATATATCCTTGTCCATTAGAAATATGGGCCGGACTTGGGTAGGTATAAACATTTGAAATATCCTGTGCATTATACTCCAAAGCAATATAACTTCCTGCACCATTCTCAACTATTTTTACTGCTCCTGAAGCAACAGTAGATTGAAGCCCTTTCAATTTCAAGGTTGATTCATACCCGACTGCACCGAGAGGCTTACCACTTTCAATATTTATAAGTACAACTGTGTGAAGTACATCCTGGAATGATATATTTTTAATTTGCCTTATTGGTGTAAACGAGTAATTCATCGGATTGAGTCCGCTGGCCGAATCAATAGGCAAATTAAAGGTCAATTCCAATGCGTGCGCGTTAATCAAACGAAACGAAGATATATACAGTGAAGGTGCAGCATGAGTATCGGTAAATTGCACAGAAATTACAGTATCAATCGCATGTGCGCCATAAAAATCCGTTACACCTCGTAAATAGACTGAGTAGGGGCCTGCTTGCAAATCATCTGGAAATGATATAAGGTAGCCTGTTTCACCGGCCGGAACTATTGTTTGTACCAGATATACATTGCCAGAATTATCTTTTGCATACATTGATGTAAGATCATATACTGTTTTCTGCAACCTGTCCGAATACATAATTTCTAATTTGCGCCCAATTGTATTCTGAACTGAAACAAATGAAGCAGGTTTGTGGTGATATACTACAATTGGTGTAGTTAACACAGCTTTACTGCCATCTTGTTTATATGCCTGAATTGAATAAAAATAATTGGTATTCAATTTTACGTTTTTGTCGATATAGCTAAGAGCTGATGTAGAATCGATAACCTGAAGATTGTCATTGCTTGAGCCACGCAGTATATAAAACAACTTTTCGGTTGAATGCCATTGCAACTGTATTGACGATGAACTTATTGAGCATCCGGCTATTTCGGCAACCGTTTCGGGTAAAGTCCCGTCAATGAATTCAAAAAATTTAGTTCCTGCATTAGAACTAACGGAAAATTCGCGCTTACCATTTCCGTTAAAATCAGCAGTTAATACAGCATTACAATTGGTATTTTCGCGATAGAAAACAATTTTACTATCTGAATTCTCATATGAAAATACGTAAGAAAATGGAAACAGGTTAAGTACCAGATCTGATTTCTTCGTACTATACAATGTATCAAATTTCAATGAATTATAACCTTGTCTGAAAACCTGAAAATCGGAAGATGGATCGATGAATGCATTTGCAGCTTCAAGAACTAATTTGTCTCCAACAAATTTTACAATATATAACACATAAAACTTAGCTATATCCCGTGCCTCTAATGAATGTAATAATATAGCTAATTCCGGATGTCCATCACCATCATAATCACCTGCAGTTATATAATCTGATGAAGTAGGCAGTTGTGTACGGAATGAACGCACTGTATCCGGAACAATATGCGACGCGCTTAAAATATTGTAGCATAAAATATCACCTTCATAATCCGGTATCCACAACTCGTTTATACCATCGCCATTAAGGTCTGTAATAACCGCGTGCGGAGAGTTAAAGAAATTCGCACCATATATACTTGATGAGAAATTGTGAACTGCAGTAAGATAGGTTAATTGCAGATCATTTTCGACTCGAAAAACACAGATTGAATCCGCAACAAGTGCAAGAAGTTCATTTTTCCCGTCATTATCAATATCTTTAACTAAGATTGGCCAAAACTTTCCATCTTCCCGCTTGAATTTTTCATCAAATTTGGATGCACCCTGGTTAGCCTGCTCTAATATATAACCATTTTGCCCCCATAAGGCCAACAAATCCGTTTTCCCGTCTTTATTGAAATCGCCTGCATCTTTAATTATGCGTTGGGAAAGCGAATCCTTCAAATCGAACCCGGCACCATTAAAATGATACAGTTTAGTGGTTGATGTGTTCCCATTCGTATAAAATAATACATCGTTTTTCTGTTGTGTAATAACCTGTACAGGATCAGCGAATACACCACCGGCAGGAAGTTGATAAGGAAGTTCCCTGACAGCCCTATCATGAATAATATCGGCCGTCAATACAACATCCACCGCTGCCCCGGATTTTGTAAATCTGTTCCTTATCCCAAGCAAATTTTCAACCTCGAAAAATACTTGATAGAGGGTATTTTCCTGAAGCAATCCCTGTGGAATAAATCCGTAATGAATTTGTTTAACGAACAGGTTATTTACTGTAAAACCTTCCAGAGAAATATTTTTAAAATCGCTCTCGCCTTCGGTTTTATAGTACATGCGTACAATTGCAGGAGTAGAAGTTTGCACGGCCGCACAAATAGTTACAGATCTTCCATAATATGCCGGCAATAGCGTTACTACCTCTCCGAGGGGTCTATTCCTTATGGTATGGATATTTATTCTTTCTTCCATTGTTCTGCCATTAGTCATAACCATACGAATCCGTAAGGTTAAAACTGTATCCATTTTCACAGTTGAAAGAGGAAGCGTTCCGATATATTGATTATTTACCTGATATAGTTTATGCTCGGCAATACTATTCCATGATTCAGGGTTCGCCCCAAATCCCCATTCAAGTGAATATTCTGCAAAGTATGACGAAAGAATGGTTGCTGACAGGTTTAATGTGTCTTGCGAAGATGCAAAATCCTGTAAGGGATAGTTAAATTTAATTATTGAGGGAGCCAATACCTGCATTGCCTTACCGACATTTAAACGCCCTGCCCCGCTCTTTTCATCCCATCCTTCATCACCTATATCATCCGCGGTTGTTTTCAGTATCTGCTTAACTTCTTCATTGGAAAATGCCTGTTTTGACAGAAGTAAACCTGCAGCTGCCGAAACAAATGGTGCTGCAGCCGAAGTGCCATTAAAATCCTGATAACTATTATGTCGTGCAAGTGTAATTATACCGGTACCAGGAGCTACCAGATCGAGTGTAGATCCATAGTTTGAAGAACTGGCTACATAATCATCTGATGTTGAATTGCCCACGCAAATAACCTCTGAGTAGCCAGACGGATAATGGGGGGTATTAACTCCATCATTACCGGAAGAAGCTACCAAGACAATATTCTTACTATAGGCAAAACGTACTACATCGCGCAAAACATAAGAAAATGAATTATCGCCAAAACTCATATTAATGACTTTAACATTCATTTTTACAGCATACAGAATTGCTGCCGCTACATCATCCTCTTCACCATTACCATCAGGGTCAAATGCGCGTAAATTAAGAATCTTTACTTTGGGCGCAACTCCGGCGATACCGATCACATTATTCATTTCAGCGGCAATAATGCCGGCTACTGCAGTACCATGACTGTATCCATTTTCATCCATTGGCATATTATCCCAACCGACATAATCGCCATTTGTCGAATCAAATGGGAAGCCGGTACGATCGGTAAAATCCCATCCCTGAAAATCATCAATGAAACCATTATTGTCATCATCAACGCCATTAAAGCGTTTATCTCTCCCCAGATTATCTTTGCCAGTTTCACCGGGGTTTATAAAAAGCTGATGCGAAATATCAGGATGATTAAAATCAATGCCGGTATCTATTACTCCGATAAGCACGGTATCTGCCCCTTCGGATACAGCCCAGGCTGCCGGGGCTCCGATTTTTTGCAAAGCCCATTGCTGGCTGTATAAACTGTCATTGGGGATAGAATCGATATGGTAGATATGATTTTGTTCAATATATTCAATTTCATCACCGGTAAAGAGCTTTAAAACATCCTCTGGGGAAACATTACCTGAAAATTGAACACTAATTATTCTGGCAAGTGGAGAATCTTCAGTATCCGGAATATATCGTAGTTTTTTAATTTTTGATATCGAGGCTTTTTGCGGGATGGGGATTCTCTGTTGCAACTGCGTCATATCTGCAACAACCGAATTTACCCTGCTTAAAGGAACTGATTGTTTATATTTAACAAAGTACTTGGACTGGCCAATAACATCTGATCCGCTCAGCAGAATCAGAATTAAGAAAAACGGAACAATTCTCATAATAAACCATCATGTGAATAAAAAAAAGCGCCCATGCGAGCGCTTCTATTTGTCGGAACGGCGGGATTTGAACCCGCGACCCCTACCACCCCAAGGTAGTGCGCTACCCGGGCTGCGCTACGTTCCGTTATAATAACTTTAAAAGACTTTCTAATAGATTACGAAATTCCATAAGTTCTTTTTTATCTATTAGCACTGCTTGAGTTCCCTGATTCCCAAATACCTTTTCCGGGGGCATACCATGAGCTTTTTGGGGTACTACAGTCTTTTCTTCAATTTTAATTTTCTTACTATTCGAATTCAACTCGTCATTTTGCCTGGCAAGTACTTCAATACCTTGCTCGGCTATAAGCTTTTTAGCTCCTTCGATAGTATATTTACGTTCACGTAACAGGGTTTTTATGAGTAAAATTAACTGAATATCCCTGTTTGTATAGGCTCGGTTACCAGCCCGATTTTTCTGAGGCTGAAGTTCTTCGAACTCGCTTTCCCAATAGCGTAGAACATATTGCTCCACCTCGGTAATTTTGCTTACCTCACTAATGGAATAGTAAAGCTTTTTTATGCTTAATTCTCGCATAACCTCAGTAAAATATTCAGCCCAAAATAAGTAAATATAATTACTTATACAAATTTATTCCCTTTTTTGGATAACTTTCATGAGAAACAATGACGTAAGTGATATATAAACATTATTTTACGCCATCAGTAAAACAATTTACTCAACTTACCTGCCCCAGTAAGAAGAGAAATAGACACTTATCCATTAATCATTTTATTAAGCGCGAAGACAGCCGCGATATAGCTTATTTCCTTTAATCCCGCTACTACCCCATTACAGGCGGCAGCTGTTACACTATGCTGACGAAACTCTTCCCTACCATGAATATTCGACAAATGCACTTCAATTTTTGGTATATTACACAATTCAAGCGCATCTCGAATTGCCAGGCTATAATGCGAATATGCAGCCGGATTAATTACTATCCCATTATAGTTCGCATCTGCACTTTGTAATTTACCAACTATCTCGCCTTCGATATTACTCTGGTACATTTCAAATTCTATTTCAGGAAATGTTCCCGATAAACTCTCCTCAATCATCCCTAAACTGAAACTACCGTAATGGGTTGCATCACGTTTTTCAAGCATATTGAGATTAGGTCCATTAACCACCAGAATTCTCATTTATCCTCCTGCTCTATCATTTCATCAATAACCTCCCGCAATTTTGGCGAAAGATACATTTGGTCAATGCCTAACTCCTTTAGAGCAGTCGCGAGTATTATAGCTTTCCTCTGGGTATTGGCCATTTTATTGATAACTACAAGCTTTTTATCTTTCACGATGCAATATCCGCCCTTGAAATCACCCTTTTCAAAGCGGACCACTGCGCCCAGCTGAACAGCTAACGCTTTTAGTTCTTCAATTACATCTTCAAACTCTTTTTCTTTAAGCTTCATTCTTCTTTTTCAATGGTTGAAATGCAAAGAAATATGTTACAATTACACAAATTAATGCTTCAACTACCGGAAAACTACTGAAAGCTTTGAACCGGGCAATGATATTATCCAATAAATACTGACCATTGACATTTCCCCATAAAGCCATATCGATATATGGTTTATCATATTTAACGATTAAGAAACCTTCTATCGGTAGCACTGCAATGAGAAGAACCGTAGAGATGAAAAGCCAACCATTGTTTTTCAGGCTTAACCCTGATGTACTTACAAAACCAATAAAGAAAATGTTATAAAGCACAAAACTGATAACGGTTACGACTATTATTGGTGCGAATGACTGAGTTATCCCTGAAAGGTTTTGCGCATTAACAAATCCATTCAACTCAAAATGAATGCCATGAAACAGGTTATATTCTAAAAATGTTCGACCTACAATCGCGCCAAAAAAAACGCTAAAAAAAACAGCACCGAGAAAAAGAAAAATTTTCGATATTTTTGAAATGTTTTCCATAATCCTTAATCTTTTAATTTCAACTACTAAGATATGAAAATTGCATCAATCGACATCGGGACTAATACCCTACTTATGTATATCGCGGAAGCCAATATTTCCGAAAAATCAATTACAACAATCGGGAATTACTATAAAATACCCCGAATAGGAAAAGGGGTTGCTCAATTTGGCAGTATCAGTAAAGAAAAAACAGCCACTCTTATCGAGATTCTTAATGAATATGCCGTAATTGCAAATAACAGCAACTGCGAGTTAATTCTTGCTAATGGCACCTACCCTTTTCGCACGGCTGCCAATGCGCATGAAATAATCGATTATGCAGCTAAAGAAACAGGTATAACTATCAACATTCTCCCTCCGGAAAACGAGGCATTTTTTTCTTTTCTAGGCGCTACTTACAACCAACCCGTCAATAAATCTATTGCCGTTATAGATATCGGTGGAGGCAGTACGGAAATTAGCGTTGGCGTGAAAGGAAATTTGGCTTATAAGAAGAGCATACCAATTGGCGCAGTTAATTTAACTGAGAAATATCTTAGCACCAACCCCACCGATATTGCGAATTATTCCAGCCTAATTCAAAAGATAAATGATGATTTATATAATGGATTTATGATATCAGACCAAATTGAGAGTGTTCTGGCTATTGCGGGCACACCTACAACGCTTGCAGCAATCAAAAACCATTTAACCGATTTTGATGAAAACTGTATTGATGGAAGCTTTTTGACCCAAACAGAACTTGACACTTTCCTGACAGAAATGCAGCCGTTAAGCGGCGCCCAAATGCTGGAAAAGTACGGTTCAATTCTCAAAGGCAGAGAAGATGTCCTGCTGACAGGAACGGCGATACTGCGACAGATTCTTGCATTATTACAAACCGATAAGGTTCAAGTAAGTGCCCGCGGACTTCGCCACGGGGCACTTTATCATTATCTTTTTACGACTTTTGGTACGTATTTCTCAGAATAGTATTTACCGGAGGTTCTGCCTGCCTGGCATTCACATAATCCAGGCTATAATGCAATCCCCTGTTCTCAGTTCTCATTAGACCGCTCTTTACAATGAGATGAGAACAAGTTATAAGGTTGCGTAACTCAAGCAATGAAGGAAATACTTTAGTCTTTTTATAGAAATCTTCAACTTCCTGATAGAGGTTAGAAATTCTTCTTGAAGCAAAATCCAGGCGGAGATTAGACCGCACTATGCCTACATAGTCCCACATTAATTGCTTAAGTTCTTTTTGACTATGCGAAATAAGAACCTTTTCATCTGCACTTAACGTACCCGAGTCATCCCAATCTGGGATTTCTGTTGGATGCTTTTCGACATTTTGCAAGTAAGTTGCAACACCCTGAGCAGCACGTGCTGAAAATACCAGTGCTTCAAGTAAGGAGTTGCTTGCCAATCTGTTCGCACCATGTACTCCGGTCATAGTTACTTCACCTGAAGCAAATAAACCTGTCAGTGAAGTTTTGCCGTGATGGTCAACAACTATTCCCCCGCAAGCATAATGAGCAGCCGGTACAACGGGAATCATTTCCTTTGTAATATCAATACCTCTTGAAAGACATTTAGTGTAAATATTAGGGAAATGATCTTTAATTGCCTCAGCTGATTTATTGGTAACATCAAGATACACAAATTCGTCACCACGCTTCTTTAATTCAGAATCGATTGCACGGGCAACTATATCGCGAGGAGCAAGTTCTAGTCGGGAATCATATCGAGACATAAACCGCTCACCATCGATAGTTCTGAGAATGCCCCCGAACCCACGCACGGCTTCTGATATCAGGAATGCCTGTTCTTCTCCTTCTGAGTTCCCTCCCTGATACAGAGAAGTCGGGTGAAATTGAATAAATTCCATATTCCCCAACGTAGCACCGGCACGAAATGCTATCGCGAAACCATCGCCGGTTGCAATTGAAGGATTTGTGGTATGCTGGTATACCTGGCCTAATCCACCGGTAGATATAACGGTAGCTTTTGAAATTATCTTGAGTACCTTGGATTCAGTTATATCTAATACGTAGGCGCCCCAACAGTGCCTGCTATCAATTGGGCGGTCTTTCAATTTTTTTATATTATGTTCGGTTATTAAATCAATGGCAAGATGATTTTCCAGAATTGTTACATTTGACAACTTCGAAACATGTTCAATTAGCGCCCTTTCAACTTCCCTGCCGGTTAAATCCTGCGCGTGTACAATTCTGGAAAATGAATGCCCGCCCTCCTTCGCCAAAGCAAGCCCATTTTCCTTCATGGTAAAGCGCGTACCTATTCTTATAAGCTCTTTTATATGTTCGGGGCCTTCATTCACTAATATTTCTACACTCGCACGATCACACAGGCCGGCTCCGGCAACCAGTGTATCCTGAATATGACTCTCGTAAGAATCATTATCAGCAAACACTGAAGCAATGCCGCCCTGAGCATAATTTGTATTAGAGTCCGTTTTAGCTTTTTTTGTGATCAAAACTACGTTGGCGTATTTTGCAAGATGCATTGTTGCGTATAAACCAGCGATTCCACTGCCAAGAACAAGTATATCAGTTTTAATTTCCATATGATACCAATCAAAATCACTCAATCTATTTCTAAGTAAATCACTTTATTATATGCAATTTACTTAATGTTTCATTCTTATTATAATAAACTCTGCTGAAAAACACTGTTGAATAACTACACAATAGAAAAAGTTTTTTATCTTTGTACCGAAGATATTCCACCAGCTTAAATTTTAGGATCATAATTTGCGCCTGATAACACAGAGGAAACTATTCATTATAATTTGCCTGATGGTAAATTACTTTTCCTATTCGCAGAATCTTGATTCTCTTTCGATGTTTATTGAAACACCACGCGAAAATTTTATCGCAACCGATATAACAAAACAACTTAATCTGTATAATTTCTCAGGCGACCTTTCATTCCAATTAAATCACGCAAATTTATTTCTGGGAAATGTGGCACGATATGCCCGCACTTTACTGCAATCCGCGGACAATTCAATTACCGAAACACAGCAAAATTATCTTCGTGCCGGTGTTTTTTTAACACCGGATTGGGCTCTTGGCGGTGATGTTAAATACCAAAAACATACAGATTCCCGAACTACCACCATTAACTATTCTTCTCAGAGCATATTTAAAATGTTCTCGAAATATTCTCTAATGAATAACTGGACAGTTTCTCTTGGAAGTGGATATGAAACAAACACGCAAGTTCACAAAACCGATAAAGGACTTATCTGGGAAGCCAATAGCGTTATAGAAAACTACCGTTTTTTTGAAAGTGATCTTCATGCGCAGGCATACTATATGGAGGAAAACCTCTCGCCTCGTTTTAATACAAATCGAAAGCTCGCTGTTTTTTTTAATACCGCATTGGATGAAGGACTTGAGAATTCGCTGCAGGCATCTTATGATCAGGTGAAAAACGATTTTTATCTGCCTGCCGATACTGCTGTAAAATCTCTTTTTAATACAGATTATAATATCCAAAACCGAACCGAAAGAACTTATTCATTCGTTGACAATCTGACACGCCTGTATCTGATACCTAAAGTACTTTCAGTAAAAGCTCGTGTCAGTGTCATTCAAAGAACTATTGACCGCGATTACAATTACCTGCCTGCCGTTGCCCAGAAAATGATTACATATCCCGATAAAATTGAAGAAACGAAAATTGAGGCTTATGGCGGTATAACTTACTCGATAGAAAAATCTTTTTTTAGCCTGAGCGCTCTCTTCACTCAGCGGGATGAGAAACATTCTATTCTTACCCGGCAAGCTTATACAGAGCAAACTGCCGATATCGAGGCTATGAAAAACAATACGGCTGAAAGAATTTCATTAATAGCAGATGGCAGTGTATATATATCTGAAGCCGATAAGTTCAACTATACAATCTCTCATATGAAATTAAAATATGATACTCCTTCTGAGGGTAATACCGATGACAGAGATGAATTGTTAACTATTGCAAGACTTTCATATTTTCATATATTTTCTCCGATCTTCCAGGGGAACATCCAGATTGAGGGAACTCTCAATAAAATGGTTTATATCAGCGCCATGCGCAGTGCTAACAATTATACAAACCGGGTGTTAAAACTTTCAGGGTCGACTAGTTATCTGGGATATTTGCTGCAATCGGTTAATAGTTGTGAAATTGCCTCGAATTACACGGTATATGATTTTGAGGATATTGCAAATGCACCGAAAAGTTTTTCTTTTCGTCAATTAAAACTATCAGATTCGACCAAAATACCATTTTCAAGGGATTATGGATTCAGAATGAGAGCTACTTATCGAATTGCAGAGCATGGGTTGTTATACTGGCAGGAATTTGCAACCACTCCAATTAAATATCAGGAAGAAATATATTTGCTTCCTGAATGCTATTCACGGCTTTTCTTTACCGAATTTGCAGTGGGTTACCGGTTTTTTATTGTAAATTCTTTTCGATACAGCGCGAAAGAACGTATCCTCGATAATATTTTCTTTAGTTCAGGCCCCTCAGTTCAAATTACAGCCAATTCCACAGACCATTTGTCGCTTACTCTTAGCGGCTGGTTTGAGAACGTTTCTATCACACACCAACAGTTTTATAACCAATCGAATTTCAGATTTGACCTTTTATACAAATTTTAGTTGAACTATGTAGTTTTTTTATTATCTTTCATAAAAAAACTGGAAAATTTTGGAGACGAAACTTTATAACCTCGAAATCAATTCTGATCCGAACGATTTAGTCTCGGTTGAAGAATTTGTGAATATGGTGGCAAATGAAGCCGGTTTCGAAGAATCGAAGCTGCCTGGTCTCATGCTGGCTTTAACTGAGGCTACTACCAATGCAATGATTCACGGGAATAAAAAAGTGGTTACAAAAAAAGTACGAATTCAGGCAGAATTTTCCGGACAGCAACTCGTATTTCGTATCAAAGATGAAGGTATGGGATTTGATCCGACACAAATACCTGACCCTACAATGCCCGAAAACCTCATGAAAGATTCCGGAAGAGGATTATATTTAATGAGGATATACGCTGACGAGTTAAAATATAATATTACTGATGAGGGAACCGAGACAATTTTAGTCATTAATCTCTAATCGGGCAGTAAAATATTCATCTCCATTTTCTTTCGTGTGCTTTAGCATTATTCCTGCTCTTACCATATTTACCAAGGTTCTCGATGCTCTTCTTCCGGATATATTGCACAAACCACAAAGCTCTGCCACCGAAATTTTCTCCTTCTGTTCCAAGTAAATAAATACAGCTTTTTCTATATGTCCTAAACTGTATAATTTAAGTGGATCATCCGTGTATTCAGTCTTTAACAATCTGATTGTTTCTTTACTTGCCTGGATACTTTTATCATTTACCCTGACATAAACCTGAGCATTTTGAATTTCCAGCTTTTCCTTATAGTCTTGTATCCGGTGAGGTTTGTTTTTTGATTCCGGTACAATAACTACAACGAGTTCTTTCCCATCAAGCTTGATATATTGTATATCAATCGATACAGGCGGGACGCAGTAATCATTTACCACCTGATTTATCAGCTCAGCCTCTGATTTTTCACTTGCAACACCAACAATAGAGCCATTATCCTCTACGCCAAGTATTAGAACACCGCCGGAAGTATTAGCAAAAGCGATAAGCTCCCTGGCTATTTTTTCATGCGAAGAAAAATGAAGTTTAAATTCACAGGTAAGACTCTCCCCGCCTGCAATTATTTGTTTTAACTCGCGCCAACGCATTGTTATTTTTGCATTTGAACTGCACCGTAGCGCGTTTTAATAATTGACGATCTGCGATCGACAAATTTTTTACTATCTGTAGGTTTAAAATGAAGCGGGGCAGGAATAACAGCGGCTAATTTTGCAGCATCATTTAACGTTAGGTCGATTGGTTTCTTGTGAAAATAGGTATCACTTGCCTCGGCAATTCCAAAAATGCCATTTCCCCATTCGATAACATTAAAATACTGCTCTAATATTGCCTGCTTACTAAGTTCTTTTTCAAGTCGAAAAGTAACGATAATCTCTTTGGCCTTCCTAAAAACGCTTCTGTTTGTGGTAAAATATAAATTTTTTACCAGCTGCATAGTAATTGTGCTGCCACCTCGCGAGGCTTTCTTTTTCTTTTGATTTTGAGTCATCGATTTTTTCAATTCGGTCCAATTCACTCCTTTATGCTGAAAAAATGCATCATCCTCCATCGAAATAGTGCATTTCATCACCAGGGGTGAAATTTCATCAAAATCTACCACCGATTGCCTCGGGATCATTGTGCCCATACTTTCAATTATTCTCTGATCCATCAACGAACTATGGCGGGTAACAGAATATTCAAGAAGAGGTACCTGAATACCAGGTATTCCAAGATAGAGAAATGTTAACACTGAAAGTAGGATTATAGATAATTTTCTGCTGGTCTTTTGGGCGGCATACCATGAGTAATAATTGGTTAATTCTAAAGCCGGGAATTGAGTAATCTGAGATTCCATGAAAACCTAATCCTTAACAATATACCCAATGCCACGCACGGTTTGAATAACTTCATCGCTGGTATAGGGCTCAATTTTCCCTCTCAATTTATTTATATACACATCAATCACGTTTGTATCTGTATCAAATTGATATTCATAAATATGTTGCGTAAGCCTGGTTCGAGAAACTACTTTATTTTTATTTCTAACCAAAAACTCAAAAATGGAGTACTCTTTAGGTGTTAATTCTATTTCAGAATTTCCCACATGTAATTTATGAGACTGAGTATCCAGTGAAAATTCATGAATTTTTAAAAGATTTGATTTTTCATTTTCTGCTCTGCGCAGAAGGGCACGAATTCTGGCGATTAATTCTTCAAAAGCGAAAGGTTTTGTCAGATAATCATCTGCACCGGCATCAAGGCATTCAACCTTATCCTGAATTTTATCTTTTGCCGTCAACATCAAAATTGGTTTGGCAAATTTTTCACTACGCAGATCGCGGGTTACTGTTAAGCCGTCTTTAAAAGGCAGCATATAGTCAAGAATAATCAGGTCATAATCTCCCTCAAGCGCCATTTCAAGACCAATTTTTCCATTGGGAGCAGTATCAACCGTATAGTATTCTTCTTCGAGCCCCTTTTTTATAAAAGAGGCTACCTTCTTCTCATCTTCAATTACTAATAATTTCATAATAAAAAAATAGCAAAAAAAAAGGAGAGTGAAAACTCTCCTTTTTTTGAAATCTTTCAGAAAGGCCGAAATTATTTCTTTTCTTCTTTCTTTTCGTCTTTTTTGTCAGCTGCTTTAGCTTTTTTGTGGTGTTCTTTTTTTTCAGCTTTAGGTTCAGCTTTCTTTTCGTCTTTCTTTTCTACTTTAGGTTCAGCTTTCTTTTCAGCTTTTTTTTCAGCTTTAGGCTCTGCTTTTTTTTCAGCTTTCTTTTCGGCTTTAGGTTCAGCTTTCTTTTCAGCCTTTTTTTCGTCTTTCTTTTCTACTTTTTCGGTCTTAGCTTTTTTCTCAGCTTTCTTTTCAACTTTTTCCTGTGCGAAAGCTGCTGAGCTTAATACTAAACCGCAAACGATCAATAATGCAAATAACTGTTTCATTTCGTGCCTTTCAAATAAAATAAATAAATTAATTAAGTGATATTTACAGTACTAAAATAAGTGTGAATTATTAAAGGATTCTTAAAAAAAGATTAAAAAAAATTAATATTTTATTTATATCTATTTTTTCATTTTCAATAGGACGAATACCATCACCGGGGTTATGGTGGAACGTTATGGTAAAACGAGTAGTATTTGTAGTCGGAAGTATTTTGTTTTTTTTAGCTGGCTGTCTGTTGTACGGCGTATTCTTAAATTACAGCCAAAAAACTCTCAATGAAGAAATGTATTCTAAGGGGATTCGTACAATTTCTAACCCAATAATTAAAATTGATAGAAAGAGATACGCTCTCCATTTATTCCAGGATACAACCTTTATTAAATCATATCGCGCCGTTTTTGGAAGAAATTCGGAAGCCAAAAGAGCTGCAAATGACAGGGCAACTCCTATAGGCGAATACAGGATTTGCCGAATAGATTCAACGCATTTATACTATTGTTATTTGCATCTGAATTATCCGAATGAACATGATATTACAGAAGCATACCGCAGAAATGAACTTAACCGCGAAGAATTTGAAGCTACCCGAAATTCATTTTTTTATCAGCAAATGCCTGACCAGAACACCGTGCTCGGCGGAAATATTGGAATCCATGGAATTGGTAAACTCAATTTCTTATTTAAAAATCTTCCTTTTGTTTTTAATTGGACCGATGGCTCCATTGCTATAAGTAATGAAGACATGAATGAAATTCTTCCTATAATAAAGATTGGTACTAATGTTATTATTTATTAAAAAATACGCCCTTTTTATAATTCCTTTATTATTACTTTTTCATGCCTGTTCTTCTAAAAGAATTGAAGGACAGCCTGAAAATAATGCCGGAATAAATTCCAGTAAAGAAACTCTCTTGTTGAATAAATTATCTGAAGCAGCAGGCTATAAGGTGTTAAGTTACCACCAGGGTCATTTCATTGATTCAGTCACCGTAAGCTTTGCATGTATTGGTGAAGTGGATTCAAAAGGTATAAAAAATGTACAGATAACTTTTGTAAGTTTGGGCTCGGATTCTTCATTCAGAAATATATTTGCGTGCAAGCCATTTGAAGCCAATCCCGGCCAACTGGAAATTTTTACTACAAAGCTTGAAAATTCATCATACGATTGTCTATATTTCGATTCGGGAGATTACTATGTTGGTACAGGCGGCGGAGAAGTTTATCAGTTTATAGCTGATGCCCGCCAGAGAATTGTATATAGAACACATTTTGTCTTTTCGAAAGAACAGCGCCCGGGTGTTTATTTCTATGCAGAATGTAAAACGGAAGAAATTCGGAAATTATTTCTAAATCATCTCCGAAATGACTACCCCGAAGTTACAATTCTACGAACTGACCCGGTATTTTAATTAATTCAGGAAACAGGTTATTGTATTTATTTTTTCAGTCTTGCAAATTGAAATTAAACTTTTCATTTATTATTGCAGTATTTGCATGCATTTCAATACTATGCCCTTTTGAGGCAAAATCCCAGTCGCTGGAGGCGTCATTTGAACTGGACAAAATCGATTTCATTGGCAATTCTTCCTATTCCACTGTATCATTGCGTGAAATAATTAAATCACAGGAAACTCCAAACTGGTTCTGGAAGTTTCTGAATTCATTTAGTAGTTTTGGCCGCGGTGCGGTATATTTTGATAGCCTTAGTACCGAAAGCGATTGTAAAATACTGCGAGAATATTATACTGCAAATGGATATTTCAATTCAAATGTCCACACAAATTATATTAAGGATAGTACGCTAAAGAAAGTAATATGTCAATTCATCATATTCGAAGGTCCCCGGAGCAGGTATAAATCTCTCGATTTACACGGGCTTTCTTCTGCATCCGAAATCCTTTCTGACGATATCTATAAATCCCTGCATATTGATACAACTTCATATTTTTCGCAAACACAGATCAAAACGGGCATTGATAATGTGTTGGCTTCGCTCGAGAATAACGGGTTTGCGAATGCGAAATATGATAGTACAATTGTTGTGCAGGATACCCTGAAAAAGCAGGCAAAATTGGATGTTTTTTTTGATACGGGGACCCGCTTTGTGGTTCAGGAAATCAAAATCGACAAATCGGGCGAGGGTGCCTCGAAAGTTCAGGATACGCTCCTTCAAGATATTATTGGCATTAAAGTAGGTGATATTTATAACCTGGAAAAAATTCGAATGAGTCAGGTTCGATTGTATCGAACCGGGTTATTCTCATCGGTTATTCTGCGGCCTCAAACATTTGATACTACCACGAGAAAAATTAATTTACTTCTTAATGGCAGCATCGGAATGATGAACGAACTTTCTCCCGAAATTATCGTTAACAATCAGCAAAATACTTTTAATGTCGGTTTAAGCGGAGCTTTTACACGAAAGAATTTTTTAGGGGCCGCGAGAAAGCTTTCTGTTACCGGAAGCATCGGTATTCAAAACATATTCCATACCGATGTTAATAATATCCTAAAGACTTTCAAATTAAATGATACAAGCGTGTATGGTTATTTTGAGGGAAATATTCGGATTGAACAACCTTACGTATTCAATCGCCCTGTTCTGGGTATAGTTGAAGGTTATTATAAAATCAATAAGGATAACATTTCCAATAAACGGAGTTTTGGCGGAAAACTCAGTTTCGAATTCGAGCTTCCTTCATATACTTTTATAAACGCTTTAACAACCTACTATAATTTTGAAGTTGTCAATGAAATGTTTCTCCAAAAAGGCACCCAATCTTCAGTAGATGAAGCACTTTCTATATTCGGTGCCGATATGAAATCTTATAAGGCAGATGACCCTGTATTCCCCACTCACGGGTACAATCTTTCATTTCTGGTTGAAGAAGCTAACTCAATGAGCTGGCTGTTTAATAAAATATTAAATACGCCCTATACTGGAACCCTATTTTACAAATTAAGCGCAACAGCTGCCTTCTATGCGCCAATTTTGGGCAATCATTCACACGTTGTGGCAATGAAGTATAAAATTGGACACTTACAGGCTTATGAAGGTCCCACGAATAGAATCCCAACGACGAAAAAGTTTACTGTAGGCGGAAGTAACTCCTTGAGAGGCTGGAAAGCCCGGGAATTAGCCCCAATAGAGACCCGGATGGTATTAAATGACCTGGTTGATTTGGCGGGTGGTACTTTTCTCTATGAGGGAGCATTTGAATATCGATATAAAATCAATAAAGATGCCGGTTTTGTTTGGTTTTTTGACTATGGTAATACCTGGCTGGGATATAAAAAATTCCGCATTGATGAAGTTGCTGTAAATACTGGTTGGGGCTTACGAATATTTACTCCTTTTGCCCCTATCAGGGTAGATTTTGGCATTAAATTGTATGATCCTAATAATACAACCTGTGTTTTTAAACGCCCATTTTTCTCCGATATTTTTGAGTTCCAATTTGGTATTGGGGAAGCTTTCTAAGCTTCCCCATAGTACAATTTCTAGTTGCCTGCCAGAAACGGGAAAGATTTAGATAACATAAACCAGACAAATGACCAAAAAATCCAGCTTCCAAATACCAGAATAGCGTATTTCTTTATATTTGTCGTTTTATTATACGCTGCTATTCCAAACGAAATTAATGTAAATTGCCATAAACTGAAAATATCAAGCCGGGCTAGAATGTATTTGCCAATACTCAACTCCTGCATACCTATAATCGATGCTATAGAAAGATCATTAACCTGCTGCCCCGTTAACAGACTGAATAATAAGCAGCCAAGTACTTCGAAAATCGCAATTATGCTAATTACGGAATATATCGATAGCATATCCTTGTATGCAAAGGTACCTTTCATGAAAAAAGTTACAATGAAATAGAAATATCCGCTGATTACGACTAATGCTAAAAAAATGAAAATAAAAATTGTAATACAGGCAATTCCAATTCCAATAGGAGTACCGATCATTTCAGTTTGCTTATCAACCATTTTCATTTGTGCTTCAGCTTGCTCTTCGGTAATTTTTTTATCTTCCATTGCCTTTTTAAGCACTTGTTCTGTCTTGGACCTTTGTTTTTCACGTAAAATTGATCTCTGTTCGGGTACCAACTGTAAAGTTGCAGTGTAGATACACAAACTTAAAGCAAGCAGTATTATTGGCATAAACCAGTGTGAAGTCTTTGTCTCCAGTGCAGCCATATTGTACAATGTTTCTCTTGGAGCCGCCACCACTCCTATCATACGGTCTATGAAACCTAATTCCACAGTTTGCTCATCTTGCGGTGTTTCATCCTGCTTCGGTGTAGAATTGTATTGTTCGTCCATATATATCCTTATTTTTATTTTGGCAAGTGTCTATAAAAATATAAAAAAAACATCCTACTCAAAAACCTAATTTTAGAATTCACTATCTTTCGGAGTACAGATATAAAGGAATTTTTATGAATGATTCAAAATTACAAATCGGCTCATTCTGCCCGGATTTCGAATTACCCGGGGTTGATGGAAGAATACACCGGTTATCAGATTTTAGCCAGGCAAGTACTCTTATTATTATTTTCAGTTGTAATCATTGCCCATACGTTCAGGCTTATGAAGATCGAATAATTGAGCTTCAAAATGTGTATACGAATGTGCAATTTGTTGCTATAAGCGCAAATGATGCTGTTTCCTATCCCGAGGACTCTTTCGAAGAAATGCAAATAAGATCAACTTGTAAAGGATTTAATTTCCCCTATCTCTATGATGAGACACAGGCAGTCGCGAAAAAATTTGGTGCCTCTTTTACTCCGGAATTATTTTTGTTCGATTCGGAAAGGAAACTACGCTACACCGGGAAAATTGATGATAATTGGAAAGACCCGGATGCTGTAACTACCAAGTACCTTGTAATGGCTATAGATGAGCTGAAATCGGGTAAGGAAATTTCCATTCCTGAAACATACGCTATCGGGTGCACCATAAAATGGAAAATATAGTTTGTGAATTATAGATACCGGGCAAACCAGTTACGTCTGGTTTGCTCAATTTCTTTTCGATGTTTCCTTAAAAAATGATCTCCCTCTTCAAAAATGATGGTCCGTACCGAGGCCCCTCTGGCCGTTAACATTTGACTAACCTTCAATGTTTGTTCCGGACTCACTATTGTATCAGATGCGCCATGTATCAGTAAGTATTTCGTCGCGATTGGTAATTGATCAATAAATTCAACTGCAGACCTGTCTCTTAGGTCTTCAGCTGTCAGTTGTTGCATAAGAGGGTGTTGTTGTATCTTAGAAATAGGGAAAGAATCAAGTATAAACCCTCTAAAATCAGAAATAGCTGAAATCATAACAACTGTTTTTAATTCGATTCCTGCTTTCAACAACAGATAGTTCATCATCCCTCCCCGACTCCAACCTTCCGCTGCCCATTTGGAAATATCGGCAAATGGTAACTGTTCGGCTAATACCATGATATTTACAATATCATTAAGATCCTTGCCCCCTGCTTCATCGTTTCCGGTAGCGAAACTGTTACCGCGATACATAGAAGCGAAAACCACGTACCCCCACGATGCGATTTGTCCAAGTACACCCTTCGCAGTAAAATCATCTATGATGCCCTCATCCCGGAAGCCGCCTCTATTCCATAAGATACACGGATATTTTCTTTCTGATTGATACGCGGATCGAGGATATGCAATAAAACCAGTTACTTCAATCTCATCACTTAAATAAATAATTCTTTCAACAACTGCTTCTGAAATAGCCTCCTTGCCCCAACCTCTTTCAAGTAATTTTTCCTGCTGAGGTGGTAAAACTATTTCATTTCTTTTGAGTATATTATTAAAAAGCATTTTTAAGTCTTGGAGTAATTGTGACAAATTCAACCATTAAGAATACTAAAACAAAGAATTCTAAAAAAATATATTCGATTCTTAGCGCTATTTTGGTAGTATGTTTTATAGCAGCATACGTTCTTGCGGTTATCATTCCGCAGAATAAGGAGAACACAGATAACACTATGGAAACAGCAAAACAGGCAGAAAAAACAAGAAAAGTAACCTTCCTTACCAAAGATGGCAATACTGTTACTACTATTGAGGCAGATCTGGCCGATACGGAAGAAAAAAGAACGCTCGGTCTTATGTTTCGTGAAAAAATGGATATGAATCATGGAATGTTATTCATTTTCCCTGATATGGAGATTCGCTCTTTTTGGATGAAGAATACCATATTACCTCTTGATATTATTTTCATTAATGATAAAAAAGAAGTTGTATCAATCCAAAAGAATGCAGTGCCTTTTTCAGAGCGAAGCCTGCCATCAAAAGGGCCGGCTCAGTATGTTGTTGAAGTTAATGCCGGCTTTACAGACCAGTTTAATATCAAAGAAAATGATCGTCTCGATTTCTAGTTATAAAAATCATTTTGAATTGAAGACATCGGATTTTCATTCCTGAATATTCGGTGAGGAAAGGAATATATGAAATTAACACCTAAAATTATTCTTGAAGGTACCCGGTTAACCTTAAAAACCGATATTGCATTTGCATTGAATGAGCATCCGGCAATTACCGGCCCGAGAAAATATCGATACCACTCGCCATTGATTTCTGCCGAATGGTGTACTTTTACTAACTTCCCCTGGGGACGCGGCTTAATTAATTTCCAACAGGAAGAAAGTGAAAAGGCTATGCTTACCTATCAAACTTGGGCACAGCTGTTTGAACTGCAACGGTATTATTCCTGGATTATCGATCGATTCCATATTTCCACACAAATGCACCAGATTTTATATAACAAAGCAAATTACAATTTCGAGTGGTTAGAAGAAAAGCTTGCCGCACTTGACTTTAGAGTAATATTTTGTATTAGATCTGAGGATTCATTTCACGAAGCTCGTGAACAGCGACTGAAAGTTTCCGGAAATCCCGGGCAATATGATAACCTGCATATATTCCTCGATGAACAGAAATTATTGCATGAACTGGTTTCTAAATCAAAATTGAAATCCTACATAGTTGATGTATCCGACAACAATATTGAAAGGATATGTAACGATATTGCCCATTGGATGGATATTTCTGGCGGTTTATATTCGCATGATTGAAAATAGATTAGTTAAATGAAGAATTATTGTTTCCGGAAAATTTCTTATTTTCCATTGAGAATTATTTATCAGACTAATTTCATACGAGATAATTATCTATGAAAAAATCTAAAAATTTGTCACCTGATTCATTTTTAGATCCGGAAAATATGATTAAGCTGTATGCCTTGGGAGCATTCCCTATGGCAGAAGATAAAGACAGTGAAATTATTAACTGGTATATGCCTGAGGTCAGAACAATAATCCCCCTGGATAATTTTAACCTGCCCCGTTCACTCCGTACATTTATGAAACGGAATGAGTACACTGTTACTTTTGACACGCAGTTCGAAAAAGTAATTATGAGCTGCCGCGACAGAGATGAATCATGGATATCCCCCAAATTGGTTGATTCATACAAGGAGCTTTTCAAAATGGGGTACCTGCATAGTGTTGAAATTTGGATAAATGAGAAACTGGTTGGAGGATTGTACGGGATTTCTTTTAAGGGAGCTTTTTTTGGTGAGTCGATGTTTTCTAATGCTCCACAGGCTTCAAAAATTGCCCTGACAGAGTTGGTAAAACACCTCAATGAAAAAGAATTTCTGTTACTTGACGTGCAGTACCAAACAGATCATTTAGAAATGTTTGGCGCTACACAAATTTCTATTGAAGAATATAACCAAATTTTACGCAGGGCACATCGACAGGAGGTTACTTTTTAACTCCCTGCTTCTCCATAATGGCTCTCCACTCAGTTTCCTCTAATAACTCCGATTCTTCGATAAGCATAACAGGAATATCATCAATAATTCGATACCTGCGTCTTTTCTCCGGATGAATGGATACCAAATATTCACCGTCTTTAACTAATTTTGCCTTAGTTTCAGGGCAGCAAAGAATTTTCAAAAGTTTTTCGTCAAGCATAACAGTTCCTGTTATTAGAATGAGTACCTAAAATTTAAGTTAGTTTCATAGTCAGAAACACTCCCGACAGTCTTAACCTTTACATTCGAATTGATATCGAGAGATTTATTAAACTTAACCGTTTCCCAAATTGCGTGTACAGTGCTAACCACGTGGTTCAGGTATATCGCGATAACAAATTTTGAAGAGATATCGTAAGCATCGTTAGCGTCTTTCCTCATTCCCATATAATTAACCGCAATTTTCAGAGGCCCTTCACTATGATAATCGTCACCGGGAAGATAAAAAGCATCCCATCCAGAACGGAATTGATTATATTTACCTATCATTTCGTAGTATTGCTGGTCACCAAATGGAGCCAATTGATGACTAAAGCCGGTAATTTTTAGTTCTGCATCATTAAGTACATCCCAATTTACACTACCATCGTTATTTACCGGGTTCTGTTTAAAACTGGTTGGAGTGGTTGAATAGAGATATTGAGCGTATGCTTTGGCGCTCCAATGGGTTTCGGCAAATTTCTCAAAATCGCTCTCTTTGGTGTCTCCATCGTTATTGTATTTAATAGCCATGTAAATTACTCCCGCTTCTATTAAGGCGTAAACGCCAGCAGCCCAGTAATTTTCATTATATGCCTGCCCTGCACCAGGAACGACCAGCGAAAGGGCCCCGGCAAGCAATACTGAACGTTTCTCTTTCGTATCATTATTCATTTGAAATGACAGAGTATTTTCCGACAACTGTATCTGTTTTACATCATAGTACAGATTGCCGGTAGGCTCTACCCTGGGTTGCGAAACCTGTGCAAAAACTGACAGGATTGGAAGCAAGAGAACAACGAGAAATTTATTCATTCGGCACACTCCTTATTAAAAATCAAAACCAAAAATTATTCCTCCGTATAAGCGTACTTCTTTTCCATAGCTTATTTGTACGTTATCTTTGGTAGTTATA
>JAJTBZ010000051.1 GCA_021286645.1 Ignavibacteria bacterium
GTGGTGTGTGCCTGGTTGCTCATCCTTCTTTCTTACCCGATACTGTTGTGCAAAAAGCAATTGATTTGGGCATTGACGGCCTCGAGATAATTCACCCGTCACATTCCGGCTCGCAGAACAAAAAATATAGCGATTGGGCCGATAAACTTCGTTTATTGAAATCCGGCGGCTCTGATTTTCATGGCGGTATGAAAAACGACGAAGATAACCTGGGGAAATTTTACATACCCGATACTTTCTATATTTCCTTAAAGAATAAATGCACCGGTATGAAAGATATACGGTCTGCCGAATAAAGTACCGAATCATGTTTTCTGCTGAATTAAACCGGATAAGCCCTCAATTCCGTACCAAACTGTACTTCTGGTTCCGAATACTCTGCACATTGATATTTTTCGTAATAATATATCAAAAGATACATCCCGAAGATATTCAAATATTGCTGGCGGCAAATTCCTCCGGGTTTATTCTATTGGCTGCCATGCTGCTGCCATTCAGTCTGTTCATTCAATATAAAAAATGGAAATTACTGGTATATGGTTGCCTGAAAATAACGGATTCGGCCCGGGTATTCACTTCGCTGATGCGGGGTATAGCCGGCGGTGTTGTTACTCCGATGAGGGTGGGTGAATATATCGGGCGTACAGAGGTTTTTCCTGAAAGGACTGTTCTTGAAGTAAGCATTGCAACTGCCGCCGATAAATTTTTGCATGTAGCAGTTATTTATTTTTTTGGTGCAATTGCATTTCTTTTCGCGCTGTTACCGGTTACTTCTACTCTCGCGCTTGTTCTGCCGGTATCACTTTTCATTATAGCATCAGTTATCTACCGGTTCAGGAAAATTAATTGGGTTGCACCAGAACGTTTTGCTCAATGGAAGCGATATAAATCGGTTACATTATTATTGGATGCAGTAAGTATGTTTCGTGGGCTTTCCCGTGCAGATGTTCTGAAATCGGTACTTTGGAATGTATTGTTGTTCCTTTGCACTGTTTCGCAATATGGGTTATTATTTTGCGCGTTCAGTGATATTCACTTAATTTTTTCCGGGATATGGATTGGCGCTCTGACTCTATTTGCTAAAACTTTAATACCTCCGTTTACCATTGGCGATTTTGGCATTCGGGAAATAATGGCAACTTTTATTGCTTCCCAACTTGGCTTTAACTCACAAACCGCCCTCTTTGCAGCATTGGGACTTTTTATTATAAACATTATACTGCCGGCAGCGCTTGGAATTGTCTTCTTCTTTACCGGAGCAAAGAATGAATAGAAGAAGAATTAACGAGGCCTTGTTCGTATTTGCCTTTTTTGTTTTAGGCCCGGTATTATTCTTTTGTTTGTATTTTATGTGCAGAGTGTCGTTATTTACAGCGGCTATAGCGGTTCTTGCGTTGCATTATGCACTGTTTACATTATGGATACAGTCGGGTTTACGAAAGCTCGCCGGAGGTTACAAAAGGAATGTGTTTTTAAGAAAAGTCAGTATCGTAATTCCTTTTCGTAATGAACAGGAAGTAATTGAAGAAAATCTGAAGAGCATAATAGCGCAAAAATACCCGCGCGAATTAATGGAAATTATTTATATCGATGACCACTCCTCCGATGCATCAATAGATATTATTCGAAATTTAGTAACTGATATTAGCATAAAGATTATATCACTAAAAGATTTGGGTAAGGGCTACAACGGAAAAAAAGCCGCATTGGAGGCCGGGATACGTAACGCATCGGGAGAAATTATTATTACATCTGACGCGGATTGCCGGTATGTTGAAAAGTGGGTGAGTACGATGGTCGCGATGTTGGATGCAAATACCGCGTATCTTGCAGGCCCGGTAATGTATGCCGGGGAATCGAATACATGGGCATTGATGCAGCAGTATGAATATGCTGGGCTGGTATTAACCGGGGCGGGATTTATCGGTAATGGCCTGCCAACAATTGCGTATGGTGCTAATTCGGCATTCCGTAAAGAGGATTTTATTTACGCGGGTGGTTTCGCGGCAGAAATTAAGACGGAATCGGGCGATGATGAACAAATTATGCGACTCGTACAAGCAAGGCGGGGCGGCGAGGTAAGCTACTGTTATTCAGCAGACGCCATAGCCTATACAAAACCAAACAAGACTGTACAACAATTCATACATCAGCGTAACCGCTGGGCCAGCAAGGCGGGTAGATACGGTTTCGGGTTAACAGTATTGGTCCTGCTGCCGATATTTTTATTTTATATCTCTATTATTATTGCTGCTTTTCAGGTTGTCTTCGGGTGCAGCGCTGCACTCCTGTATGTACTTACCGGCGTGCTGTTGGTTAAAATGTTTGGTGAATATTTGGTACTTAACACGGGCAAAAAGGTTTTCCAACTCTCTATACGTTTCCCTGTATTACTTCTTACAACACTTATACAACCAATCTATATTGTTTCCAGTACTATCGTTGGAGTAATGCGTCCCTTCATCTGGAAAGGCAGGGTGGTGGAATGATGAAAAATTTGTGGCGAATCGTGAATCCTGCTCCGATTGCCCGGTATATTTTCCCTGAAGCCGTGTGGACTACCACAAGTGGAAAAATTCTTATAACCTTTGATGACGCTCCGGACAGCCGCACTACGGGAAAAGTGTTAAACTTGTTGGATGATTACAATTGGAAGGCGGTGTTTTTCTGTGTCGGCGAAAGCTCATCGAAAAATCCCGGACTGATACGTGAAATTGCATCTGCCGGGCATCGGATAGGTAACCACACGTACCGGCATAAGAATCTGATCGGGTTGGCAAAAACAGAGCGGCTGGAAGAGATTATGAAGTGTAATGCCGTCTTAAGTGAAATTACCGGCGGCGATATTCATTTATTCCGGCCACCATACGGCCGGATTTCCCGAAAAATAATTAGAGAAGCGGCAAATTATGGTTTGCGAACAGTAATGTGGTCTTTATTAACTTATGATTATAAAAACGATTTGAATATGTTTAAATTTGCAGTCCGGAAAATTTCAGATGGTGCAATAGTTACAATGCACGATCATGTAAAATCCGAACAAATTTTACCGGAAGGTTTGCGGTATCTTGCAGACTGGATGGCGTATAAACAATTGAAACCGGGATTACCTGAAGAATGTTTGAAATAATTTTTGTAATTGCAATTATTGGTTATACCGTACAGACAATATTGTTCCTTATTGGCGTGCGTAAAAAATTTACCCAATTAAGCTGGAATGAACTTCCTACAGCAAGTATTATTGTTGCCGCGCGTAATGAAGAAGAAAATATACTGCGCTGTCTTGAGTCGCTTCATAATTTGGAGTATCCCGAGGGGAAGCTGGAAATAATTTTAGTTGATGACCGATCAACTGACCGGACATCGGAGATAATAGATACATATATTGCCGATAAACCTCGATTTAAAAAAATAATTTCTCAGAAAACTGTGGGCAGCCTGAAAGGTAAATCGAACGCGATTGCCAATGCACACGAAATAGCTACCGGTGATGTTATTTTAACTACCGATGCTGATTGCGCCGTACCACCAACCTGGGCCCGGACTATCGCTTCGTATTACACTAAAGATGTTGCCACTGTTAACGGGTTTACCTATCAGCAAAATTCCAACTGGTTTGAAGGCATGCAAAATCTGGATTTTATATACCTGCTTACAGTTGGTTCGGGTACAATTAACCTTAATATGCCAATAAGTTGTATCGGTAACAATATGTCATACACACGCAGGGCGTACAGGGAAGTAGGGGGGTATGAAAGCTTACCTTTTAGCGTTACGGAAGACTCGCAGTTGCTGCTCGCCATTGCAAAGCTTAAGAAATATAAGTTGCTATTTCCTCTGGATAAGCAGGCGTTGGTTGTTTCAAAAGTTTGTCCGGATTTCCTCTCGCTGTACCGCCAGAAAAAACGCTGGGTAGTTGGAGGTTTAGGTGTTCCCGCTTACGCGTTTTCTGTGTTGATTAATGGTTGGTTCACAATGGCTTGTATCGTTTTGGCCCCATTTTTCTTCAGCCCGGTTGCCGGCTGGCTGATTTTTCTTAAAATTTTATTGGATTATCTGACTCTTCGGTTAATAACGGCAGACCTTAAAATAACTGAAGGATTAAAGCATTTTATTTCTTTTGAAATTTACTATATGATTTACGTACTGGCACTGCCGCTTGTCCTTTTGCTTGACAGGAAAGTTATTTGGAAAGATCGGACACTTTCTTAAGCCCATAGCAGGCAGATGCTGATTCTATTATGTTTAATGATCTATTGGAGTTGATTAAAGAATGAGAAAAGTTCTCTTTATAATTTTCGCGACCGTTATAACTATTACAACTGTTAAAGCTCAGGAAACTGAATGGTTCCCTTCCGATTTGCTAATCCACCCGTTCATCTCGAATTTTCTGGAACCGAAAATGGGTGTTCAATTTGGAGTAGGGCATAATAATATACGGCTTGATATTGGTAACAGCAGGGATTTCATCCGCTACAAGACCGATACCCTTACAACAATTAGCTTTGGCGGTGATTTCTTCACCTATACAAAACTTCGGGGTGAGGAAGATTTCCACTTCCCCGTTGAAGCGGTAGATTATTTATTTGGAGTAAATGCCGGATATGTAAAAAAATGTGCCGATTATACATATGGCATGCGTTTCAGGTTTTCACATATTAGCGCGCATTTTTCCGATGGCCATTATGATAAAATAGCCGGAGCCTGGCTGGATAACAGGCTGCCGCAGGTGTATAGCCGCGAATTTCTGGAATTTATGCCGTTTTATGAAAAATCATCGTTTAGGGCCTACGGCGGGTTTACATGGATATACCATGTTGTTCCTTCGGATGTAAAAAAATGGATGGTTCACGGCGGTGCAGAATATTCAATGCCCGATGCAATCTGCGCTAAAGTATCGCCATTTGTTTCATTCGATCTGCGCACTGTTGCAATAGACGCGGTAACTCTTAACAATACTGTTTCGGCGGGTATAAAAATCGGGTCATATAACGGTTCAGGTGTCAGAATTCATTTCACACATTTTAAGGGTAAAAATATTCACGGCGAATATTATAACCTTGATGAAGAATACTCTGCCATTGGTGTTAATATCGATTTATAAGGCTGTCTGATGGAAGAGCAGGGAAACCAGGTGCATTTTGATTTTACAATTCCGCCCGTTCCACCGGAGCGGAATAACTATATTCTGCACCTGATACTCTTTATTATTACATTTATTTCATGCATGTTTGCCGGGGTAGCATGGATAAGCAACGATACGAATATGAAATTATCTCAGTTCGTAGCGTTAGGGTTCCCCTACGCATTTTCGATGATGTTCTTTTTAGCCGCGCACGAACTTGGGCATTATTTTACTGCCCGGTACCATAAATTACGTGTTACCCTGCCATATTTTATACCATTCCCTCCTTTCGCATGGCTTATGCCGTGTTTTGGAACGCTTGGGGCAGTCATCCGGATTAAAACCTATTTCCCTGACAGGAAGTCGGCATTTGATGTAGGTATTGCCGGTCCTTTAGCCGGCTTTGTCGCGTGTCTGTTCATATTAATTTATGGTTTTACACACCTGCCAGGTATTAACTACCTTTTGGCGATACACCCGGATTATTACAGCCCCACTTATGGTAAGGAAGCAGTGAATTTTTCGTTTGGATATAATCTGCTTTTCTGGGTAATGGCCAAGTTGTTTGCCGGAAATGGTTTTATACCGCCAATGTCTGAAGTATATCATTACCCGTATTTGTGCATAGGATGGTTTGGTTTATTTGTTACTTCTATGAATCTGATTCCTATTGGGCAACTGGATGGCGGTCATGTTACCTATGCGATGTTTGGACAAAAAAGGCATTCACAGATTTCGGCAATCTGTATTATTCTTTTAATTGTACTCGGAGTTGCAGGAGTTTTGGGGACATTTTTCTGGCCCTGGTTACAAATTGGTTGGGGCGGCTGGTTGGTATGGGCGGGTATAGTGTTTTTTATTTTGAAAATTCATCACCCGACCATTTATGATACCGAACCACTTGATATTAAAAGACGCGTGTTGGGATATATCGCTTTGGCAATTTTTATACTGTCGTTTACTCCGGCACCTTTTAATATATTATAACAGAGAATGACCGATCAATTTTTACCTTTTTAGTTTGACCGCAATACCCCGATATTATACAAGCGTTTATGTAATTTTCGGGGCCTGGTGTGGTGTCGGTTGTTTCCTGAATGCAATTCTTCCTACTGATGAAAAAAAACTTATTTAACGGATATAATCATAATGAAAATACAATATCTAATTACTGTGGCAGCTTTGGGTGCGCTGGCGTTTTTTGCCGGATGCCAGAAAGACTACTCCACTGTTGTGGAGGCAGACAACGGTACTGTAATAGCGGATACGGCTCACTTTCCTTTTATACTTCGGGCTATGGGTTACATTCCTGCACAGGTGCCCGGCTCGGGAATCTGGGATTCTGTGGCTATTGGCAATGTTACTGCACAAATTGATTCTTTTGAAGTAGTGCTGAGCAATACAGATTCTGCGACACCGCTTTCACTACAGTATTTGCGGGATGATGGTAAAAATGGCGATGTGAAAGCGCATGATTCGGTATTCACCGCGAAAATTCTTTTTACCGGTGTGGGTACCGGTGCCAGGCAGATGACGATAAATGCTATTGACCATAGCGGTAAAAAATATTTTGTCAATCGTAAACAAATTGAAATTTTCCAGAATGATCCTCCGGTAATTACCAGTGTTGAAGGCCCTGATACTCTTGTTCGCAGTGATACAACAGTGGGAACACTTAAAGTTATGGTAACCGATCCGCAGGGAGTAAAGAATATCGCCTCGGTATTCTATAAAACTGTCAGACCGGATGGCACTTCAAGCGGCAAGGAATTCGTGTTGGCGGATGATGGCATAGCCCCCGATGCAATAGCAGGCGATGGTATCTATACAGGTTCATTTCAGGCACCGGTTGCAGCGACTGCGGGTACGTATAAATTCCTCATTCAGGCAAAAGATATATACGGCGAATTAAGCACTATTTACACAAAATTGATAACACTCAAATGAAAAAGATTTTAATATTACTTTGTTTAAGTATTCCAATCGGCCTTTTTGGCCAGTTGCGGCCGAATGGATATAAACTTGAGAATGAACTGCCTTGTTTGGGAAAAGGAGCATACGATACTCCTTCTTCGAATACAATAAATGATATTGTAATTGTTGGCGATACCGTTTGGGTTGCTACATCAAACGGTTTAAGCATGACTGTCGATAAAGGCCAGTCATGGACACGTTTTTACCAGGATGCTGTTTTCGGAACCGAAAGTGTTGTATCGCTTGCTTATGATAAAAAAACACACTCGCTTTGGGCCTCAACTGCGCACAATACTGATCAGAACGGGTCTTCGTATCCGGAAGGTTCGGGTCTGCGTGTCACTACGAATGGCGGAGTAACCTGGTTGGTTGTTCCCCAGTCTTTGGATAACGATAATGATATTACCGAGCAGTATGGCGCGAACAGCCTTCGTGCTTTACCGGTTACAACAAAAATCCAGAATATAACATACGATATTGCAATTACCGGTAACACTATATGGACAGCTTCATTTGCCGGTGGTTTACGAAAGAACAAAATTGACAGCCTGCTCGTAGACCCGAAACGGTCATGGAAGCGTGTAGTGCTTCCGCCGGATAACAGAACAAAAATTTCACCGACAGATCAACTCGATTTTTGTCTCTCCCCGGTCGCGGGTAAATTTTGCAGTGAAAGCAACCTCAATTATCGGTTATTCTCGCTTACAGCCGTTGGCGATACTGTACTTTATGCGGGTTCCGCAGCGGGCATAAATAAAACCTCGATGGCTAAACAGGCTGAAATTAATAATGATTTGGTTTGGGAGCGATTCCAGTTCCAGCAAAGCAGTAACAATAGTATTTCGGGTAATTTTGTTGTTGGTTTGGATTATAATGCCTCTTCCAATACTGTTTGGGCCGCTACATGGCGGGCAAATGACACTTCGGAGAATACCGGAGTGAGCTTTTCACAAAACGGAGGGGCAAGTTGGAACAGGGTACTTACCGATGAAAAAGTACATGCCTTTGCCAATTGCAGAAATCTTACAATAGCATTAGCAGATAACGGTCCTTTCAGGACATACGATTTCGGTAATACATGGTCGTTGCCGGCATTAATTGTTGATAGTAAAACCGGTCTGAAACTGGGCACGAAGATATTTTATTCCGGAGCCTTTACTGCTAAGGCCGATTCATTATGGCTGGGTAGTGGAAATGGCCTCGTGGTGCAGGATGGTAATCAGCCCGGGTGGGGCAGTTCCTGGAAATTATTTGCTTCTTCTCCCAAGCTGACATCGCGTTCGGAAACGTACGCGTTCCCGAATCCGTTTTCTCCAAAATTGGATGGCGTTATTAAAATTAAATATAGTACCAACGGTGCGAATGAGCAGGTTACTATTCGAATATTCAACTTCGGTATGAAGTATATCCGTACGGTTGTACAAAACGCCACGCGCGGTTCTGTACATCAGGTAGACGGGCAAAGTAACGGGGTTAACGGGGTCATTGATTACTGGGATGGCAAAGACGACAGCGGGAATATTGTTCCCAACGGTGTGTACTTTTACAGAGTGGATGTTGGTTCACAGGAGCCATCATTCGGAAAGATTATGGTGCTGCAATGATAAAACGTAAAATGATTAATTCTCATTCATTGATTGCAATGGTATTCGCGGTTATTTGTGCAAGCAGCGTAATGTTCGCACAGCCCAAGTTCGAGTCTACTAATACCGCCCCGGGTGAATTTGCCCGGTTGGGATTTCTGCCTCGCGGCATCGCGATGGGTAATGCCATGTCCGCGGTTAGAGAAGGGCAACTTTCCGGTTTTTATAACCCTGCATTAGGCGTGTTTCAGGAATATAATTCATTCCAGGCAGCTTATACCTTTATGACTCTTGACCGTACTCTTAATTATCTTGGTTTCACCAGGCGTTTTCAACTTTCGAAAAAAGATACTTCGCAGGTAGCGGGCATCAGTTTCGGGCTTATTAATGCCGGTGTCTCAAACATCGGGGAATACGATAACAGCGGGTATAAGAGGGGAGATTTGTCAACTTCGGAAAACCTTTTCTTTTTCTCTTTCAGTAACAGGTTCTCCAAAAAAGTATCATTCGGTTTCGGAGTTAAAATTTATTACTATAAACTCTATGACAATGTAACTTCTACCGGTACCGGATTCGATTTAGGGCTTTTATACAAAGCAACAAACGATTTGAATATTTCACTTGTGTTGGCAGATATGAATGCGAAATACAAATGGGATACGGGTCCGGTGTATAGTACTGACGGCAGTTCCACGACAGATAATTTTCCTATGGCAAAGAAGATTGGCGTTAGCTATGGATATTCATTTAAGGATGATTCACGCCTAATAGGCTCGATGGAATTTGAATTCAATGATTATGGTAGAAAGCTCTTACGTGCAGGTGCTGAATACCGGGTAATTCCGGAAGTGGCAGTGCGCGCGGGTTTAGATAACATCGTTTTGAATAATTCCGATGAGCTTATTCAACCTGCCGGAGGGTTTTCTGTTCGCCAGAGAATGTATGATATAGATTTCGCAATTGAATATAGTTTCGTGATTGAGCAGTACTCAAAAAGCGCCCGTCATACAGCCGGGCTAAGTATTGTTTTCTAAACATCGCTGCTTTCTGTACTCGCGGCCCAAAATAATATAGAAAAATTTACTAAATTGTCCTGCGATATTCCAAAAATCCGGAATATCGCGGGCTTTGAATTATTATCAATAAGTGTTGATGAATGAAAAATAAATTTGTAATTCTCTTTCTTTTTTACTGTATGACTGTATTGGCGCAAAGCGCGGGCAATACGGGCATGGCATTTTTGAAAATTGGAGCGGGTGCGCGAAATATTGCTTTGGGCGATAACGGTACAGTCTATGCTACTGATGCAAGCTGCGTTTTTTATAACCCGGCAAATCTAAGCTATTCGGCCTCTGATGGCGTTTTTTTGATGCACAATCAGTGGATTCAGGATGTCAGTTCTGAGATGATAGCCGCCAGAATCACCATTTGGGGTCTGCCGGTGGGGTTCGCTGCCAATACAACGGCAATAAAAGATATCGAAATCCGGTCAAAGCCCGGTGCTAAAGAGGGGACATTTACCGCTAATTATTTCATGGGTTCCGTTTCTACCGGTTTTGAGGTTGCCGATGATATCGCGGTAGGAATTACCGGAAAGTATTTGCATGAAGGAATTTATACCGACGAATCAAACGGTTATGCAGCTGACCTGGGTTTTACCTGGAAAAAATTCTATCGTGATTTCTCATTGGGTTTCGCGTTAAAGAACTTAGGTTCTATGGATACGTTGTACAATGACGAAACAGTTCTGCCGTCGGAAATGCGGATCGGTGTTATTTACCCGAACGCGTTTGTTGCGAAAAATATTTGCGTGCAGGCTGCTGTAGAATTCCAGAAATATTTTAAGACGGATAATAGCCACATAAATATTGGTCTGGAAGGTAAGTATGATGATGTTTTCGCGCTTCGGGTAGGATATATGACGGGCTATGAAGCTAAATCATTTACTACGGGTATCGGGGTACATTACAAAAACATTGATTTTGATTATGCATTCGTGCCGTTTCAGTATGATATGGGCAGCGCGAACACATTTTCGTTGCATATAGGGTTTTAAGGCGTAATAATTTATTAAAGGGTGGCAAGGGTTTTTCCATTGTCACCCTTTTTTTATTGTATAAATCTTTTACCAATTGGGCAGTAATGCATATTTTTGCAGCCTGTAAACATTTAAATGAAAGAATAATATGAAAATAGTAATAGGTGCAGACCACGGGGGATTTGCTTTGAAAGAGGACCTGAAAGCAATTATGCTGGAACAGGGTATAGAGGTAATTGACGTTGGCAATAACTCGTATGATGCAAAAGACGATTACCCTGATTTTGCATCGGCGGTAGCCCGTAAAATTGCCGGTGGTGAAGGCGATAAGGGAATTGTAATATGCGGCAGCGGCATCGGAGCATGTATTGCAGTCAATAAATTCCGTGGTGTACGGGGGTGCGTATGTCATGATACATATTCAGCTCGCCAGGGTGTAGAGCACGACGGGATGAATGTATTATGTCTGGGAGGTAGAATAATCGGGATTGAAACAGCGAAAGAATTATTGAAGGCGTATTTAGGCGCGCAGTTTTCCAATGAAGAACGCCATGCACGCCGCTTACGTAAAGTAGAAGAATTTGAGAAAGCGGTTTAAAAAGCCGCTTTCTTATTTAATATTTGTTACGTCGGCAACGTTTTCAATTCGAACGAATTTCTCGTTGAATTTGAAAGCGCCTTTGGCACCTTTTACCGCGCGAACAACTTTAACGTTAACGCCAGTCTGTTTGACTTTCTTTGCTTTGTCCGCAAAACTTTGAACTTTTGCCATTTTCTGAATCCTTTTTATTAAGCCATGTAATTTACAAAATCAGAATGGTAAAAAAAAGAGTTTTTTCTACCCCCGAGGAAGGGTTTGACTTTGTCTGTTTTTCGTGGTATTTTTCATAAAAGGCCCCGGGGAGGCTTTATGCAGTGGTTTTTACCCCTTCAATTAGCAATATTTACAATTCCATAATGCACAATGGGGAGCAAATTATGGTTAGAATCTGTACGATTGTTTATGTAATTCTATTATTCCCTACTGTATTTGCCCAATATTCACTAACCGTGTTGCGCCAGCCCCCGGGGCCCGGTGCTATTACGGGGTTGTCCGGTTGTGGCTCAGTATTATATATCTGTGGTTATTCACCCGGCGGCCCGGGTTTTGCCGCCAGGTCAACAAATCTGGGGAAAACATGGAACTCCCTTTCTTCGCCTTTTATCACTAACCGAAGCCCCGCTGCCATATCCTTCCCCACCAATGAAATTGGATATATTGCCCTGGGAAATGGAGTGGTGTGTAAAACTACAAGTGGCGGTGTGTTATGGACGAGAGTCGGCGACACTACAATTTATCATGGCACTTGTACAGATATGGTTTTTACCAGTCCAACTACGGGCTTCATGTGTGGCAATACGTTTCTTGGATACATTGTAATGCGTACGTATAATGGCGGAGAGGTATGGGAACCAGTGCCAACGCCTGTTTCTACGAATGCAGGCAGCATGGTGTGGCTTGATTCGCTTCGCGGCTGGGTTGCAGGTGCGGGTGGGAGAATATTGCGTACTACTGATGGAGGCGGTAATTGGAATGTAATGAATCCCGGCGGTATTACGCTTAATTCTATCCGTTATGCCGGTAGTGGTGTGTTTTACGCTGTTGGCACGGGCAGCCTGGTTAAGAGCACTGATGGGGGCGAAACGTTTTTTTCAATAGCTCCGCCTTCCAGGGGACCAATGCGGTCTTGTATCTTTTCGGATGCACAGAATGGTTGTGTGGCTGGCGAGGCGGGTATAGTGTATTTTACCACTGACGGCGGTGTGCACTGGACAGAAAGGAAAGCCGGGCAGGAATCACTGACACTCTCCTGTTCTTCCAATGGTCGGTATTTTATGGCTGGTGGCGCGGGAGTAGTATTGCAGGTAGAACCTCATTCGGGAAGCTTTACGGCGCTTAGCAATGATTCACGTACATGCTACGGAATGAGTTCAGAGAATAATAGTCTCTATATTTGCGGTGCCAATGGAGTGGTAAGGCGCACCACTGATGCCGGAATGAACTGGGAAAATTTCATCACGCCCTTTACCGGTTCGCTGAAGGATGTAATATCGATAAATAATCATTTGTGTGCCGCCGGCGATAGTTCTGTTATACTGCAAAGCGAAGATAATGGAGTATCATGGGTGAAAAATACTATTGGCTCTGTAACTGATTGCTTTGTCCGGCTCTGTTTGGTTGATTCAACCTGCTTGTATGTATTTTCCCGGGATGGTGTAATTCGGGTATCATCCAATTATGGCGCATCATGGCAGCAGATAAATTATATTCCTTCAGCCTGCCTGATAAGCGCCCGCATGCTGAACAGGAATTACGGCCTTGCATTTGATAAAACGAATAAGGTTTATCGGACTTATGACGGCTGGTTAACCTATGAAACGAATACTCTGGCCGAATTACAAGTGCCCGTAACGGCATATTGCATGCTTGATTCACTTCGAGGAGCCGCTTGTGGAGGTTATGGTCATGTGTTCTATACATCAAACGGGTTTCGATCGGTTAATCTTATATCCGACACTTCAGGCATGAAAAATATTACTTTCACCGGGGTTGCCGCGGTATCTTCGACCGATATTTGGGCTGTTGGGGGGACAAATATTATATACCATAGTGATGCAGGCAATATTGTTCGGTTATGGGCGGAAGTAGATTGTAATACAGTATCGGCATATTGTTCTCCGGAGGGCGAAGTGTTTATTACCGGAGAAAATGGATATGTATTCCGCGTGCGGAAGAAAATCACTCCGGTTGAATTGATGTACTGCAGGTATGATTCAGGCATGCTCGCGTGGAGCATGGGGGCTGTAACCGATATTCGTGAATTCAGCATTGAAGTCTCTAATGATGGGAAGATATGGAGTCTTGATGGAATCGTTTCCGCGAGGGCAGAAGGTTTATTGCAGCAGGAATATAGGTGGAAACTAATACATGCCAGTCCGGTGATAATACGGCTCAGGGGAATAGAAACAACAGGATTCAAAAGAACATTGGCTGAGCTAAGCACAAAGGATGCGGATTGTTCAGGGGTGGAATTGCAGCAGTGTTACCCTAATCCGGCAAATCCGTCAACTGTTATTCAATATTATATTCCGCGGCCTATGCGTGTTACACTTAATCTGTATACTATCCAGGGAGAGCGTGTTTTAGTGCTTATTGATAAGGAGCAGGAAGCCGGAGTGCATCAATTACTGCTGAATACTTCAGGTCTGAGCAGCGGGGTGTATATCTATCAATTGCAAGCAGATACTTTCAGGCAATCGAAAAAAATAGTGATTATAAAATAAAAAAATGGGGCAGCCTTCGGCAGAAAACTGCCCCATTGTGGTAATGGTTTACCAGATGGCTGGTTTAAATGCCCGTTTATTAATAATTTTAATGACATCCGTAGACTTGCGTAAAAGGTATATACCTTTGGTATTGGCGTATTTGAATGATTCTTCATCGATATCAATCATTCCCATAGCGCAATAGAGGGCATGGTCTTTAAACTCCTGAAAGTAACTTTTAAAATGTTCTACGTCGTCAAGAAACTCATCGATATCTGCCCGGTCAACCGCTGAATATAAATTAATCACAATCGCGGCCTCGGTATTATACGCGATAATATCGAAAGCAAGACTTCCTTTTTTTGTCCATGCCTGAATGTTTTCAGCAAGCTTTTCGATTTTAATTTTGCGCCGTGAAAATATAACTGCTATTTCTTCCAGCACGGTATCTTCCTTGAAGAAACGATTTTCTGGTAAAGACCCGTATAAGCGCTCGATAATACTCGAAATTTCCTTTTCTTCGCGGAATGAAAGATGTTTGAGGTATTTCTGAATTTTTTCCAACTTCTTCTGGTCCATGTTTGGCAATGAAAAGTCTTCACCCCGAACGCCAAAGAACAGCTTGAGTAAATCGTGATATGTTGGTTTGTTTTCCATAAAGATAACCGATAAAATGAAAAATTATTTTAAAAATATCATTTTCTGAATTTGCCTGAAAGAGCCGGCACGTAATTCATAAAAATACGTCCCCGATGCCAGGCCGGTGGCATTAAAAGAGTACGAATGAGTGCCTGCTTCCAGTTTCGCGTTAACTAACTCGTGGACGAGCTGCCCCAGCATATTGTAAATTTTTAATGAAACATCCCGGGTTTCATGAAGTGTAAATACAATTGTAGTTGCAGGGTTAAACGGATTCGGATAATTCTGCATCAGGCTGTCAAAAGTTACTTCCGATGGGTGTATTTCAATTGCCTGAACTGCCTGATTCAATATTGTTACCGGAGTTCCGGAGCTAACCGGCAGATTTAAAATTTTGCCATGAGTTGCTGCATCCTTAATAAGGTATTTACCGTGCAGCGAGGCGATAGTAACCGGATAGGCTGCACCGGTAATTTCAATAACAGGTATGGTATTTCCGGCAATAGAGGCTGCCGAAGTGCCGTTACTGAAACGTGCGTCAAAAATATCAGCTGGAGGCAGGGGCGGCAGCATAACTGTGTTTTCGGAAGGAGTGCCTCCGTTATAGAGATTCAGGGTGCTTGCATAGCCGCGTTTATCGGTTATTGTAATGCCTTCAGCGGATTGTGCTGAGTAAGTACCAGTACGGTTGAGAGCCTTCGATGACGCAAGATTAAGTGTTCCCGCCTGAGAAACCCGTACCCAATATCCTTTACCCGGTTCCAACGTACTAACCTGGGTATATCCATTCGCGAATCCATAAAACCCTGAAGAGATTATATTTGCCGGGACAGTGGTAATAGAAGTAATAGGAACTGTTTGGTTAAATGGGCCGATTATATTCCACCCGGCATTTACGGGAATTATTTTTGAGCTTGGGACATTGCCGCAAATAGTGTTGCTGCCAATAGCGGGGTAGCGAACCCAATATCCTGCACCGTTTACAGTTGTAGTAGTAGTAACATAGCCATTATTATACGCGTACACGTTTGCGTTTGTAAGCGGAAATACTGAGTTAACAGCCATAGAGGAAGCAGTAAGAGGTACTGACGAAAGATTCCAGCCCGCGTTAAATGAAATATCCTTGCAGGGCTGCCCGCCGATAGTAAAAGTGCTGTCACTCGTATCAAAGACGAGGCTGTTTGAGGGGTTGCTGATACGGATTTTGCATTGTGCCGAGCTAATTGCGGGCACCTGCCAATTATATGTTGAGGGGCGTGCCGCAATAGAATCAATAATCGTGTTCCACGACGTTCCGTTATTGCTGGTATATTCAATTTTAACTTTTTGTAATACTAAGGTTTCCCAGGTAATGGGGTAAATGGATCCCGGTTGCAGTGTTTCGCCTCCATTGGGGGTGAGCACGGAAACAATAAGTGAAGAAGAGAACGGTACAAAATATACTGTTCCGGCAAGCGAAGTATCAGCCTTATGAAAAACATGTTGTTCAATAGATGCGGAATCATAAACGCCCCAGTCATTTAGCTGCGCGTATATATTGTTTGTACAGTTATTATATAAGTCAAATGGCTTGCCCGAGTGAGTATTCGCGCGGAATATATTATGTCCTTCTTCCAAAGGCGTGGCCGTTCCGGCAGTGCCAATATTGGGCTGGGGGCCGGCAACAATGTTTGAGCCGTTCTGTACCGTTATACCCCAATGGTTACCCGCAATAAAATTCCGTGCTATTCGCGGCGTATTGGAAGCGTTACCGGCTACGTTAACACCGCTGCCTGTGGTCATGAAATCAGTATTGATGTTATTGTTGTAGATAAGGTTATCGGTAATTGTAGCAGTTATGGTACCGCCTGCAAGCGCTATTCCATAACTGTTATTATATATTTCATTATTGGTAATTATTGCCGCTGATGAGGAGGAACCGGGAATAAGAGCCGACACGCTTATACCGCCTGTTTTTATATTCGTGCTGCCATGAATTTTGTTATTCCGTATTATGGGAGAATTATCGCCCTGGGTTCCGACACTTATTTGGTTTTTTGCTGAAACATTCTGTGTGTTGTTATCGTAAATGTCATTACCTTCAATAACGGGGGATGAGGCCAGGGTCATGGTTATGCCATATTCATACGACCGGGCAATAATATTTCGGGCTATTAACGGGCTGGAATTGGAAAGATCGGCACCTCTGCGGCACTTGTAGACAAAATTATAGCTAAAAGTGGGGGAAGCGGCTATTGCCCGTACTCCATAATACGCGTAACTGATGTTGCAATTAACCAACTTACATAGCGAATCAATACTTGAGTCATTAAACTTAAATCCCATATATGCGCCTGTGGAATCCGCATTGGGTGACGAGAATGTGATTCTGCTGGAATCGGTGCCAACTGCCCACAACGCGCCATTTACTTCAAAACCGGCAGTTGTTGCAGTAAACATAACCGTGCTGCCTTTGGGCACTTTTATAAAATCGTTCGCGGAAATAGTTACCAAAGCATTAATAGTATAATTACCGTTATTACCGGTTACCACGCCGCCTGAATTGGCGACTAAACTGTCAAGTGTCCATACCACTCCGTTACCCGGGGTTGTATATTGCCCATACATTACCAGGGTAAAGAAGAATAAAAGTGTACATAATTTTTTCATATACATATCCTTATATAATAAAACACGTGCGCCCGGAAACCGGGCAGATTATTTTCGTGCAGCCCTGCGAATAGTTATTGAACCACGCTCGGCAAATTCCGTTAGTGCGAGCTCGGCAGGGACGGGTGCAAAATTGTGTTTCGGGAGAACAAATCCTCCCGATTCTATATAATACGGTTTTTCATCGATAAAAAGAATAATGCCGAAATGCCCTTTCTTCCCAACGAGGTCACCAGGTTGAAGTTTCTCGATTTCGGCAGGCATCGGCTTGCTACCCTTTGGGATAGAAAAAACTACTGTTCCCAGTTCGGCAAGTTCTTCGGTGTCGGGCCGGTAATTATTGTTCCCGCCTTTAAGTCCCCCACGCAACCGGAAGGAGTGTTTCCTTGAATAATTGCGTAAACCCATCGAAGAGAAAAGTGCGTGGGGTGATTCAGGTTTTACCAACTTGCTGAAAACAGCCAATTCATAACCGGCAGTAACAAAACCCGAGCAGTCAAGTCCGTATTTATATTTATGCCGTACACCGGTAATTTGCGGGTCGTCCAGATCAAGGATATCGCCGCCCCAGCGGTAGAATTGTTTCCCCAATTGATTTTGGTATACGGAAAATACTTTTAGTGATATGCGGTTTATGCATTCAGCAGGCGAAAGGTGCGTAAGTTCGGCGCGGTGCTCTTCAATCCAGGGTAGTAGAATTCTTGATACAATATCGCGGTTCCGCGTTTTGTAGCCTGGTACAATATGCCCATGCAAACGAACCGATACAACACGGGAGAGCGAATCGCGGGAGAAGCAATTGGGCGATGAAACAGTATCGGCGCCAATTATTTCCGCGGTTATAAAAAGCAATACAGCACAGAAGAGCCGGAAAACGATACGGGAACCTCTTAAACAATGATTCGATAGTAACTACGGTGCAAATTTACTGTATAATAGCGTGTGGAACAAGTATTGCGAATTTTGTAAATTAGATGTATGGATATTATTCAATCCGGCACTTTTTATAAGGAATATCATGGCACGTGTATTAATAGTAGATGATGAACCCAACATGCGCTTAGGGTTACAGGATAACCTTGATTTCGAAGGCTATGAAGTAGATACTGCCGAAAACGGAAGGGAAGGCCTGGAAAAAATTCTTAAAAACGGGTACGATATAATTCTTCTTGATGTTATGATGCCTGAATTGCCGGGTTTTGAAGTATGTAAAAAAGCGCGAAGCGCGGGGATAAATACTCCAATTATTTTTCTTACCGCTAAAGGAGAGGAAATAGACCGTGTTTTAGGGCTTGAGTTAGGGGCCGATGATTATATTACCAAACCTTTCAGCGTTCGGGAACTGCTTGCCCGAATAAAAGCTATATTACGCCGTGCGGAGAGTTCTGCTCCCGAAGCCACGGGTGCCGGGGTACTGATCGGGAAGATGCAGGTCGATTTCAGGCTGCTCCGGGCAACGGTAAAAGGAAAGCCCGTTACCTTATCCCATAAAGAATTCGAGATTCTGGAGTACCTGTATAAACATCGGAATGGAATAGTGAGCAGGGATGATTTATTGACGAATATCTGGGGTTACGATGAAAACCCTTCAACCAGAACTGTCGATAATTTTATTGTTAAACTGCGTCAGAAACTTGAAAAGGACGCGAATCATCCTCAGGTAATAATTACCGTCCATGGAACAGGGTATAAGCTGATTACTGAATAAATCGGCAGGCAGCGGAACTTACGTGCCGTGCCAACTGTTTTTATATTCAGATTAAAATATCTTTTTTAACCGAAATATTCGTATTTTTACGAATCTAATTAACAGATTTGTGTAATCCTAAGATGAAGGAGTCTTCTGACATTGAGGGACGTGCCGAACTTCTGCCTCTACGTTTGTACATCGTTGGACAGACCGCACCATCCCGTTTTTCTACAACGTCAATATTATGGAAAAACGTTATCACACCATTACTATCAGTGTTTTTGAAAGAGATACTGTTTACCAGAAAGTTAGTGAAGTATTACATCACTATGCTGACAGTATTCTTTTACGTACCGGATACCCAATCCGAGAAAAAAATTTCGCTATCATCTTTCTTATTGTTGAAATGACTACCGATGAAGCGGGCGCGCTTAGCGGCAAGCTGGGCCAAATAAAAAATGTTAAAGTGAGTTCAACAACGATTAAGCTATAAGGATTGTTATGAAAAAGTTTACCTACTTTATTTTACTACTAATTAGTTTTACAACAGTAGGCTATGCCCAGGGATTTAGCCTGCATGGAGCCGTAACCGATTATGAATCAGGCAAAGGGCTTCCCGATGTAAATATAACCGCTATTGAAAATAATACCGTCGCCCTTACGGCAATAGATGGAAGTTTCTCATTTGCTAAATTAACCGGAACGCAATGTAAATTACGATTTGAAAAGTTGGGCTATCGGCCGGTTGTTCTTGCAGTGGCGGCATCTGAAGCTTCCGCCGCAATTAAGGTACAAATGCATCCCGCAACCCTTTCATTTGGCGAGGTGACAGTTTCCAGTACCCGTTATAACGAGTTAATGAAAGAAACCCCTATATCATTGGAAGTAATTGACCGTAACCAGATAAGTAATAGCAGCGCGCTCGGAATTACGGAGGCTCTGCAACATCAACCGGGTTTGGCACTTGTTCGCGATGGCCTATGGGGCGAGGATATTAACATACGTGGATTAAGCAGGCAAAATGTCGTAACACTTATTGATGGAAACAGGGTGGAGACAGCCTCGAACCATGCTGCAAGTCTTTCCCTTATTGATGTAGCAGATATTGATCATGTTGAAGTTATTAAAGGCGGTGTATCTTCACTCTATGGCACAGGTGCTACCGGTGGTGTAGTTAGTATATCAACAAAAAAAGGCGCGTTCACCGATAAATTCCTGGTCTCGGGTTCGGTTATTAGCGGTTATAACAGTGTTAATAACGGTGTTAGCGGCTATACATCGCTTTCTGCCTCAAGCAATAGCTGGTTCGCCCGTTTATCCATTGCTCAGAGGGAAGGTGAAAATGCCTACACCCCCGATGGTACATTGCCAAACAGCCACTTTCGGGATAATAATTACGCGGGGTCTTTTGGTTATAAAATCGCAGACAATCATCAGGTCGTGTTTGATTATCAGCGGTACGCCGGTTATGATATCGGAATACCGGGAGGAAAAACTTTTCCGGCAGCGGCAATTGCCCGCTACCCGCTTACCACGAGAGAAATGTACAACTTAGAGTATAAGGTACAGAATCTGTTGCCCGGTATGGCAAATGCATCATTAAAGGCTTTTAAGCAGGAAATCTATCGCGGTGTTGAAACGGTGGTAACCACACCTGCCCAGACAGCAGTTGCCACACCGTACGCTACCCATAAAACGTATGGATTCCAGCTTAATACGGATTGGGTTACCGGTGCCGATTATCACCTTACTGCCGGTATCGATGTATGGCAGCGTGAATATGCCGGCTTCCGGGTGCAAAAAATTACAACGGCTACTACGTATAAAGAAATTGGTAGTTACCCGGTACCGAATTCAAAATATGGCAGCGGTGGCGTATATGCCCAGCAGGAAATGAGTTTCTTCGATAAGAAATTGAAACTTAATGTGGGCGCCCGATATGATTTGATTCATATTACAAACGATGATGCGATTTACCCGGTTTATGCAACGCAAAATGGCCTGCCACTTTCCTTCCCTGCTTCCACGGTGGCGCTGCAGTCATTCTACAGTTCTACTCATGACGACAGATCATGGAGTGCGAATTTTGGCGCAATTTACAAATTGTTCCCGGAAATTGATGCGGTTTTTAACGCTGCCCACGCGTTTCGTTCTCCTGTTCTCGAAGAGCGGTTCCAGTTTATTCAGAATGGCGGGGCAAATTCACCCACCTATCTCGGTAATCCAAATCTTTCACCGGAAAAAGGTAACTTCTTCGATTTGGGTGTGCGGGTGTATAAACCCGAATTTACCGTTAAGGTAACCGGTTTCTATAATTTCTTTACCGATCTGGTAATGGATTCACAGATAGGCACACTGTTATATCAAAAGACGAATATTGGTGAAGCCAGAATTTATGGTGCGGAAGTAGCGGGAGAAGTGAGTCCGCTTAAAAACACTATAGTGTACGCGAATGCAGCATATACACGAGGCGAGGATACAAAAAATCATGCGGCGCTTGGCCAAATTGCACCATGCAACGGGGAGATAGGCGCGAAATATAATGTAAGTAATACCGCTACCGTTGACCTGGCTATGGTATTCTTCTCGACACAGAATAATTATGCTGCCGATGAAGCCCGCACACCAGGCTACACATTGTATAATCTGTATGCATCATCAAGAGAATTGGATTTCATGGCGCTACACGTTAAGTTATCTGCCGGCTTCGAAAATATTTTTAATAAATCGTACAGAAATCATTTTTCTACCTACCGGAGTGCAATAAAAAGCGAGCCGGGGAGAAATGCATTTGTGAAAATTGAAATTCACTGGTAAGGGAATAATTCATGAACTGGTTCCTGATAGCGCTTATTTCCGCTTTGCTTTCGGCAGCCGCGGCGGTAACGCAAAAAAAAGTACTATTCAAAATGGAATCAATCGCGTTCGCGTTTTGGATTTCCGTGCTTAATGTTGTTTTCTCAATCCCGTTTTTTATTCAAACTGATATGCAAACGGTAAACAACATGGCGCTGCTTCTTTTATTCGTAAAGTCTGTTATGGGCGCCGTTTCATTTTTATGTATAATGCACGCGCTTAAGAATATGGAAATCAGCGGGGCTCTGCCTTTAATGGTACTGACACCCGGGCTGGTTGCAATTTTTGCATTCCTTTTGCTTGGCGATACACTGCGCCCTGTACAGGTTGGCGGACTGGTTATGCTGTTGGCAGGGACATATGTATTAGAAATGCGGCCCGGTCAGTCACTGGCTGAACCTTTTATGGTATTTGCCAAATCGAAGTATCATTATTACATAGTAACCGCGCTTGTATTGTTTACTGCTACTTCGTTATTAGATAAGTTATTACTCGGTAGATATAAAATGCCCGCGCCCGCAATGATGTCATTTCAGCAGGTGTTTTATCTGTTGGTGATAGCGGTAGTATATATATATTCGAATATCAGGACTAAGGGGCAGGAGCTAAAGAAAACTACCCGCCAGATGGTTCCCTGGCTTATAGCTATCGCGTTATTTACTTTAGGTTACCGCTACACCCAGATTATGGCAATAAAAATTGCTCCTGTAGGAGCAGTACTGGCAGTTAAAAGAATATCGGTGTTCATTGCTGCTATTTCGGGTGGAAAGTTATTTAATGAATCTAACCGCAAGCAAAAAGCTTTTGCTACTGCAATAATGGTTATCGGCGCAATAATGATAATGGAAGATTAGCCGGTTACCGGTTATTCGGCTTATATTAAGCGTTGTCGGTATTCCGGCAACGCTTTTTTATTGTATATAGGGAGTAAAATTTTGGTTTATAGAAGATTCCCAAATTATGTAACTTATTGTTTTACTAAGATAATTTTCGGGTTAATGAAAAAGATAATATTTGTACTGTTTCTATATCTTTTTACGCTGTCTGTAGCCGCGCAGCAGGAAGAGATACTTACTATTGAGTATAACCCTCAACAAAAAACATTTTTTAAAAGTGATACTATAATTGTACATGGAATATTGCGAATAGCTGAGCAATGGCATGTGAATGCACATCAGCCGGCGGATAGCAATTTAATTGGTACGGATGTGCAACTGCATGCTATGCCCGGGTTCCGTTTATTAGCCATTGATTACCCCCGTGCGGTAAAATTGCAAACCGGTTATGATCCTTTACCTTTATGGGTCTATGCCGACGGTGCGGAGGTTACAATTTTTCTGAAAGCAGAAGATTATATAACTCCTGGCGAATATAAAATTTTGGTGCAGACCGAATACCAGGCATGCAATAATGTAACATGTATGCCTCCTCGCATAAATAATTCTGAATTTATATTGAAAATTTCACAATAAACGGGAAAAGTGTTTTATGAAAATGCTCACGCAATTTTTGATAGTACTGTTGTTCTTTGCAGTTCTTGCGCCTGTCTATGGAGGCGGGAAAGGGATACGTTTTGAAGAAACGGCCTGGAGTGCAATTAAAGCCAAAGCGATACAGGAGAATAAGCCAATATTTTTTGATGCGTATGCAAGCTGGTGCGGCCCTTGTAAATGGCTGGCTGCAAATGTTTTTACCGATGATAAAGTAGCAGCTTTTTTCAACGAAAAATTCATTAATGTGCATTTTGATATGGAAAAAGGGGAAGGGCTGGAACTTGCGAAGCTATACGGAGTGCGTGTTTATCCTACTCTTCTCTTTCTTACACCTCAAGGTGAAATGATGCATCGGGCAGCAGGTTCAATGCCTGTTGAAAATTTTCTTGAGCTCGCGAAAACAGCGTTGAATCCGGAGAAAAATCTTGCCGGGATGATGAAAAAGTTTAACGCGGGTAATACAACATCCCAATTTGCCTATGAATATTTCAGTTCCCTGAGCAATTTGTACGTTGATTATAAAACTGATCTGGACGCATATACTTCTAAGTTAACCAAAAATGATTTTTGCTCGAAAGATAACTGGAATATTTTAAGGGATTACCTGCAGGATGCGGAATCGGCCACTTTTACCAGGTTGATGGCAGAAAAAGATAAATTGGCGCAGACCTTATCAAAAGATACCATTGATAAAAAGATAGCTTCAATATATATAGACCAATTGATGAAGAGTGTCCGGATGAGGAAGTTTTCTCAAAAAACGTACGATTCACTACGTGCAGAATATGTTAAAGCTGGTTATGTAAAAGACAGCGATCTTGAAACTACTACTGATTTTATTGTTGCAGAGAAAACGAAAAATTGGGCAGTGTGGACCAAAACTGCTGCTAAAATTGTTGCAACCTGTAAAGAACCTGGCGAATTAAACAGGCTTGCCTGGACAGTATTCGAGAAGATTGATGACAAGGATGCCGTTCTGCAGGCTATTGAATGGAGTAAAAAATCGATTGATATAACTGAAAACTCCGGACTGATAGATACATATGCAAACTTATTATTTAAATCCGGTAATAAGGCAGAAGCAATAAACCAGGAAAAGAGAGCCATTGCACGGGCCAAACTGGAAGGCACGCCAATAGAAGAAATGGAAGAAACCCTCAAGCAATTTCAAAAATAAACATAGCCGGCACCGGGTTCATCCGGTGCCGGCTATATCGCTTTCCGAAGAAACCCGGTTACCCGTCACCAGTGCCCTTTAATTAGCAATATTTCGAAGAAAAATGGCCCAAAAATGCGGAAAAATTAATATTTTGAATGGGAACGATTAAATTAGTATTTTATCCCTTTTTATTCACAAAACGAGAAACCCCTATGAAGGTAAGAGCTACATCAGGTGCTTTGGAGAGGAAGCACGTATCGGTTGTTGCGCTTCTAACAGCCGTAATGTTCGTTCTGGCTTCTGTAGCCGTAATGGCGCAGGTGCAAGTAACGAGTTCATTCAAAGATGTTCCGGAATCAGCATTAAAATCCGGTAAAGGTGCGCGCTACATTATTCCTGAGAAATACAGAACTGTGGTGCTGAATACCGTTGAGTTTGCGAAAGCATTAAAGAGTGCCCCTATGGAAATTGAAGGAAAGACCGCGATGAATCGCGTTGAAATGAGCTTTCCTTTACCCGATGGAACATCGATGGAATATTATGTCACCGAGTCGCCTATAATGGCACCGGAATTGGCAGCACAATATCCTGAACTTAAGACATATTCAATTGAGGGAAAAGAATTACAAGCTGGTTCAGGACGAATTGATTTTACTCCGCTGGGTTTCCATGCAATTATTTTCACACCTGCCGGAACAGTATATATCGATCCTTATCGTTTTGGTGAAGTTGAAAACTATATCAGCTACTACATGCATGATTATATCAACCCGTTAAAGATGGTTCGTAATGGTAATTGTGTTCTTGATGATGCACATGCCGGCAGTGAAATTGAATCTTTAATGAAAAGTGGTGCAAAAGCCGCTCCGAATAATCAATTACGTACGTATCGCCTTGCATTGGCAGCCGATGCCGAATACACTGCTTTCTATGGTGGAACAGTAGCAGGCGCGTTAAACGGTATGGTAGTAACGATGAACCGCGTGAACGGCGTATACATCCGTGAATTATCTATTAAAATGGTAATGGTTGCCAACACCAGTTCACTTATCTACACGAACTCATCTACCGATCCTTATACGAATGATGACGGACAGACAATGTTGAGCCAGAACCAGACTACGGTAGATAACATTATTGGTTCAGCTAATTATGATATCGGTCACGTATTCAGTACCGGTGGTGGTGGTATAGCTATGTTAGGTGCCGTATGCCGCAGCGGCTACAAGGCACAGGGCGTTACCGGAAGCCCGCAACCTGTAGGCGATGGTTACGATATCGATTATGTAGCTCATGAAATGGGTCACGAATTCGGTGCAAACCACCCGTTCAATGGTAACCAGGGAAGTTGTTCCGGCGGTAATCGTAATTCTTCTACCGCGTACGAACCAGGTAGCGGTACTACAATTATGGCGTATGCAGGTATTTGTTTATCAAACGATTTACAACCACATAGCGATCCGTATTTCCATATAGTAAATCTTGAAGAAATTGCGACATATACTATTAGCGGCAGCGGAAATTCCTGCCCGGTTATTACCACCACAGGTAACACGCCTCCGGTTGTTACAATGCCGCAGGGTGGTTTAACTATTCCAATGAAAACGCCTTTTGCATTAACCGGTTCTGCTACCGATGCAAACAATGATACTTTAACCTATTGCTGGGAAGAATATGATTTAGGATCTGCCGGTTCGCCAACTGCGCCGTCAGGAAATGCTCCTATTTTCAGAAGCTTCAACCCGGTCGCTTCACCGACACGTACTTTCCCGAAATTAAGTGATTTGTTGAATAACACTTCAACAATCGGTGAAATTCTTCCTACATATACCCGTACACTTACTTTCCGTCTTACAGCCCGCGATAATAAAGCTACCGGCGGCTCGTATGGTTACGGCAGTGTTCAGTACTCGGTTACTGCAAACGCCGGTCCGTTTGTTATTACCTCTCCCAATACAAACGTAGCATGGGATGGAAATAACACTCATACTATTAGTTGGAATGTTGCAAATACAAACGTGTCTCCGGTAAACTGTACAGCAGTAAATATCTATTTGTCAACAGATGGCGGTACCACATGGCCGATCGTATTGGCGCAAAATGCACCGAATACCGGCAATGCATCAGTAATGTTCCCGAACCTGAACATTACCACCGCGCGTGTAAAAGTAGCAGCTGCAAATAGTATATTCTTTGATATTTCAGATGTTAACTTCCGTATTACCCCGGGTGGCAACACTCTTACCGTTCCTTCAACAGTAAAAACAGGTTGGAATATGGTTTCTATTCCTGTATTCATGAATGATATGACAAGTACTGTAGTTTATTCCGGTGCTAACTCTCTTGTTTATGGATTCAGCGGCGCGTACTCAAATCAGCTGGCTTTAACCAATGGTAAGGGCTACTGGGTTCGCTATGGGGCAGATGCTTCATTAAGCTATACCGGTACCGCAACCGGAACCACCAGTATTCCGCTTGTTGAAGGTTGGAATATGATAGGTCCTTATAATGTTAACGCTGCTATTTCGAACGTTACCACTACTCCTGCCGGCATTGTTAATTCATCATTCTACGGATATGATAATGGTTACAATGCAGTTACAACGATGGTTACCGGTCAGGGATACTGGGTTCGTGCTACACAGGCGGGTACACTAAACCTGAACACATTGGCAAAAGATGTTGTAAACAGCACACCGAAGATTGAAAAATCATGGTCGAAAGTTTCGTTTAGTGATGCGGCCGGAAACACAAGCGTGTTGTACCTTGCCTCAGCAGGCACGAAACTTGCTAATTATGATCTGCCTCCAGTGCCTCCTACAGGTATCTTCGATGCACGTTTCTCTTCACAGCGTTATGTTGAAGTAGCAAACAAGCAGTTACAGTCGGTTCAGATTTCAGGCGCTTCATATCCTGTAACAGTTACTGCCGGTGCTACTTCTGTTGTTATCCGCGATAAAGCTACGCAGGGTAAAGTACTTGCACAAACAATAGCCCCCAACCAGTCGGTTGTGCTTACGAATTCGGGAATCTCTGAAATCGAATTAGGCGACGTTACATTGCCGTTAGGCTATGAACTTGCACAGAATTATCCGAACCCGTTTAACCCTTCAACAACATTACGCTTTGGCTTACCGAAAGATGAGCGCGTTACTTTAACGATTTATAACCAGTTAGGTCAAAAAGTAGATGTAATTGAGTTGGGCCAAATGTCAGCAGGTTACCATAGCTATGATTGGAAAGCTACCCATTTGGTATCTGGCGTTTATTTCTATGAAATGCGCGCAGGCAGTTATTCTGCCGTTAAGAAAATGGTCTTGATGAAGTAAGATGAACAAGTGAGGTAATATCGTTTAGTCGATATTACTTACTGCACTCAGAATATAAAAAAAGCTCCCGGGCCTTCCCCCGGGAGCTTTTTTGTTGTAAAACTTTATGCAAAGAGCACTACTTGGAACAGTGTACCGGCAGGCTGACAATAAAAGTGGAGCCCTTGCCCGGCTCGCTTTCAACCGATATAAAGCCACCTAATTTCTCAACGAATCGTTTGGTAAGCGTTAGGCCAAGACCTGTTCCTTCAAAACCTCTGCCAATTCCTTCACTGGCCTGCCTGAATTCTTCAAAAATGATTCCCTGATCTTGCCGGGAGATACCGATTCCCGTATCACTCACTTTAAATGTGAAAAAATCGTTGTTATCAAATTGTTCCCGGGCTATCGAGACAGTAATACCACCCGACTCTGTAAACTTGATAGCATTGTTGATGAGATTATAGAAAACCTCACGAAACATTTTTTCATCGCATTCAATTCCGGTATCGCCGAAATGAGAAGTTAAAGAAATCTGTAATTTTTTCTTTTCGGCAGCAGAACTAAACAGGTTACAAATATCGCGCAGCAGGGCATGCGCGTCAAAATGAGTTATATACAAATCATGCTTGCCTGCTTCGATGCGTGAAAGATCGAGAATATGGTTCAGGGTCTCCATTAATCGTTTGCCGCTTCGGAATATTAAGCCCGAAATTCGCTGTAGTTCTGCATCAGCGGCAATTTCATGTAATATTTCAGAATAACCAAGAATTCCTATCATCGGTGTGCGGAGTTCATGACTCATGTTGGCGAGGAAGCTTGATTTTAGCCGGTTGGCTTCTTCCGCTTTGTTCTTGGCCACTATTAATTCCTGTTCCATATATTTTCTATCGGTAATATCCAGGAATGTAAATAATAAGTGTTGTACACCTTTAATCATTATCATGTCAGCCGAGAATAACCCGGTAAGCACTTCGCCATTTCTGGAGCGGAAATTCATTTCAAGGTTTCGAACAGTATTTGCTTCGCGGAGTTTTTGTAAAAACAGATCGCGTTCTGCATTATTGAGCCAAATTTGCAAATCAGTACTGGTTCTACCAATAACTTCGTCGCGTGAGTATTGACTTAAATTAAGAAACTCTTCGTTAACCAGAGTATATCTTCCTTCGGAAGCAGTAGTAATGCCAATAGCAACGGCGCTATTATTAAAGGCTTTTGCAAAGCGTTCTTCACTTTCACGAATAGCCTGTTCGGCGATTCTCTTATCGGTAATATCAGAATTCGTTCCGCTTAACAGAACCGGAGTGCCATTGGAATCGCGCTCAACAACATTACCACGAGAAAGAATCCAGCGCCAGGTGCCATTTTTGGCAAGCATTCTAATTTCAATTTCGTAACCCCGTTCTGAATTGAGAAATGTTGGTTTCATTGCTTCAATCATGGGCTGCCAGTCATCGGGATGGCAAAGATTTTTCCACGTGGGTAATATCATCGGGAATTCGTTAGGCATATAGCCGAGTGACTCATACCAGCGGGGGCTAAAATACATTTGCGAAGTGACAAGATTCCATTCCCATATACAATCACTGGTTGCCGCAATCGCGTACGATAATCTGCGCTCATTTGTACGTAACCGCTCTTCAACCAATTTCCGTTCGGTAATGTCCCGGGCAATTAATAAGCAGTAACAATCTTTGCCGAATTCTACGTAGGAAAGCATGATCTCAACCGGAAAAATCTTACCTGTTCTTGATTTATGTGAAGACTCGATGCGACGTGATTTGCTTATTTTAAGCGCGTCCCAAAGGTTTTTCCAATCCAGCTTCGTTATATTGGGGTTAATGTCTGTAATTGAAAGCTTGAGTAAATCGTTTTTCGAATAACCTAAAAGTCTGCCAGCCGACTGGCTGACACGAAGAATTTTGCCAATATTATTTACGAGAAACAGTGCATCAACCGAGTTCTCGATACCCAATTGATAAATGAGCAATTCAATTTCGGATTCTTTTCTTTCTGTTACATCGCGTACAGTGCCAATGAGCGTAACTATTTTGCCATCCCGGCGTTCGAATGCCTTTTCTTTACCATAAAACCAGCGCCACGTATGATCTTTAGCCAATAGCCGGTATTCGAATTCAAGAACGTAATTGTCCTGAAGATCCTGAACTTTTGGGATATAATTATCGAACTGTGAAATATCATCAGGGTGCAATAACTGTCTTATAGCGTTCATTGAGTCGGCAGGCAGCTCACCCTTTTTATATCCCAAAAGAGTACCGATATCTTTATTGATGTATAAATTCGTATCGGAGTGGAGATCATAGATATATATTATATCGGGCGACTGAGCCGTAAGATTGTAAACAAACAGATTCCTTTCGATAAGAGTTTGTTCACTCTGTTTTTGTTGCGTAATGTCCGTATGTGTCCCGATAATTTTTCGGGTAACCAGTCCTGATGCATCGCGTAAAGCCTGCCCGCGGGTAAGTATCCATACCCAGCCACCTGTTGCATGGCGCATCCGGAAGCTGTCTTCATAGAGTTTCCCTCCCGGGCTTTCTATATATTGATGAAAATAGAAGGAACACCTTTGCAGATCATCGGGATGCAGCAGGGAATACCAGGCCTCTTTAATATTAGCAGCACCGCTCATATCAAAATCATCAATCGAGCGGCCGAGAATGGAGAAGTACTCCGGACTGCACCATAGAAAATTTGTATCAGCATTAAACTCCCATGCACCGGTATTAGAAAGAGTAATAAAAGATTTATATCGCTCGGTAAGGTCGGCAATATCTTTGTTTTTCTGACGTAACGAAGCTTCAGTAAGCAACCTCTCCTGCATTTCATTTTTTGCTTTTTTAATATGATCTGCAAGATAATCGAAGGTTATTTTCAATATCATAGTTACAAATGTAGTAACAAGAACAGAAAGAGAGATTAATACCAGGGGAGGTAAAGGGAAATAAACATGGAGATGAAAACCCGAAAGGAGAATGTAGCAAAAAATTGAGTTTACAATAACTATCAATGCGGCGGTGACAATCAGACCGACCTGGCCTATTAATAAGCCGCTAAAGAGAATGCAGACGAGATAGAAAAACTGATATGGGCTTCGTAAACCGCCGGAAAGAGCAATCATAACAGTGGAAATGATGAAAATAAAGCTGCATATTGTGATAGCCCCCAGCCTGAGCCTGCCGGAATCAGCTAAAATTTTTGCAAACCCCATGAAAAGGAATAATACTCCGGCCAAAAGAAAGGTCTCAGTTTTCCGTACAAAGAAAGTCATGCCCCCAATACATAAAAATATACCAAAAATCAGCAAATATTTCATCAGCCGGTCAAAGATAACCTTACCGATTTCACCCGGGATGCCAATTTCATCATCAGCCTGTTTTCTTATAAGATCGTAGTATTTCAGGAAGAACTTGCTATTATTTTTATTTTGGTCCATAACCTTCACTGAATCTATATAGAGTATTGTGAACATGAAAAATTTTCCCAGCGAACCGAAATGTACTGAATTCCGGTAAAGAAATTTGTATCGAATGAAAAATAAATTGTGTGTAAACGGTTTTTACATAACGGAGCAGCTGAATAGCGGGCAAAGAAATGGGTTTCTAAAGCAAAATAAAATCAATAACTTAAAGGTTTGAATTTTGAATATTTCGCATCAACCGGCCGCCGGTTTCTACCGATGGCGTACTAACAACATATGATATTATTTCGATATATATTACGAAATCACGCGGTGCCATTTATCTTTTCTAATGTAGCACTCATGGGCATATTTTTGCTCCAGTTCCTGATGAAGGCCGCTGACAGGATTATTGGTAAAGGTCTGGATACCTGGGTAATAATTCAACTGGTTGTTTTCAATTTAGCGTGGATGGTAGTACTTGTAGTTCCAATGGCCGTATTAATTGCCACGCTGATGGCCTTTGGCAGCATGTCACAGTCGAATGAAATAACTATTATGAAGGCTTCCGGAATGAGCCTACCCCGCATGATATGGGGCCCCGCGGTGTGCAGTTTAGTATTAGTAGCAGGTCTGATATATTTTAATAATAATGTATTGCCCGATGCAAATCACCAGGCCAAAGTACTGATGTTCGATATATCCCAGAAAAAGCCAACTCTATCGTTACGGCCGGGTGTGTTTTCACAGGAAATGAATAATTGCGCAATTTTAGCGCGTGATATTGACCAGCAGACCAATATAATGCGCGGTGTTACCATTTATGATTATTCCAATCCTACCAAAACAAATATTATTACTGCGAAAACAGGTAAAATATATTTCACGCCCGATGTAACGAAGTTGCTTATAGATTTACAGTCGGGTGAAATTCACGAGTCCGATGCCGCAGGTACCACTATGTACCGCAGAGTATTTTTCGAAAAGCATCGGATAGCTATGGGAGCCGATCAATTTTCTTTGCAACATTCACGCGATATTGGACGGGGCGACCGGGAGTTGAGTTCTTCGATAATGATGCACCGGGTAGACAGCCTGAAAAAGTTGGAGAACCAGGCTATAACGGATCTTGGGCGTGATGTTAACCGAATTTTTTATGGTGCGCCGCATGTTGAATTCAGGGATGCTGCAAGAGTAACTGCAGTTTCCAGAGGTGCGCGTAATTATTCGGCAATGATTGATTTAATGCAGAACCAGCGATCTATAATTGCAAATTCTGCGGCACGGCTTGAAGTATTACATAAGGAAATAGACCGGTATATGGTTGAAATCCATAAGAAATATGCTATACCGGTGGCCTGTATAATTTTTGTATTACTCGGAGCCCCGCTGGGAGTAATGACGCGCAAGGGCGGGTTTGGCATGGCCGGCAGTATCAGTGTATTCTTTTTCCTTATATACTGGGCGTTTCTAATCGGCGGTGAAAAACTTGCCGATCGGGATTTGGTATCGCCTTTCTGGGGAATGTGGTCTGCCAATTTTCTGATGGGTGCATTAGGTTTGTTTTTATTGTACCGTTCTGTAAAGGAAACGGTAACCATTAATTTTGATTTCGTAAAAAATATTATCCCGAAACGTTGGCGAAAATTGAGGCATAATGAAGGTTAAACTAATAGATAGATACCTGGTTAAGCAATTTTTGCTAACAACACTTTTCGGTCTGATGGCTTTTATTGTGTTGTTTATAGTCGTCGATCTAATGGAAAATCTTGACGATTTTATTGATGCACATGTGACAATTAGCATTGTTGTTAAATATTATCTGTTATTCATACCGGAAATTATTAAGCTTATGCTGCCGGTTTCTATGTTGTTCGCGAGTTTATTTACAACCGGTAAAATGTCAAATCAAAATGAGATAACGGCAATTAAAGCGGGCGGGATCAGCCTTTACAGGTTTATGATGCCAATAATTGTGGTTTCATTTTTTATATGTGGTCTGGCGGTATATTTCGGCGGTTACGTTGTTCCTGCCGCCAACAGAAATAAAGCGCGTCTTGAAATGACTTATTTAAAACGACATTATTTTGCTGCCGGTGCAAATTTGTATTTTCAGGATTCGCAGACTCGTATTGTAAATATAGGATACTTTACTGAAGAGAATAATAAAGCTGTACAGGTAGGCATACAGGAATTTGATAAAAATGATGTAACAAAGCTGGTTTGGCGCATGAATGCCCAATCGATGGTTTATGATACGGTAGCAAATATTTGGACGGCATACAATATTACCGAGAGGCGTTTCAACCGGTTCAATGAAGAAGTGCAGCAAATACCGGCAAAGCCTTTTCGTGATTTACAGTTTAAACCAAAAGACTTATTGGTAAAGCAACAGAAGCCTGAGCAAATGAACCTTACTGAATTACGGTCCAGCATCGTCAGTCAGCGAAATGCAGGAACGGATCCTACGTATCTGCTTATTGAATATTACTCCCGATTTTCATTCGCGATGACCGGACTGATAGTTGTAATATTCGGCCTGCCCTTTTCAGCCGATAAGAGGCGGGGAGGTATGGCAATACAGGTAGGAGTTAACATTTTAATTACATTTATTTATTTGGTGATGCTAAAGGTTGTGGAAGCGTTTGGAAAAAACGGCGCGCTCAATCCACTGATGACCGCCTGGTTTGTTAATTTCTTATTCCTTATAGCAGCGGTGTTTAATTTAAAGCGTGTGAAACAGTAGCAGAACAATAATTTGGATTTTAAAGGCGTGCTTTTTGTACGCCTTTTTTTTTGTTGGTATTGCAAATAAAAAATGAAATCACGATATTTTTATCCGCATTAAAAAATAAGGAGATGCTATGCCACTATTTACATGGACTGAAAACCTGAGTGTTAAAGTAAAGGAACTCGATGATCAACACAAGAAGTTAATCAGTCTTGTTAATGATCTGCATGACGCGATGAGAGCGGGGCAGGGGAAAGCTGCTCTGGGTGCTATATTAGACGAATTAATCAAGTATACCGAGTACCATTTTTCTGCTGAAGAAGCGATAATGAGCAAATACGGTTACGAAGAATTTACCGGTCATAAAGCGCTTCATACCAAGCTAACTACTCAGGTACATGATCTGAAATCTAAATATGATGCCGGTAATCTATCTATTACACTTGATGTGATGAACTTCCTGAAAGATTGGCTAAATAATCATATCCTTGATACAGATAAAAGATATTCAGCTTTTCTGAATGGAAAAGGTGTGAAATAATCTAAAAGGAGGCTGCTTTGCCGTTTATAACATGGGACTCCGGTTTAAGTGTCGGTGTCGAAGAAATTGACAGGCAACATAAAAAATTGTTCGATTTGGTGAATGATTTATATGATGCTATGCGTGAAGGAAAAGGCAATGAAATTGTTGGAACAGTTCTTCGGGAATTGCATGTGTACACAGTTACACATTTTCAATTCGAGGAGAAGTTGTTCCGGCAAACCGGATACCCCGGCTCGGTAAATCATAAAATGGAACACGATGCGTTAATACAACGTGTTGATGAATTGCAGTCGAAGTTTGACTCAGGAAAAGTTGCCCTGCATTTAGAGGTGCTAAATTTATTGAAGGACTGGTTGAACCAGCATATCCGGAATTCAGACAGAGCATATTCAGTTCATCTGAATTCACGCGGAATTTATTAACACAAACGCGTCAGTGTTATTGCTGACGCGTTTGTGTTGTATGTAAAGGTATATAACCGGAAGTCAGAGGCAGAATTACCGTAAATGTACTGCCATTGTTTGGATGTGAAAGCACGTTTATACTTCCTCCGTGCAACTCTACAAATTGCTTTGTAAGAATAAGTCCCAAACCGGTTCCGTTTTCAAGCTCGGTGCCATTCCTGAGCACACTTTCCTGAATTTTAAATAACATATCCTGCTGCTCTGTTGTCATGCCAATGCCATTGTCAGTAACAATTATTTGATGCCCAACCGCAGTAAGTTGATAGGATATACGTATATAGCCCCCGCGCGGAGTAAACTTAATTGCATTGGAAAGAAGGTTGCTGATAACAGAAGAGAACAAGGCTGTATCCAGCATGAGTATTATATCCCGGGGAATGTCAAATTGCAATTGCAGCATTTTTTGTTCCGACATGGAAGCAAGTGTATGTACTTGCTTTTGAATAAGATCGTATAATACTACACGTTCAGGACTAAATTCAATTTTGTCCGTTTGCAACTTTGCCCACATGAGCAGATTATCGAGCAAGCCAAAGACATGCTTTATTGACTTATTTACTTGCGAGGCAATGCTTTTGATTGTTTCAGGCGGTAATTTCTCAAAATCTTCGAGTATATACTCGGTAAAACCAATAAGAGTCTGAAATGGTGTTCGCAAGTCCTGAGCTATAATGGAGAAGAATTTATCTTTATTAAAATTGAGTTCTTTTAAGTCGGCTTCAGAGAGTTGCAATTTCTCATTAAGCAGGTGCAATTGTGCAGATTGCTCTTCAAGTTTTTGCTGTTGCAATTCAAGCCGTACGATGTATTCCTGTTGATGAGCTTCAAGCCGCTTTTTATCGGTTATCTCCTTAATTGCAACGGCGAATTCATCGGGTACTGCCAAACGGTTGGGTACAGCGGAAAAAGTGAGCTCGAACCAACGCTCCGTATTCTTTTTATCAATTACCTGCCGCTCTAAAGTTAAATGAGTGCTGTGAATTTTACCGAACAGGTTTTCTTCGCAGGTACTCTGAATACCGGGGAAACAGGATGAGAGAGTTGTTTCATGAACCAAAGCAATGCCATACAGATCCTGTATGAGACCAAAGGCATTTTGATTATACGCCTGGATACGGCAGAACCGATCGATAAGAACGTAGCTAAGTGAGGGCGTATTAAATAATGCAGAAAACTTCGCTTCGGTTTGCCTTGCAATTGATTCAACGCGAATTCGCTCAGTCATATCTTCAATGAAGAACTCGATTCCATCGGTACCGTTGTTGATTAAACTGCCCGAAAGGCAGATATCGAGTTCATTCCCCTCAAAATCAAGCGCGGTGGCAGAGAAGCCGCGAATAACGCCTTCCCTGCTCATAATGGCGAGGAGTTTTTCCTGCTGATCGGGGAAGGGACAAATAATAGGCAGAATGGAATTACCCTCAAGGCAGTTGTCCGGGCCCGGCTTAAACAGTTTTACAAAATTATCGTTCGCGAAATTATACACGTAATTGGAATTACAGGTTACTACTGCTAATGGCGAGTATTCGATGATGGATTTAAAGCGGGCTTCGTTTTGACGTATCTGCCGCTCCATAGCGGATTTGTGCATAGTCATGCGAATATTCGCGTGTAGCTCGCGTTCATTTACCGGTTTTAAAATATATCCATAGGGTTCGGTAAAAGTAGCGCGGTTTATTTTTTGTTCATCGCTAAATGAAGTGAGGTAAATTACCGGGATATCGTATTTTTCCGTAATGATGCGTGCCGTATCAATACCATCGAGTTCACCATCGAGAACTATATCCATCAGAACAACATCAACCGAGTGTGTTGTAAGGAATTCAAGAGCGGCTTCGCCAGAAGCAAATGAAGCTGCAACGCTGTATTTGAGGTCTTTTAAAAGCTTTTTAATATACGCGGCAGTCACTAATTCATCTTCAACGACGAGAATATGCAGCGAGTCGTTTACTGTATCCATATATAAACAATAAGTAAGAAAATATATTTCAGAAGAGGAAAATACGATGTTACTATGTAGAATGGAAGTGAAAAATTAGTAATTTAGCAAAAAGCACTTCATGTTTTTCTTTAAATGCCACAATTCCAAAGCAATTGAGGTAAAAAAGGGCATAAGTAGCTCGTTTTATATACCCGAAAATGAAGAAGTAGTTCGGGATGGTGTTTTATTCAGGTGAAAGCAGAATTATGAATTTTATGGAAAAAGAAAAGCCCATTGGCGTATTTGATTCAGGCGTTGGCGGGCTAACGGTAGTGAAAAGAATTTCATCGGTAATGCCGCACGAAAGTATCGTGTACTTTGGCGATACCGCTCGCGTACCATACGGGTCGAAATCAAATGAAACTGTTATTGAATACACGATGCAGGCAGCCCGGTTCCTGATGCAAAAAAATATTAAAGCATTGGTAGTTGCCTGCAATACGGCTTCCGCGGTAGCTCTCGATGTTCTCAAGAAGACCTTTACTGTGCCAATTATCGGCATGATTGAACCAGGCGCGAAAATGGCAATTAAAACAACGAAGAATCACAAAATTGGCATTGCCGGCACACGGGCCACCGTTGGAAATAAAGCCTATTCAAAACAACTATTGGCGCTTAACCCGCTGGTGGAAGTGTATGAACAAGCTTGCCCTCTTTTCGTTCCCCTGGCAGAAGAAGGCTGGCACAAACACCCTTCGGCATTAATAATAGCGCAGGAGTATTTGCACGACTTGCAGATGAAAGATATAGATACGCTGGTATTGGGATGTACACATTACCCAATCCTGATTGATGTTATCCGGAAAGTAATGGGCAGCCATGTACAACTAATCGATTCAGGCATTGCCGCCTCCGAAGTGGTTAGGGCTGAATTAGAACGGATTGGCCTGGTATCTAATTCGAATGCAATGGGGCGCATGGACTTTTTTGTAAGTGATATTCCCTCAACATTTAAAAACATCGCGCAGTTATTTCTCGAGCGCGAAGTGCCCCACGTAACCAAAATTGATACGGAATACTTAAGTTCACTCCCCCGATAATTTATTCGCGCCACTGTGCTTAACTTAGGTACAGTGGCACATAATTTGTTGCTCTCTTTTAATTTTTTTACATCCCGAAAAATCCGTATTATAGGTTCTTGGAGACCTATTCTTAACAGTATAATCACTTAATGAAGGAGACGAGCAGTGAAGCGAATCATCATGTGTATGATGTTGCTGACTACTATAGTATTCGGACAGGTAGAAGTCAGCACACGTTTACAGCGAGTAATTCAAAGCAGTAAATCAACTGAATATGTGCGGGGTTTAATACTTCTGCGCGATCAGGTGAATGTGAATGCTCTGGATGATAAATTGACCAAGGAAAAAGCTAGCCTTGAGCAACGAGCCTACCAGGTAATTACCGCCTTACAGGAAAAAGCCCGTTCAACGCAAGGGGCTTTATTAGCCTACATCGAAAAAAAAGAATCTGAAAGAAAGATTTTCTCGCACCAGAGTTTCTGGATTGCCAATATGATTCTGATTGAAGCTCAGCCGGAAGTCTATAGAGAACTTATGGGCAGTATGGAACTGTCGCAGATGGACTTGGACGCTGAATTACAATATGACCGCCCGGTTGTTGTTAAAATGAATACCGAGCAAACAGAAACTGTTGAGCAGGGAGTTAAAATAATTAATGCCGATAAATTATGGAAACTGGGAATTACCGGTCAGGGCCGTATCGTTATGAATATCGATACCGGTGTTGAAGTAAACCACCCGGCATTAAGTTATAAATGGCGCGGTACGCACGTGCCGGCTTCACAGGCGTGGTTCGATCCCAGTGGATCTACTTCTCCCTCTGATTGCGATGGACATGGTACCCATACAATGGGAACGATGTGCGGGTACGCGAGTGCTACCGGGGATACAGTAGGTATAGCAATTAATGCTGAGTGGATCGCGGCAAAAACAATTTGTTCCAGCCCGCATACATCTAACTCAGTTGCTGCATTCCAATGGGCATTAAATCCCGATGGTAATGCTTCAACAATTAATGATATGCCCGATGTTATCAGCAATAGCTGGTATGACCCCGATGTTACCGATGAGTGCCAGGGTATTTATAAAACGACTTTAGATGCTCTGGAAGCTGCCGGCATTGCAGTGGTATTCTCTGCCGGTAACAATGGTCCGACAGCATCTTCAATTACGAAACCGAAAAATATTAACACCGATGAAGTAAATGTTTTCTGCGTTGGTAATATCAATGGCAGTTTATACGTCGGAGGCAATAATGATCCGATTGAATCTACCTCAAGCCGCGGCCCTGGTGCATGCGGTGGTACCGGATCGCTGTTAATAAAACCGGAAGTTAGTGCCCCTGGTGTTAACGTACGTTCATCGTACCCGCCGAGCGGCTATTCAAGCCTAACCGGAACTTCAATGGCTTCGCCTCACGTGGCCGGCGCAATTGCATTGCTGAAATCATTTGTTCCTACCGCTACAGGTAAACGATTGAAACTGGCTTTGTACAACACTGCCCGTGATCTTGGTGTGGCCGGAGAAGATAATAATTATGGTAAGGGATTGATTGACGTGTACGCGGCATATTTAACGCTTGGTACACCCGATACCGTTCCTCCAACAAGAGTAACTGATCTTGCAGTTGCCGAAAGAATGTCAAATTCATTGAAATTCACGTGGACAGCTCCGTCGGATACCTCTCCGGCCGGTGTAGTGGCGTATGATATTCGTCGTTCTGCAACAACTATTACCGATACAGCGGCATTTAATGCTGCTACTCCGGTAGCTTTTACCGGAACACCAAAACCGGCAGGCCAGACTGAATCGGTTGTGGTAACCGGTTTGCAACCTGCACAAACAATATATGTTGCTCTTCGTGCAAAAGATACATGGGGCAACGTATCATTAATTTCTAATGTGGTATCAGCTGCTACATTAGCCGCACCGGTATTGACTGTTACTCCTGATTCGCTTAAAGTGGTTTTATTACCCGCAACCGAACGTCAGGATAGTATAAAAATAAGTAATACTTCCTCAAGCGCATCCACCATGACGTATCAGGTAACTTTAGAAAACAATACCTTCCCGGCAGGGAAAGTACAGGTACAGTTACAGCCGATAAATAATGGTAATGCACTAGAAGCGAGCACAAATACCAAAGGGGTAAAAGAAGCCACATACGGCCAGTCAATCGAAGGACAGGGCGGGCCGGAT
>JAJTBZ010000070.1 GCA_021286645.1 Ignavibacteria bacterium
TGGAATTCTATTTCAGGATATTCTTTTGCTATTTCCCTGCCAACATCCAGAAATAATCCGCCGGTATATTTTAGAATATTTGCTTTGTGTACTAAAGTCAGTTTTTTTCTACTATGCTGTTTGGCATACTCGAAGGCAAATCGGATTATCCGTTCGGAACCCTTTCGTGTCACTATGCCTATGGTTTCAGCAGCAGACCTGCTGCTATCGATGTAATGTTCGATACCCGAATAAAATTCTTCCAGATTCTCCCGAAAGATAATCATATCGAGTGATTCATGAAAAAGCGTTTTAATTCCTTTGAATATTTTCGCCGGACGCTGATTTACATATAGCTCAAATTCTTTTCGTAAGGCAACATTGATACTACGGAAACCTTTTCCTACGGGCGTAGTCAGCGGACCTTTTAACGCCACCTTATTTCTGCCAATGGATTCGATTACCGATTCAGGCAATGGATCATGATATTTCTCCAACGCGGGAATTCCTGCCTCCTGCACATCCCAGTCGATCTGAACGCCGGCGTGCCCGATAATATCTACTGCCACTTTCGAAATCTCCGGACCAATTCCGTCACCGGGAATAAGTGTAATTGCATGTTTCATAAAACCGCCTCTTTAAAAAATTGAATAAACCACTCCCATTTGCAATGCCTGTTTCAACTGTGTTCTTGTTGAAAGGCTTTTTTCGTAAACGAGTAACACACTTAAGTTAACATTCACATATTTTGTCGCCTTCACCGTAATATTATTATCCCAACGTACATCCCAAACATCCAGGTGGTTAAAACGGGTAAATAAACGCAAAGATGATTGATAGAGCAAGTTGTCATCCAGCTTTAACTTTGTATCGGTCACAGATTCCATTCCCGTTTCTAGTTTAAAAGCCTCTTCTTTATCGGTGGTGGCAGGATCATCTGAGTACTGTCGATAATTTTTTGTAAAAACTTCCTGTAAAGCAATACCCATACGGGTTAGTAACCATGTATCTTCTTTATAGGTAAAACCAAGACTTTGTGAAATATAGCCCGGATCGAAAAAGTCTGATATGGGAACAGTTACCCCTGATTTGTAATCATAACCCGTTGTTAAAGTAGTTCGAACCGTATTACTGAAAAAAGGATTTACCGCCCAGCCGGCCATTTTTGTTGCGACTGTTTCAAAATACAACTCATTATCGTTAGTGCGGTAATCCTGATCGCCCAGTTTTGTACGGCCGTAAGCAATTTTTAATTTATTGGAAAGCGACCAGGTGCTTGTTTGGTACAATAATCCCATATTACCAAACCCGGTCCATGAAATGGAATTATCACCACCCTGCGCCCAATTCGAGAATGAAACCTGACTAACATTGATCCCTACTGTACCTGTAGGCACCCAGGTAGTGTCGGCACCGGCAAAAGCCTTGCAATTATATAGTACTATAAAAATAGAAACAAATAGAAACAGTTTTTTAATCATTGTATACCTCTAATATTTGTTAAACTATATAAGTACAAATTTAATTCCCCAAAGTTATTTATTTCCGGCATTAAAAACAGCCAGTAATATGAAATGTATTCCGGTTAAATCAATATACAGGTAATTCAGTATTTGTTATTTTAGGTATTCCGGCTATATTAAAATCGATTTCCTTCGGTTTTTCAGCAATTTGTACACAAGGAAAACTGCTTTTTACTCAATTAAATCTACAGGAATTTATGGAAGCGTTTAATTTAGAAAAAATACAATCAATAATCCGCCAAAGGAAGCTTGACGGTTGGTTATTATATGATTTCCGGGCGTCTAATTCACTCGCGCTGGAAATCTTAAAGATGAGTCCCGCCTCACACCTGACCCGGCGGTTTTTCTATTTCATTCCGGCAAACGGAGTGCCTACAAAAATTGTTAACGGAATTGAAGCGCATAACCTTTCACATCTACCCGGCAAAGAATGTAAATATTCGAGTAAGGAATCGTTACATGGGTTTCTGGATGCAATACTGAAACCGGGTATGACGGTTGCAATGGAATACTCTCCTAAAAACGCCATTCCATATCTTTCTAAAGTAGATGCCGGAACTTACGAATATTTAAAAGATTTTGGAATAACCATCGTCAGCAGTGGCGATTTGATTACACTTTTTACCGCGATCTGGTCTGAAGAACAGTATCAGGAAAACCTTGCTACTGCAAAAGCGCTACCCGAGATCATCCGTAATGCTTTTGGTTTTATTAAAGCTCGGTTAACCGAATCAGGTAAAACAACCGAATATGAAGTACAACAGTATATTACGAACCAATTAACCGAATACAAACTAATAACTGACTTTCCCCCAATTGTTAGTGTTAATGAAAATGCCGCTAACCCGCATTATGGCCCCGATGAAAACACTTTTAAGGAAATATTGCCCGGCGATTTTGTACTTATTGACTTATGGGCAAAGCCCGATAATACGTGGTCTGTCTGGTCCGATATCACCTGGGTTGGGTATTGTGGTACGGAGGTGCCGGAAAAATATACAAAGATATTTACCATTGTAAAAAATGCACGCGATGCCGCATTGGAATTAATTACCAGCAGATTTGCAGAGGGTAAGGAAATCAAGGCATTTGAAGCCGATGAAATTACTCGCAAGGTAATCACAGATGCAGGTTATGGAGAGTACTTTATCCACAGAACCGGGCACTCGATTACTACTGAAGTACATGGGAGCGGCCCGCACCTTGATAATTTTGAAACTCATGATGAAAGAGTTCTTCTCCCTTCAACAAGTTGTTCTATAGAACCAGGTATTTACCTACCCGGCGATTTTGGCGTTCGTAGTGAAATCGATGTATACATTCACCCTGATGGCCATGTTATTTATACCGGCGGCATCAAACAAGAAGAAGTTGTAGCGATACTCGCGTAATTGCTTAACGGGCATGTTATGAAGCTGAATATAGCATGCCCGTTATAGAAATCAGTGTCCATCAAAATATATAGTCTGTCTATTTTTATATACACGTGCTAATACAAGCAGCCTTTTTCCTTTTCCATTCATACAAGAAATAAACCGTTCATCTATTTTACACCTTTGCAAGGCCGCGAATGCGATAACTTTACGTTAGTAAAGTAAATTAATTATTTTTGGCACGAAACCTGAATAAATAATTACAAACTATTTATTGAAAGGACAATACATGAAAAATTTCGTACTATCATTACTCTGCATTACCCTTATGTACGGATTCTCTGCATTTGCTCAATCAGTCGATTCAGCATCAGGAACAGGTGAATCCACGGATACCAGTTCTTCCTCACACGGATTCATGCATAAAATGTCTAAGCATGCCACCAAGAAAACAAAAAAAGATAAATGGCATAAATTTCACTGGGATGATGATGATATGGATTTAACCGTATCAGGTGACCCGTTTATCGAATTGAACTATGGTATTTCCGGTTTAAATCATAATGAACTGTCACAAAATTTCAATAAATCAGGCGAAGTTGGAATGAAATTGGGTAGTGTTGACATTGATTATGAATACAATGGTACCAAAATTATTGAACAGGAAAAATGCTTCGTGTTGTTTGGCATCCACAATAAAGATTTTTATAAAGAAAACGATCAGGCTAAAATTACCGGAAAGATCATTCAACTGGGTGTTGGATTAGACAGGGCTCTTGCATATGGCGATAAACGCTCTTTCATCGCTTTTTCCAACGGTTGGGGCGTTGCATGGAGTAAGCTTCAATTAGATCAACAACCGCTATTACAAAAAGATTTTGATTACTTAAGCGACTATAACGAAACATTCCGATTCGGCATTCGTTCGGAAGGCGGAATTAATTACCAACCGTTTCCTTATCTATCGCTCAATGCTACATTTGAAAGAAATACCGTGTACAACAGAGTATTGTTCTGGCGAGCCGGTGGCAGCGTAGTTGCAGAAATTATTGGGCACAGCCTGCTTGATAAATTTATTGACCGGGTACTCGATACGACGCCTTCTGTAGCGCCTATTTTGAACTTTCTCTTGCAAAACGGGCTATCCTACGGTATGTCAGAGCTCCGGAAAAGTGAAATGAACTTCCCATTTGGCGGAGACAGCCCTTTAATGTACAGTACGGTTAAACTGGGCTTCTCTTTTACTTTCTAATTTTTCTTCTCCACATATAGTTAAGCTTCGGGTATTACACGAGCCTGAAGCTTTACTATTTTAAACCGATCACCGTCGTTATTTCTTCTTTTTCGATGAATCAGGTGTTTTATATATTTTCCGGTTAATTTCTATCTGCTCATCAATGAGAGATTTATCCTTCTGAATAGCAGGATCATTCGGAAACTCTTCCGATAATATCTTAGCATAACTCTGTGCTTTCGACCATTCATATAATCGTACGAGTTTTAGTACTTTAGACCTGGCGGCACAAATATAAAGAGTTTTTGCCGAGGTGTTTGATTTATCGATCAGGTACTTCTCCCGACAGGATAATAATTTAGTCTCGATACTTTCCATAGTCTCGTTGGTTATCCAACGCTGAACAAGTTCTTCCCCAAGTTTTCCAACAGCAACACTATTTAGACAGCTTGTACCCGATAAATCCTTTTTCAGAGTATCGACATAATAAATGACACTTTCGAGATCTTCTTTAATTGCTAAATGCATAATCGCATAACTGGCATTGATACAGTAAATTTTCTTTGCCTCCTCGCTTGTTGAATCCTCCAGATAGAATTTTCTGTTAATCGAAAAGTAGGAATCAAAATCTTCGCGATTATTACATTCCTTAAGTTGAGAATCAACTAACTTCGACTTTGCAATTTTATAATTTTCCCGAATCGTATTATTGTTGCTGAAAACACTAACTCTGGCAAGCACGGCTAAGGCTGCACTAAAATTTTGTTTCTCGGAGTAAACATCTACCAGCACTTTCATTGCTGTACTTAAAGCTTCACTGCAATCATTGGAAGAATCGAAGTGAGCAATGGACGTGTTAAATACTTCACCCGCGAGTACTGTATCATTGGAATACTTTCCTAAAGCCAGAAAGGCAATTGAATAATACTGTGAATAGCTCGCAGGATTTTTCAGATAGTCGAGTGCAATTTTAGAATAATTATATGCAGATCGTAGTTCATTTGCAGAGCATTCAATGGCAGCAATTTTCATAAATTGAATTCCCAGCAATTCGGAAAATGAAACCGGATGCGCGTTTCTATATATCTCAGTATAAACACCCAGCGAGCCTTTAAATTTCAGTTCCCGCTGTGTGATAATTTTCTGTTCCAAAAGATTATCGGTAACCTTATTAATATCTGTTTCAAATTCTTCTCCACCTGCCGGTTTAGTTACCTCTAAAACAAAAGATTCATCATTATCCAAATACGTTAAGAACACATGATCTGATGTACCATAAGCCTGAACAGTCATTCCTGCTTCATCCATTACCGCAATATAAATAAGCGCAGCACTATAGCAGTTAAACTTACCGGAATTTAATAATTGACTTACTGAACTGTTTGAGGCATATTGCTCAAGGTATTTTTCCTGGAATTTCTCAAAAAATTTCTTATGAAATTTCTTTACAGAGCTATATTCACTTTTGTACTTTACTGCCAGAGAAACCATTTCCCGATAAACAGCCTCATATTGCTGCATCACATCGGCAGGAGCAGAAACCTCACGACTGACAATTGATTGGAATTGCGACCAATGCTTAGTTTGTTGTGCATTTAGTTGGTACGAAAATATGATTGATAAAATTACAATACTGAATAATGTTCTCATTGGCTACCTTATTTATCCCCGGCAAATTAATTATATATTTTAGTGAGTCATTCGCACTATAAAAATGGAATGCAATTAACGCGCAATTTTATTTGCTAAAAATTTCCAAAGTGTGGAACAGGATTTCTTTTCCTCCAAAAGCACCATGACCTGGGATTACAATTTTTGCATCCGGAAAACTATCAATGACCTTTTGGATAGTAACCGGCCAGGCTTTTACATCGGCATCTCCAAGATTACCCCGACTCATCGATTTCATCTCTTTTGCCATGCAGCCGGCAAAAAGTACTTTTTCAGATGGTAAATAGACTACTATGTTATCAGGACTGTGAGCAGCTCCTAAATACCTGCAAATTATATCCTTATCATTTAATTTAAGATGCAGTGAATCAATAAAGCCTTGCTGTGGTACCGGCATATTGTTTTCTTTAGCCAATGTAATTGTAAGCACATTAGCGTATGAGGGTATGCCGGCTTTGTGTATTGTGGCTAAACCTCCTACGCAGTCACCATGAAAATGATTCGGAACAAAACCGACTAACTTTACTCTCATAATCTCCTGAATATAGTTAACGAGAATTTTTGTTGTCGAGTCGGTATACGGAGTATCAAAGAGAAACCCTTTATCACCATCAATATAGAGCATCCCGTCTGAAGGAATTCTGCCATAGGAGCCAATTGTGTCGTAGGAAATGTGTGCATATGCGTGTTCAGTAACACGTATCAATTGTAAATCTTCATTAATATTGATAGTATCGGGCAAACTGCCAGAATTCATTCCATAAGTATATGCGAATAATACACAAATGAAAGTACATATGAATTTTAATCTATACATATAAATTGCCAGGAATTGTTGAGGAACAAAAATCGGAATTAAATTATTTCCGTCAAAAATTTTTCTGTGAATCTCCGGCTAATTTCCCAAAGTTTATCTGCTTTCAATTCATCCGAGGCTATATGTGAACATGCTGTTTCACGGGAATCCGAAAAGTATTTCCCGGTTACATTCCTCGCTTGGGTTGAAGTAGCAACATAGACTGATGTTTCTGCACCCTCCGAAGTGGAAATTCCTTCCATACTGAACCCCGCACGCAGTAATTTGGTCGTCACTACTCCCGGATGCAGTGAATTTGAAGTTATTCCATCATTTTCAAGTAGTCGTGCTAATTTATTGGCAAAAAGTATATTACAGAGCTTTGAAAGTGAGTAAGCAGAATAGCCATTATATCCGCGTTCGAATTGTAAATCAGTAAAATCCAGCACACCACGCTGATGCGCGACTGAACTAACGGTTACAATTCTCCCTTCCGGGGATTTACGAATTAAAGGAAGTAATAAGTTCGTTAGTAAAAAATGTGATATATGGTTCACGCCAAAAGTCATTTCCAACCCATCTTCGGTTAGTTCGCGCGTCTTCATATAAACACCTGCATTATTAATTAATACATCGAGTGATTCAAACGAATTGCGAATTTGTTGTGCCATGGCAAAAATCTCGTTCATGGAAGCCAGATTGGCAGAAACAGGTATAATTTTATTATTTCCGGAATGCGATATTAACTCATTGGTTATAGCAGTTGCTCTATCAAATTTTCGCCCATGAACCAAAACTTGACAGCCCATTTTAGCCAAAGCGGCTGCAGTAGCCTTCCCGATTCCATCCGTCGCTCCGGTGACTAATACTGTATTCACATTTTCACCCTTCATTATAATATAAAAGTAAAATAAAACCGGCACATGCCGGTTTTAAAATTCATCGGATTAGCAATTTTCGTCTATTTGTGATATCTGCGAATAAAATCTTCCACCTCCGGTAAACCGCCCTGATAGACAAGATAACCGTTATATGGTTCTCTTTTCGTTATTTCATCAGATATCGGGGTTAGCATAATTCGTTTAACCTCTTCAAGGTCATCGGTTTGTCCAAGTGCCCAGCCTAGTTTAATATACGCGACTTCAGGTAACATATTTGCAGCAGGTATAATTCCTTTCGCCATTAAATCCCTTCCGGTATCGTAAACAAACATATGAACATAGCCCCACAGGGTTTGAACAGTCATATAGATTGCAATTCCCTTTTTTGCTGCACGTTCAATAGCCGGATACAAGGGTTTGTTAACGTGACCCAGCCCGGTTCCTGCGATAATTATTCCCCTATAACCATTATCAACTAATGAATCAATTATATCAGGAAACATGTTAGGGTAGTAATAAACCATAGCAACTTTTTCTTCAAAATACGGCTTAATAGCTACGTTCCTGTCTTTTCGCCTATGATTATACTTTTGCTTTATCGGGGTAACCTGTTTTGTGGTAACCATTGCAAGAGGGGTATCGCCTAATGTACGGAATGTAGAGCGATACGAAGAATGCATTTTTCGAACACGCGTACCACGGTGTAATAACCCATACTCATCAGAAGTTGGGCCAAACATACACACCATAACTTCAGCAATATCTCCATGCCCGGCTGCGAGTGTAGCATGTTGTAAATTTAAAGCGGCATCAGAACTGGGCCGGTCTGAAGAACGCTGGCTGCCCACAAGCACGATAGGTACCGGAGGATTTTGCACCATAAATGATAATGCAGTAGCAGTATGATGCAAAGTATCAGTTCCATGCCCGATAACAATACCGTCTATTCCATTCTCTATTTCTTTACCAATAGCAACAGCAAGTTTTTTATACTGCTCCGGACCCATGTTTTCACTAAATACAGCAAATAATTTTTCGGTAGTTAAATTGCAAATCGTTGCAAGTTCGGGTACGGCACCATACAATTCACCCGGTGAAAAAGCCGGAATTACCGCACCGGTACGATAATCAAGCCTTGACGCAATGGTTCCACCCGTGCCGAGCAGTTTTACTTTCGGCAATCCCGGGGTAGTAGGAAATTCCTTTTCGGGAATTTTATACACTGCCTTTTTGTAACCCGTTTCCCGCATATCGGTTATAGTATCCACATCAATGCCAATATTGTAACCAGTTGAAATCTTTAATACAATGTGCTTATCGTCATCGTTTTCGGCTCTTGGTAAAACAGTGCCTGTAAACTTACCCCTGGTCGTTTCTATTTCTCCCTGCCCCCAAACGCGAACATTATATTTCATCAACGTTTCTAACGCTGCCCCTTTATAACCCTGGAATATATCTTCAGCCATACTAATACTTTTTTAATTGCAAATTCATGTAGTTAATTATTTAACGCTTTGCGCAATTCACGAAGGTCTATATTCCCTTCAGCCAGTTTTCGAATTTGTCCCATAATCCAATTAGCGCGTGCTTCCGGATCGGTGGATGTATTAATCCCTAAGAACCGTTGTTTCAGGAACTCTATTCGGGAAACAATTTCAGCGTAAGTACAGTGCTTGTAATTAATGCTCATTAACACTGACTGAAAATCCATATTCGGGTGCTCATACATAACCGGTAAAATTTTACGGGCAAGTTCCAATCCGAGTTTTGAAGATTTCAAATATTTGAATATGTCGTAAATTTGTTCATACCGGAAATCGGCAGAACGGTTAAAATGCCCTTCAACGAACTTGAGAGTATGCCCAAAAAATGCTGTGACAAATTTTGGTGATAGTTCCAGGTCATTAATAATTTTTTCAATTACCGGAACCAGATTTTTCTTTAAGATATACGTATAAGTATCTACTGGCGCTTCCCACGTTTGCAGTTGATGATATCTGTCAATAATTTCAGCAGGCAACCCGGTACTTAGCTTTTCGATATATTCATTACTCAATGGAATTGGCGCAGAATCAGTATCCGGATACATCCTATCCGCTCCCGGTAAAACCCGTTCAAAAATTGTAGTACCATCAGATAAAGCTTTGCGTGTTTCTTTCGGTACACCTTCAAAAGCCATACGGCAACGTTCTTCAATGGTTTCTATTGCAGTTTTAATATCAGCTTCCGGGCCAAAGATAACTACCTGGGCATCTTGTTCATTACTGCCTAACAACGACCGGATCTTCATCCAGTCTTCATCGGTCAATACGCTTTCAAAATCCTCGGAATGAGTCATATTTGGTTTTTCAATGCAAGCAATTACTTTTAAGCGATTTGCAAGTTCATCAGCAAAAGTCTTTCCGGGTTGAAGGAAATGCGAGAGTATTCCGGCGAAGCCAGGAAGATTAATTGCTACGGCTCTTTTTTTAATTTTATCCTTCTTGGCAATATGAGCAACTTTTACCTGTTTCTTGTCCAATACAGTATGTGAAACAGTCCATGAAGATGCTGCATATCTTTCCAATAATATATTTTTAATGGCTAACAAAGCCCATTGACGAAAAGCTTCATTGTGTGTTAACCGTGGAATCCACCGTGCGTGAGCCACTCCCTTAATTTCAACCCTGGATCCACCCCGACAGCTAACATTTACATCCTGTCGTGAAGCCCCCATACCGGTACGAACCAAACCAGTACTCCTGTTCAGGAAGCGGATATAGTTGCATGTTTCCTCCACTTCGGCAGGATTTACACATTCCGGATATGTAACCGTCTCAATTAACGGCATGCCTAACCGGTCGGTCTTATATACCCGGACATGTCCGATATCAGAAATTTCCCGACAACTGTCTTCTTCGATACTTAGCTGAATCAGACGAATTTTTTTATGCCGTAGCGGAAGTTCGCCTTCCACACCAATAATAGCCGTTCTCTGAAAACCGGTGGGAATGCTTCCATCGAGATATTGTTTACGGGTAATATGCACTTCACCTACAATATTTAATTTACAAAGTAAAGAAATGCGGATGGCTATATCGAGAGCCTCCCTATTAATCGGGAAAGGCGGAGTATCATCCACTTCATACGTGCAGGTAGTTACATTCTTAAGTTTATAAACAATTTCCTTACGGGTTCTAAACTCCATTAATGCTGTACCATCATATTCACCCAACTCGCTAAGTGTTGGCCGCATATGACGAATTACTTCAGCATCGTATTCGTTATCTGATTGGAATACTCCTGCAGGGCACCGGCAAAATAGTTTCTCTGATGTTAATAACTGCTGATGTACTTCCAGCCCTGACATGAATCCAATACGGTCATAATCTTGTTGAGAGGCATCACGAAGAGGAACATAACCAATGTTGCTGCGTGTGTTTTGATAATTGGTCTGGGGATCGAACATTTTCTGCATAAAATCTCTTCAATGAGTAAATAATTCAATGCAAAATTATGGAAATCATCCTATATACAGGTAGAAGTTTTTTCATATTACAAAAGTATTTACAATCGGACTGATGTATATGCATCATCCGATTTAGTATTGCATGCATGGCAGCGTTTCTGTATTTTGCAATGCAATAAGTGCATTCTCATAAATCTATGTTGCTTTTCAAAAAGGTAAATACAACTGTGAAAAATTCCGGCTCTGCTAGGTTATCGTTTAGTTTGTACATACTATTTAGTGTAATAATATTTAGTCCTCACATTTCAATTTTTGGCCAGTATAAATTCGAAAAAATCATATCAAAGGATTCAAAATCCATCATTTTGGAGTTCGAATTTTCGAATGCTTGTTATGTAATAGATACAACAGTTAACGGAGCCTCCTATAGTAAAATCGTTTCTTCCTTATATTCAGGCAAAATCGCGGGTCAGCCATGGCTGCCTGAATACTCTGTACCATTGGCTATCCCCCTCAGTGATGCTCAGCAGATAAAAATACTATCGGATGATGAGGTTACTTATCCTAATAAGATGATACTCCCCTTCCCGGACAATGCACATAAATCTGGCGAGATTACAACATTACAGGAATTTGACCCCGTAGTTTATTCAAAGAATTCATTATTCCCTGAACACGCCGTAACTCTAAGTAAGGCGTACCAGGCGCGACAGGCATCATTCAAAAAACTTCTTATTGCTCCGTTCCAATGGAATCCTGTTACAAGACAATTGATTTTCCATAAGAAACTTCGGGTTGAAGTGATATATGGCTCATACATCCCTTATGAAATTACTGATGATTTCACCCGGCAACTGCTCCGCACAGGTGCAGTTAATTATCCTGAGGCCTTGAGTTTTAACACCACCTCGCAAAAAATGGTAAAAAAAAACGAAACAGGATGGCTGGACCCAACCCGGATTTATTATAAAATTTATCTTAATAAAGAAGGTATTTATCAGTTAACATATTCTGATCTGGTTAACGCGGGCATTCCGGTAAATACGATTACTAATACCGGAACAATTCAATTATATGCCGATGGTAAACAGGTCCCAATTGAAGTTGTAACCGCTTCTTCCGGCGAATTCAAACAAGGCGATTATATTCGTTTTATCGGTAATACTGCCCCTGCATCTCCCTATTGCAGGATGAACATATACAATACAAGTAATGTATATTTCCTTACTATCAACGGTGACGCTTCTGTTTCTCAACGTTTTACTCCCGGAAATCATAATACGTCAATTTCCGCGACACCGCAAACATACTATCACAGAATGGATTATTATGAGAAGGATAGTGTTTTTGAACGGTTGGGACACGCTCCGGATGAAAAACGTGATTTCTGGTTCTGGGCAGGCATCGCCTATGATGGAGGCACCACCAATCCCCGTTTTGTTACTCAATTTAACTCGCCGGCAAACGTGATTATGGATTCTCAATTCGTAGATTTTCGATTGTTTTTGCATGGCATGACACATTATTTATGTAATTTCGACCATCACGCAATAATAAAAATAAATGGTAAAAAGATTGGCGAAGCCCTTTGGAACGGGCAGACTGAATATATGTTTCAAACGCGGTTTAAAATTGGATCATCCGATATACCGTTGCAAACTACCAATACACTGGAGATATATCTTGATGGTGTAATCTGCAGACCAAATGCTGCCGATGATATCAGAATTAATTGGTTCGATTTATCGTATTATTCTACACTTAAAGCGAACTCCAACTCATACCAATTTACTTCCTTAAACAACGGGCTTTCTCAATATACTCTTACCGCCTGGCCAGGTGACTCGATTCGTATCTATGTACCGGAAACTAAAACGATAATTGGCAATGCTGCATTATTACATGATACCGAACAAAAAGTATTGTTTGCAGACTCAGCGGCAGCAAATACCAGTTACTATTGCACCGACGGCAGGAACCTTCTTCACCCCGATTCAATCCGGAACAACATTTCATCGAATTTGCATAATACTACTCGTGGAGCCGATTATCTCATAATTGCGCACCGAAATTTTCAGGAAGTTGCCGAGAGACTGAAATCACTCAGAAGTGTAAATTTTCCCGATTCCACGATAAAAAATCCCCGGATCAGTATAGTGTACGTTGATGAAATATATAATGAATTCAGTGACGGGCTGCAAGACCCTCGGGGTATTAAAGATTTTCTCCATTACACATACGAATCCTGGCAGGCCCCGGCACCTGCGTATGTTGTTCTTATTGGTGATATGAGTTCAGACTACCGCCATATTTTTCCGGATAGCAGGCCGAATTTTATACCGTCATTTGATGTTATGTCGGTAACATACGGTATTGCTGCCAGTGATAATTCCTATGTCAGTTTTTCGGATGATGGTATATATCCATTCATGGCTATTGGTCGGATATCAATAGAAACCGTTGCTGAAGGGTTAGCATTTCTGCAAAAACTGGAACAGTACCCTGCTGATAAGTCGAAGTCATGGAGGAATCGCGTGGGTTTGTTTGCATCCGGCGTAAATGCAGCAGATGAAATGAGCTATGGCTTTAATGCAGCAAGTCTTGCATTACGTAATTCATATTTAACACCAAATAATATCAACTCAACCTGTATATTCAACTTCCCTGGTACCCCCGAAGAGCAACTTTATATCGGCAGTACCGCCGAAATGCGAAATGCTTTAGATACGGGAATGGTATTACTTAGTTATTACGGGCATGGTGGTGGTTTCCAATGGGATCTGGTATTTTCCGATTCCGATATTTACCTGCTTACGAATACACGTAAATTACCGGTTATCCTTAGTGTAACATGCTATACCGCACATTACGATAACCTTGATATTTTTGGCGAACAATTTATTAAAGTCCCTAACAAGGGTGCAGTTGGCTTTTTTGGCTGCTCAGGGCTTACGAGTTGGGATTGTGGCTCGGTCATTAATACGTACATATTCGATGAGCTTTTCGCGAAAAAGAACCATGTTACCGGTAAAGCTTTCATGGCGGCGAAATTACGCAGCCCTTCAGATGGTTATTGGCCGACTCAAATTTCTTTACTTACATACCTGGGCGATCCCGTGTTAAGCCTGGCAATTCCGCCAAATCCTGAATACCGGGTTGGTGGAAACGATATTACCTTTAACACTGATTCTCCTTTTATTGGCGATACTGTCCAAATATCATGCACAATTCATAACGATGGCGCTGTTATGCAGGACTCGATTAGGATAAAACTCTTCGCCGTTAAACCGGACACTTCGATTCTTATTGGCACAAAATTAATACCTTCTTTCGCTAACTCGTACTCATTAACCTTCCCGTGGAAAATTGTGCTTGACGGCTCAGTGACCATGAAGCTGAGTGTTAATTTACCAATGGTTTCCATTGAAGATGACACCACAAATAACTCTGCAACACAGATTCTAAATGTTGGAGATATAAATTCTCCACAGCTTATTGGCCCTGCACATGCAAGCACTATTACACAAACTGAGTTTACGCTGCAAATGGCTGATATCTCGGGTAATGATTTTCATAAGTTCTCGTATTATTATGAAATTGATACATCCTTAAGTTTTGCAAATCCAATAAAAAAATCAGCAGCATTGCACGATACAGGCTCAATTATATCCTGGAAAATTTCAGACCTGCCGGCCGGCGCCTATTTCTGGCGGGGACGAGTAAGTGATGGCAGCAAAACGGGGCAATGGTCGCCGATAAGAGCATTGCAAACAGGTGCAGCATTAGCAACTGTCCAAAAAATATCTTCATCATTGCTCAAAACCCTGGAGACCAATAATGCAGTATATACACCCGTTTCTAAGACGCTTGTTGTAAAACTCGACAGCACTGCGCGCGGTATTACCCTTCCGGGTATTTCAACCGATTACGCCAAGAAATTTATAAGCATTACGGTGAATAAAAACAGTTCCGGATTAAGTGACAATCTGCTTATTTCAGTTGAAGGCAGGGCGCTGCATTCTACCAGTTGGACACATATATCAACTTCACGCAAAGACTCAGTAAATCTTTCCTCAATCGATAATTCAATTTATCAGCAACTTCGTTTTTCAATCACGGTATTCGATTCCAATTCTACTCTGCCGCAGCCAATTGAAATTTCCTCGATTCAGGTTAATTATATTCCGAGAAATGAATTATACATTTATAATCGTGAACTTAAGGTATCAATGGATACCGTATTAAATAATAACCCTTTGCATGCAACATTACCCATACACAATCTGGGAATCGGCTCCTCAGATTCAGTTGCAGTATACTACAGTATAGATAAGAACGCGCCTGTGCTGCTCCCGGAAATTCAAAAGGTTGCTTCGCATGATATGACAACTTATTCATTTAGTTTGCCTACCAGTCAACTCGCTACCGGAATCCATACTCTTAACATTCGCATTGCAAGCTTGGACGATGATATTTTGTTAATGAATAACCGGATTGACACAACGTTCGTGGTCAAAGATGATACAACGCGGCCTACTGTTCGTTTACTTATCGATAATAATGAAGTCGCCAGCGGAGATTTTGTGCCATCGCATCCTGAAGTATTCCTTTCGATTCAGGATGATAATTTACTTCCTATTACATCCGAACAAGCCGTAATACTGGTAAATGGAACTCAGGTATTATTTCCCGGTGACAGCGTCGGGTACTCGTTTAGCACAGCACCCAAACCAACTACACAAATACGGTTCTCGCCCTATTTGCAAGCCGGTACAAATTATATAGATTACCGGATAAAAGACGCTCATGGTAATTCATCAAGTGTAGATACCGCTTTTACTCACCTGGTTGTTCAGGTTGCCTCAGGAAATGATATAATGCAGGTATATAATTACCCGAATCCATTCACGAACTCGACGGCATTCCAATTCCAAGTGGCAGGAGCTGAAAAACCCAATAAGGTAACAATTAAAATCTTTACTGTTGCAGGGCGGTGTATCCGGGAATTAAATATTCCAACAGAGACCCTTCGCATCGGATTTAACTCGTTGCATTGGAACGGTTGCGATGCTGATGGCGATGCAATTGCCAATGGTGTATATCTTTATAAAGTGATCGCGGAATTCCCTGGAGGAAAAAAATCGGTTTTACAAAAATTAGTAAAAATGCAATAGATGATTCCCGGATTTGCGTCAGATTAATAAAATTTCTAATTTTGAGTAGTAATTATTCGGGGCTATAGCTCAATTGGGAGAGCGCTTCGTTCGCAACGAAGAGGTTGGCGGTTCGATCCCGCTTAGCTCCACAACACTTCATTATTTGTACAATTTTATCCCCTTTTTTCTTCCGGGCTTTTTTGTAATTTTCGGTATTATTTATGAATTGCTATTAGGAAAACATGTTAATAGATACACATGCACATTTATTTTTTAAGAATTTTGAATCAGATTTAGATAAAGTAATCGCGGATGCCAGAGAGGCCGGAGTTGGTAAAATCGTAATCCCTGCTACTGATATTGCATCAGCCAAACAACTCATCGGTATTTGTGAACGTTACGAGCACACCTATGGCACTGTTGGTATTCATCCCCATGATTGTAAGAATTGGGATGAGAAAATGAAAAAAGAGCTTGCCGAGCTTGCAATGCATCCCAAGATTATAGGAATTGGTGAAATAGGGTTAGATTATTTCTACGATTTCACTCCGAAAGAAATTCAGAAAAAAGCATTTATTGAGCAGTTGAATCTTGCACTTGAGCTGGATCTACCGGTTGTTATACATAACCGGGATTCAGATGCTGATATGTTGCATATTATCCGGAAGTATGAAAAAACAACATTACGGGCTCAGTTCCATTGTTTTAATGCTAATCTGGAATTCGCCGAAACTGTATTGGCTCTGGGGCATTACATTTCCTTTACGGGTAATATTACTTTCAGGAAAGCAGATGAGTTACGAAGCATTGTCGCTGCAATTCCTTTAAACAGAATCATGTTGGAAACCGATTCACCTTTTATGACTCCCATACCTCACCGTGGGCAGCGTAATGAACCGAAATATCTAACTCTTGTAGCTCAACAATTAGCTGAAACAAAAGGTATTGGTTTACCGGAGATTGAAAAACAAACAACAGAAAACGCGCTTATTTTCTTTAATCTTAAAGAAAAAGGCAAGCTAACCTTTACTTATAAACTTGGCGACGCGTTATATATTAATGTTACTAATCGATGCAATGCCGACTGTGTTTTTTGTGCAAGAAAAGATCAACCCGTTCTTCATGGTTATTCTCTCGGGATGGAAAAATCGGCTGAACCCGATGCCGGAGTATATATCAATGAAATCGGCGATCCTACCCGCTATTCCGAAATTGTATTCTGTGGTTACGGTGAGCCTACCATCCGTTTAGATATTATCAAAGAAGTTGGGAAATATGTAAAGCAAAACGGTGGTAATACACGATTAAATACCAACGGACATGGCAACATTATCAATAAACGGGATATTACACCTGAATTACAGGGGGTTTTGGATTGTGTTTCCATAAGCCTGAACAGCCATGATCGTAAGCAGTATGCCGAACTTATGCGCTTGCCGGAATCATATTACGATGCAATGCTTGAGTTCGCGGGGAAAGCCATGGCATACATACCTGAAGTTGTGCTAAGCGTAGTAAATTATCCGGGTGTGGACCTGGAGGCTTCGGAAAAAGTTGCTCATGAAACAGGTGTGCAATTTCGGGTACGTGCATATTTTTAATTGCACTATAGTATGAGATGAGAATTAAAACGCCGGTGTTCAAAAGCCGGCGTTTTACCTTTTATAAACTTACAGTTCAAACCATTCGGGAATTTTCATTTCCATATTGCAGGTTTTATGGAAAAATTCATTCTTGGAGTTATTATATGTATAATCTTCAGACCATTTTTCAGCATGATGTACAACCTGATTTAAGCCTTCAGCGATAAGCAATATATCATCATCGGTCATAGTTGGGTGCAATGAAATCCTAATCCAACCTGGTTTTTCCGAAAGGTCTCCCTGATCAATTTTATCCGTAATTGCTTGTGACCGGTTAGGATCGACGTGCAAAAGATAATGGCCATATGTTCCGGCGCAGGAACAACCGCCCCGGGTTTGAATACCAAATTTATCATTAAGCAGTTTTACTGCAAGATTGTAATGCACATTATCAATATATAAAGAAATTGCGCCTAATCGGTGGCGAAGATTGTCGGCCAATATATGAAGATGAGGAATATTTTCAACATTCTGAAATAACAGCCGGATAAGTTCTTCTTCCCGCTTTACCATCAATATAGGATTCATTTCCTCTTTTACTTTTATCGCCAGGGCTGCTTTAATAGTTTGTAGAAAAGGTGGCGTACCGCCATCTTCCCGTGCCTCAATAGAGTTTACAAATTTATGCCTGCCCCAGGGATTAGTCCATTCTACTGTCCCCCCTCCCGGGCTGTCAGGAATACGATTATGATATAACTTTGAATCAAACAACATAATACCGGGGGTACCGGGTCCGCCAAGAAATTTATGCGGTGAAAAGAAAATACCGTCAAGTTTTTGTTCGGGGTCTTCAGGGTGCATGTTAATATTCACATAAGGAGCAGAACAGGCAAAATCGACAAAACAGAACCCGTTATTTTGGTGCATTATCGCGGCTAGTTCATGATATGGAGTCTGTACCCCAGTTACGTTCGAACAAGCTGAAAACGAACCAATCTTTAACGCACGGTCTGAATATTTTACTATTTCGTTTTGCAACGAAGTTGTTCCCACACTGCCATCAGGTTCCGCATCTAAAACGACCACGTCACATATCGTTTCCAACCAGGAAGTCTGGTTAGAATGATGTTCCATGTGGGTTATAAAAATAACGGGACGAAGATGTTCAGGAAGATGAATAAAATCCTTCAATTGTTCCGGAGCTCTCAGACCTAATATTCGTATAAGTTTATTAACCACACCCGTCATTCCGGAACCCGCATTGAGCAACACATCATCCGGACCGGCATTAACATGTTTCTTAATTACGGATTGAGCATAATGATAAGCATTGGTCATTATAGCCCCTGTCATGGAAGACTCTGAATGAGTATTAGCAACATAGGGGCCAAAGCGTTCGCAGATTGTTTTTTCAATTGGGCCATAGAGCCTGCCACTGGCAATCCAGTCGGCATATAATAGCGGTTTATCACCTTCGGGTGTACAGATTTTAGCATCCCACCCTATCGTGTTCTCTCGAAATTTCCTGAAGTGTTCGGAAACATTCACCATACATATTCCTGAAAATTTTATTTAAAAATATACAGAAATTTTAGCAGTCATATCTTTCTGTTCTTATGCTTATTTTACAGTTTATTTTCATTATAAATTAAGTAAATACCCCGTTGCGTATATCGTATGTAATATACTTCGTATTCCTAACTGGAAGCATGCTTTTTAGCCAAACGAATGAGCAAACTGTTGCCGTTTCCGATACATTTCGGATTCGTTTGGATAACCAGTATCAGTTGGGTGCAATATCAATGCTTCCCGGCAGCGAATCGCTGATATTACGCGGGTGTACACTAACCAAATCATCATACAATATTTCATACGCAAACGGTATAATTCAATTAAAACCGGATTTAACTTATTCAGTTTTCGATACTTTAATTGTACATTACCGAACCTATCGCATTTCATTCCCGAAAGAGTATTATCATCGGCGTCTGGTATTTCAACCTTTTCAGGCTGGCCGGGATTCTACCCATGCTTTAACGCTCCAGGCTTCAGATTTATCGTCAGAAAGTATATTTGGTAAAAATATAGAAAAGAGTGGTACGCTTATCAGGGGCTTTACCGTAGGCACTAATAGAGATTTAACCGTACAGAGTGGTTTCCGATTGCAAATATCCGGAAAATTGAGTGACGATATCGAATTGGTCGCCGCTCTCACCGACGAGAACTCCCCTATTCAACCCGAGGGTACATCCGAGCGGCTTGATGAATTGGATAAGGTCTTCATTCAGGTCAAACATCCAAACGCGACCGGCACGTTTGGAGAATACGATTTTACGAAAAAACTTGGTGAGTTTGGCGTAATTAACCGGAAATTACAGGGATTGTCTGCCGAGGCAAACTGGGAAGGATATTCAGGATTTGTAGCTTTTGCAACTTCGCGCGGAAAATTTACAACCAATTCTCTCAGCGGGCAGGATGCCGTGCAAGGGCCGTATCTGCTTTCGGGCAGGAATAATGAAAAAGATATAATAATTATTGCCGGATCTGAAAAAGTATATCTTAATGGCGAGCTTTTACGAAGGGGTGAGCAAAATGATTTTACTATAGACTATGCAAACGCTCAGATAACCTTTACTCCTAAGAAACTGATTACGTCTGCAAGCAGAATATTTGTAGAATTTGAATATACTGACAGGAAATTTACCCGGAATTTCTTTGGAACCGGTGTGGCTGTGAGTATTCCTGAATCAAGAATAAAAATGAGCTTTCAGTATTTTCGCGAAGGTGACGACCCCGATGCTCCAATTGATGCCACTCTCACTGCCGAAGATAAAAAAATATTGCAACAAGCCGGAGGTAATAGGCTCGCGGCAGTACGAAGTGGAGTAACTTTAGCCACTCCCGACTCTCTACAGGTTCGCCGGGGTTATTATACCGCAATAGATTCAATAAGTGCTGGAACAATTCTCCGGTACTACAAGTATGCTCCCGGCTCCGCCGATGCCATTTACAATATTTCATTCTCTTATGTTGGCGAAGGGAAAGGAAATTATACTCGTGACCTGCCCGGGCAATTTTCATACGTAGGCAGTCATTTGGGCGGCTACGATACAATTGTCTTTTTACCAATGCCTGAGTTACGGCAATTTTCATCCCTGTGCTTTACTTATACTCAGCCGGAATCCTTCATTTTGGATCTGGAAGGAGGCATCAGTTCATTGGCAATTAACCGCCTTTCCGGTTTGGAAGATGCACAACATAAGGGATACGGAATAAATTTTTCATTCCGGGTACCTTTACGTGATTTGTCAATTCTCAAGAACAATTTCGGTAAAATAGGATTGGGCTGGAAAGAGCGAGTTATTCAAAGTACTTTCGATCCGCTTGATCGACTAGGGTCGGTTGAGTTTTCCCGGGACTATAATCTGCCAGCCAACGCGGCTCCTCAGGATGAACACTTACGCGAGATATCACTTCAATATCAGCCAATCAAATCCCTGGAATTCAGTTCGCTATATGGTCATATTCAGCGTGGTTCAGAATTTTCCACTTCACGCTATCATGAGGATATTGCGTTTAAGCAAGACTCCGGGTTTGCCGGTACATACTCAATTGATTATGTAGTAACACAAAATGGCCAAATGGATTCGAAATGGTTAAAACAACAATCCACGGTTAAATATAGGGCAAAAACACTAACACCTGCATTATCATTCCAACATGAGGATAAGCAAGATAAAAATACTACTCTCGATTCGCTATACTCAAGCAGCTTAAAATACTATCAAATGGATCCTGTTCTTACTTGGCAACCCTGGCAGGCGGTATCTATAAGCGGAGGATATACTTATCGTGAAGATTTTGCTGCACCGAACGGAGAATTAATCCCGCAAGCCGAATCATTCGGTTATAATATCAATTCCGATATCCGTTCCAGTTCAGTTTTTCAAACCTCTTTTTCTTTCAGCGCAGTATCAAAAGAGTTTAAACCATTCTACAGAAATAAGGGAGAACTTGATAGTAAAGTAATTCTCGTAAAAAACCAGACACGTTATAATCCTCTGCGACAGTTACAAACTGAGCTATTTTATACTGTTTCCACCCAAAAAACTGCTAAACTGGAAAGAGTTTTCGTACAGGTAGCAAAAGGGTTTGGGAATTATCGGTACGTAGGCGATTTGAATAAGAACGGGATAAAAGATGATAATGAGTTTGAACCGGCAATTTATGATGGCGACTATCAAATAATTATGGTTCCTACGGATAAACTTTACCCGGTCATTGACCTGAAAACCAGTGCCCGTATTCGCTGGAACCTGCAGCAGATAATTACAGGCGCGGGTTTGTTTACTGACGCGATCAACGCGTTAACTTTCGAGACATATTTACGACTCGAAGAAAATAGCACTGATGATGTACTGGAGCACATTTATCTGCTTAATACAAAATTTTTCCGAAACGAAAAAAACACGATAAGAGGGACGCAATCCTTTCAACAAACGATAAATATTTTCGAAAATAAACCTGATCTAAATTTCCGGCTTTTTTATTCACAAACTGATTTCCTGAACCAATATGGCTCCGGCCTGGAAACCGGGGGAAAAAAGGAGCAAAGCCTCAGGATAAAATTTCAAATGATGGAAGAAATCAGTAATCAAACCGATATCGTACACGAGCAGGATAACCTGTTTGCCCGCGATAATGCAATTCGATGCAGGAATATTGACGGGACTTCACTGACAATGGATTTCTCATATCATCCCGTAAGCTGGATTGAAACGGGTTTTAAAATTAAAACCGCTAAAAGTACTGATAACTTCCCTGCCGTGCCAACCGTTTTAACAGAGAACGGGCAACAATTCCGCACTATATTCCAATTCACCGGCAAAGGCCGACTTCGATTAGAGGCAGAGCGAATAGAGCTTAGCATTAATAACACAAAGAATTATATACCGTTTGAACTTACCGGAGGAAACGGCATAGGTTTAAATAATTTCTTCCGGGCTTTTTTCGATTACCGCCTTGCAGATAATTTGCAAGCTTCGGCTAACTATGAAGGACGTTCGATTAGCGGATCAAGATTAATACATACTGCGCGCGCGGAAATGCGAGCCTTTTTCTAAATGGATGAATGATGAAAATAAAAGGACAAATAATAGAAGTACATGTAATCCGCCGAAATAAGGGCCGATTACAATTCCTGCTCATTAAAAGGGCCCCGGAAGAAATCTATCCCAATTTGTGGCAAATGGTAAGCGGGCGAATTGAAAAAGGCGAACATGCTGTACATGCCGCCTATAGGGAACTACTTGAAGAAACCGGGTTGATTCCAACTAAGATGTGGATAGTTCCGCAGATAAACTCATTTTATAACCCGATAGATGACGAAATAAATGTAATTCCTGTCTTTGCAGCTCTTACTGAGCCGGAATTGCCGGTAATCCTGTCTGAAGAGCACACGGAATTCCAATGGGTCTCAGCACAAAAGGCAAAAAAATTATTGGCCTGGGCCGGCCAACGACAGGTTGTGGATTTAATAACAGAGTATTTCTCATCTTCCCGGCAGTTTTTGAAATTTGTCGAGCTGGGGGCGCCTAATTCCTCGATGAGTGATCCTAATTAAAGCAAAAAATTTTCATTTCAGGCACTTTTTTGGTCTAAAAGGCCTTCAGTGTGAACTTTTTCACCTTGCCATTTTGTTATATTAGCTCAGGCGCCTCTATGGCCGTTAAATTACTAAACAGATTTTGGGTTTAAGGGACAAATCTCATAAATTCAAGTTTATTTTTCTAAAAGACAAAAGATATGTTAGAACAATATATACCACTTTTTCTTGTAATCGGCTTCGCGATAGTTTTAGCCACAGTACTTGTGGCGCTATCGAAATTATTAGGGCCGCAGCGGCCTACTGCAGAAAAACTTACCACGTACGAAAGTGGTGTGCAGCCAATTGGATCTGCCCATGAACGGGTTTCAGTTAAATACTACCTGGTAGCAATGTTTTTTATCATATTCGACCTGGAAGTAATCTTCGTATATCCATGGGCTGTAGAGTTTAAGCGGTTGATTCATGAAATTGGAATTGTCGCTTTGTATTCTATGTTGGTATTTTTGTTTGTATTCGAAATAGGCTTTCTGTATGCCTACAAAAAAGGAGGTTTTAAATGGGACTAGAAGCTGCACTTACCCGTGATGGATTTATCACCACAACAGTCGACTTTCTTGCTTCCTGGGCGCGTAAAAACTCCGTTTGGCCTATGCCAATGGGAATTTCCTGCTGTGCAATCGAAATGATGGCAGCCGGTGATCCAAAGTATGATATAGCAAGGTTCGGTTCAGAAGTTATGCGTTTTACTCCCCGGCAGTGCGATTTGATGATTGTTGCAGGAACGGTAACCTTCAAAATGGCGAAAGTTGTAAGAAAAATTTACGATCAAATGCCTGAGCCGAAATGGGTTATAGCAATGGGCGCGTGCACTTCAACCGGTGGAATGTATCGATCATACTCAGTTGTACAGGGTATCGACCAGTTTTTACCCGTTGATGTTTATTGCGCGGGCTGCCCTCCCCGTCCGGATAACTTATTAAATGCATTAATTATGATTCAGGACAAAATAGGAAAATCGCGAGTACAGGATTTCCCTAATGTACCGCAATTTGAAGAGGTGGGGAAATAATCTATGGAGTTGACAACCAAAATTATCGAGAAGATTCAAAGTATAAACCCCGAACTCCACGCGGAGACAGTAGAATTTCGCGGAGAGACAACTATTGTTCTCCCAAAGAGATTTATCAGGCCAGTATGCCAATTATTGAAGAATGATAGCGAACTGGAATTTATTCGCCTTGATGATGTAACGGCTATTGATTGGGCACAAAGGACTTCCCGTTTTCAGGTAATCTATAATTTATATTCTTTTAAAAATTCCTCCCGAATTCGTTTGGCAGCAGTTGTGGAAGAATCAGATTGCTCTATTGATACGGTAAGTGACATTTGGCGTTCGGCCAACTGGTATGAACGCGAGACTTTTGATATGTACGGGATAACATTTACCAACCACCCCGATCACCGTAGAATGTATATGCCGGAGGAATTTGAATATCATCCGCTACGGAAAGATTTTCCACTTATGGGTATCCCGGGTTCAATACCGTTGCCAAAGAAATAAGGTTATTATGGAACAAATACATAAAGAAGATTTACAACCAGGAATTTTACAAGCATTATACAAGGCTGATTCTGAAGTTACATTCGAAGATGCCCTCGATAATGAAATGATATTAAATATGGGTCCCCAGCACCCTGCCACCCATGGTGTTTTACGTGTATTATTACGCCTTGATGGTGAAACAGTTGTTGCATCAGTCCCTGAGTTGGGTTACCTGCACAGAGGATATGAAAAGATGGCTGAAAATATGGGGTATCTGGAATATATACCTCACACAGACAGGCTTGACTATCTTTCACCACCTGCCAATAATGTCGCGTATGTACTTGCCGTTGAAAAACTTGCAGGTATAGAAGCCCCTAAACGCGCCCAATATATTCGCATGATTATAGCGGAATTGGCCCGAATGGGGTCGCATCTGGTTGCTATAGGCGCCTTGGCAATGGATGTAGGTGCGTTAACTGTGTTCTTATGGACATTACGGGAGCGTGAAAAAATACTTGATATTTATGACTTAGTATGCGGTGCCCGTTTTACTACCAGTTATACCCGCATCGGTGGCGTTGCGCAGGATATGTCCGCAAAAGCCTTACAGATGGTTCAGGAATTTGTGGATCAGAGTAATGCCCGTCTGGATGAAGTAGAGAAATTACTGAATACGAACAGAATTTTTCTTGAACGTCTGGAAGGAATTGGGGTAATTTCTGCAAAGGATGCTATTGAAATTGGCTTAACCGGACCTTCTCTTCGTGGAAGTGGCGTTGCCCATGATATAAGGCGCGCGGCCCCCTACCTATGTTATAATGAAGTGGATTTTTCAATCCCAACTTATAACGAAGGTGACTGCCTTGCCCGTTATTTTGTGCGGGCAGATGAAATTCGCGAGAGTGTTAAAATAATACAACAGTGTTTAAAACAGATGCCCGAGGGTGAAATACGCGCGAACATGCCTAAACAGGTTATGCCCCGAAAAACTGAAATCTATACTAAGATGGAAGAGCTTATTCATGATTTTATGCTTGTCAACGAAGGGCTGCAGGTACCGGAGGGGCAGATTTATCATTCGATTGAAAACTCCAAAGGTGAACTTGGTTTCCACATTGTTAGTAAGGGCGAAGGTCATCCCTGGAAAGTTAAAATAAAATCACCATCGTTTAGCAATTTACAGGCTTTGCCCCTTTTATGTAAAGGGCACCTGGTTTCTGACGTGGTAGCAATCATCGGCAGCCTTGACCCTGTTATGGGTGAGGCCGATAAATAAGATTAATTAGCGTAAGGCTTTGTAATGGAATTTGTATTTAGTGAAGAGAATCTGCGAAAGATTGAAAACATACTAAAAAAATACCCGGTTAAAAAGGCCGCCGTTATGCCTGTACTGTATGTGGCACAGGAACAAAATGGCTGGATTTCAACTGAGGTTATGCGTGAAGTTGCCCGAATATTGGAAATTCCTGAAGAGGATGTTTTGGGAGTAGCAACTTTTTATACGATGTATCATAAAAAACCCGCGGGTAAATACCATTTACAGGTTTGTACCAATGTATCATGTATGTTACGTGGCGGTTATGCAGTTTATGATGCGGTAAAGAACAAGTATGGGTTAAAAAATGGCAGTGTTACTGATGATGGCAAATACTCTCTCGAAGAGGTTGAGTGTATGGGGTCATGTGGAACAGCTCCCATGATTGCTATCAATGAAGACTACTTTGAGAATCTTACTCCCGAACAGGCACTTGCCATAATTGAATCAATGAAATAGGCATACAATGGAAAGAATAGTTTTACCTGAAATTGAGAACCTCCATAATATTGATGTATATATTGCAAACAACGGGTTTGCTGCAGCACGTAAAGCGCTTTTAATGTCACCTGATGATATAATCGATGTTGTAAAAAAATCGGGATTACGGGGACGAGGCGGGGCAGCATTTTCAACCGGATTGAAATGGAGCTTTATGCCTAAATCTACCGATAAACCTAAATACTTATGTATTAACGGCGATGAAAGTGAACCCGGCTCATTTAAGGACAGGCAGATTTTTGAATTTAACCCGCATCAGTTAATTGAAGGAATAATCATTACCTGCTATGCAATACAGGCTAAATCTGCATACTTATACATACGTGGTGAATACCATAAATGGGTTAACTTGATGGAAACCGCCCTCGAAACAGCGTATGCGAGGGGTTTTGTCGGCGAAGAAATGAAGAAAACTTTCAACACAGATTTTTCCTGCAACATTTATATTCATAAGGGAGCGGGAGCATACATTTGCGGCGAAGAAAGTTCATTAATGAATAGTATTGAAGGCAAACGTGGCTACCCGCGTGTAAAACCCCCCTTCCCTGCCCAGAATGGATTATGGGGGAACCCGACAACAATTAATAACGTAGAAACAATAACAAATATTCCTCCAATAATCAATAAGGGATGGGAGTGGTTTAGCGCGATTGGCGAACCCAAACACCCGGGAACAATTTTATTTGGTGTTAGTGGTCATGTTAATAAACCGGGAGTCTATGAACTGCCTTCCGGTACCCTGTTAACGGATGTAATATATAATTATGCCGGTGGTGTACCAGGAAATAAAAAAATAAAATGCGTAATCCCGGGCGGCTCTTCCATGCCTCCTTTACGGGGAGATCAGCTTGAGGGCATTAAAATGGATGCCGAATCACTCCGCGCGGCCGGTTCAGCCATTGGTACCGGTGGAATTATGGTTATGGATGAGGATACCGATTTAGTAAAAGTACTCGCTCGCATTGCCAAATTCTATTATCACGAGAGCTGCGGCCAATGTACTCCTTGTCGGGAAGGTACCGGCTGGATGCTTAAACTGCTCAACCGTATTGTCAACGGTGAAGGTTCCCAACGGGATATCGATTTACTGTTATCTGTTGCAAATAATATTGAAGGCAACACGGTATGTGCATTAGGCGAAGCTGCTGCCTGGCCGGTAAAATTCATGTTGATGAGATTCAGAGATGAGTTTGAAGCACGTGTCAGTCCGCATATAAACCTTGAACCAAAGAACAAAGTGCACTCAATGAGGCACACGGTTAACCCCATAGATAAAGTTGAAATATAATGCAAAAAGCCCGGCTCATCCGGGCTTTTTGTTTACCTATGAATTTGCTATTCGTTATTTAATAAGAACCATTTTTTTCACAGCCGAAAAATTTCCGGCGTGCAATGAATAAAAATAAATACCACTAGGCAGGTGACTTGCATTGAAAGTAATTGAGTACTCCCCTGCGGTCTTTACTTCATTAACGAGCGTGCTTACTTCCCGCCCCAACACATCAAATACTTTCAGCACAACATTGCCATTGCCCTGAATAGTATAATTTATTGTTGTTGTAGGGTTAAACGGGTTTGGATAATTTGGAGATAAAGAAAAATCCTGTTGTTTCCCTTTTATATTGCTATCACCGGTCTGTTTATCGAGATTAGCGCCCAGTGCTACAATTGAAACCGGTCCGGCTGGTAAAGACTCTTTAGTAAGCTGGTTTACTGCCGAAACTTTGTATTGCACTGTATAAGTAGTACCGCCACCACTGGTTTGTTCACAATAATCCTGATAACTTGTTGATGTAGTTGATGCACATAGTACCCAATCAGATCCTGATGACCGTTTCTTATAGATTTTATAGGAGCTCAAATTCGGCTCGGTATTTGCCTGCCAGGTAATTACCGGATGATTTTGCGCACTGGATGAAATTGTTATTCCCTGAGGAATTGAAGGCGCGGCAGAGGAAGCGGTTTTTACATATATATCAAAAATTGCCAAACCATTTGCCATGCTTTTTAACTGAAAACCTATCCCTGTTGCCTGCCCGTCAGCCCGTTGTGAGTTTGGATTACTCCACGGTGAAAACACTTCAACAAAACCGGGGCGAAACGCATCCTTTCCTTCTCCATTTCTGGCCAATACTACCTGATGAGTATTATTTGGGCCTTCTCTGTATAACGTTTCATAATTTAATGTTGTACCCAGGCCAGGGTTGTAAAAAGGTATTTTATCAGCTGCAAACCAACCCGTTCCTCTATTGGGGGGTCCACAACGAACTACGGGTAATTGTCCATTCCCCCAATCATTTTGATCCCATCGGATGACATTCCAGTCAAACCGGCCGGCAGCCGAAATTAGCTTCATAAAGTTTGCGCCACAGGTCGGGTCGGAAAAAGCATCCTGTCGAATTACATAGAGCCCTTTTTCATTCAGATCGCTTGAGCTTTTATCCCAATTGGATATCCTCTGATGATTTTCAACGTAAAAATACTGATCAGTTGCTGCATCAATAACAAACCGATATGCATTACCCGTGGTGATATAATCTGTTAAGGTCGCGTTGCTTATTGTTTGTGTAGTAGTATCGATTGTTGTCAGGTTACACCAACCTAATAGATATCGCTCGAATGCGTTAATCATATATGATCGTACTTCATAACCGGAAAGCATTGCCCAAAAAGCGTGGCCATTATGCATATTGTTGTGACCAATTAAGTCATGTGCGAATTCATGAATAGAGAACCTGAATGCATCTTTATAAAAATAGTCGGGAATGGTACACCCCTGATCGCCAACTATCCTCGCCCCATTATCAACGGGAACATTCCAGATATCCGTTGAGCCATACCAATAGAAATCCAGAGTGGTCATAATCCAGTCCCTGTCGTCATTCGAGTATTCCATGGCAATGTTTCGCCATACAAAAAACACATAATCTACTACTCCATCAGGTTGGTTGGGATGATTATAAGCTGATGACAGGTCCCAATTGTCGTATTTTGCAAAATTAATAACGGGATCAAGTTGCTGCGTAATTATTTCTCCCTGAATATCGCCCATCCTTTTGTGATTATATATATAATAATCCTTGGTATGCAGAGCAGTTACGGAAACCACATCACCAATAACATGTAAATTATGGAGAGACATCTGATCAAAGTAATCTGTTAAAGAACCCGGCGTAGGGGTTCCCGTCCAGGATGTATCAACCCAACTGTTCATATTATACGGATTTCCATTTAGCGGCCATAGCTGAGCGCGTGCCGGATCGGAGGGAGTATAGGAATCCTCGGGGAATTTACAAAATACGATCAGTACTCTCAATGTACCCTGTGAAGGTAAAAATAGTCCCCCAACCTGCGAACACGTGCGAACCGGCATAACCTTCTCTTTTGTTCGATAATTATATACTTCCATCTGCCCGTAGATGGAAGTAATACAGGCAACTAATAACGCAATTGTATAAAAACGTTTCATGTACGTACCCTTATTTTGATGAACATTATGATTATTGCTTCCAAAGAAGGTTATCGCCAATTTATGGAAGCAGATTACTCAACTTTTGTGTAACGCCAGGAGGTGTTTTCTTATTACATCAAGAATGAGGGAATGAATCGAAGGACGGTGCGCGCGTTCCGGACACCAGCAATATTACAATTTACGATTTATATATGATTGCGCTAATTTTAGCTCAAAAGATATAGCATCTGTAAAAATGTTGTCAATAACAATCAATTACCAAAACTATATCTTACCCTTACCACTATCTTTGGTTCACTAATCAAGTACGCATGATATTTAATCATAATAGTGATAGATTGGCATTCCCCTTCAAAGAGATGTTCTCTCGCTTAAAAATATACCCCTACATTGATACAGCTTACTAAAATCCCGGCTCATAAATATGAATTCACCGTGTAATCCATTTAACGCCTGTATTGGTACATTTGCAGACACGCGCGTATTTACCCCCAATGCAAAAAGCGCTTTCCAAGAATAGAACATTGTATAGAACAATGAGTGTACCCGGCTTCAGGAGAGTTAAATGGGGAAAATTTTATTTCAATAGAATCATTTTTTTTGCTGTGGCGAATCCGGCAGATTCCAACTTATATATATAGACACCAGTTGGAAGATTTGATGCATTAAAATTATATGAGTACCCACCGGCAGGGAGTTCCTTATTTACAATAATTGCAATTTCCTGACCCAAAGAGTTAAAGATTCGAAGCTTAACCAACCCTGTAACAGATGTCTGGAAAGATATGTTCGTTGAATTATTAAATGGGTTTGGGTAATTTTGACTTAGGTTAAATGATTTCGCCAGTCCGGCATCATTGCCATTTTTCACATCCAATGTACCGAGAGTATCCTGATCAATAACACATCCCAGAAGCCTTTTATATTCAACTTCGGTACCGTACCAAACAATTCCTCTGCCCTTACTAAAATACACTGTTTTGTAAAAGAGCCCGCCTGTTCCGGGGGTAACTCTTGAAGGCAGACCATAACCTAATTGAATAGTAGGAGCCTGAATCCCCGAGCATATTCCGGAACCCATTTGAATTACTTTTGCAACTTCAAGCGGTTGGTTTTGTGAATCATATTGTGTAACGAATATTTCATCGGTAGTAAGGGGAAGTTTGAGTGCTATCTTATCGAAAGTATAGGGCCCCCAAAGAGTATCTTCATTTGAATTGATTTTATAATTCCAATAGAACAAAGACTTTTCACCCGACTTTTTTGTTGTTACTGACTGAAACCTGACATATGTGTAGCCACAATTATCAATTGAGTCACCAACAATCTTAACAAGTTCAGTAGAATAATCGGAATGCAGATACAACCAATGGTTACCTACCGTATGCGGAAAAAAACTTGTGGAATCCTGCACTCGCGCGTACAGAGTTATTGAAGCGATAAGAACAAATGCAACAATTACTAAATATCTCATAACCTGCTCCCCTGCATAAAAATATTTAAGTTATGTTAAACCATAATGTCCGGAATGAGTGAATTGCCCATTCCAGCACGAAACTTATATAATAATTATTTATAATCCAAATAGTTTTTATGGTTAGACAATAACCCGGGATTCAGTATTTATCGATGATATTTTAACTATTGCGGTGTTTTAATTAAATATTTAAAGTAGCCCTATAGTTTTCCTCCGGCAATTTGAATTTTATTAATTTATTTCCCGTTAAACTTTATTTATACTGCGCTAGTAAAATTTCTATAAAAATAAAAAAGGGATGCCGAAATTAATTCCGGCATCCCTGAGAATAACCAACAGACCTGGTATTACATTACCAGAGCCATGATTGCCTTTTGTACATGGAGCCTGTTTTCAGCTTCGTCGAATACAACCGAATTCGGCGAATCAATCACTTCATTCACTACTTCTTTGCCGCGATATGCCGGTAAACAGTGCATGAATAAGTAATCTGCTTTCGCGTGTTTTACCAAAGCTTCATTTACCTGTAACGGCTGGAAAACTTTTTCGCGTTCGTTCGCTTCGCCTTCCATACCCATACTGGCCCACACATCCGTATAAATAACGTCGGCATCTTTAACGCCGGCTACCGGATCGGTGGTGATTTCAACTTTACTGCCCTGATACTTTGCATTTGCCTGAGCATTTGCAACTATTTCGGCATTCGGTTGATATTCGTTACCAGACGGGGTTACAATAGTAACATCCATACCAACTTTTGAACAACCATTCAATAAGCTGTGTGCCATGTTATTGCCGCCATCTCCCACATAGGTAAGTTTCAGGCCTTTGAGTACCTGTTTCTTTTCCAGAATGGTAAATAAATCGGTTAACACCTGGCATGGATGCAGCAAATCGGTCAGTCCGTTAATAATCGGGATTGAACCGAAACGGGCCAGGTCTACAACTTCCTGATGATCGAAGGTACGGATCATAATACCATCGAGGTAGCGTGAAAGTACTTTCGCGGTATCGGAAATACTTTCTTTTTTTCCCAAATGGATGCTCTTACCATCGAAAAACATACCTACGCCGCCAAGCTCATACATACCGACTTCAAAAGAAATGCGGGTACGGGTAGAAGGTTTGGAAAAAATCATTCCTAATTTCTTGCCTTCGAGCAGGCGGTGAGGTTCACCAGATAATCTTTTAAGTTTAAGTATTTTTGCCAGTTCAAAAATCTGATACACTTCTTCAATGCTCAGATCATGAATGGAAATAAGGCTTTTACCTTTCATTGATACAGCCATTGTTCAACTCCAATTATTTAGTAATTATTGTTCCTGAACCCGGTTTACCCAATGAATTCGAATCAGTAATAATAGCTTTATCGCCACCAGACTGTACGAATTCGATCGCGGCTTTAACTTTCGGGCCCATGCTGCCGGCTTCAAAATGGCCTTCATTATAGTATTGCAACGCTTCATCAACCGTAATAGTATCAAGATACTTCTCATCGGGTTTTCTGAAGTTAATTGCTACCTTATGAATATCGGTAAGAATAAATAATTCTTCAGCACCAATATTGCGAGCCATTAAAGAAGCAGCTAAATCTTTATCGATAACGGCTTCTTTTCCGCCAAAGAGTCCATTCGGCATCACTTCAACAGGAATTCCGCCGCCGCCGGAGGCTATAACAACAATGCCTTCTTCGGCTAAACGCTTAATCAGCTCGGTATTAAAGATTTTTTGGGGGCGAGGTGAAGCCACAACGCGGCGCCATCCCCTGCCACGAGGATCTTCTTTAAACTTCCACTGATGTTTTTCTGCAAGTACTTCAGATTCTTCTTTTGTGTAATAAGGGCCAACAGGCTTTGTCGGGTTGGCAAATGCCGGATCCTGATTATCAATAAGCACCTGGGTAACTAAAGTAACCACGTTCTTATCAATTTTTTCTTCCATCAGTACGTTACGCATCTGCTGTTCAATTACATAGCCTATACCGCCCTGGGAGTCTGCAACACAGATATCCAAAGGCATTTTCGGAATGCTGAAATCTTTATTACCGGCTTCATTACGTAAGAGAATATTCCCGACCTGCGGTCCATTTCCATGAGTAATAACAACCGATTCGAACTCAGAGAACAGCTTCGCGATACACTGAGCGGTTTGATATGTATTTGATTCCTGCTCTTCGATAAAACCTACCTGGTCACCCCGCAGGAGAGCATTCCCGCCAAGGGCAACTACTGCCATTTTTTTCATAAGAAGTTCCGATCCTTCAATATTTTTTCAACTGTTACATCACCGGTCTCATTCAGATCGTAAGCTACACGGGTATGTGGTTTATTAATTTTAAGTAAACGACCTAAATCAATCGGGGTACCGATGATAACAGAATCACAATCTGTGTTATTGATTGTATCTTCAAGGTCTTTGATTTGCTTATCACTATAACCCATAGCCGGCAATAATTTACCAATTTTGGGGTATTTCTTATAGGTATCGGTAATTGAATCCACCGTAAAAGGACGAGGATCAATGATTTCGGCAGCGCCATGATTCCAGGCAGCAACCATTCCCGCACCATAAGTCATTTCGCCGTGAGTTAACGTTGGACCGTCTTCAACTACCAAAACGCGTTTACCGGATATAATATTCGGATTTTCAACGGAGATAACCGAAGCGCCATCAATAACTTTTGCAGCCGGATTAACAACCTTAACATTTTCACGTACGGTTGCAATATCTTCCGGTTTAGCTGAATCAATTTTATTGATAACAACTACATCGGCAAGGCGAAGAGCAGTATTACCAGGATAATACATTAATTCATGACCCGGGCGATGGGGATCTACTACTGTGAAAGTAAGATCTGATTTATAGAATGGAATATCGTTATTTCCACCGTCCCAGATAATAATATCGGCTTCCTGTTCAGCCTGACGGAGGATAGCTTCATAATCAACACCGGCATAAATAACGCCGCCGCTAACAATATGTGGTTCGTATTCTTCAATTTCTTCTATGGTGCACTGATGTAATTTCAGATCTTCCAATGAACCGAAGCGTTGAACTTTCTGTTTTACTAAATCACCATACGGCATAGGATGACGAATGGCAACAACTCTTTTGCCTGCTTCGCGCAACATAGTTGTAATTTTACGCGAGGTTTGCGATTTACCGGCACCGGTACGAATAGCAATTATCGAAATAACCGGTTTCGTACTCTTGATCATTGTTTCTTCTGCACCTAATAATCTGAATGATGCACCTGCCGCATTTACAATTGCTGCACGGGTCATTACATAATTAAAAGTTACATCTGAATATGCAAATACAACTTCATGAACGTTCAACTCTTTGATCAGTTTTACCAGATCCGACTCGTCATAGATCTTGATGCCCTGAGGATAGAGTTTACCGGCTAATTCTGCCGGGTATAATCTGCCATCGATATTTGGTATCTGAGTGGCTGTGAAGGCTACAACATTGTAGTCCGCGTTGTCCCTGTAGTACACGTTAAAATTATGGAAGTCGCGTCCCGCCGCGCCCATAATGAGTACATTTTTCGGGGTCATAGATTGTTCCTTATATTATTGTTATTCGACTGTCACGCTTTTCGCGAGATTTCTTGGTTGATCAACATTCAGACCTTTTTTAACAGCAATATAATACGCAAGTAATTGCAAAGGTATCACTGTTAAAATCGGCATTAACATTCTAATTGTATTCGGAATGCGAATGACATAGTTTGCATACTTTTCTATAACATCATCATCTTCACTGGCGATGGCAATAATATTGCCGCGCCGGGCACGAACTTCCTGGATATTACTAATAATTTTATCATACGTAGAATCCTTGGGTGCAATAAACACAACCGGCATATTTTCGTCTACAAGCGCTATAGGCCCGTGCTTCATTTCAGCCGCCGGATATCCTTCAGCATGGATGTAAGAAATTTCTTTTAATTTTAACGCACCTTCAAGTGCAACCGGAAAATTATATCCCCTGCCCAGGTACAGGAAATTTGTTGCATCTTTAAAGATTTCAGCAATTTCTTCTACTTGTTTCCGTTGGGAAAGTATTGTTTTAACCTTTTCGGGTATTTTTAAGAATTCTTCTACGATAGCTTTGCCATCTGCAAGACTCATATCACGTTTTCTAGCTGCAGCAAGGGTAATTAATGCCAACACCGTTAACTGCGCGGTAAAAGCTTTTGTTGAGGCAACGCCAATTTCCGGGCCGGCATGTATATATACACCGCTATCGCTCTCACGGGCAATTGAGCTGCCCACAACGTTACAAATACCCAAACATAACGCGCCTTTTCTTTTCGCTTCTTTTAATGCGGCCAAAGTATCGGCTGTTTCACCGCTTTGCGAAATAAACAGAATCGTATCTTCCGGTTGAATAATCGGGTTACGATACCGGAATTCCGAGGCGTATTCTACTTCTGTAGGAATTCGTAGAAACTGTTCGAACATATACTCACCTACCAGACCAGCATGCCATGAGGTACCACATGCAGTAAAAACGGCTCGTTTACATCGAGCTATATGAACCAATTCACTTTCGATACCGCCAAGTTTGGCAGTCCCCTCTTCGGGAATCAACCTTCCACGAAGTGAATTCTGAATTGATTCGGGTTGTTCCATAATTTCTTTCAGCATGAAGGTTTCATATCCACCTTTATCGATTTCTTCCATCGTCATGCTAATTTCAGTTACTTCTTTAATAATATCTTCATCAAGGATAGTTTTTGCCAAAAATCCTTCTGCCCGAATTTCGGCGACCTCGCCGTCCTCCAGATAAACTACTTGTTTAGTGTATGCCAGCAGAGCCGAGACATCAGAAGCAATATAATGCTCGTGATCGCCGATCCCGATTACCAAAGGAGAGCCTTTTCTGGCAGCTATTATTCTATCGGGTTCTTTAGAATATATAATAGCCAGTCCGTATGTACCTTCTATTTCAGATAATGCAAGACGAACAGCCTTAAAGAGATCAATGTCTTTTTTCAGGAAGCTATCAATTAAATGTGCAATAACTTCTGTATCGGTCTCACTGACAAATTTATACCCCTGTTTTTGCAGAGAGGTGCGCAAGGATTGGAAATTTTCAATAATACCGTTATGAATTAAAAACAAGTCGCCCGTGGTATTTGTATGCGGGTGCGCGTTAGTTTCATTTGGTTCACCATGAGTAGCCCAGCGGGTATGCCCAATACCAACGGGGGCGGTATAAACGTTTGTACCAACACGTTTCTCAAGTTCAGAAACCTTACCCTTATTTTTAATAACAATCGGCTTTTGGTCAACTAATAACCCTACTCCGGCCGAATCATACCCCCGATACTCGAGCCTTTTCAGACCCTCGATCAAGATCGGGACAGCATTCTTCGAACCTATATAGCCAACTATTCCACACATAATTTCCTCGATTATTTATACAAATTTAGATAATAAAAGCCGGTTTAAAAACTTAATTACTGTAACGATAAAATACTAATTCGCATTGGTTTAATAAAATAAGTGCATAAAATCCCTTTAAAAGTAAGTCAGTGATCACAAAACCCCTTAAGAAAAAAAGAAAATGTGGTAAATCACAGGCCGCGAAAATAATTAATTTTCCCATATTTATTATTTTCTTAATGCTTTTTGCAACTTTTCCCTTATTATATTTGGTTATTATTAAAATGTTACTTATTTTTTAAATAAACATTTAATAATTACTTGAAAAGGATTGCTATGATATTACGATTCCATGCACTGAAAGAGGCAAATTCTCATGTTGCCTTCAGTACCGTCGCGCCTACAGAAAGGCCTGAAGAGTATTTTGGTTCTCATGTATTCGATTTATCGAAAATGAAACAATACCTTTCGAAGGAAGCGTATAAAGTGGTTGTAACCGCACGCGAAACCGGCGCGAGAATTGACCGAGAGATTGCAAATGAAATTGCCAATGGTATGAAGGCATGGGCAGCTACAATGGGAGTTACTCATTACGCGCATTGGTTTCAGCCTCTTACCGGTACAACTGCCGAAAAACATGATTCTTTTCTTGATTATGATTTTGATGAACGCCGCATCATTGAGAATTTCTCCGGCTCTCTTTTGGTTCAACAGGAACCCGATGCTTCCAGTTTCCCGAGCGGTGGTATTCGCAGTACTTTTGAAGCTCGTGGTTATACAGCCTGGGATCCGGCCTCACCGGCTTTCATTATAGATAAAACTCTCTGTATTCCCTCGATATTTATTTCATATACCGGCGAGAGTCTCGATTTTAAGACACCCCTTTTGAAATCGAATTCATTAATTGATAAAGCGGCTACTGCAGTTGCAAAATTGTTTGATAAAAATGTAAAGAGGGTTACACCAACACTTGGTTGGGAGCAGGAATTCTTCCTGGTAGATTATTCACTCTATCAAACCCGGCCCGATCTTATGCTTACCGGCCGAACCCTGATCGGGCATGCTGCAGCAAAAGATCAACAGTTGGAAGACCATTATTTCGGTTCCATTCCCGAACGCGTAAAAGAATTCTTTAAAGATTTAGAAATCGAATGTTACCGTTTGGGAATCCCCGCAAAAACGAAACATAATGAAGTTGCACCAAACCAGTTCGAACTGGCTCCTATTTTCGAAGAAGTTGATCTGGCTGTTGATCATAACATTTTATTGATGGATGTTATGTCTAAAATCGCGCGCCGTCATAATTTTGCAATTCTTTTACATGAAAAACCATTTGCAGGTATAAACGGCTCCGGTAAGCATAACAACTGGTCCATGGCCACCGATACGGGCGTGAATCTCCTTCAACCGGGAAAAACCCCAAATGATAATTTACAATTCATTACCTTCATGATTAACGTTGTGAAAGCAGTACATGAAAATGCTGATATCATGTTGGCGAGCATTGCCACAACAGGTAACGAGCACCGCCTGGGCGGCAACGAAGCACCTCCGGCAATCTTCTCGGTATTTTTAGGATCTTATCTTACTGCTCTGTTAGATCAGATAGAGAATACCGTACCACAGGATATTAACGTTGCACGTGAAGAAATGAAGCATTTATCATTGGATGTAGAGCGAATTCCGCAAATTATTTTACATAATACCGATCGGAACCGTACATCTCCATTTGCCTTTACCGGAAATAAATTCGAATTCCGCGCCGTTGGCTCAACAGCGAATTGTGCCCCGGGCATGATAGCTCTTAATACCGCGGTTGCTAAACAATTATTCGAATTTAAGAATGATGTAGATAAAGCTGTTGCAGGTGGTTTAAACAAACAGAATGCAATTTTACACGTGATTCATGGTTATACAATATCCTCAAAAAATATTCGTTTTGACGGAAACAATTATTCTCAGGAGTGGCAGGATGAAGCTGCACGACGCGGTTTACCAAATATCCGTACGGCCCCTGAAGCATGGAAAGCTCTGGTTTCCGAAAAAGCACATAAGTTATTTGTCGATAATAGTATTTATTGTGAGAGGGAACTGGAAGCCCGGTATGAAATTAACCTTGAAGGATATATTAAGAAAATTAAAATCGAAGCAAAGGTATTGCTCGATTTAGTATTAAATTATATCGTTCCGACCGGCATGAAATATCAAAATATGCTGATCGAAAATGCAAGAGGTTTAGCTGAGCTCGTTGGAGAGGAGTCAGCTGTACCGGCAAAAACTTTGCTCAAGGCAATTTCGGCTCATATCACCGGGCTACAGGATAACGTAAATAGCCTGAACAAGGCACTGAACTATGCTGACAGTCTGCCGTCTCTGGCAGAATCGGCAGGGTCTTATTCAACAGAAGTTCGCAGCCTGTTCGAAAAATTACGCTACCATACCGATGAACTTGAAATGATTATCGATAATGAGGCCTGGCCACTCGCGAAATACCGCGAATTGCTCTTTATTCGATAAAAGAATGTCATATAGCCAAATACTGAAACTGCCCCCGGGTTTATTACAACAGGGGGCAGTTTCGTTTTATCACTTTCCTTTTGTTTCAGAACTTTCATATTTTACGCCTTGATTTTCCTATTTGCAAAACTTATCCGGAGTCTGCATGTCGCTATCTCGTTACCTGACCGCATTACTGATCTTATGTATCTGGTCACCAGAATTATTCTCCCAGCAAGTTCCTATAGAAAATTCCGGTTTCGAAAACACTATGGCAGGATGGCAAATAACCAGAGGCCCCGAAACTGATTTTTCGGTGGATAAAACGAAAAGAAGCGAGGGTATCTCCGCGTTATGTATTCATCATGCCACTTATAAACAATCGAGAATTATATCGGCCCCTGTTTCTCTAAAAATTGGTCATTTATATAAAGTCAGTGCAAAAATCAGCACAGAAAATGCGTTCACAGAACCGGCAAAGCAATACCCGACTCCCGTTGCGGCCTGCATAAGCATGGCATCGTTTCCCTTTACCAATCATTCCCCTGCCGTAGGTGCTACACAAAATTGGCAAACTGTTGAGATGTATTTTTTCGCAACTTCCAAAGTTGATAATGTAGTTCTGAACTTTGGATATAACGGGGAGGCTGCCGGGAAAGCCTGGTTTGATGAAATCCAGTTAACTGAAATTTCTGATATAACCACAATTATACCCAAAGAAACTATCAAATGGTATGGCAAAGCGTTCCGTTTTGAAGATCGGGGCTGGATAAATATTCATATTGAAGGAAAACCATTCGAACGTGGCATTCAGTATGGGTATCTGGCAGCAAACGAAATCAAAGATTTTATCACTAAGTTTTCAACACAAAAACAAAAAGATAACCCACAGGCTGCCTGGAGTAGTTTCCGGGGAACTACCGATCTATTATTTCTGCGGAAATTTGACGAAGAATACTTACTGGAAATGAAAGGAATTGCAGAAGGGGCAGCGAAAGCCGGGATAACGATATTCGGAAGAGCAGTTGACTTCCTCGATATCGTAACTATCAATTCTGCAATTGATTTGGATTATGCTCAGGATGCAATTCATAAAACTGCCACTCCGCTCACAGGACGCAGTTTCCTCTCCGCCGAAGATGATCTTGATATCCGGGAAAGACTGCATAAATGTTCCGGGTTATTGGCAACTAAAAGTGCCACAAAAGATCATCGAATTGTGTTTGGCCAGTTGTTCATGTGGGGTGGATATACCGGTCCGCTTTGGAACATACTTCTGGATGTTGTACCCGAAAAAGGAAATCGACTGGTATATGAAACTTTCCCCGGAGGAATTCATTCAGGAGCAGATTTTTATATAAATTCGTCCGGTATTATGATTGGCGAGACTACAGTTGGTCAAACACCATTTAATATGGACGGTACACCGCAATCGAATCGGATACGCAAAGCGGCTCAATACGCGAACTCGATCGATGATGTAGTTAAAATAATGACCACCAATAACAATGGTTTATATACAAATGATTGGCTTATTGGTGACACTAAAACCGATGAGATCGCTATTCTTCTATTAGGCACAAAATCATTCAAGCTCTGGAGAAGCAGCAGTAATGACTTTTATGGCGGACAAAAAGATTGGTACTGGAGTAATAACAATGCCAAAGATATTGATGTTCGAAAGGAGTATCGGGTAAATGATGACAACGCTCCGATGGATCTTACATTCAGACCCTGGGATAGAGACGTGGCATTTTATAATTTCTATGAACTGGCCAAAGGCACTATTGATGCTAATGCCTGTATCAATTTGTGGAACTCATCACCGATAAACCGCCCGCATGCCTGTGATGGTAAAGTTGTTTCTTCCGATATGGCGGAAAAAATGATGTTCTTTATCAATTATGGGAAAGTTACGCTCCGTGAGGTTTTTGTTAACGAAAATGGCAGGATACCCGATTTACCCGGCGCAATTCCCCGTTTATCGTTGGGCTATTATACCTGTAACCCGGTATTTATTGCAGAAAAAATTAAGGAATTATCGCCATTACCATCACCTAAATCGGCCGATGTTGTATACAATCTGAAAGATGTTAAGGATATTTATTCATTTGATAAATCCTTACTCTGGCATAATACCGTGTACCCGGCAACAGAATCGGAAAACTGGTTTAATGCCGCCTCGGCAGCCTATTGGGCAAGCCTGAACAATCTTCCGTCTGTTCCGGCAAAAGCTTTTGCATCATTGCGGGACGACCTGACCGAGTTAAATGTTCGATATCTTTATACTGAATCCCGTGAAGGGAAAATTAGTGCGTATGATTCACGGACTGTGTATAATGAGTACAAGCAATACCAGTTCCCCAGAATCAAAGGCACCTATGCACTTCATCAACTCCGGTTGTATCTTGGGAATACTGTTTTTTCACGTGCAATGAATGTAATTCATGAAAAGTACATGGAAAAACCTGTTACTACAGCCGATGTGATAAATATTTTTAATAGCGCATCCGGCAAGGACCTCTCTGATTTTATTAATCAATTTATTAAGCGGGATGATATTCCTCAGCTAACCTGGGGAATGAAATTTACCGGAACAGGAGATAAAGGCAGTGTGGTTCTTGTAGTACATCAACAGGGTAAGCCGTATCACCTTTTCACTACTGTCACATTCAATACCGGCAAAGAGATTATTGTAAAACCGGTCGAGATAAGTAACAGTCTTGACAGTATAACGATTGCTATTAATGGTACACCTTTGGAGTTAGATTTTAACAGTGGTAATGATATATTACTCTCCAAAAGAAACCCCTGTACCCTTTCAAATTTTTACGATGATTTTTCGAATACCATTATTGTGTATGGCACAACTACGGAAATTGAAGCACAACATGCATTAGCCCTGCGCTTGGCGAGAACAGCAGCGGATAGATTTACCGAAATAGTCTTACCGGTAAAAAAAGAAAGTGAACTTACCAATGAGGAACTCTCTGCCAAAGATATGATCTTATTAGGGGGCACAAACTATAATTCGTTAACGCGGAAAATTTGTGAAATAAATAAAATTTCTTACGGTAAAAACTTCTTTGTATGGAATGGTAAGACATATTCAGAACCCGATGATGGATTACTGTACGTCGTCCCGAATCCATACAACCCGAAAAAAATTATTTACATGTTCTTTGGCAATAGTAGTTTGCAATTATACAATATGCTGAAAACTTTACCTCGACTGCCCCAATATGCAGTATATAAGGGCGACACAGTTATCCAGCGCGGTTACCGCGAAGATTAATCTACTAACTGCTGCCTGGCGAAAACACCTTTTCGCCAGGCAGCAGTACCGATTACGAAAACGATCAGTATGAATAGAATTCGCAGGTACGAAAATTTTGCGTACCATTTATGACACTCGTCTCGTTCAAAATCTCGTAAATAATTCAATATTGCTCGAAAGTACCATCCACAGACATAGAAATACCATGAAATAGTATAAAAACTTATGTGGTTCAATAATTGCTTATAAAGTTTAGTATGTTATCACTTTCCCATTGGAATTGTTATCTCCAATAATGATTTCAATGCATTTTGAAAAAACTTTTGCCATAAAAAATAGAGTCAGATGCGTCTATTCGCCCTATTATGCTTACACTTTTTTCTAACCGGAGCAGTAAGTACCGGTTATGCTCAAAATCCCGGGGACAGTCTTTTTAAGGGAACGCAAATACACACAGTTAACATCAGGTTCTACCAGTCGACGTATTGGGACACCCTTACGAAGTATTATTACGATGGGCAGGAACAATACCTGCCTGCACAGGTAATATTCGATGGTGTTACCTATGATAGCGTAGGGGTGCGCTTCAAGGGAAATTCTTCATTCACTTATCCAAATAATAAAAAGCCCTTCCGGTTAGCTTTTGATGAATTTAAATCTGATCAGAAAATTGACGGTTTAAAAGGCTTACATCTTAATAATTGTTGGGGAGATCCGACATTTTTACGAGAAAAGGTACACCTGGATTTTTGCCGTGACGCGGGTATTAAAGCCCCAAGAGCAAATTTCGCACGACTTTCTCTCAATGATACTCTCTGGGGTTTTTATTCTCTCGTTGAGCATGTAGATAAAACTTTCCTGAAAACAAATTATGGTAATAGCAAAGGCGATTTATTCAAAGCGGTAGATGGCTTCGGCAGTATTGGAACTCCCCTTTTATCCAATTTTGTATGGTATGGAACGGCAGAATCTCTCTATACCGGCAGGTACGAATTAAAAACTGATGGATCAACCACGGCCTGGCCCTCATTAATCAAATTACTCGATTCTTTGAATCATTCTTCTACCCCGGGCACTGTATTACCCGCAATGATAAATATGCAACCGTTATATAAAGCCTCTGCTGCGGATAATTTATTTGCAAATTTAGACGCCTATATAAATAGCAGTCGGAATTTTTATTTCTACTTCAACCCAACAAATTCAAAAGCAGAATGGATTGTTTGGGATGTCAGCTTAAGTTTTGGAGCCTACCAGGAAGGAATAAGTGCAGTAGAATCCATGAATGTAATGTACTTATTCAATTCGGCAGAACGTCCTTTGCTTGCCAATGTATTTGCTACCGATACATTAAAAAAAGAATATTTACGAAATATGGATACACTGGTTCGATTGTATTTTACCAAAGAGCATCTATATCCTCATATTGATAGCTTAGTAAATATAGTTCGCCCGTATGTAAATGAAGATCCAAGAAAAATGTATACACTCTTACAATTTGAGAACAATATTACTTCAGATATTACTGCAGCCGGCGGAACGGGTACGAGAAAACCAGGGCTAAAGGCATTTATTAATTCCCGTAGAACAAATGTACTGACACAGCTATCTAACCTGGGTATTAGCGGTGTTACCGAATTACCTCTGAAGGCAAGCGAATTTAAAATGTATCCTAATTATCCTAACCCCTTCAACCCGGCAACAACAATTACATTCAGTATAGCCGGTAATAATCTTGTTAAAGTTGATATCTACTCAATTCTCGGTCAAAAGATTGCGACACTACACAATGGAGTGCTAAATGCAGGCACATATTCATTAAAATTCAATGCAGGTAATCTGGCGAGTGGTACCTATATTTGCAGGATAATTGCAGGTCAAAAGCAATTAACTCAAAAAATGGTTCTTATTAAATAATAAAGAAGGAATTCTTTTTCCATGAAGAAATCTGTTACCTTTTCCGTTTTCGTACTACTGTGTACTGCCAGCATTCTGGCACAATCACTTACCACTCCCATTCTCCCCCAATACATTGAGGGAAGTACATCAACTAATACAAACAGGCTACCATTTGTTTACCGTGCAACTCTTACAGGGTTGTTACCTAATGCAACTTATCGCTATACCAATCAAATTGTAATATCAACTGATGCTGCTACACAGGCCGGGTCAGGAAATTGTCTCTATGTTTCACTCACGGGTGATTTCACGCGCACGACCAGCCCCTCATTATCAACAGCGGGAGGGTACAGCACATTCACGACTGATGCTGCGGGGTCATTTACCGGATGGTTTGCAAATGAACCAACAGGCAATGCCCGTTTTGTTCCTGGTAAATATGTATTTATGCGGATCAATCTTAATGATGGCGGCACAGGCACTTCGGCAACAACCCGACTGACAACAACTGATTCGGTTCGGGTTGCTAAACTTGATACCTTGTCCTCTGATTCTACCGGTACAGCAGTACGATGCAATTCGGATTTCAGTGCAAAGGATTTTGTTTTCCTTTATGATAATACCAGCGGCACAGGCAGACCAGTATGCGGAACGTTCGTGGAAAGTGACGGAACTGATAATTCAACGACCAATAGTTACGCTGCTTTTTATGCGAATTCGGTAAATACGGTTGCAGGGGCTTTTGGTACAATTCTGCCCAATAAACTGGCAAATGGAATCCGCTGTATTGAAAGAAGAGGACTTGCAGACGGAGCAAAAAAATTCTCAGTTACAAGTACGAATGGTATCTGGGGAGCGAATGTCTCAACTGTTAACCCACGGGGCGGTGTAACTGAAATTGTATTACCTGCAATTTCAAGTAGTGTTCCTGTTGAATTGAGTTCATGTACGTATGCTTTTTCGAAGGCAGGTGTACTTGAACTTAAATGGACTACAAAATCAGAAAAAAACAACCAGGGTTTTCAGGTCTTTAGAGCCAAAACTACCGATGGTGTATATACATTAGTATCTTCAACCATTATTCTCGGTCACGGTACTACATTACTGAGTAATCAATATAGTTTTTCAGATCCGACATACAATACCGGATTTTCAAGCTATCGAATTCGCCAAATAGATTTCGATGGTACATATCATGATTACGCACCACTCCAAATTGCCTCCAATAATGGAACCGCGTCCTCACTGGTTGTGGAGCAAAATTATCCAAATCCTTACAACCCAACAACCACAATCAGATATTCATTACCCGAAGCAAGCAATGTTACTGTAAAAATCTACAATACTATGGGACAAGAAGTACTATTGTACGCCATTGGGCAGCAACAAAGCGGGTCACATTATATAAACATTAATGCTTCCGGATTAAGCAGTGGTATATATTTCTATAAACTTATCACGAATTCAGCTTCGATAACGAAGCGAATGATCGTACTAAAATAGCAAAATAAAGGCTGAAACTATGAACCTAAAACGAGTAAAACACCTGTTAACTATCTGCATAATAATTATAGGTTTCGCTGTTGTTACTGAAGCACAATCCTACCCGGGTTACACCTTATACGGCCCCAACAACGGTAAATACACCTATCTCATTAACAGCAGCAATGCAGTTGTTCACTCGTGGACACATTCCAAAAGCGGCGGGTATTCACAATATCTGCTTTCCGATGGAAGTGTCATCCGTTCTGCTGTTTCTACCAATTCATCGCTCAATGGCGGCGGTGCAACTGGTGTAGTGCAAAAATATAGTTGGGCGGGAGCACTAACGTGGGAATACACATATAGTTCTTCTACGTACCGCTCCCACCATGATATATGCCCCATGCCGAACGGGAATGTTCTGCTTATTGCGTGGGAAACCAAAACAGCAGCTCAGGCTGTTCAGGCCGGCTTGAATCATAGTGGAGTAATTTGGCCGGACCATATCGTTGAAGTGCAACCAGTTGGCTCCACCGGCGGGAATATTGTATGGGAATGGCATGCATGGGATCATCTTATACAGGACTACAGTTCTTCAAAAGATAATTATGGCGTTGTTGCAGATCATCCCGAATTACTTGACCTAAATGTAGGCAGTTCTGCTACCGGCGATTGGATGCATATAAATGGCATCAGCTATAACCCCGATCTTGATCAGATAGTTATTTCTTCGCATAATCTCGATGAAGTATATGTAATTGACCATAGTACTACAACCGCACAGGCCAAAACACATGCCGGCGGCAAGTGGGGTAAAGGCGGCGATTTCTTATACCGTTGGGGCTGCCCTTCTAATTATCGTGCTGCAGGAACGCATGTTTTCGATGTGGTACATAGCGCTGCCTGGATTCCTGCCGGATTGCCCGGTGCAGGACACATATTGGCTTTTAATAATCGGGAATCTCAAAGCACATCAATGGTAGTTGAGTTGGCTTTACCTACCGATACAGCGGGTAATTATATCAGAACAGCAGGCAGCGCTTATGGCCCCCTTTCTCCGGTCTGGAGTTATACAGCAAGCGGGTTCTTTTCTGTTCACCTGGGCGGTGTGCAAAGATTACCGAACGGGAATACTATGATTGCACAATCCACGAGTGGCAAACTTTTCGAAGTTACCAGCTCAGGTACCGTTGTATGGTCGTATACACCTGGCGGAGAAATTGTACGTGTACTCAGATATGGATTTAGTTTCCCCGGTGTCAGCGCGTTAGTACCTGTTGAGCTAACTGCCTTTACAGTTCAAAAATCAGGCAATTCCAATATTTTACATTGGACAACGGCAACCGAAAAGAACAATAGTTATTTCGAAATTGAAAGCAGCAGTGATAACTCAGTTTTTTCATCTATAGGTCGAGTATCCGGTAATGGCACTACTCTCGTAGCCCATTCATATCAATTCGAAGATAATGCGCAGAGTACCGGCATCACCTATTATCGATTGAAACAGGTTGATTATAATGGCAACTGTCAGTATTCAGAAACCATTAGTTCTGCAAATACAATTCTTCCTGTTCAAAGTAATTTATACCAGAATTATCCAAATCCATTTAATCCAACAACTACAATTGCTTTCAAAGCTTCCCGGACTGGCAATACGAAGCTCGCGGTTTTTAATCAGTTAGGCGAACAGGTAGCCTTATTATTTGATGAAGCTACAATTGCAGGCAAAGAGTATTCGGTTAATTGTACGATCAAAAATTTACCGTCCGGAGTTTATATATACACTCTTATTGCGGGTGATCAGCGCATTTCGAAGAAAATGCTATTCTTAAAGTAATGGTAGATTTAGTCGAATTTTGAATTATAAGGTAAAAATATGGGACGTTTAATTTTATGGGTTTCTTTACTTGTCAGCCTTAGCATGGCTCAATCGTCATTTCACTGGCAAAATCCGTTGCCGCAGGGCAATACACTAAATAATGTATATTTCGCAGAGTCCGGTTCATCGTTTGCTATTGGTAACTCAGGCACAATATTGCATACTACCGATAAAGGGGTAACATTTACGCAAATTCAAAGTCCGACATCCTGCAATTTAAACGGAATATCCTTCCCTACCACAGCAACAGGTTTTATCGCGGGTGAATTTGGAACAATACTGCGCACCTCAAACGGCGGAGCAGCCTGGAACATTGTGAACATTGATTCCACTATTAATTTAAATGCAATTGCCTTTACTACCGACAAAGTTGGATTTGCGACCGGAGGATTTATTTCCGGTACCGGCGCGGTAATACTGAAAACCACAAACAGTGGCACTTCCTGGCAACAGATAACGCCCTCGGTCAGTTACCCTCTAACAAACATCCAGTTTGTTTCCGGCACTACAGGTTATTCGATTGGAGTCGGTGGTACTATCTTAAAAACAACCGATGCAGGAACAACCTGGCTCACACAATCGAGCGGCACCATGAACTGGTTGCAGGGTTTACAATTTACGGACTCAGTAACCGGGTTTATTTGTGGAAGTGGCGGCACAGTTCTTAAAACTACAAATGGTGGGACTTCCTGGACTTCCGTAACAAGTAATAGTTTTGACTGGCTCCATGCTATTCGATTTACAAGCTCCACAACTGGTTATATAGCAGGCGACTTCGGCACAATATTAAAAACATCAAATGGCGGGGCCACATGGATTGCCCTCCTTTCTTCGGTATCCGCACAATTAAATGCAATTATATGCAGCCCCGATTATTCAACTTTGATAGCTGTCGGTGAATCCGGGAGCATTCTACGCAGTACTGATTCCGGAACTAACTGGGCGACAGCTTCAAAAGGTAATACCTCCATGCTCCAATCAGTTCAGTTTATTACATCCTCCAAAGGTTTTACCACCAGTGACGCCGGTATTTTGCTAAAAACAACAAACGGTGGGAATGATTGGATAAACGGGTCCATTAACAGTACAATATCTCTGCAAAAAGTATTTTTCCTCGATACATTAACAGGGTATATCGTTGGCGATCTGGGTACTATTCTAAAATCTACTAATCAGGGAGCTAATTGGAACACCCAGACAAGCGGAACAACAAACTGGCTGCGCTCGATTCATTTTATTAATGCCAATGTAGGCTTTGCTGTTGGCGATTTAGGAACAATTCTAAAGACAACAAATGGCGGTGCTAACTGGGCAGCACAGACAAGCGGAACCAACAGCAGCTTATTCGATGTCCATTTTACTACCGAAAACCAGGGTTTTATCTTTGGAGGCGATAATTATGGCGGGGCATCTATTTTATTAAAAACCACGAACGGCGGATCAAACTGGTCTGTGATCTATAATGAAGCTTCGAGCGTTATTCATTCGGCCTACTTTATTTCCAGTCAGATGGCTATTGCAGTTGGCGGAAGTAATGTGGATGGAAGCAGTGTTATTCTTAAAACTACCGATGCAGGCTCAACCTGGCAAAAACAAGCGATTAGTTTCCCCGGTGTATTGTATTCTGTGTTCATAAAGAACACGGGTGAAGGGTACGCGTGTGGGTTCGGCGGTTTGATAATCAAAACTACAGATTTTGGCTCTCAATGGGCTCTAATTCCTACCTTAACCAATAACAATCTTTTAAGTGTTGCTTGTAATACTGACGGATATATCTATTTTGCCGGAAATGGTGGAACTATCCTGAGCAATTTTCCAGTTAGCTCCTCCGCGGTTTCAAATCAAGCTGCCAGCAGCTTGGGTAAGGATTATATCATACTGCAAAACTATCCTAACCCGTTTAATCCATCCACAACAATAACCTATTCTGTTCAGGCAGCAGCAAATATATCTCTCACAATATATAACAGCCTTGGGCAATTAGTATCAACCCTTTACCAGGGTTATTGCAGTGCGGGTAACCACCAGATAGTATGGAACGCGGGTAATTTGCCATCAGGAGTGTATTACGGAAAATTGCAGGTTGGAACACAGTCTGCGACTCGAAAACTTTTATTGATTAAGTAGTTATTTTGTATTTCATACAAGGGCAGCAATTCACCTGAACTGCTGCCCTTTTTCATTTCAATAGAGTCTGACTTAATGATCCCAGTGATCTCTGTCTCTGTCACGCGGTCCCTGACCGGAGTTATTAAATAGCCCGGTTGCCTTCAAATTGTAGGTAAACGTCAATAGGTAGTAGCGTTGTAAAACCTGTACAGTCTTACTTTCTGAGTATAGTTCATTAACATTACGTGAAAGCCCCTTGTTCTGATTAAAAGCATCAAAAACCTCGAGTTTTATCTCCCCGCTCTTATCCGAAAACAATTTACTGCCTAAACCTAAATTTACGATCATAAAACGCTTATCATCTACACTTCCGGTAATACCGGTATTGTAAACATAAGAAGCATCAGCTTTAATGAATAAACCCGCGTAATAAACCCAGGAAAAACTTCCGCTTAGATTCTGGATTGTATACTTGTTGTTATTCAATTTGGAAGACGTACTTCGAGAAATACTATAAGCAGGAGAATACACCAGACGATAATCTAAATCTTCACTTATATTACTATTCAAAGATACACCGGGAGAATAGGAGTAGACATCAGATTGGGTTTCAATATCATTAATCAATCCCGGTTGACGGGTATAGGAGAATGAAAAAAACGTATTTAAATTTAGCATTAAGGAATGTAACAGGGTGCCATAATTGACAAAGCCCCTGAACGAATGCGATTGATCAAGGTTTGTAGGGAAGCTTAATTGAGAGCCTCGTGGTAAGAAGACCAGCCCGTGATAATTCGTATCTTTTAACGCGGTATAGGTTGCGGTACTAACAGGATGCTTTGTATAGGTATAAGAAATATTTCCAAAAAACATACTTCCGGAAGCCTGATCGGTAGTCATGTACATCGCGTTAACCCGGTGGCTGTATTCTTCAGACAGATCCGGATTACCCATTGAAAGTTGAACCGGATTACTATTGTCGATAGTATTCTGCAATTGCGAAATTGAGGGCGGGTTAATGCTTGTCTGGTAATTGAACCGTAAATTACTTGATTTTGAAAACCTGAACTGAACACGAAGCGCGGGCAAAAAACTCTCAAAATTTTTATCGACATCCTGTTTTACCGGGTAAGTCTGCTTACCATCGAGACCGGAATTTTGATAGTTCAATTCTACCGATGCATTCAGGTTGTCATCCCGTACTCTATAAGCCGCCCCTCCGCGAAGAGTCGTATAAGTATTTTCATATGTGTTGGATAAAGTCGGGTTAAACCAGTTGTACTGCCCTGTTATGTTATCAAGTGAATCGACATCTTTTGTACTCTGGTCATTACTAACCGTACCGCTGGCTGTCAGTTGCAACATCCCGTTTTTATGCAGCGGTTCTGTATAATTAATATTTACTCCGCCACTTAATCCGGTGGTTTCCTGATATGTTTTTTGATTCACATTCGGCTGCACTGTCGCATGTGTGGAAAAATATTGATTCAATGATGTTAAATAGGTATAACTATGTTTGTTATTGGCACTTGATGATAAATTGATGGAAACAGTTCTACCGGGTGTATCAAATTTATGACGCCATAATAACTCGCCACCAAAGCTGTAGCCATCAACTGTTCTATCTGTTTGCGAGGTACTTGAGTTTAAATTTTCAATATTTTGGATATACGTTTTACTAAAAACCGAGCTGCCGGAGTTATTGTTCTGGAAGCTGATTCTTGGAGTAAAAATTAGTGAGTTTAGTGTATCGATAGTATATTCAAGGCGAACATTAACCCGGTTGTTATAATTTGTACTATTGTTCTTGGAATCTTCGTAGTATGTTTGGTTTGCCGAGAGACCGGTTATATAGTCACGATATAATTGCTGACCAGTGTTATTCTTTGCATAATTAAAGAAATAACTACCGGTTATTTGTAAATTTTTATACCATGTATCAATTAAACTTACGCCACCGGACCATGTAGTTGTGTTTCCATCCTGGCTACTAACGGTAAAATTACTTACCCCGGGCATACGGTTTCCGCCGCCGCCCATCATTCTGCCCCCCATTCCGCCTCGTCCCCCGCTACCGGAGATACCCAGTATATCCTGAAATGAGAAATTCTGTTTATTCACGTTATTTCCTAAACCCAGAACTGAAATTCGTTGATCGCCTGAAATGAAATGAAACGCCAATCCTGTGGAGTAACGATCCTCTGTACCGCCGCCGGCATAAGCTTTCCCAAATTGGGTTTTTCTCTGCCCCATGCGTGTTACAACATTTATCGCTTTGGTACTATTACCATCATCAAAACCGGTAAAAGCCGCCTGATCACTCATGCGGTCATACACCTGTACTTTATCAACAATATCTGCCGGAAGGTTTCGAAGCGCTGCCGCGGGGTCATCACCAAAGAACTGCTTCCCGTCTACATAAACCTGCTTTACTTCTTCCCCCTGAGCTTTAATTGTACTGCCATCTTTCTGAATACCCGGCATTTTAGTAACAAGATCTTCTGCAGTAGCATCAGTAGCTACTTTGAACGCTTTAGCGGAATATGCAACCGTATCCGCATTCTGTTGCGCGGGAATGGCATTGCCCGTTATCTGAATTTCTTCCATCTCTATGGGAATACGGGCGAGGAATAATTGATTTCCTTCAATGCTACGACGACCAAGCTTAATAGTATCAAAACTGTTTTTAAACCCCACAAATGAAGCTTCAAGTATATAAGTGCCCTGCGGCAAATTGGTAAAAGTAAATTTGCCATCTTTGCCGGTTATTTTAATTAACGGTGAGCCAGGGTTTCGGGTATTAAATAACCGGACCGTAGTGCTATTTAATGACTTTTGGGTAGCACTATCCAATACGGCACCGGAAATTGATAATTGCTGCCCTAAAACGGTACCCCACAGAGCTGAAATCAGTATGATTATAACAGGTAACTTTACATTCATTCTAAATAAGCCTTTAATTCTGTTCTTATTTGACAAAGAGTTGAAATATACGGTTTAAATAATTCTATTCCGTCAATTAAAAAAGACAATCAAAGAAATAAAAAAAGCCGCGGGAAGGATGCCGCGGCTTTTAACCATCTATTAACCTGGAGAGTTATAGGTTTACTTAAGGAAAGGCGATACATTGTTGATATTTTCTGCAAGAATTGCATTCATATCATATGTTATTGTTACAATACCGTTAACCGAATCGAAATCGAACTGGTCCAAACCTTTTCCATCAGGAATATATGATGGAACTATTACTGAAGTGCCATAATCGCCCATATGAACATTGGGATTGGCTTCCATCTGGCGTCCCATTATCGGTAAACGAATACCCAGATCGGTCATTCTTCTCCCTTCGCCAAAGAAAATTTCCTGCCGTAATAAATACAGAAGCGCGAATAGATCTTTTACGGAATTTTTAGCATCAATCTCCGCTTCAGTAATATGTGTGCCGGAAACAACTCTGGCATCGTTAGAAATACCGGCTGCTCTTTTAATAATGAGCCCGCTTACAGCCGGAGCATTAACATCGGCTTTCACGAGGATATTTGATGCATTAGGCCGTCCTTTGCGGCGGTTACCTTCCAGATATGACCGCACCGGCCGACTGTTAACTACATTTACAGCATTTTTCATTTGAATTTTTGCCTCACCAATGTTCCCTCCCGCTAAAGCCGCCTCTGCAAGAATAAGATAGGCTTCTTCGGATTTCAAGACCGGAAGATCATCATCGCCGTTTTGACCGGGGCACTTCGGATCCAGGAAATCCAATCTTGGCAGCGGTTTCATATCAAATTGCGTTCTTATTACCGTAAACTGCGATAATTGGTTTACGAGATTTGTCGCATCATAATTAGCATAGAATACAAAATTACCGGCATTAATAGACGCATTTGCCGCATTTACCGCTTCTGATTTTTTGCCTAACAGCCGGTAAGCCCGTGCTAATCCAAGCTGATTTTGAGCCGTAAGACTATTCTCAGAATCGAATTGAACTGATTTATTAAAGTTTTCAACTGCAAGAGCTAATGCATCTTTCGCCGTTACCATCGCTCCATTTTCAGCAATCGGAAATGCCGAAAAATTCTCCGATAACAGTAACAAACTCATGGCTTTGTAGAAGTAAATCGTTGCCTTATCGGCATCAGTAGCACTGCCATCTTTTGGCAAAATGGTATTTAAGCCGAAATCGGCTAAAGCGCGAAGAGTTTGCATCTTAAAGTAAATCTCCCGCGGATCATTCAATTGCATTTCGTACGGCGTAATCGAACGTGGATTATCTGCCAGCGTAGAAAGGAATGTACTGGTATTTTGATAGTTATCTGAAATCACTTCGGTATATGTAACCGCGCGTCCAATTGCGTCAGCCAGGGCGAAACGAAGGCCCACAATCAACGGCTTCGCTCCACCGGTCGCATCCTGAAATAATTTCTCCTGCGTAATTGCCGGGTTTTCAACATTCGTAGGATCGGCTAATTCGCAGCCGATAAAATTGAAACCAGCCATCCCCAGTAACAAAACCAATAAAAATATTTTCTTTTTCATATAAAATCTCACTTTCCTCTTATATTGAGTATACAAAACCGAAACGAATCTGAACCGGAGCGGATACATCCAAGTAACCATATCCACCCGTAGTTGCACGACCATTATCCTGCATACTGTTCAATTCCGGATCAAGCATTGTAGT
>JAJTBZ010000060.1 GCA_021286645.1 Ignavibacteria bacterium
GGGCGATTGTATAAAAAACTCCGGATTAGTTGCTGAACGGGTCGTAAATTTTTTAAATAAGGAATAAAGAGGACAAAACCATGGCAGAATTATCAATAAAGAGGCACAGACGGTTACGTTACAACCCTTTAGTACGCGATATGGTTCGCGAAACAATACTTCAAAAGAACGATTTGATTTACCCCCTTTTCGTTGTTCCGGGAGAAAATATTAAAAACCCTGTTAAAAGTATGCCGGGAGTTTTCCAACTATCTATCGATAATTTGGTCTTGGAATGCAAGGAAGTCGCTGCACTGGGAATACCAGCAGTTATTTTATTTGGAATTCCTGAGCACAAAGATGAAGTCGGTTCTGAAGCTTATGCTGAAAATGGAATTATTCAAAGAGCTATTCGTGCAATAAAAAAAGATGTTCCTAACCTGTTGGTGATTACCGATGTTTGTATGTGTGAATATACTTCTCACGGGCATTGTGGCGTACTTCAGGGTGAAGATATTCTAAATGACGAGACAGTAACACTGCTGGCTAAAGAAGCTGTTTCGCATGCAGAAGCCGGAGCCGATATGATTGCACCTTCTGATATGATGGACGGAAGAATTTACGCGATTAGAAAAGCATTGGATTATAAAGGCTATTCTAAAATCCCCATCATGAGTTATGCTGCCAAATATGCATCCGGTTATTATGGCCCTTTCCGTGATGCTGCCGAATCTACTCCGGCATTTGGCGATAGAAGATCTCACCAAATGGATATAGCCAATTCAAATGAAGCAATTCGGGAAGTGGAAACTGATATTCAGGAAGGAGCCGATATTGTAATGGTTAAACCTGCCGGTCCTTATCTGGATATTATTTACCGGGTAAAAGAAAAATTCGGATTGCCCACTGCTGCCTATCAGGTTAGTGGTGAGTATGCTATGATTAAAGCTGCTGCATTAAACGGATGGATCGATGGAGAACGTGTTATGATTGAATCTCTCACATCCATTAAACGTGCAGGCGCTGACATGATCTTAACTTATTTTGCTAAAGAAGTCGCTGCATTCATAGACAAAAACAGAAAATAAATCCATGAAAATAGCTTTCGCTTCTGCTGAGGTTTTTCCTTTTGCAAAAACAGGCGGTTTGGGTGATGTTTTGGGGGCTTTACCAAAAGCCCTGGCAGCCTTAGGATGCGATATAAAAGTATTTCTCCCGAAATATTCAATTGTTGATCATTCAAAGTTTGATCTTTCATATAATTATTCTATCGGTGAAATCACAATTCGAGTCGCCGGGAATTGTCATCCCGTAAACGTTTATCATTCAACGTTGCCCAATTCGAAAGTTGAAGTGTATTTTATCGACTGCCCATATTATTTTAATCGACCGAAAATCTATACCAGTGACCCTGATGAAGACGAGCGGTTTATTCTTTTTTCTAAGGCAGTTATTGAATCGTTACAGCATTTGCGCTGGAAACCTGATGTTATTCATTGTAATGACTGGCAAACGGGACTCATTCCACTCTATTTAAAAGATAATTATCGCTGGGATGAGCTCTTCTTCAGGAATACAGCTACTGTGATGACAATACACAATATTGCCTACCAGGGAAGATTTCCTAAGAGCACAATGTACAAAGCTGAAATTAATCCCGAATTATTCTATCTGGATAGCCCGATTGAATTCTGGGGTGATATCAGTTTCTTAAAAACCGGACTCATGTACTCAGATGTAATCAACACTGTAAGCAATACATATGCTGAAGAAATAACGATGGATGATAAAGGCGGCGGGCTTTCCGGTGTTCTTCGATACAGGATAAATGATTTCTATGGCATTTTAAATGGCGTAGATTATGCCGTTTGGAATCCGGCTTTAGACAAAATGCTGCCTCACTTGTATTCTCCGGAAGATTTATCGGGTAAACTGGAAAATAAAAGATTTCTGCACCATCAGTATAATTTAAGCTTTGCGAATGATAAACCTCTGATAGGAATGGTTTCCCGACTAGTACCATTGAAGGGTTTTGATCTCTTTGCATCCTGCGTAAAAGAATTAATGTCACTCAATGCAAATTGGGTATTTCTCGGTACCGGTGATTCACGCTATGAAGATTTATTACGAAGCCTGACATATGTTTATCCCGGAAAGGTTTTTGCGTATACCGGATTTAACGACGAATTATCTCATTTAATAGAAGCTGCATCTGATATTTTCCTTATGCCATCACAATTTGAACCTTGCGGACTAAATCAGATTTATAGCTTAAAATATGCTACCCTGCCTATCGTACACAAAACCGGCGGTTTGGCTGATACAGTAATTGATTGGGATGAAGCATCACATCAGGGAAAACTTACCGGAAATGGATTTTCTTTTGTTCATTACAATGCCGAAGCACTTTTAAAAACTGTCAGGAGAGCAATCGATAAGTATCATCAAAAGGATATATGGAATCAGATGATGCAAAACGCGATGAGCTGTAATTTCTCGTGGGAAGAGTCTGCAAAAAAGTACATCGATTTATATAAGAAAGCCATTATAAACAGAAAGAATGGGAACTAAAGGTTCCCATTCTTATATAAAAATATCACCTATACAATATAAAACCACTTTACCGGATATTTTTACTCTCTCTCCGCAATATTCACAACTCAGTTTACCTTTTCTGGAAGAAAGCTGCACAGCAGAAAATTTAGTTTTTCCAGTCATTTTAGCCCAATATGGCGTAAGAGTTGTATGGGCTGAACCCGTAACCGGGTCCTCATTTATCCCGCTTTGCGGAGCAAAATACCGAGACACAAAATCACATTGATCACCTTTTGCGGTAATTATTACTCCCCTGCCTGGCAATTGGGATAACACAGAAAAATTTGGTTGTAAATTTTCAATTTCTTTTTGAGTGCTAAAAACGGCAAGAATATCATCTCTGCCCTTGTAACATGCAATCGGGCAAACACCTAGTCCCTGAATAAGTTCATCAGGAATAGTGATAGGCGAAACATAGTCAGTAGGGAAATCAAGTGTTATTAGATCGGCATCGCGGCTAACCAATAATTGGCCATTAAATTTTGATTCGAATACAATCTGATTAGATCTTTTCTCAACGAATTCAAAAAGAACATATGCTGAGGCCAAAGTTGCGTGCCCACATAAAGCCACCTCGGTAGTTGGAGTAAACCATCTTATTTCATAGTGTGAGTCTTTTTTCTTAACGAAAGCCGTTTCTGAAAGATTATTCTCAGAAGCAATTTTTTGCAATTGCTCTTCCGGAAGCCAGTTAGTCAAAATACATATAGCGGCCGGATTACCTCCAAAAATACTATCAGTGAAGGCATCCGCCTGATAAAAAGGCAGCATTATCATGATGTGTAGAATCCCAATATATTCTCAGACAAAGATACATTATTTCAATGAATAAATGGCACTCAAATAACCGACCCAATGTTTTAACGAAAACGGCGCTGTAGTCCCTAAAGAGATTCTTGAAACGGGAATCACTCCCTTGCTCCATGAATCGTTATACATGAGCACTTCGCCAAATAATTTTTTCGAATAAATTTCACTTATTTTTCTCGCGGTTAGTAAGCCAAATGGAACCGAGTACTTACCACACCAAACAGGTGTTAATGTATCAGAATCTTTAAACCATAATTTATCTGTGCATCGTTTAATTTTTAATTCGTCAATCTCGCCCGTTAAACACTCATCAGCGATGCTTTTATCATATTCTACAGCTCTTGTATGTGCAACTGTATCTGTTCCGAACGGAGTGTTGGAGAAATCCGGGCCATAATGATTAGCATCCGATGAAATTAAAATCATTACATCTTTTCCCGGTATAAGTCCCTTTAGCGAGCAATATTTTGAAATTGCAGATGCGAGCAGCCCGCTAATCTTTTGCATATTAGAATATTGCATCCTCGTGACCATTATAGGTACAATTTCGGCTTTTGGATTTCGCTTTTGAATAAAAGGGATTAGTGCTTCAATTGAATGTTCCAATTGGTGTGCTTTATTATACACAAGAAATGAGCTATCGGGCATTTCTTTTATTAAATAGTCGCGCATTGGGGAAACTGCAATCTCCTTTTGACAACCAGCCCATTTCGCATAATTTTCGAGCAGTAAAACATTAACCGGATCATCGATCTGTTTTCTTACCGTGGCATGCGTAACGCCAATAATTATAATAGTTGATGGAAATATTCGGCTGAATAGACTGTAATAGACATCAGAAGCATATAAATAGTCATCATGGGGACAAATAGCGGCAACGACCTGTGCTTCTGTATCGAATCTTATATGTGCATTATTATCTAAGTATGAATAAAGCGAGTTCATTTCAGATAAATTCCAGGAGAAACCGATACTATCTATAGGTTTACGTGTAGTTTGACACAATACCGGTATGTTAATAATTACAGCTATTAAAATTAGAGTAAAAAAATTAACATTCATGGAATTATCATAAAATTGTGATCAACTACAGGAAATATAGAGAATATTTCATAACCTCATTTACTTTATATGTTTTTTTCAGTATTTTGATTCAAAATTGCAGGCAAAACCAATTAGTTTTGCAAAGTATCGGGGATGTAGTTTATAATTGCTCTTTACTGTTTAACTTCATCAAACTTCATATAGGAATCAGATATTAATGAAGCAGTCGAAGCACCTCGGATTTTCGAATTCCTCCGGACAGGAAACTTCTTCTGATTTGCATTTTCGTACAAACCCGAAAGATACTTTGGCGTATTCTACCCTCTACGATAAATACACCCAAGTGGAAAATGCGCTGGCTGGAAGTAATTTAGGTGTATGGGACTGGGAAATCCAAACAAACATACTTCGCCTCAACCCTATCTCAAGTGGCTATTTGCAATTAGGCAATTCTGCCCAGACCGGCACTTTAGCAACTTGGTTCGAACAAATTTATATTGAGGATAGAAATAAATGCCGCAATGAATTGGATGAATACCTTAATGGTAAATCCGAAGATTTCGATTCCACTTTCAGAATCCAACCGCCTGAACAAGAATTTATCTGGATACGTTCAAGAGGGAAAATTATCGCGTGGACTGATGACCATACTCCCTTGCGCATGGTTGGCACTTTCTCTGATGTTACTCATTTAAAACTGACTGAACAGGCATTATATCATGAACGTGAGATATTTTCCGGTGGCAATACCATTGTATGGGTATGGGAAAACACACCCGAACTGACAGTAAGTTACGTTTCAAAAAATGTACAGTCGGTATTGGGATATGATATATCATTATTTTCTTCTCAAGAAATTACTTACAACAAAATTATTCATCCGGAAGATTTGGCTAAAGTTTTAGCAATTATCAGATCTGCCCAGGTTAATGGAAAATCAAGAGTTGAACAGGAATACCGACTCCTCCACAGCGATGGAACATTCAGGTGGTTCTTTGATTTTACGACCTTACAAAAAAACAGTTCAAATGAGTTAATACAGTTATGCGGTTATACAACCGACATAACCGAAAAAAAGAAAAATGAAATAGCATTACAGAATAGTGAAACATTATTTCGAACTATGTTCGAAAGTTCGGCTACGGGTATACTTGTTGTTGATACATCTGGGGTAATTAGGAATTGTAATCTTGCAACTGAGAAATTGCTCGGGTATGAAAAGAAGGAATTATTTGGCCGAACCATTCGAGATATCACTTATTCCGAAGATGAAGAAGTCAGCTATAAATATTTAGAAAGATTTCATGATAATCAATTTAATTCAGTAAGTTTTGAAAAACGATATATTCGGAAAGATGGTACAATTATTTGGGCTCTCGTATCAGTTGGAAAAGTAAACGTACAGGCTCCGGAATTCCCATATTTTGTTACACACATTCAAGATATCACAACTGAAAAAAATGCTGTTGCGCAATTGCAGCTAAGTGAAAAAAAATTCCGGGCAATATTCGAAAATGTTCAGGATGTATATTTTCAAATTGATCTTAATGGCATTCTCAGGGAAGCAAGTCCGTCAATTACAAAATTTACCGGTTATAATTTAGATGAACTTGTCGGGAGACATGTTTCTGTGCTTTATGCCTATTCCAACGAACAAGAAGAGGTTTTTAGGCTTATAAGTGAAAAAAACGAAATAATCGATAAAGTAATTCAAATTAGGAAAGCCAACAGCAGTATTTTTTCTGCATCACTCAATGCACATTATATTTTTAATAAAAATGGAGATCGAATTGGAATTGAAGGTGCAATCAGAGATATCTCTGAGAGAATATCCTTCCAGAAACAAATAGAAAATCAAAGGAACCGCTATCGGCTGCTGATGCAAATCTCACTGGAAGCGATTCATATACTTGATGCACAAGGAAATTTGTGTGAATGTAACGATGCATTTTTAGCACATCTCGGGTACACGTATGAAGAGTCTAAAAATTTGAATGTTTTGCACTGGGATGTAAATCTTTCACAAACCGAAGTGATGTACAAAATGCAGCAGTTGCTTCAAAATGGGAGCAGCTTTGAGACGGTACACAAAAAAAAATCCGGTGAGCTTTGCCATGTTGAAATTACTGCACGAGGAGTTGTTCTCGATGACAAAAAATACTTGTATGCATCAGCCCGGGATATAAATGAACGGAAACTAATTCAGCAAGCTTTGGCAGATAGCCAGGACAAACTGCGTACAATAATAGATTTATTACCAATAGGCGTAACAATTACCGACAATGAAGGCAACCTGATAGAATCTAATCAAACGGCGAACTGTTTACTTGGAATCGCCGGAAATGAAAAGCTTTTTGCACTTGGAAATGAGAAAAAATGGAAAATTATCAACTCTGATGGAATACCCCTTACGCCAGATCAGTACCCTTCTACAAATTGTCTGGTAACAAAAACCATAATCAGAAATAGAATTATTGGAATCAGAAAACCCGGGCATCCTGTTGCCTGGTTTAATATTAATGCTGCTCCCCTGCCAATTCAAAGTCTTGGCGTTGTTACTACATATAGTGACATTTCTTCGCTGATTAAAATTGAAAAAGAATTAATTGAAGCCAATGCTACGAAGGATAAGTTTTTCTCTATAATCGCCCATGACTTGCGCTCGCCGTTTAGTGGTTTTTTAGGATTAACGGAATATCTGGCTCAGGAAGCTGGAAATATAGAGGCAAAAGAAGTAAAAGAATTAGCGAAGGTGCTGCTTGATGCTGCAAAAGCAAATTATAAGCTATTAAATGATTTGTTACTTTGGGCAAAAATGCAATCGGGAAGTATGAATTATAATCCTCAGGTCTGTAATGTTGAAGAGTTAATAGCAGATTGTTTAAAGCCGGTAAAAGCAAATCTTGAGGCAAGGCATTTTCGGGTTGTTGTAAATTATGCAGATAATTGTTATGCACTTTGCGATCCCCAGATGGTTCTTACGATTCTTCGAAATCTTATCTCTAACGCGATTCAACATACACCTGATAGCGGGGCTCTTACAGTAACAATTACCAGGCCGGATGCATATATTCAGATAGCAATTCAAGATACAGGAGCAGGAATACCTAAAAAAAACACGTATGAACTGTTTTCATTGAAAAAAACATTTGTACCAACTGGAACCGGATTAGGTTTGGTTCTATGTAAAGAATTTGTAGAAAAAAATGGTGGAAAAATATGGGTTATATCTGAACCTGCTAAAGGCAGTACATTCTTCTTTACTCTTCCAGGTGCCGAAGCACCGGAAACTCACACAGCGGAGCTATGGGATGCAAAAAATTAATTTTCATAAGAAGGCTTTTTTCGGAACCATTGTATTGTGGACGGTTATTGCTACAGCAGTATTCATACTTGCAACAACCATAAGGTACCCGGCTGCCTTTTTGAGCTGTCTATTGATAGGTACAGGAGCTGCAATTCAGTTCATTATTTTTCGCTTTATGAACTGTGCTTTTTCGAGACTTTCTCAACAATGTAATGAATTACTTAAGTCTAAAGAATACCTTGAAACCGTATTTGCTAATTTACCGATTATTGCCACAGTTAGTGAACTGGAGACCGGCGAATTCATCAATATAAACAAAACATTTTCTGAGATATCGGGATATACTACTGATGACCTGCTCGGATTTAAATCAACCGATGTAGAATGGCTCTCTGAAACTCAAAGAAATGACCTGCTCGCTCACATAAGAAAAAATGGACTTTTAACTAATTATGAAATAAGAGTGCGTTCGAAAAATGGCAAAACAATGTGGGGCTTGTATTTTGGGAAAGTTATCGAATTTGCAAACACAAAATACTTAATATCTCTTGCGCAGGATATCTCCAAAGATAAGGTCACCGAAGAGAATATGAAAGAAATTGATTCCCGTTACCGCGCTCTGATTGAATTATCTCCCGATTCGATTTTCCTCCATAACGGGACTTATTTTTTATATGCAAATAACGCGGCCTGCCAACTTCTTAAGGCTCCGAATGTTGATAATATCCTCAATACTAAAGTTATAGATGTCGTACACCCGGATTGCCGCTTGTTGGTAGAGGAAAGAATTCATACTATGCGACGTGAAAACTCCACTGCCCTTGCCATGTCAGAACGACTTTTGTGCTTTGATGGCAGCTATGTAGATGTAGAAGTAATAGCTGCGCCCTGTAGGATTAGCGGCGAGAATGCATATCAGGTAATTGCCCGAGATATTACCGAAAGGCTGTTGGCCGAATCGGCTTTAAAGCAGTCATTAAAAGAAAAGGAAGCGTTAATTCAGGAGTTGTTTCATCGTACAAAGAATAATCTACAGGTTATTTCCGGAATACTCCAACTGAGTTCATCAACTATTCAGGATAAAAAGCTTCAACAGTTTTTTGATGAAACAACGTATCGGATAAAGACGATGGCGCTAATGCATCAACAGCTAATTTCTTCCGCTGATCTTTCCCGAATTAATCTGCGGGAATATTTCGAAAATATAATTTCACTTTTTACCAATTTATACTATCAGGTTTCCCAACATGTAACAATTGAATCTCATCTGGATGATGTTTTTACCGTAATTGACTATGCGGCAGCAGGCGGATTGCTATTAGGTGAGATTTTATCAAATGTTTTTAAACATGCGTTCCCCGGTTCCCGAAAGGGATTGCTAAAGATTGAACTGCATCGTATCGATAATAGAATACAGATTGTTGTTGAAGATGATGGGATTGGGCTTGACGAGGAATTTAATGCTGAAAACAGTGACTCGATAGGGATCCGGTTAATAAATCTGACTGTAGAACATCAACTCAGTGGTCAAATACGTTACGCAGGCCCTCCCGGCACGCAGATTACAATAGATTTTGAAGATAACAAATATTTTTCAAGGATATAAGATGGATGTAAAAAATATACTTGTGGTCGAAGATGAGGCAATTAATGCACTTGTATTTAAAATGCTTCTGGAAAAGAATGGGTTTACCGTTGTTGGTATTGCTGCTCAGGGCGAAGATGCAATTGATAAAGCCATTCACTTAAATCCCGATCTGATACTAATGGATATAAGACTTGCCGGTTCTATGAATGGCATTGAAGTAACTAAGGAAATACGAAAACATAAAAATATACCGGTCATATTCATGTCTGCATATACCGATGGGATTGTTGATACTGAAGCAAAAGAACTGAATCCCCTGGGTTTTATTCCAAAACCCTTAGATATTAAAGAATTATTGAAATTGATAAATCAATAATTGGTCAGTGGCATAGCTGGGAACTAAAGGCTGAGAACCTATTTTTTCGAAGAATTTCATTAATAGGAGAATATTATGTCGATTGCGGATACATTTTCGAAGGCCAAGACCAGTTATGGGAGATCTATTTCGTATCAGATACTTCTGCCGGTAGTATCACTTATCATGCTGGCGATACTGATCGCAGGTTATCTGATCGCACATCGTATTGAGAGCGATCTTAATACATCAACTCAACAATTACTTGAAAAGCAAACCAAAAACCTCACATTGGAACTTAACCTGATAAATGATCTTCTTCTCGACCAGGTTAGGTCCAGTAATAACCTCCTTCAGCATGAATGCCTTTCACAAGGAACTCCAACCATTAAGGGAACTACCGAAGTGGCGGGCAAGACTGTCCCCGTGCTAAGTTTTGGCGCCACAATTCTGAATAACCAGTATACAATTGTCGATAAGGTTAAATCGATTGCCGGTGGCACCGCTACCCTTTTCGTAAAATCAGGCAATGATTTCGTACGAGTTTCTACAAATGTTCTAAAACCGGATAATAGCCGTGCAGTTGGAACCCTTCTTGATCCAAAAGGGAAAGCCATGAAAGCACTCCAAATGAATCAGGGTTTTTCAGGTGTAGTTGACATTCTTGGCACACCATATATAACCTGCTATGAACCTATTTTAACAGGTAATGAAATTATCGGTGTGTATTATACCGGTTATCCGGTAAATTCACTTACAAAAATGAAAGAAGTTATCTCCACAACCAGAATACTCAATACAGGATTTTTTGCATTATTGGATTATAATAATCGTGTTATAGCTCTCTCGGATAACGCCACTCCGGAGCAAGTATTAAAACTAATTAAAAATTCCAGTGATGAAAGGAATTCCTGGGAGATAACACAAACGAAGTTTGAAAAATGGAATTTTACCGTTGTCGCAGGATTAAATCGTGATGAGATTTCTGAACAGGTTAGTAAAGCCAAAATTATGGTAATTATCCTGGCCGGAGTGTTTACCACTATTATAATACTTTTAATCTACATGATCTTTAAGAAAAAAGCAGCTACCCGTTTGGATAATCTTACACAGTTGGCAAAGAAACTATCGAGCGGTGATGTTAACTTAAATATAACTTCTGCTTCACAAGATGAGATAGGGCGACTTGAAGGCATGTTTGGTGAAATGGTAGAAGGAATAAAAGAACAATCGGCAGCAGCAGCCTCGATTGCAAAAGGAGATGTCAATGTTTCAGTACCTGTTCGGTCTGACAAAGATATCCTGGCAAAAAGTATGAATGAGATAATTAATTCAATACGGAGTCTTGTAAATGATATTAATGCCCTCATTGAAGCAGGAGTGCATGGTAAATTAGGTTACCGCGCAAATGTGGTAACGCATCATGGAGAATATGCAAAAATTATTGAGGGCATAAATAAACTGCTGGATTCTGTTCTAATCCCGATTAATAAAGGTGCGGACGTATTAAAAACACTGGCAACGGGAGATCTGAGAGTCCGGATTAATGATAATTATCAGGGAGATCACCAACTTATCATTGAATCGATTAATACGGTTGCTACACAATTACATTCGGCAGTACAAGAAATGCAAAATTCCGTTAATGCTGTAGCTTATGCTTCATCACAAATATCTTCAGGAACTGAAGAATTGGCTGCCGGCTCCAGAGAATTAAGCGGCCAGACCGATGAAGTTGCCGGTGCGGTGGAAGAAATGACAAAAACTTTGTTAGAGAACACGCATCATATATCCTCTGCCGCAAACATGGCTAATGAAGCAGGAGATCAGGCAAAAAATGGAGTAACTATTGTGGGAAAATCAATTGATGGAATGAATCAAATTGCCAGGGTCGTAAATAATTCAGCCGAAACTGTTTTCAGACTCGGGCAAAACACCGATAAAATAGGAGAAATTATTGATGTTATTGATGATATTGCCGATCAAACTAATTTACTGGCATTAAATGCCGCTATAGAGGCGGCCCGGGCTGGTGAACAAGGCCGGGGTTTTGCGGTAGTAGCCGATGAGGTGAGAAAATTAGCCGAACGCACAACCCTAGCGACCAAAGAAATTAGCGGAATGATACGGCAAATTCAATCGGAAACCCGTTTAGCCGTAGATGCCATGAAAGAAGGCACTACCGAAGTTGAATCCGGCCTAAAGCTTGTGAATGAGGCCGGTACAATGCTTGATGTAATAGTGCTTGGGGCAGTATCATTGAGAGATATCATTACGCAAGTTGCGGCTGCAAGTGAAGAACAATCTGTAGCCGTTGATGAAATAGGTAAAAATGTAGACGCTATCAATAATGTTACCAGCGAGTCAGCTAAAGGATTGGCGCAGATTGCCGAGTCGGCAGAAAGCCTTAATTTGTTAGCCACCGATTTGCAGCATCTGGTCCAAAAGTTTAAATTAACTGATACGGGTAAACATACTGCACGGCTTGAATCTAATCGAGCATTACTTAATTAAATAATAAGGGCTCCGATTCCTACCTGAAACCGGAGCCCCTTCAATATCAGCAAAAGACTAATTATTCTGTTTCCTTCCCTCGTTTTCCATGCTGCCAACCTCTACCCTGTTCAAGCATCATTTTCTGTAATTCCTTACGGAATTTTCTTTCAAACACCAATAATTTGGCAACTTGTTCGGTACTTAAGATATCAGACACACCATTAACAAAATCAGTTCTCGATTTATGGAAAGCAGATTCCGTGCGCTGATATTCACCGATCAGTTTTTTAAGAACCACAGGGCTACCCTTTTGATTTAGCTGATTTTCAATTTCAATTGCCAAACTGTCAAGTTCTGTATTTAATTTCCTTTGCCGCAACTTAAAATCCTTAAATCGAATGAAAAATTTAGCGGATGTGCTCTCATCCAAATTCAATTCTTCAATGATTTTTACTTTTTCCAGTTGATCCAGTTTTTTTAGATTACCGTTATGAGGCCTATCCTGTGCAATTATTGTGGAATAACTACCAGCAAGAATAAACACATAAACCAATACGAATAATTGTAATTTTTTCATAGTACTACCTCGTACAATTTCATTTTATCATTGAATCTAATGCGTCCTGAGCAACCGAATTTGCAAGTTCATCAGGGCTTAAATTTAAATCATTTAGAACATTTTCAGCGTTTTTCTGAAGATCGGCGTTATCATCTGTAATTAAAGAGTTCTCTACATCCTGGTAAGCAATATCATCAGTAACGTTGGAACTTGAAAGACCAACAGCGGAGTTTTCCTGGAGTAATTCAAGTTTCTCTTCAGTTTGTAAATTGGCGTAATCTTCCCAAAATGCCTTTTGCAGGCTTTGGGAGGAGGGCCCTCTGAGTAAAAACAAAGACACAACCACTATAACGGTACTCATCGAAAAAATAGCACTATATGCCGGAATGTGCTGTGCCCTCTTCGGTGAAGCAAGAACTTTCTCCCTGAAACGGGATCTGGCCTCAGCATAATAACCATCTTGTTGCCAGGTATGGGCACCTGGCTTCATTGCTGCAAGTATCGCCCGGGTCTTCTCCAATTCTTTTTGTAGATCAGGAGAGTGTTCCAACTTAAGTTCAAACGATTTTCGATCGTTCTTATCAAGTTGGTTATCGAGATATTCTAAAATTTGCTTATTCATTTTGCATCAATTTTTGTAACTTTTCTACTGCATGAAAATAATTTGCTTTTAATGCACCAACGCTTGTGCCTTTAATCTGCGAAATCTCTTCATAACTCATTTGCTCATAATTACGTAATATAAAAACCTCCCGTTGTTTAGCCGGTAATTTCTGAAGAATTTTTTGTACCCTGTCAAACTCCTCTTTATTTCCAATTTCGGTTAATATATCGGAATCTGAAGTCAGATCAATAGGATTTTCTTCATCATCCAGCGAAAAAAACTGTCGAAGTTTTTTCTTACGCAAAAAATTCAAACTTCGTGTCGAAGTAATAGTATAAACCCACGTATAAAATGACGATTGAAATTTGAAATCTTTAAGTTTGTTATACACTACCCATAAAACCTCCTGCACGATGTCGTAAGCATCTGCATGGTTCCCTGCCATTCTTCGGGCATGCCAGTATATTTTATCCTGATACCTGGTAATGAGAATATTAAATGCCTTCTCATCTCCCGAAGTAAACTGCCGGATAAGGTCATTATCTGGTATTTCAGTACTCATTTACTCCGCTCATAATTACCTATTTGACACCAAATTACTACACCGGGTTTAAAAGATAAAAACTGCAATCATCTTATTCTAAATTACAGTATCTTTCGCTAATAATTGCCTTAAGTAACAATCACTTAAGGGAATTAATAAAATTTCTGTGACTTTTTTTCATTTTAAATATAATTTGTATCTTTTAAGTTCGATATTGATGAATATTAGGAGATTACATGCCGTTATTAAAAGATTTTAGGACAATCCCCGGTCTTTTTTCATTTCTTACAACTGAATATGGAAAGACCGCTCAACATCCTATGCTAAAACATAAGGCGGATGGGAAATGGATTGATATTTCTTACGAGCAATGTAGAAAAGAAGCTATTGATTTTGCGCTCGGACTCGTTTCTTTAGGAATTAAGCGTAATGATAAAATTGCAATAATTTCTGAAAACAGACCTGAATGGGTTTATGCCGATATGGCCATATTATCCTTAGGAGCAACAGATGTTCCTTTATACCCATCTTTAACCGCGGATTCGATTGAGTTTATACTCAACAATTCGGAAGCACAGGCTATAATCGTTTCGAATAAATTTCAATATAATAAGATTAAAAAAATACGACATAACTGTAAACACCTGAAACACGTAATAGTTTTTAACGATGAAGAATCTTTACGTGGTGAAACAGGACTTTATAGTTTTAAGAATATTCAGGATCGGGGACGCACTTCAAATTTATCAGAGAGCTCATTCCAGGAATCAGTTAGGAATTGTAAAGAAAATGATATTTGTACAATAATATATACTTCGGGAACAACAGGTGAACCTAAAGGAGTATTATTGACGCATAAAAATATCGTTACGAATATTAAGGATGCCCTACAGGTTATACCCATGGGGAAAACAGATGTTTTACTCTCGTTTCTTCCTTTATGTCATATTTTTGAACGCATGGCTGGTTATTACACTGCTCTTGCATCCGGGGCACTATTATGTTTTGCACAAAGTATAGAATCTGTTTCAGCCGATTTATTGGAAATTCGGCCTACAATTATGACTACTGTCCCCCGATTATTCGAACGGATGCATTCAAAAATTACTAAAAATATCGAAAGTCAGTCACCGAAGAAACAAAAAATATTTTGGTGGGCAATTAGTGTAGGTGCTGAGTTCAGCAAAGTTAAAAAGAGCTCCAATATACCTGTTTCATTATCACTAAAACATAAACTTGCAGAGAAACTTGTTTTTGATAAATTACGCGCCAGAACAGGTGGCAAGCTTAGATTTTTTATTTCAGGAGGTGCAGCTCTGCCACGAGAACTGGGCGAATTTTTCGAGGCTGCAGGTATTACTATACTGGAAGGGTATGGATTAACTGAATCCTCACCTGTAATAGCGGTTAATCGAGTTGATAATTACAAATTTGGCACTGTTGGTAAGCCATTCCCCGGGGTTGAAGTTAAGATTGCCCCGGATGGTGAAATTCTCGCGCGTGGAGATAGTATTATGCAAGGATACTATAAAAACAAGAAAGAGACCGAGGAGGTTCTGAAAGATGGATGGCTGCATACCGGAGATATGGGTGTGTTTGATGCCGAAGGTTTTCTCATTATTACAGACCGCAAGAAAAATCTATTCAAAACTTCCGCGGGTAAATATATAGCGCCTACGCCAATTGAAAACCTGTTTTTAACAAGTCAATTTATCGATCAATTTATTTTGATTGGTGATAGACGTATGTTTCTAAGTGCCTTAATTGTACCTGATTTTGAGTCACTTAAATCCTATGCAGACGCGCATAACATACCTTACTCTAATAATGATGATCTTGTAAAATCGAACGAGATATATGATTTATTGGAACGTGAATTAGTAAAATTCCAAAGAAGTCTTGCCAATTATGAAAGAGTAAGGAAATTCGCATTGCTCGATAAACCTTTCAGCCTTGAAAATGGTGAAATTACCCCTACATTGAAGTTAAAGCGGAAAGTAATTGAAGAGCGGTATAAGAATCTTATTGAAGAAATGTACATTGAAATGAAATAAAAAAAGCCCCTTCACGGGGCTTTTTTATGAGGCATAAAACTTATTTTACTAAGCTTAATTTCTTTGTTGAAGTAAAGTTTCCGGCTTTAATAGTATAGAAATATGTGCCGGCTGCAAGGCTGTTTGCATTGAACTGTACATTATGTGTACCTGCGCTCTGCATTCCTTCAACTAAAGTAGCTACTTCTTTTCCTAACATGTTATAAACTTTCAAAGTAACATTGCTATTTTCAGTTAAGCTATAGCTGATTACTGTGGTAGGATTGAAAGGATTAGGATAGTTTTGGCTTAGATTAAAAGCTTTAACTGATTTTGCACTAAGAACAACGATGTTTGAATAGTGAACTGTTCCATCAAAATCAACCTGTTGGAGGCGATATTGAGCCTGGTCAACTACCGAAGGATCAATAACGGAATATGAATGTCTGTTTGTTGAAGTACCGTTACCGGCAACTTCAGCTAAAATTGACCAAACGCCATTAACATTTTTTTCAACAACAAATTTTCTGTTGTTTGTTTCAGTTGCAGTAGCCCAATTAATAGCAACGCCATTATTAACTACTGAAGCGTTGAAAGCGCTTAATTCAACCGGAACAACACTGGCAAATGGCCAGCTCTTTGAAATTTTCAACCCGTCAAGAGTAAGGAAAGAAGCTGCGGTAGCGCTACCCTGGCGGAAGCAAACAGAAGCCAGGCTTGAGCAATCTTTTGCTGAGCTTGCAGTATCAACTATTGAAAACAACGGTGAAGGTTCGGTAGCAGCAGTAGCAGGATTAACCCATAAGGAAACGATATCATCGCGATCTGTAGCTGCAACAAACTGATACTTAGCAACGAGCAGATAAGTAGTGCCGGTAGTATAAACTGAATCGGTATACTTTAAGATACCTGCAGTAGCATTTGCAGTGCTTTTTGAAAGACCGAAAGCTAATTTCCCATTAACGGCATTTTTAACATAAACACGTAACATATACGCTGAGGTAGACATGCCCGGTGTTGAAAGATGTAAGAAGTAGTCACCTGTTTTAGCTGAGTCAACTTTTACTAAAAATGTAACATATACAGATCCGCTACTAACAGAGTCACCGGTGATGAATTTTTTGTTAACATCTTCCCCGCTGTTTATCAATTTCAGAGAATTACCGGAATTGAGAGCATATCCAGTATAGGACAAGCTGCCTGCTACTACGGTCTGAGCATTCGTACCAGCACTACTATGCGCTGTATAGCCATTCGCAGTTAATAACGTTCCGACCGTATATTCAAAATTTTCGGTCATTAACGTTTGTGCATTAATTGCCAGCGTAAATGCACATACGAGCATGGAAAAAAGAACCAATTTTTTCATTATTTGTACCTCATGTTTATGAAATGTAACCTTAAAAATAGAGTTTTTTCATTAAATCACAACTAATAATAAATTATTATTTTTTAGTAATAAACTTAATTATTTAAGCTATAATCCTCTATTTATTGCGTTAATTCTCCGTCCTCAGGTCGATATCCCAATGGCATAACGCGAAATCATATTTTACCGGATCAAGCGGATCGAATCTTCGAAGTGAATTCGTGATTTCAGTTGCCGTTTTCCAATCTACAATCCTTCGTTTTGAAAATCTTAGGTCAGCAGCCACTTTAGCAATATGAGTATCCAAAGGAATAATTAAATCTGCCGGCTGGAGACAATTCCAAATGCTAAAATCGTTTGCGTCTTTCCGAACCATCCATCGTAAAAATAGCATCATTCGTTTATTCGCGCTCTTCGAATTTGGTGCTGCAAACAGGAATTTCATGCCAGTTGATAAATCTTGATAAGATTTCCCGGAGAATCCGATCAATTTTTCATTAACCAGTGCAATGCCCGATCTGATATCCCGGGTTTCATTAAATGCACTTCTAAACATGTTTTCCAGCGAACCATAATTCCCAATAACTCGATGTAAGATAGTAAAAAACTCGAAATAATCCTGTACAGAAAGGAATCTGTGGTAAATACCAATTTTTTGAAATTCTTTTTCAAAAAACCGCCCTTCTTTTATAATTTCAAAGGGGCTTTCGGCTAAAATACTATATACTTTATCCAGCACTACCATAATCTGACTTATCCTGCCGAAGGCAGAAAGTGCCGATATAAAACCGATAATTTCAATATCACCGGCAAATGTAAATTTTTGAGGTATCTGTATCGGATCAATTACTTTGTTTCTTACATTATACCTATGGTATACATCATCGAGGGATTGCTTCAAC
>JAJTBZ010000096.1 GCA_021286645.1 Ignavibacteria bacterium
GGTAATTGTTGATTCGGGGTCAATATAATCATCCGTGCTCCGGGATCGTACCTCAACAAATGCATAGATATCATCTTTCAGAGCAATGATATCAATCTCACCGTTTTTACCCATTGTTACATTTCTTGCGATTATCTCGTACCCTTGTTCTTTTAGATATTCAACGGCAAGATTTTCCCCTTCTTTCCCCAGTTCCTTATTTAAACAGCTCACCTTGCTCCCAATTTGAAATATTTTTTAAAAATGATGGTCGGTGATACGGGCACGCGCCGTGCTCCAGAATTGCTCGAATATGCTCCCGCGTTGGATATCCTTTATTCTTTTTCCAATGATACTGAGGATATAATGCGTCGTATTCATCCATTATTCTATCTCTGGTAACTTTTGCAAGAATTGAAGCAGCAGCTATCGAAAAAGATTTCGCATCACCTTTAACAACAGGAATAATCGTCTCATGCTCCCGAAATACTTTGTTGCCATCAAGCAATATAACATGTGGTTTAACACTTAATGCTCCCACGGCCTGCTCCATAGCGAATAAGGATGCTCCGAGAATATTCTTTTTTTCAATCACCTCAATTGGCTGCACGCTCACTGAATATGCTGTGGCATATTTTATTATCATTGGGAAAAGATATTCTCGCTTTTTCTCTGAAATTTTCTTTGAATCATTAATACCTTCTATTTGTACCCCCGGAGCAAATAGCACTGCTGCAGCAACAACCGGGCCTGCCAAAGGGCCGCGTCCGGCTTCATCGACACCACAAATGAGCGTTGCCCCGTTCGTTCGATAGGAATCATCGAAATCAGTCATAATGCCCATAGGAGCCCTGCCAAACCGGTAACCATAATGATTTTAAGCAACATACTAACTTTGTGCAATATTGGGTTCGATAAACCTGATCGGTTGAACATCACGAGTACCAGAATTAGCAATGGGTTGATTATTATTGTTGCATACAACGAAAACGCGGGATGCAGCAGGGTGGTTACCAGAGGTACATAGGTTAGAATTATTAATAGCGAACCGGCAAAGGTTAGTAAAACCCTGGTAAATCCCAAGCCGTACCTTCCCGGGAAGGTAATTACCCCAAGTTGCAAATCCCCTTGCATGTCCTCTGAATCTTTCACCAGTTCACGTAAAAATGTAACCAAGAATGCGAACAAAGCAGGAATTAGTGTTCTTATTACACTTCCCGCTATTATCCCGGCATAGATAAACGAAAACCCGGAGAGCAGTGCAATGGTAATATTCCCTGCCAGAACTGTTGCTTTCAGACGAAAAGAATACCAATAGAGAATTCCGTTAACAAAAGCCATAATTAGTAAAAAGCCGGCACCAAAATGAATTACCGGAGAGAATGAAAGTACAAGAAATACTTTATATATGGTAACAGCTTCGTTTGGATGTAGTAAGCCGGTAACTAAAGGGCGCTCCGGGTGATTAATTTTATCGGCGGGCAGATCGACAAGGTCATTGATAATGTATCCGGCCGCGGCAGCAAATGCCATTCCGAGACCGGATAAAATTAGCTTAATAACAGACTGATGAGGATTTATGATATAGGCCGTTCCGTAAATACAAGCGAGCCCAATTAACAGATTTACCGGGCGTACAATTTGTAACACTGCTCGTAATTTACCGGCAAACATCATTTATCCAGAATCAAATGCCCCAATTTATCGCGTTTAGTCTGTAAGTACCGAAGATTGTTTTCATTCGGTGCAATTTCAATCGGTAATCGTTCAACAATTTCGAGTCCATAACCTTTCAGCCCAATTACCTTACGGGGATTGTTGGTAAGTAACCGAATTTTACGAATGCCTAATTGACGAAGAATTTGAGCTCCTAAACCATAGTCGCGTAAATCAGCCGGAAAACCTAGAGCTTCATTTGCTTCAACGGTATCTTTGCCATTATCTTGCAATTTATAAGCAAGAAGTTTGTTGTGCAACCCGATACCCCGGCCTTCCTGACGCATATAGACTAAAACGCCACTTTCTTCCTGACTAATACGTTCGAGTGAATTATTGAGCTGGTCATGGCAATCGCAGCGTAAAGAATGGAACACGTCACCCGTGAAGCATTCTGAATGCATACGCACCAAAACAGGCTGTTCCGGATCAATTGTACCCTTTACGAGAGCCAAATGTTCTTTCTGATCAATCTTACTTTTAAACATATATAACTGAAACTCACCTAAATGAGTCGGCAGTTTTACATCAACAAGATTTTCAATGACGGTTTCTCTCTGTATACGATATTCAATAACATCCTTCACGGTAAGGATTTTCATGGAGAATTCTTCCGCGATTTTTGTTAACTCAGGTAAACGAGCCATTTCGCCATTATCTTTTAGAATTTCGCATAATACACCGGCGGGTTTAAGTCCGGCCAGTTTGCATAAATCAACTACAGCTTCGGTATGCCCTGCTCTGCGAAGCACACCCTCGCTGGCGGCTTTCAGGGGAAAGACATGTCCGGGGATAGCAAAATCTGATTTTGTATTCCGTTCGTCAATCAACTTTTTAATTGTAACCGCTCTGTCGATCGCCGAAATACCGGTAGTGTTTCCCGTTACAGAGTCAACACTTACGGTAAACTGAGTACCGTGTAAGGCATTGTTGTTATTCGCCATCAGGGGCAACTCGAGTTCCTGTACACGTTCCTCGGTTAAGGGAACACAAACAAGGCCCCTGCCATGAGTAATCATAAAGTTAACGATATCAGGAGTAACAAATTCGGCAGCACAAACAAAATCGCCTTCATTTTCTCTCTCCTCATCATCAACAACAATAATTACTTTACCGGCACGAATTTCCTCAATGGCCTCTTCAACTGAACAAAAAACTTTTTCCATGTGCGTATTGCAGTTTCCTAATGACTAATTAGTTAGCTTTTTTTTCTTCAACCACCGCAGCGATAGAAGCTTTTTCAAAAGTTACTTTCACACCATCGGCAATAACAAGCTCGATAGTTCCTTTTTCATCGTCTACTTTATGGATAGAGCCGTGAATGCCGCTATTTGTAACAACTTTTGTACCTTTATCCAATTTACTCAGCATATCTTTGTGTTCTTTCTGACGCTTCTGCTGAGGACGAATAATCATGAAATAAAAGATTGCAAAAATAGCACCGAACATAACCAATGTACTAATCATGCTTCCTGAACCGCCATTGGGATCTTGCTGGGGTGCCATAGCCAATAAATAGTGAACCATATCTACTCCTTATCTTGTTTTTTCTTACTTAATTTATGAATAACCGAGTTTTTCCAGTCAACGAAATCGCCTGCACTAATATGTTCACGGACAGCTTTCATTAACCTATTATAAAAATGCAAATTATGTATCGAAGCTAATTCGAGGGCTAAAATTTCCTGAGCAACAAACAGATGGCGCAGATACGCTCTCGTAAAATTAGCGCAGCAATAACAATCACAATGTTCATCCACCGGTCTGAAATCATCTTTATGTACGGCATTTCTCATAGAGAGCACGCCATTCCATGTAAAGAGATACGTATTTCGCGCATTTCGCGTTGGCATAACACAATCGAACATATCAACACCGCGTTCAACCGATTCCAGCAAATTTTCCGGTCTGCCTACTCCCATAAGATAACGAGGTTGATCCAATGGTAAAATATCGGTTACAAGGTTGGTTATTTCATACATTTTTTCAGCCGGCTCGCCTACAGCCAGCCCGCCAATCGAAAAGCCGTCAAAACCGATTTCCATTAACTCACGGGCAGATTTTTCACGTAAATCGGGAAATACGCTCCCTTGAACTATTCCGAATAGTTTTTGTGTATGCCCGTAAAGCGGCTGTGTTTTTTCGAATGCTTCTTTATTTTTCAATGCCCAGCGAGTTGTAAGTTCCTGCGATTTTTTAGCGTACAGATATTCGCATGGGAAAGGTGTACACTCGTCCAGGGGCATCATAATATCCGAACCGATACTCCGCTCGATGGATATTACTTTTTCAGGTGTGAAAAAGTGCTTTGATCCATCAATATGCGAACGAAATTCTACACCATCATGGCGCAGTTTCCGGAGTTCAGCCAGGCTAAATACCTGAAAACCGCCGCTATCGGTTAACAAGGCAGCATCCCAGTTCATGAATTTGTGTAATCCGCCGGCTTTTTCCAGTATTTCAGTTCCGGGACGCAAATACAAATGATACGTATTCCCCAGTATTATGGGCGCCTGTACATCGGTTTTTAAAAATTGCTGATTTACTGCTTTTACAGTACCCTGAGTACCGACAGGCATAAATATCGGGGTCTGAATCGTTCCATGGTCAGTATGTAACTCTGCTACCCTGGCTTTCGATTTCTTATCAGTTGTTATTACGGAAAATGAATTGCTCAATACTACTAATAAATTTATTTAAATGGTAAAATTACTTTAAAAATGGGAGGTTTTCAAGTCAATTATCCTGCAAGTTCACGAGAGCACTTTCATGAGTACCAATGTCATATCATCGTGCTGTTGCTGCTGCTGTTGATGGGTTGTAACAGTGTTCCAGATTTTTTCTGCAATTTCTTTACACGAGGCACCATTAGATCTGCTAATTACTTTTTCGAGGCCTTCGAGACCAAGACAATTCATGCCACTATCCATTGATTCACTAATCCCGTCAGAGATAAAGGCATATATCTGGCCTTGTTGCAAGGGTATCTGTTCCTCAACCAAAGAAGCGGCAAATACAGGGCCTTTATCTAAAGCCAGACCAATTCCCCTGGATTTGATTTCGATTAGCTCGTTGTTTTGCCTGAGAATGAGCGGTACATGACCTGCCCTGCAAAAACGTACGACCCCTTCGGCGAAATTAAAATGAGCAATACTCATTGTTACAAACGAGCGTCGATCCATAACATTGTATAGCCGTTTATTAACTTCTATAAGTATTTCACGCGGCGAATTGCGCAGTCCGCATTCTACCTGCACCAAAGTTTGAACCTTAGCCATGTATAAAGAAGCAGGCAGCCCTTTTCCGGATACATCACCGACGACAATAAAAAGATTATCATCATCTTTCTTTATAACGTCAAAATAGTCGCCGCCTATCTGTAACGCGGGTATCATTTTACCATAAAGATCGATACGATTGTCGGTCGGTAAAATGCCCGGCAAAAGATTTTGCTGGATATTCCGGGCGAGCTCAAGTTCCCGCTCTAATTTTAGTCTCTCGGCTTCACTTTCATATAAACGGGCATTTTCCAGTGATAATGCAAATTGGGTTGAAACGCTTAAGAGTAATTCCTGATCTCCCCGATCGAACTGAAGACCTGAATGCTTTACACCCAATAAAATAAATCCCGGCAAATTATTTCCGCTAATGAGCGGGATAATTGTATGAATATCATTCTCGATAAAACCATCGGCATCTTTAGGAAAATATTCACCAAAAGCGGGCTGATCAATCTGAGTTTGATAATTATACTCCATACGAAATTGCATCAGCTGCTTTAAAGAACTCGCGTGGACGAAAACACGTGAATGAGGTATAGAAATGCCTTTATATCGAGCATAATAAAATGTATGCGAATCATTATCGGTTAACAGTATTGCGTATTTTTTTACCCGCAGTGTATTGCTTAACAGAGAGTCAAACAGGTTAAGTAGTTTTTCCCGGCCCGCGGTACCAGCTAATTTCTGATGAAATAAGGCCAGTTCCTTGCGATAAGCATATTGTTCCGGATAAAAATGCCTGGTTAACAATTCAAGAAAATAATCTTTGCTTCGCTGTAAAAGCAAGGCGAAAAGAATAAAGAAAAATGCACTTACAAAATCACGGTAATTCTGATTAACAAAAAAGCCAACCATATTACCTAAACCATACACCACGCCAATGTACAACACAGCAACCATGAATGTAGCTATTGCATACGAAATTGTATTTTTCACTACGTAGCCAACATCCATCAATTCATACTTAAAGATAGCATAGCCAAATGAAACTGGTACAATGGCCAAAAGAATTATTACGGTATAAAATTCAGGACTGTTGTATTTTATATACCCTAATGCAGGAAATAAAAATGTGTATAATGCGTAGCCGATAAGCGCTAACCCGTAGCCCACGAGAATAATAAAAATTGAACTTCTGTCAACCTTAGACTTCATTTTGATGTAATTCGCCAGAAGCAGACCAAAGCCCGCATAAACCATGAGACCAATAAAAACGGAAACCGGGGCAAGGTAGTTATCGAATGAAAACGAATACAAATACCCGTTTCCTGCTTCATGAGTCCGCAATGCGGAAATATAACGTCCGATACTCGAAATTGCCGGAAAAATCGCAATAAATACCAGCACCTTAAGCCAACGAGCCTTATTATAGGACAGCCAGGGGCGGGGGAAAACTGTAAAAAAACGCAGATAATAAATAGGCCACATACAACACGAGACAACAAAACCAATGTAGTAGATCAGGAAAAAAGGAGTCGTGGCAACTCCCGGCAGGAATGGCCGAATGATAGGAAAAGAGGTACTTATTGAAATAAGTACCCCTATCTTAAAAAATAAGCTTTGATTTCGACCCTCGGGCTTTGCCAAAATAATAGCGTAAGCTATTATAAACCAGATTAACGCGAACAATCCAAAACCAAGAGAATTATAGTCTACGAGTTTTTTTATGGACACCGATGTAGTGAAAATCGTTGAATCGCGTTGTACAGTATAAATTGCCGGTTCACCTGCCGGTATTTTATTTAGAACTTCCTGTGCCTGAAATGATGAAAACACCGGGATATGGTTAATTTGAAGCAGGCGGTCATTATCCTTAATTCCGGCTTGAGCAGTACAACCATTCGGTTTGATATTACCGAACAGTAAATTAACTTTTTTTGCCCCTCCTCTCTCCTGACACATTATCACTTTCCAGATACATTCATCATTTGACATTCTGGCTATTGTAAGAGTCGCGTAGAGAGAAAGAAGGTTGAGCAGTAAAACAATAATAGAAATTGTTTTAATAACCGCCATGCGGTTTTTTACATACCAAACATGTAACCCGCTCATGCTCATGGATTATAAAACTTTAATTACAAGTATGGTAATATCATCTGATTGAGCGGCACCGGCGGTAAATAATTGCAAATCCTGCAGGATAGCTCTGACCAGATCACGGGCAGAAATTGATGAGTGATTTATGAAGAATTTCTCCAGGCGTTCATCCGAGTACTCGTTGTCATCGGTATTTTTTGCTTCGGTAACACCATCCGTAAACATTAGAATGCAGTCCCCACTCTGCAATTCGACTTCATCAACTGAATAAGGAACCAGAGTGCGCATTACTCCCAGTATAATTCCACCCTTATCCAGATAAGTTAGCGAATTATTTCTGAATAGTAATGGAGGGTTATGGCCTGCATTTACATAGGTAAGTTTTTTGTTAAGAATATCAAGGTACGACCAGAAGAATGTAATAAATCGGCCGTCAGAGGTATTTTCGGCTACCAAGTCATTTATGAGGGCTGTTGCCTGACCAATTGGTTCTTCCTTTTTACAAATTGATTTCAAAAAAGCCTGAAGGTTCGCCATTAGTAAAGAAGCAGGGACACCTTTGCCGGAGACATCAGCAATTGCAAAGCAAAGCTTTTCCTCATTGAGTTTAATAATATCATAGTAATCGCCGCCAACATGCTTAGAGGGTATCGTAAGAGCAGCAAATTCGAATCCCGGATATACAGGAATTTCTTTGGGCAATAAATTCTTTTGTATCTGTTGAGCTATTTGTAATTCTTCTTCGAGACGCTGTTTTTCGAGTGCTTCGCGGAATAATCGTCTGTTCTCCAGGGAAATAACAGCAAGACTGACAAAGGACGTGATAAACTCTATATCTTCAGTATTATAGATTGATTTATCAAGCTTGGGTCCTAAAAGCAGCATTCCCTTCGTTTCCTTCTGATGAACCATAGGAACAGCAACTTCAAAATGGAGTTCTGCCAATAAGGGAAATACCAATGCTAATTCATTTCCCACGAGGGGTTCTGAGAAATGGATAAAAGCGTTAAGTTGGAAATTTTCCTGAATGACCTTTTTGGGGATTGTGGAGTGTAATACCCTGAGTTTGCCATCAGAAAAATAGATTACCGCATAATGCGAGTTAAGGAAATGACCGAGCAACGAATAACTGAGCAGTTTCCCAATTCTCTCTTCTTCGGTAAGGATCCCAAATTCTTTACTTAACTCGAATAATGAATTTAATCGATTAACTTTAGAATCAAGACGCCGATTCAGGTTTTTCAAATCGGCAATCATCATAGAATTCTGAATTGCAGTTGCAGCAATGTTCAGAATAACTTTTAAGAAATCAATCTCTTCTTCAGTATACGGCTGCTTATTAAATTTTTCACCAAGCAAAATATAACCGATTGGCTGATTACCGATTAATATAGGCTGGCAAAGCAAACGGGAAGCCGAACAAAAGCATTCTACCTGAGAAGAAATATCGGGGCTCTCCGGAGTGATTTCAGGAGGGAATTTATCGAGTATATCCTTAGGTATTCCTTTCGATGCAACTATTTGCATTTTTTGATCGCGCAGTAACACAACCATACCTCGCGATGTAAGGAATTTACCGAAACAGCTTAATAACAGATTATTCAGCGTAAAATCTATATCAAGACTGGCGTTGATATGCTTACTGAAATCAATTAACGCTGTAAGGTTTCTACGAACGCGTTGGAACTCGATATTCTCCTGATCAGGAAGACTCATACGAACCTTTTACGGAGAGTTAATTTATTCAAATTTTTTCTATTTGACTCATATTCCAAACCATCCATCAGGGTTCTGATAAGGTAGAGGCCTAAACCGCCAACCCTTCGTTGTTTCAGATATTCCTGCATATCTGGCTGTGGAACGAGTGATGGATCGAATGGATCGCCATAATCGGTAAGAGTGATTGTACATTCGCCATCCTTGAACAGCATGTCAACGAGGATATCCTGATCCGTTTTCTGGTGATATGCATGTTTAACAATGTTCGTAGCCGCTTCATCCGCTGCTAAAATAAGCGCTTCGATAACTTGCGGTTTAACATTGTTTTCTTCCGCATGCACCTGAATAAAGGAACGAATAGCCGCCAACTGACTAGTGCTGCTTTTTACAACAAGATCATACTTGGGATATTCTAATTCTTTCACGATGCAGCTTCATTATTGTTTGTAAATTTTTGAATTGCTTCTTCTACTGTAGGAAATATTTCGTACAACAACGGGAAGCCGAGTAAATCGAAGATATTAAACACATTTGGCTGCATTGCCGCGAGTTTAATATCGCCGGCATTCCCACGCATTGTTTCAATAAACGCCATGAATACGCCTAAACCGGCACTATTGATGTATTTAATATTGGTGAAATCGACCACTAACTTATAGCGGCTTCGTTCTACCTGATTCGTAAATGCCTCCTCAAGCATCGGGTATGTATGAGCATCAATATACCCGTTGAGGTGAATGATTGTTAAATCGTCAATATCTTGAATCGACGTTTGAAATTCAGCCATGAATTGTCTCCACTTTATTTAAATTTCTTTGCAAAACAAGCAATGTCATATCATCATGTTGTGTTGTATTCTGCGAATATAAACTAACTGCCTGTATAATTCTTTCTACAATAATTTCTGAGCTTTTGCCGGTATATTTTAGCACTTCCGATTTGAGGCGCTCAATACCAAAATCTTCCAAATCTCCGTTTTTAGCCTCGGTAATCCCGTCGGTAAATAAAACCATGGCTTCACCATCGTGAAGTTGAAATGGCATCTCTTCCAGAAATTCGGGAAATTTATCAGCATAATTAATACCTAAACCAATACCCTTCGGAACTAATTCCCGAACAGCACTTTGCGAAACCAATAATATCTGAGGATGCCCGGCGCGACAGAGGCTGCCTGTGCCCGAAACGGGATCAATGACACCGTATATAGCGCTGATAAAATGTCGCCGGTCGAGAGTGCGTTGCAACACTTCGTTTACTTTAATGAGGACTTCGCGAGGATTCGAAAGTACTGAACTTACCGTTTCAAAAATCCCCCGCGTTTCAGCCATAATAAATGCAGCAGAAATTCCTTTACCCGAAACATCGGCAATAATAAAACCCAGCTGCCCGTTCTGCAACATGAAAAAATCATAATAATCGCCGCCTACTTCGAAGGCGGGAATAAACGCGGCAGCAATATCCAGTGATGAGTATTTTGGTAATTCAATTGGAATGAGTTTTCGTTGCATATCCCGGGCAACATCGAGTTCTTTCTCAAGACGTTCTTTTTCGATGGATTCCTGCAGCAAACGAGAATTTTCAAAAGCTATTGCGGCATTATGCGCGAAAGATTCGAGCGTATTTCTATCATCGTCATCAAACTGAACGGCTATTTTCTTTATTGTAATCAAATAACCAATGTTTTTTTGATGCGAATTTAATGGAACCACTGCGGCATAACTGAATTTTTCTTCTTTTGACTCGATGGTATGTGTAGCATTCTTCAGGTCAATAAAACTCACACCGGAAGCGCTTCCATCAATCCGTTTACGGATAATCTTAGATAATTCAGCGGCACTTACGTAACTGATATTTTTCGGAGCTATCAGATTTTCGGCCCCCGCATCGTCTAACACAATCCAGGCCGCATCGGCACTGCATACACTGGTAGCTAAATCGGTAACTGTCTGCGCAAGTTCCTTAAAATCAAAAACCTGATTAAGCATATTACTAACGTATTGCAACGATGAGATTTCTTTTGTGCGACGGTCAAACACCTCGGCAGTTGGTAAATGAAAGAGGGTAGTAAAAAACAAAAACGCCGCATAAATAACAGAATATATCATTGAGAGCCAAACAAAAGTACGCAGGCCCAATGAGTAATCCGTCATCATTCGTGCGTGCTCGGTTTCCTTCATATTTACCATATTAATGATAAAAACAACAAGAATGACAATTGACAGGAGAAGTAACTTCCATTTTTCCTTTTTTGTCAGGAAGGCGATCCAGGCTATCCTGCTTGAATTTATAACAATTAAGAGTATAGTTATAAATTCGAAAGTCTGGTTAATAAATTTTAAATATTCTCGTCGGGTCAGGACGGTAGTTACCGAGGATAGAATTACAAACACAATAAGGGCGTTTGAGTAAACGGAAAGATCACGTTTCTGACGAAGGCTGAACAGTGTAAGAAGAGCAAGAAAAATATAAGCGGCAGAAAATGTTATCAGGAGCAGGTATATGGTACCAATTACCGAATAGAGCATTGGTACTGTTTTCATCGCCTCGACCTGCAAGTTAACCATTTCCAGCAAACTTGGGCCAAGGCTGGCAACTGAGAGCAGGATTGCACCGGCGAACGCGATATTAAATGTAAGATTTACCGGCTTCGAGGCCTGTTTACGAACCACAGGCAATCCATTCATACAGAGTAGATAGACAAAAACCAGTAAAAGGACTTCGTTTATCGCTAACAATACACCATGGGTAACAACCCCAAAAACCAGCTTATAAACAAAGACGGCTGCGAGTGCAATCAGCAAAAATTGCATACGAACCCCATTGTTTTTAAACCAGTTTGTTACTTCCATTATTCAGCCGATAATATAGATTATGTAATTACAATTCCAATTTAATAAAATCCTGCAAAACATTGCAAGAAAGATGATTAACGGCGAATAGAAAGGATAAAAATGCAGAAAACGGAAGCCTCGGTATGAGGTTCCGTTGCTGCATGCAGATAAATTGGGAGAAGAGTAAACTTAGTTAAATTTCGACCGGGTTTTTCGTATCCTGTGTTTTAGCTTTCTTTTGCTGTTCCGCTTTAATTTCTTTCCTCAAACGTTCGATTTCTGCACGAAACTGTTCCATTTCGTGCTTGAAATCATCAAGACCTTTACTCAGATTCGAGGGAGTGGGCCCTTGAAGTGAATCATGTAAATAAATACGCATGATTTTGTTCAGGGAATCCAGCACTTCCATCTGATATATTTTCCGGGAACCGCTTCCCTGCTGCGAAGTATTGCCATCTCTTTCAGGAGCAGAATATTGCCGATAGTAAGATTGTGGATTGCTGCCAACAAGTCTTTCATTGCCATTGCCGTAATAAAGCTGATTACCGTTTTTATGAAGCTGAAGATCAACATCTACCTGACGTCCGTTTCCAAATATTGCCATATTTGGGTTAAAATCTTTAAATGTTGAGAACACACTATCTATACGCTTGGCAGCAAAATCTACCTTATGGCGGGATTTTTGCGGCATTGTTTCACTGGGTATAATAACACGACAAACATTCGAATCAGTATTAAATTCAATGGAATACCCCGAATTCAAGGCCATATTTAATTTACCGAGTTTCCGTAATTCAAGGTTAACTTTTTGCCAGGTTTTCGCGGCTTTTGCTCCTTGTTCATTAATCTGGCTCTTATACTCGGCGATCTCCTGTTTAATTTGGTTGCGATTAACAGGTAATTGCGATGTAAAGAATGTATCCGGCGAAAGATAGTAGAAAACTTCGCCCAATTCAGCAGGTTCTTTCGGTGCAGGAATATTTGCCAGTTCATTACGAACTGATATAGCAACACCTGATTTACTATTTTCAGAAACAAATCCCAGTAATTCACGCCTCAACTGCTGATGACAGTCCCACAATGCAGAACTGACCGCTACACCATTCTGTTTTACCAACACCGCAGAAGCAATTTTATCGGAATATTTCTGTAATATTCGGGTCACATCAGGTTTTTTCCCGGCATCAATACCAAATTTATGCATAAAAGCATCGACATTTGTCTCAGTTTTCGTATTCACAACATCTTTAACTTCCAGTATATCTTCACCGGAATGACCGCTGCCAAAACTTAATACCTGGTGATTCTCTTTATTGATTGGCAGCACCTGATTAAAAGCGAAATTAAGGATATCATCATTGGTTAAACTTGTAGCGTAAAACAACGGTTTAAGATTCGCCGCGTAGAATTCGGCGGCGCTCTTTTTATTTGCCTCGAGAATATTATCTATAAATCCCGGGTTAAATCTAAAAACCACCAGAATTACAATTGTAAAGGTTGTAAGGGCAATAACCGGTTTACGGCTCAATAAAAGCGTAGCTAAATTATCATGCTTCCTCGAAATTTTTTCAAAAAGTCTGGTTTCGAAATAGGGATCGTACTGCAAACCCTTGAGGCTACCTACCTGATTTTTGGTTTCAGCAAGCTCATGCAGTTTTTCCCGCAGGGAGGGTGACTGTTGCAGCCGCTCTTCCATTTTCTGCTTGTCGCTGGCAGAAAGCTCGCCATCCAGATAAGCGGATAATTGTTCAAAATCCTTTTCATTAAATTGCTTCATAAAAGCTCCTTCTGCAATGGTTGAAGCATTTTTTTCAGGGTCTCCCGCGCCCGGAAAATGCGCGATTTAACTGTTCCGACTTCTGTACCCAGAGTTTCTGAAATTTCCTGATAACTTAGTCCCTCAAAATCGCGTAGTACAAGTGGTATTCGCAATTTTGTTGGCAACAGGGCAATTTTAGCCTGAACGATTTCCTGAATATCAAAATCCGGTTTGTGATGTTCAGCCGGATGTTGTGTATCATCTTCGTGGGACAATGGTGAGAAAAACGAACGCAGCTTTATTTTCCTAATATGATCCCTGCATTTGTTTACTGTTATGGTGTATAACCATGTAGTAAATTGTGATTCAAACCGGAAAAATTTCAGCTTCCGATATACCTGTATAAAGACTTCCTGTGAAATGTCATCTACGGCATCTGCATTGCCAATAGTGACATATATTAGATTCCGAACTTTTTCCTTATGGCGATTGACCAATGTTCGGAACGCTGATTCGTTACCGTCATTGAACGCACGGATAAGCGCGAAATCATCATTAAGACTCAATATGGCACTTTGTTGCTGCACTTCTGTTTTCTCTTTGTTATCTGACATATATTAAGACGCCTGGATTTTGAAAAGGTTCCACAAAAAATACTACAAAATACAAACCCAAATAGTTTCTTTTGGCTAATTATGACAAACGGAAAATTGCTTTGATAATTGGGAAATTATTTTATAAAAAAAATCCTGCCAGGAGAATAGTGAACTCAAGTGGCAGGACTTTCAATTATGGTTTTTATACCCGAGTTTACTTCAAATACATCATTTTTTTTGTTACTGTACCGGAATGAGTGCGAAGGCTGTAAAAATACACTCCGCTTGCCATATTCCCGGCAGTAAACACTATTCGAAAATTCCCTTTTTTTTGCATACCATCAAATAACGTTGCGACTTCCCGACCCATAACATCATAAATTTTTAGACTTGCCTCGCCATCATACGGAAGGGTTACCTGAATGGTAGTACTCGGATTAAACGGATTTGGATAATTTTGATCTAATTGGAATTCATGAGCCGTAACCGGAGTTTTTTCATGAATAACATAATCGGTATAATAACCGAATCTTGTATTGCAGGTAATTGTTAGCGCGTTAAGAAGGAAAAACTTATGAGAAAGGCTATCCGGCCCTTCGTTATTCAAATAAGCCACACCGCCATTTACCGTCTCTACCCCCGGATAATAAACCCCATATTTGTAGGAAACATCGCCCATGGGGGTATTTTTAGGAAAAAGTATGGTGGTACGGTATATCTTATCACGCGCAGGCTTATCAGTTAGAGTTTTCATTTTACTTGTGCCCCTCCAGCGCCCTACGGTATCTTCCAAGGTCCATTTTCCACCCCAGCTGCCAAGTGTAGTATTACTACCCATGATTCCGACAAATTTTATACTGTCGGTATTTATGGCAGTATTGGTGTACCTGTTAATGGGCTGATTTGACATATCACAATTAAATTCAACATATACATCCGCAGTCAGGGTACCAAAACAAGTTAAATTGGGCACAATTTCCGGTACTGAAATCGTGCTTCCATCCTGTCCATACACTACCCACCTGTCCGCCCCCGATTCCCATCCGGCATTCGCGAAATCTATATCAGGGTAAGCTTTGAATTTCCAGGCTGTAGAATCACCAAAATATCCTTTTACCGTCACTGAAGTTCTAAAGCGATGAACAGGGGAAGTAATCTCTGACATTTTCCGTTTACCACTAATTATGGTGCCATTACCGTTTAAATCCAGCCCCGTAATTAGTAATGAATCTTTAGAGGGATCGAAAAATCCTTTGCCGTATCCATAAAATTCGCGCATATCTGCCGTAAAGATAAAGGTATTTGAAACAGACTGTGGTACAAGTGAATCATTTGAAAAATAACAGACCGGTAAAACTTGTGTGCCGCTGCCAGATAAAGTAAATGAGCGGGGCAAAGCATTTTCTTTGGCAGTACCATTCTTCACGAAATTAAAATGGAATACTGTTCCTGCCGAGGTTAACGGGAAAGAAACCGTAGCAGTATATATCGAATCATTGTCCGGATCAGAAAGCCTAAATTTTCGTCCACTCCAATTTCCGGTGTCACCGGCAGCAACCTGAAAGTCGCCTTGTATAAACAAGCTATCCTTAAGCAGATCAAATTTGCCCTTATACATCTGGTTTTTCATGTTTACCTGAAAAGAAACAGGAATAGTACCAGCCAAAAGCAAAGTAGATACAAGATAAATGAGGATTGATGATTTAATCATGGATTTCTCAGCCTTAGAATAATTGCCACACTGTTAATTATCGTATAATAAAGTTAAGAAAACAAGGGCGTATTACAAAACCTTATACCGATTCAGAGCAATAAAAAAAGCCCGCAACTTATTCAGCGCGGGCTTCTTGAAAATTACGCGAAGGTAATTATTTCATTAACATCATTTTGCGGGTAATTGAAACATTACCGGCTTCTAGTCTGTAGAAATATACACCACTTGCCATACCATAACCGTTAAAGGTAACTTTCACCTTACCTGGTTTCTGAACACCACTGATCAATGTTGTTACTTCCTGACCCATAATGTTATAGATTTTCAAGCTTACATTACCTTCTTTAGGGATAACTACATTAAATGTTGTTGTCGGGTTGAACGGGTTGGGATAGTTTTGTTCAAGAACAAAATCTATAGTCTTTGCAGGGAGTGGACGATATTCTGCCACATCGACAAAGGTACCAAATCTATCTGACAATGTAATCAATTCAGCGGGGAAAAAAGTAAAACGGTGCCCACCGCCAGGTGCGAATTCATTATCTAGATAAGCAGAAGTTACACCAACGGTATCATCTGTATAATGACATCCATATTTGTATTCAATAATACCGCCTTGTGAATAAATGGGCCAAATAATTTTTTTTGAATATATTTTATCGTTAGCAGTTATATCGCCATCTAATCCTTTATCGTTAAGCACGATCATTTTAGCAGTATCACCGCCAATTGTGTCTGTAGTTACCCAATTACCAGCCCAGTTACCAATAGGTTTGGCTCCGCCCTTTACTCCAACAAAAAGAATTTTGTTAGGGTCGAAAATCACATTGGTTTTAGCATTTATTGGGTTCTTACCCATATCAACCTGAAATAATACAGGGACCGGAAAAGAAGTTACTGCTATAGGGTTTAATTCAGGCCAAATTTCGGGTACCATTACAGTATCACCATCACTTCGATATTTCACCCATCTATTATCACGTATCTCCCATCCACTATTTAAGTAATACACATCAGGGAATGCCTTCAATTTGAAGCTTGTTGAATCAGATTCAAATCCCCTGACAACTAGAGTTGTTCTGAATCTCTTAACAGGTATAGGAATTTCATGTAATTTTCGGTTACCTGAAATGATTGTACCCTGATTATCCCAATCCAAGCCCATAACTAGCAACGAGTCACGATTTGGATTAAAGTAACCATCACCTGTACCAAAGAGAGAACGCATGTCAACAGTAAATACAAAAGTATTTGTTACTAATTGTTTATTTATTGAATCATTGGAAAAGTAGAGTACTGGTAAAATCTGAACGGGTGCATTCTTCAACGTGAACGTTCTATTCGGCCCAGTCTCCCAGCTATTATCTTTCTTTACAAATTTGAATGAAAATGATGAATCTATCCATGTGGCTGGTATACTAGCAGTTACCGTATAAATAGAGTCATTATCTCCATCTTCCATTTTATATGTAAATCCTGCCCAATTCATTGCATCACCAGCAGGTAATTGAAAGCTCCCTCGTGCGAATATAGAATCGGTTGATTTATTAAATAAACCCTTTTGTATTTGAACCTTCATATTCACACGGAAAGTAACGGAAACTTGACCGGCAAAAATTGTGAGGATAAAAAAATTAATTAACAGAAGTACTTTTTTCATATAAGCCCCAAATTATTCTTATTCAGCTTTTATTTTCACCACAAGAGGAAAATACCAATAATATTTTTATTTTCAAAGCTCCTCTTAACTACCAGTATTTTAAAAAGCAAAAAGCCCGCAACTTATTCAGCGCGGGCTTTTTGGAAATTACGCGAAGGTAATTATTTCATTAACATCATTTTGCGGGTAATTGAAACATTACCGGCTTCTAATCTGTAGAAATAAACACCACTTGCCATACCGTAACCGTTAAAGGTAACTTTCATTGTTCCTGGTTTCTGTACGCCACTGATCAATGTTTCGACTTCCTGACCCATAATGTTATAGATCTTCAAGCTTACGTTGCCTTCTTTAGGTATAACTACATTAAATGTAGTTGTCGGGTTGAACGGATTTGGATAGTTCTGTTCAAGAACAAAATCTACAGCCTTTGCAGGAAGTGGATTATATTCAACTGAACGAACGAAGCAGCCAAATCTGTCTGATAATGTAATCAATGTAGCAGGAGCTAACTGGAAGAAGTGGTTCTGACCAAATCCGCCTTCGTTATCGAGGAAAGTAGATGTTACACCAACGGTGTCACCAGTATAATGGCAACCATATTTATATTCAATTTTACCGCCCTGTGAATTTGCAGGCCATGTAATTTTCTTTGAATATACTTTATCATTAGCAGTAACGTCGCCATTTAATCCTTTATCGTTAAGAACGATCATTTGAGCAGTATCCCCGCCAATAGTATCAGCAGTTACCCAGTTACCAGCCCAGTTACCAATAGGTTTCGAGCCACCCTTAACACCAACGAATTGAATTTTGGTAGGATCGAAAATAACACTGGTTTTAGCGTTCATCGGGCTCTTACCCATATCAACCTGGAATAATACAGGGATAGGAGTAGTTGTTATAACTGAAGGAGATAAATCAGGAACGATTTCCGGAATTGTAACAGTGCCGCCATCAGCAACATATTTTACCCAACGATCCTGGCCTAATTCCCAACCGCTGTTATTGTAATGAGCATCGGGATAAGCTTTGAATTTGAAACGGGTAGAATCGCCTAAAGAACCTTTAATAACTAAAGAGGTTTTAAATCTCTTTACCGGTGAAGGAACTTCTTTACATTTTCTGTCACCAGAAACATATGTACCTAAGTTATCCCAATCCATACCCATAACTAATAATGAGTCACGATTTGGATCGAAGTAACCATCACCAGTACCGTAGAAAGAACGCATGTCAGCGGTAAAGTTAAAGGTATTGGATACAGTAGGTTTATAAACAGAATCATTTGAGAAATAATAAACAGGTAAAATCTGATTTACTACGTTCTGCAGTTTGAAAGTTCTGTTTGGATCTGGTTCCCAACCATTGTCATTCTTTACGAATTTGAATAAGAAGGTAGAGTCAACCCAAGTAGTAGGAATGTTCGCGTTAACTGTGTAGATAGAGTCATTATCGCCATCAGTCAATTTGAATTTATAACCACTCCAGTCACCAGCATCGCCAGCAGGAGTTTGGAAGTTTCCACGAACACAAATACTGTCTGTGGCCTTGTTGAATAAGCCCTTCTGAAGCTGAATTTTCAAATTTACGCGGAAAGTAACCTGTACATTTCCTGCAAATGCGAAAACGCTGAGAAGGACAACAGCCAGTAGAAGCTTTTTCATATTGTACCTCATAATTTAGTTAGTAGAGTTAGTAAATATAATGCACCTTGCATTGAAATTAAAATCCTATTGTCACAGAAATTTTAGAAATTGCATCAAAACGTTTCATAGTGTTGTAGCTGTAATCAACTTTGGTAAAATAACCGCCAAAATCGTATTTTAAGCCTACACCGCCGCAGAAACCTTCTTCAGCATCTTCTTTGAATAATGAATTCCAGCCGGCACGAACCGCGAACATATCATTCCAAACAAGTTCACCACCTACATTAAGGTACGATGATTGATTATTCGGATAAACCGCGTCAACGTCCGTTGAAATCTGCCAGTTTTCATTCTTTATTACTTCGTAACCTAAACCAACCGTAAACACCAATGGCAAAGGCCAGGTATCGGTATCAAGGCTGCCGGAGATATTTTCGTTATGCCCCGATGAAGCCTTATGGTCAATATCAACAATTACTTTAGTGTCTTTACCTTCCAGCTGCATATCCGTACCAAAGTTCGCGATATTCATGCCGATAGAGAGACCTTTTAATTGTGTGTGGAATAACAACCCAATGTCCATGGCGAAAGCAGACGCGCTCATATGATAGATCTGCTGGCGTATGTATTTTACCGTAGCGCCAACAGAAAACCGGTCGGTCAGGTTTTTGGCATATGTCAACCCAAGACAAATATCCTGTGCATCCCACCTGTCACCTGTTCCATTCGGGTTTTCTACAGTTGTTACATCTTCTTCACCATAATCTAACTGATTAAGACTTAATCCAATAGCATCATTATCTGAAAGCTTATAAACCAGACCAAACCAGTTAAAATGAGTTCCTACCAACCATTCAGAAAAGCTGGCAGTAAATTCGTTTTTATCGATCCGGGATATTGCACCCGGGTTCCAATAAATCGCACTTGCATCACTGCCTGTAGCAGCGAAGGCACCACCCATACCTGTGGCTTTAGGGCCAACAGGTATGGTTAAAAAGTTAGCTGCAGTTGTACCAATTTTGGACTGAGCAAAAACTGATTGCATGGCTGCAAGAACGATGATAAGATAAATATACTTTTTCATATTTTACTCCTGCATCCCACTATTTAATAATCGCAATTTTACCGGTTTTCTTGTCACTGAAGCCCTGTGCTTCAACAACATAGAAGTAAACACCGAAGGCAACATCAAGACCTTCTCTCGTACGCAAATCCCAATCCAATGTACTGTTAAAGAGATCTGAACCGGTTTCAAGTGTGCGAATCAAAGTACCGCTTGAAGTATAAATATAAACCTTCGCATTTATCGGGAGGTTCATAAATTTAATTACTCGGGTACCCCTGCCACGTAAACCTGAAGGTAATGGTGGTTCATATAAGTTTGTCACAACATACGGGTTTGGAACAACTTTAATATCATTCATTTTCGATTTTGCGGTAAACAGATCATAGTATGCCTGCTTCGTATTGATAATGAAAGCATCCTGTGATGTTAACGGAACAGTAAAGCCTATCCGTAAAGTATCACCAGCTTTTGGTGAGTAAACCGGAAGGTTCTTCACGTTCGAGGAAAATGTAACCATATACTCAATATCCGTTCCTGCAGCATTGCTCAGGAATATACGGCTATCGGGTGTAACAGTTGTATCTGTAGGATCTGCCTGCATAAATGCAAATTTGATCTTCTTAGGTGATTTCACATCAGTAACATCCCATATAGAGAAGTTAATTTTTGGTACGAAAGCAACAGAATCAAATCCACCTTTAATAAATAATTTATTTAAGGTATCAATTGCGTACGATGATTGTTTCGCCTGATTTTCAAATCTGAATTCATATTTCTTCGGGGCACGGTATACCGGATAATTTGGAGTAAACCATGTAATGGAATACTGTGTTGATGCGATTGGAGTAAATTTACCAACCGTATCTTTAACATTTGTAAGATTCCAGAATATGGTATCTACCTGAATGTAATTTGGCGATTTCCAGCTGCTATCCATCTTAATAGCTAAACCACTGAAAATCTGGCCGTCCCTTGCATCAAAATAGGTTCCATCTGTTAATAGATAATTTTTCGTAACCGTATCCTGAATGCTATAGCTTACAGCAACCGGTCCCTGCATTACAGAATCTTTGGTACCATAAGCTACCGGTATATATTTATCCTTAAAGGTTACTTTAAGAACACCACTTGGCACACGTTTCGAATCAACAATGCTGAACGTAGGAGCATGGTCGCTACCGCCTGAAACACGAGTTACATTATCGTTTCCGGTAGGTGCAACATATCCATTTGAAGGCGGGGCCGGAATAACTGCCAGGGCATTCTTTTCAAATGTGTATGTACCATACGCATCACGAGAAATTGCACCCTGAATAGAATTTTCTTTCGGGTATGTCATACCATCATTTTTTCCATGATCATACGCGGTAAGGCAATAGAAATACTTTAACCCGGGTTTTACATCTGTATCAACATATTTATGAACTATACCACGGTCATCACCCAAAAATGGTGAGAAACCATTGTATAAAGAAGCTAACATCGGGCTTAATGCATAGAAACCTGTAATGCTGTTCGCCAAATCCCATTGTTGGATTTCTTTGTATGCAACGGCATTGCCGCGAGCATCGGTTACAGTAAATACATCAGAGAAATCATATGAATTACTCTTATATAATTTGTAACCTTCAAAATCTTTTTCATGAGTTATATGGTCAATAGAAGCTTCAGCTTCTGCATCCCAATACAATGTAACTGATTTACCATCTGTCGAAGCAGACAATGTTGGTGTTGAAGGAGGTAACGGGAACGTATAGTTCGCGTTATAAATAATCTGTACAACTTTTTTAATACGCATTACGTCTGCAAGGTTTTCGCCAAATGCCAACGCGAGTGAGAAGCGTTCAGTTGCCTTCGATAATAACGGGAAGTAGCCGGTTCCATATAGGAAGTCACCGTCTTCACCGCGAATTGCAATGTTATTCACGATGTTATCAGGTGTTTCGAACAAACCGGGTGTCATCTGACTCCAGGTTAATTCATCATCAGCCATTTTTACCGTGCCTGCACCTTTAAAGTACTTGAACGATGTAAGGCCAAGCTGATCTGATTCATGAATATCTTTTTCGTCAAAGTTAGGCTCGCCATGTGTAGGAATACCATCTCCCTCACCCGGATCGTGAGTATTAGCTTTACCATCTTTACCTACGTCATCAAGCAACGTCCAGTCAAGATCATTATCAATATTATCATCACGACGCTCATCAACCATTTGTGCTTTGGTCATTCCATGTAAATAATCGATGTATTGTGTTGCGTTAATAGTATCAATAAGTGTAACGCCTGCTGCTGATTTTTTGAATTGGCGATAATGAACAGTATAATTCTCGTCAATTATACCATCCAAATCGTTATCTATTCCATCATATGCATTCGGGTTTACATAACTACCGTTTAATCCCATTTTCAGGTCACCTTCTACTAAAACTGTCTGACCCGAAACGAGATTCATTATCGTACCCATTGATTTTACAGTTACATTATCTCCCTTAACGGTAATAACTGTATCCGGTTTTGTCAATGAGTTATCAACAATAACACCATCAGTTGTTGGAACTGTATATAATGTTCTCTTAAATGTTTCCTTGTTTATCAGAACGACCTTGTCACCTTTCGTAAATACCCGACCGACAAAATCGTTAGGTGTAAAGAATGGTGCTGTTGATGCAAACTGCGAGTTATCATGGTCATTATCTATACCATCGTAACCGTTGCCCGGCGATTCCAGAAAAGCATAAGCAATATAACCGACAGTATGCGGATCGGGAAGCCAACGCGGGTTAGCAGCCGGATCAATATAATTATCATAATCCCATGTATAGGTGATTGATTCTTTAATTTCAAAGAATGAAGCATCATCATCATATTCACGGCCTTCAATACCAACATAAGTACCTACCAACAAACCGAACACCGCTTTGTCATATGTAGTAGTACCATCATTTTGAATATTGTATAACCAGAACAGTACATTCTGTGCAACCGGGTCACCGCCCCATTGCAAACCGCGTACACTTACCTGAATACCCTGGCCTCTACGAGCAGGATCTGTGGAGTCAGGAGTGAATCCTAATTTACCGAAATAGGTAATATCATCATTATCATCCATCCAGTAATAGCTTTCCTGGGTAGGTGATTTTTCACGTCCCCGGCCAAAATAACCATTCCAGTCTACTTTTGGGATATAGCCATCTTTATCGCCATGGGCTTCAGTAAAACCAGTATAATCCGGTTTATCCGGCCAAACCATTGGCCAGGATTTTAATAAATGACTCATCGCGACGCCGTAGGTAGCTCCGGTATATGCTGGATTAAAAAATCCTCCGATAGGTTCAAAACCAGAGAACTGGCCTGAGACTTCTTTACCTCCACCCGGGCGTTCAACCGCGGTAATGATACTTACATGGTGAGTATCCAATACTGCGTTGTTTGTATCTTTCGGATAATGTTTTATCGGGAGCTGTAACCCAATAATAGGAGAAACATCACCCACATAACCATTATTATCGTACTTCCATGCACCACGGGGGTTCAACGTGGATGGTTGTGCAATAACACCATAGTTCGTGAAAACCGTATGAACCAAATTACCATTATGCAGACCAACTCTACGATTAAGAATCGATCCGCGTGAGGTAATCGGCGTTTCCTGAGCCTGCATAAACTCAGGAATTAACACGAAACCAATCATTAATAAAAATAAAAGTCTTTTACTCATTTCATTAATTCCTGTTTTATACTAAAAAGAGAACTTGGCACCGAACTCAACGCGGCGAGGTTCGGAGTACCAATCCGGACGTTTATAGTAATCCTGAACTGTATTGATAATATCGGGGCGGGCACCTATAGAATTTTTAATATTAATTGTATAGCCTGCACGACCGCTGTCACTATAAACATCATATTCGTTTTCTTTATCAAACAAGTTAAATACACGTAAGAAGAAACCGAGCTTATAGCTGCCTAATTGAAAATCTTTATATGCCTTAAAATCGACATTAAAAAATCCGGGTTTAGTTTCCGCGTTGGTTAACAAATCAGAAATATTCATTGATTGACTTGGTGTATATGGGAAACCACTACCATACTGAGCAATAAAGCTAAAGCCCCACAGATCAGATGATTCATAATTAAACGTGATATTTAACGTATGAGTCTGATCCTGTCCTAATTTAATAATTTGCATTTCAGGTAACTGACCGTTCTGTACCTGATTAAAACTGGTTTTTGGATCGGTTGCATTACCTTTTGCCGACTGCAATGTATAATCCAAAGAAGCTGACCAATTGTTAGTTAAGCGTTTATTAATCGAAACAATAATACCACGCACAAAACCGAAATCGCTATTTGAATATTGCGCGTAGGTGCTCGTACCACCATACATCTGAATTACTGCGCTGCTTGTTCCAACCAGATTTCTGATATCACGGAAGTAACCTGTTAAATCCATTGATATATCATCGGAAAGAGCAGTCTGCAAACCAACTTCACCACTAATTGTCGATTCAGGCTTTAGATCCGGGTTACCCGCGATACGGCCGTTCAGACCTGTGCTGTGATCCATCTTATAGTTTGGATTCGTGAAGAGGAGTTCAAAACTGGGGATTTGGAAAAAGTGACCGTAAGAGAAGTGTACAACAGATTTATCGGTAATGGGGAAAGCTACACCAAGACGAGGGCTAAACTGGTGCTTAACTGTTGGTGATTTATACCAATATGTATAGCGTTGAGACAGAGAAACTGCTGTATCACTATTATTCGGGTTACGTGGCAGCATGATATCAGGATCTGTAGGATCATTTAAAATATATCCATCAGATTTGAAATAATCATAACGAATACCGACGTTAACAATCATTTCGTTTAATTCGATTTTATCTTGCAGATAAGCAGAAAATTCCGTTGGTTTTCTTGAATAAACATCATAACGCAGATAATCGGCCGGATTGTTTTGGTCCGGAACAATTAATTTAACATAAGGATTGCCACCGCCAACTACCAAACGAGGATCTGCTACATCAAGAGCCTGATAAGGTGTTATATCAGAATAATCTAATTTATGCGAATTAAATTCGAAACCACCTTTAATTTGGTGTATAGGAGTAACTTGCGATGTTAAATCGAATTTCACGCCAACCATACCGGTAGAACGTGAGAAATGTTGAGTCTTAATACCACCGGTATGGAAGCTATAAATATAATAGTCATCCATTAAGACCGAGTTGACATAATTTGGATCTGTCATCGATTCATATGCATAATGGTAGTATTTTTTGTAGATATACGATAAGTTTAATTGATAAAACGTATTGCTGCCGAGGGTGTGAGTAAGTCCCAAAATATTCGTATTACTTTCTCTATGACGTTTAAAATCACCATCGGGTGCAAGCTGCATCAGATAATCATAATCTCTGTATTGAACTCTCTCATACAGATAATTAAATGAAAGTTTCATGGTAGGAATAATCTTCCAGGTAACTTTTCCCTGCCCATTAACTTTTTCATTAAAGTTCATCGAGATTATTTTATGATCGCCATCGCGATTAACAATCCATTGAATTGAACTGTTTGCAGGGTAATCAGGATTCTTCCAAATTACGTTATACGGGTTAAAAGCACGTTCGCCTTTTAACCAGCCATCAAAATAGATATAACGCAAATTTGTATAGAAAGTGAGTTTATCTGCAATAATAGGGCCGCTAAAAGAACCTTCCAGATTTCTGATAGCAAGCGGGTTAACCTTATCAACGGCACGGAATAAATCAGTATGATTACTGACATTATCACCGATATAGGCTAAAACCTGTCCCGCGTATTTATTATCACCATCTTTTGTAGCGATATTTACATAACCGGAAAGAGCCTTACCGTATTCAGCATTGAACGCGCCAGAAACGAATTGCAACTCCTGAATTGAGTTTGCATTCACATCTATAACAGAAGAGCCGTCATAAACGTCTGTTACTGGAACGCCATCGATGGCATAAACAACTTCACCGGCACGGCCACCGCGGACTTTACCGCCAACCATACCAGCTTTTAATTTCAACACATCCTGAAATTCGGTAACCGGTAACGCAGCAATATCTTCAGCGCCAACAATAGCTGTTGATGCAGTAAGATCTTTTGTAACCAAAGGCCGTTCAGCAACCACTACCACTTCTTTGCTGAGTTGAAGTGTCGCATCAGACAACTTAAAATCAACCTTCGCGGTAAGATCTATAGAAACTCGAACATTGGAAACTGCGCTTGGGCTAAAACCGATAGCAGAAGCTTTAATTGTGTACGTCCCGGGTCGGACATTGAGGATTGAATAATAACCATCGACATCTGTCGCAGCGCCTTGTTTGGTTCCTTCAATAACTACATTCACAAAGGGCAAACCTTCACCGGTTTTAGAATCGGTAATTCTACCGGCGATTTTACCTGATTGTGCAAAAAGTACTTGTGGAACTACAATAAAGGCAAAGAACAGTAATAAGCCTCGTAGCTTAGAACTCATAGTGCCTCCGAACTAATGTGAAATATGCTAACTAAAAGTAATACTAAAATATAATAGCAATCTAATTTAGTTAGTTTGCTTATCGTGAGCAAGTGTTAATTTTCCGAGTACGTTTTCGCCTAAATTAATAAGGCCTCAGAAATTATTCCCTAATTTTTTTCAGATGAGGGGTGCGCTAATTTTCATGATTAATTTGTTGTTTCAACCAACTATTAATTTAATTGGAAATTTGACCCGTTTTACAAATTTTTGCATAAATCGCAAAACTGTTTCTTTGTAATATCACCTGTTTTAATAAACTGCCGAATGTGGAAAAATACGTCCCGTTATTTATTTTTCTCGAAATATCTGAGTATTTTACCAATGTATTTTTTTAACTATTTTGTACTTTTATCAAAAAAAACGTTAAGTAATCCAGATTGAGGAGATAAAATGAAATTTCAAAGAAGTGCAGGTATACTCTGCCATCCTACTTCCTTTCCCGGCCGATATGGAATCGGTGACCTGGGACCGGATGCATACCGATTTATCGATTTCCTGGAGAGTGCGGGTCAGAGCATTTGGCAGGTTTTTCCCCTGGGCCCTACCGGCTACGGCGATTCTCCGTACCAGTGCTTTTCTGCTTTCGCTGGCAATCCCCTATTGATCAGTCCCGATTTATTACTTCAGGATGGATTACTACATGAGCGCGATTTGGAATTTATTCCGCCCAGCAATCCGACTTGCATTGATTTTGGCCATTTAATAAACTTCAAAAATCACTTGCTTCGGGTAGCTTATGAGCACTACAAAAAGAATAATGATACTAATTTGCAGGAATTAGTTTCTGCGTTTGGGAAAAAGCAGAAATTCTGGCTGGATGATTATTCTCTCTTTATGGCTGTAAAGAACCATTTTAATGGCCGTTTGTGGACATCCTGGGATGAAGATATTGCCCTGCGTAAACGTGGCGCGATTAAAGAATGGCGAACAAAACTCGAAGATGAAATTCAATTTCAGGTATTTACCCAATACCTTTTCTTTACCCAATGGAAGAAATTACGTGAATATACGAACAATAAGGGTATTAAAATTATTGGAGATTTGCCAATTTTTATTGCTTATGACAGCGCGGATCTTTGGGCAAATAAAGATCTGTTTACCGTGGATGAACAGGGTAAATTGCTAACAGTAGCAGGCGTTCCGCCGGATTATTTTAGCCCCACAGGCCAATTATGGGGTAACCCTCTTTACCGGTGGGACAGAATGGCTGAAGACGATTACCTTTGGTGGCAGCGGCGCTTTAGCAGCACACTTGAAATGGTAGATATTATTCGTATTGATCATTTCCGTGGATTTGAAGCATATTGGCAAATTCCCGGTGATGCCCTAACGGCAGAAACTGGTCGTTGGGTTAAAGCCCCGGGGAAACGTTTTTTCCGCACGATGCTTAATAAATTAGGCGATATTCCTATCCTTGCTGAAGATTTGGGATTGATTACTCCCGAAGTAGAAGAACTGCGTGATCACTTCAATTTCCCCGGTATGAAAATCCTCCAGTTCGCATTTGGCGCTAACATGGAAAAGAAATTTTTACCCCATAATTTTGTTCAGAACTGTGTTGTCTATACCGGCTCGCATGATAATGATACAACCCGTGGGTACTTTGAAAAAGTGAAGCATGAACCAAATGATATTTTTTCGTTCACGCAGCAATATCTTAATTACTATGGTGATGATATTTGCCCTGAACTTATCCGTTTAGCGTACGAATCGGTTGCCAATATTGTTATCATCCCAATGCAGGATATACTGAATTTAGGGTCAGAGGCCAGAATGAATTTCCCTGGCAGACTGGGTGGAAACTGGACCTGGCGCTTTACCTGGGACAGGATTCCTCATTACATGCACGAGAGATACAAATATATGTGTTACCTGTATCAACGCGGTCCGGCATATCAACAGAAATAACTTATATAAAAATGGCGCCTTAAAAGCGCCATTTTTTTTTGCTAAAATTTCAGGAGTTGCTCCCATTTAGAATACAATTGATATGTAGCGAAAATATCTCGCGCGCAATAAGAGGCAACCTCTTTAATTCGTCCGGCTTCGTAAAGAGCCTGTACTTCCATACCGGTAACCCCCTTTGATTTCGGAGATTCGATACCAAATGCATGACAATAGAAATCCAGATTAAAAACTTTTGTAGTTTTGTAATAAGATAGCTGCTCAAGTAAATCAATATGCCGTGAATTATCATACCTATTCCCAAGAAAATTCTTACGTGGGCGTATCCCCAATAATGCTGATCTGAGCATCAGAAACGGGATATCAAAACCTCGTCCATTAAATGTAATAAGCTGATCAATTTTATCGGTATAGTCCCAAAATTTCTGTAGAAGTTCTTTTTCGGGTAACCCCTTAAATGTATTTCCTTCGCTTACCCATTTTTCTTCTTCAGGTTCAGACTCATACCAGACAAAAGCAGATTGCTTTTCAACAGAGTACATTCCCAATACAACCACTTTAGCCGTAAAAGGATACAGGCTCATCATGCGAATAGATTCTTCAATCTTTAATTGTTTTAAATCCTGATCTTCAATTTTTTCAGCTTCACGCAGGAGATATTCCTGTTGACTTTCGGATAATTCTTCAAAATCAATGTGCGCGGTTTCTATATCTACAACAACACGATTCATTTATCCCTCATAATTTGTACATCTGGTTCATATTCCACTATCGCTCGAATGAATTCTTCATCAAGCGGGGTACTTTTTCGGGTTACCGGATCAACTCGAACAATTATTCCACTGCCATCAACTATGCTTTCTCCTGTAGAAGCTTTCACCACTACATGATCAAATCCATAGGAGGAATTTTTGATAAAGCTTACCCGGTTATACACAATAAGCTCTTCATCATAATAGGCATGACCCCTGTAGTTGATTTCATTCCTAACCATGAAAAATAAACTACCATCACTAAAGATACCTCCGGGTGGAAGCAATCCGAGATGCTTGATATATTTAATCCGTGCTTCTTCAAAATAGCTAATATACACGGCGTTATTACATACTCCAAGCATATCAACCTCGTTAAAGCGCACGGTCACATTCATTGAGTGTTTAAATCCATCCATAATTCTAACCGCGAATAACTTTCCTAAAAACTTCAATTGCCCTGGTGATATCAGCGCCGCTAACATCCAGATGAGTAAGAGCACGTACTTTGGTTTTGGTTGCCCCCGAAATAAGTACTCCTTCATTTTTGCAGGCATCAATCAACTCAGCAGGTGATTTCCCATCAACTTCAAAAACCACGATGTTGGTAGAAGGTTCAGGGGCATTTACCTGCACTCCCGGCAAGTCACTAAGAGCGTGTATAATCATGCGGGCATGCTCATGATCTTCCGCTAACCGTTCGTAATTATTTTGCAGTGCGTATTGCGCCGCAGCTGCCAAAATACCTACCTGTCTCATTCCCCCGCCCCAAGCTTTTCTTAATCGAAAAACCGACTTAATAAAATCACGCGTACCGGCAACGATTGAACCAACCGGAGCACCAAGGCCTTTTGATAAACATACAGAAACCGAGTCAAAATTTTGCGCGTATTCATTCGGCTGTAAACCTGTTGCAATGCAAGCATTCCATAACCGGGCTCCATCCAGGTGGTAATACAAGCCATTTTCATGAGCAATTTTTCTTATAGCAATAATCTTTTCGAGGGGTACAACTGCCCCGCCAGCTCTGTTATGCGTGTTTTCAATAGCTATTACCCGCGTCCGAGGCATATAGTAGGCCTCAACGGGTCTAATAGCCTGAACAATATCTTCTTCACTCATTACGCCATTTATGCCAGAAATAGGGAACAATTGAATTCCGCTAATTCCTGCCGCACTACCCGATTCATAATTTAAAATATGAGCATCGCGCTCACATATTACCTCATCGCCGGGAGAAGTATGAGCGCGCAAGCATAATTGGTTGCCCATCACTCCGCTGCTAACAAATAACGCGGCTTCTTTTTTTAATAAATCGGCGCAATATTCCTGTAGAAAATTTACTGTCGGATCCTCTCCGTAAACATCATCACCGACTTCTGCGTCGGCCATTAATCTCCTCATCTCTTTTGAGGGTTTGGTAACTGTATCGCTTCGTAAGTCAATCATTCTTAGCACACTTTAAAATAAAAAAAGGGTTCGTCTATTATAGCGAAATATTCTTAAAATCCGTCCATAAAAACTCTTAACAAAATACGGACAGGTGAATATTTACGCCTCTGTAAGGCAAACCCTTTGTAGTTAGGAAACTATTTTCTTCTTAAGAATCTTCTCTAACGATTCAATCATTTTTTCCCGGAATATCGGTTTACTAATAAAATCGTTAAAACCTGCAGCAATAAACTTATCCTTATCACCAGGCAGTACATAAGCTGTTACGGCGATAATTGGTAAATGCTGGAACTGCGGCATTTGGTGAATCATCTTTAATGCGTCCAGACCATTATATTCGCCCTGTAAGTTTATATCCATTACCAGAAAATCAAATTTGTGTGCATTTATCAAGGGTAACGCTTCTTCAAAACTTACCGCGTTTTTAATCTCTTTTAACTCCTTCATTTGAACTTTGAACAATATCTGACTATCGACCTGATCTTCAATATATAAACAACGTAATTCATTAAGCTTTACTTCACGTTGTGCCGGGGCATTTAAGGGTTTATCTTCAATTACAACAGGGGTTTCCTGCGGTCTGCTGGTAACCGGGGCATCAAAATCGAGTGATTTGTACAGAATTTCTTCATTTTTAGCCGGTGTTTCTTTTTTAACAGCGGGTGTATGGAAACTGAAATTTGAATCAACCGGTATTTCAAAATCTTCATCATCCAGGAATGGATTTTTTGCGTGTACTGGTTCAGGAGCTTCTGTTTCGGTAAATGAAGCAATTTCATTCTCCATCGGCGGTTCGATTATTTTCGAAAGCACCCTGCCATTGGCAAATGTATGCGTGGATGTAACTGGTTTTGACTGCGGCACATTAGGCGAAACAGCTATAGGAGCAACCGGAATTGAAGCAGCCGGACCGGCTGGTTGAGCTTCGATTTGTACTGTAGCCTGTCTATGTGAAATAACAGGAATATCTTCAATTTCAGGTAATTGAGGACGTTCCTCAAAAATATTCATTGGAATTCTGAAACCAAGTTCATACGGTTTACCCGAGCGAAGTACTACTTCATAAGTACCATGGAAAAGATTTAATAGTTCATTTACACTTTGAAAATTATAGCGTGATAATTGGAAGTTTTTCGGACTGTTCTGACTTTTCCCCCGCAAAAACGGCTCAAAATTCGAGTGTAGCTTGTCCGTAATTTTTGAAAAGTTATCTCTAAATGAGATCATAAAATTATCGTCATCATACTGCTGTGCCGAAACATAAATTTGTTTCTCATCAGTTATCTTTAAGCATATCTTAGCCAAAAGCGCGATGAAGTTCTTCAAACGGGTTTTATCGGAGTATACAGCAAGTGAAGAGGATATTTTACCTAATGAAATTTCTTTGTCAATTGACTGTAGAAATTCTTCTTCATCAAGTATTACCTTATCAACCACTTCAGGTATAGAGACTTCCTCAGGAACCAATTCATCATACGAACCTTTTATCTGCGCAAATTCAGAAATTGAATTCATAATATCGAGAAGGTTCTCTCTGTTTTGATTGATATAATCAATTGCTTCCGCCTGCTCTTCATTCGGTTTGCCTATGCTGTCTTTCAACTCCTGAACAAAACCTAATATAACGTTAATTGGGGTGAGTATTTCGTGGAAAATAGTTGATATTTGAGAAACATCTATACCCCGTGAAGGCGACGCAGGATTTGCCGTTCCATTGGCAGAGTTGACGAAAACCTCTTTGATTTTTTCAACTTCCTTTATCACTTCAACTTCTTTAACTACCTCAACCTCTTTAACAACTTCTTTAATTATTTGTTCAGGTTCAACAACAGGCTTTATAATTAAATTGTAAACTTCAACTTTTCCATCCTGGTTAATGATAGGAACTGCAGTTACTTCTGCGTTCAGATCATCGGCTTTTCCGGTAATAAACGTAACAGATACAGAAACAGGCTTAGTTGCTCCGGTATAAAATACTGAAGAGTTTAGCGATGCTCTATGCTCATCGATTATATATTCAATAATTGAAGAATTAATTAAATGCTGCCGTGAATAACCTAATTGCTCAACACCCGCCTTATTAATATCCTGAATAAAGCCCGTACTATCGGTTAACACAATTATTTCCGAAGTGTTATCATAAACCGCTTTAAATACTTCAACTTCCGAGCTACGATGCAGTTCATCGGACACATTGCGAACGATATTAAAATGGGCTTCCCTGTTTTCATAGGTAAACTGAGTCTTTGCAATTTGAACTGAAACTGAAGACCCATCTTTGCGCCGATGTTTATATGGCCCGGTAAACCCGGTTACTTTTTCGGTTGGTGAAGCCTCCAGTAAAGACTGAATATCTTCGGGTGAGTAAAGATCGGTTAAGTCCATTTGCAAGAACTCATCCCTTTGATACCCGTAAAGATTTAGTGCTGCTTCATTGACTTCGAGGAATCGAAGGTTTTCGGCATCATAAATAAATACAGGTTCCGGATTATATTGAATCAGCGTATCAAACATAGCGCCTTTGTGTTTTAATAAATCTTCAAAGCTATCGTAACTGAATACTTTATCGAGAGTAATAATAAACTCTGCCCATTCTCCGGCAGGATTAATATTCTTTTGAATTTCTAACGAAAATAAGGAACTTTCACCATTTTTTAAAGGAAGGGTTATCTCAAACTTTCCGGATTTTAGCTCGGTTGCTATTATCTGATGAAGCTTAAAGTAAACCTCATCATCGAAGAATTCCGATAAATGTGCGTTTTTCCGAAAGTTATCCGAAAAAAGCCTTCCGAACGGTTTAGAGCAACTAACCAATTCTTCATCTTTAGAGAAGATAGCAATAGTGTATGGAAGCTTATCCAACAGATTATCTTCAGCTACAACACGGGCCTGAGTAGCCGAATGATCTGCACGCCCTTTTTTTTGCGAGAATCCAATAAAAGCAAGAACATTATTATCGCTATCGCACAATGGAACTTCTACTGTCTGAAAATTCATCCACGATGAGAAACCACGAAATGGAATCCCTTCAATAACCAGACTGTTCAAAGTATCTTTACAATAATTTTCCAGAGTCCTATGGAGATCGACAAAATATAAAGGCAAATAATTCTTTTCAGGCTTACCTTCAAGTTGCTGCGGTTTCAGCCCAATAGCTTCTGCAAATCGCCTGTTCACCATCTGATACACATCGTTCACGTCTTTTAGCCAGAATAATTCATCCAGTTTATTAATTTCCTGTTGAATTTTATTCTTGCCAATAAAAGTAAACGGATAGCTTGAACGGATATCATCAATTATCTGAAGAATTCTTTTGTTCCGTACAATTTTCTCAAGATCTTCTGTGCGTACGGCAATTTGAACCGGAATGTTATCTATTGATTCCCTGAGGTTTTGGTTTAATGTAATAATAAAGAACTGCTCATCCTGTTCACGAGCCACTTCCCTAATAGAAAATTCAACTTTAATCAGCCGGTCATCCGAAATGCGAATTGTAAAAAATTCTTTCATAGTGGCCCTGCTCTTGGAAGCATCGGCAAACACTTGAATTAATTTATTCTGCTCAGCGAAAGGAATCATCTCCAATAAGCTTGAAAAGCGGTCATTTATTTGCAGAAATGAGGAAGCTTTCGAGTTACAGCCAACAATTTCCCGGCCGGAGTTACATAATAATACCGGTAAAGAGATTGCTTCCGCAAACTTGAGGAGGATGTCAAACGAAAACTGATTTTTCACTTCCATACTATATTTAAAATCTAATATTAAAATTCAATAAATACCATTTACGGCATTGTGACTTCGCTTACCGCCGTGTACGCCGAATATCCATAGCCATCTGTTATTCGAACACGATACCTGTAAGTACCAGCGGTTGTTAATGTATTATCCTGATACATTCCATCGATTGTAGGAGGATTTGTCGGGATCGATGAAATTCCGGTAGCAACTGGAATAAACGTTGAATTATCCAACTGTCTTTCAATCTGAACAGAAACATTACTGAGAGAAAGATTATTCGTCCAGGTAACTTTAACAGCAGTGCCCGAAATTTTTTGCAGTGCCAAATTTGTCGGAGCATTTAGTGCAACTCTAACAACAGATGAGGCTTCATTCGAGGTAGCCGAATCGAAAGAAGCAATAGCTTTAACTCGATAAGTGAATTGATTGTTTACTCCCGGGGGGTAAACCGGAGTATCATCGTACGATGTAGAATTTGCTGAAAGAGCAGCGATACGCGTATACGCCGAATATGGACTTGAACGCTCGATTACATAGCTGACTTCATTATCAGAATTATCATTCCAGGTAAGCGAAATTTTATTCATACCGGAAGCAGTTGCAAGTAAATTAGTTGGTGCATTAACAACACCTAAAATTGGAACCACTTTTATTTCCGAAGTCCAGGCAAAATCATTCGCGGTTACTATTTTTACACGATAATAATATTCCTGGCCTGCAGTTAAACCGGTGGAATCGATACACTGGGTTGAATTGGGGGCCAAGGTTGCAATGGTAGTCCATGCGGTATACTGCCGGCGTTCAACGATATAATTAATTTCATTCACTGCCGCATCGTTCCACATCAGCTGAACCTTCCTTTGCGGCAATGCGATACCCATAAAGCCCGTTGGGGCAACGGCATCACACTGTAATGTGAATGTTGAGGAATATGGTGAACTGTTCGTTCCATCAGTAACGTACGCCCTATACGTGTACGTGTTTGGGGATGAAATGGTAGTATCATCCCAGTAGTAGGGAGAATAAACGGTTGTTGTACCCACAGGCTGAAATGATTGATAGGGAGCTACACGTCGTTCAATTTTCAGACTCAATGCATCGCCTATACTATTGCTTTTCCATGAAACTCTTGCTGTCGTTTGGTTAATTTTTACAGCCGCCAGGTTAGTAGGTGCTAGAAGGTTATATGGCAAAGTACGCACAGCCACTGATCTTGACCAGGCAGAATCATACGGAATTACTACTTTCACCCGATAGAGATACTGCCTATCAGCGGTTAACCCGCTGGCACTATCTGTATACGTAGTGGTATTGGGCGGGAGCTGCTTTATTATACCAAAGTTGTTTTCATCACTGGAACTTCGTTCAATTTGGAAATAGCTTTCGTTATTTGAATTATCCTTCCAATTTAACAATACTGTGCTTGTCCCTAATGCCTGACATGTAAGGTTGCTGGGGGCTAAAACATTAACTGAACCGCCACTACCAAAAGTGCTAACTTCTGCTGAAAACGCTGTACCGTTCGCATTTACCGAGCCTATTTTGTAATATCTGATTTGTTCAGCATAGGCCAGAGTATCATTAATATTAAAATATGTTCTCTTGGGAAACGTATAAATCTTTTCCCAGTTGCCTTTTGCTTCAATTTTCCGCCATACTTCATATCCGGTAGTAATGCTTGAAGTATCTTCCCACATTACGTTGATAAGGACATCGGTAATTCTTTGTAACCGGATAGAAGTAACTGGTGAAGGCAACAATTTTGTAAAGACAACATATATACTATCGAATACAGAACTCGTTGCTACGTTATCACCGACATCAACAGCGGTTACAAAGTAGGATACCCGTTGACCTATTGAAGCTGAATCAACCGTCAGGTAGATGGAAGGTAATTTATTATCAACCACCTGAAATGTTTTTTGCCATTGTCCTTTATAGAGAACATTGAGGTTTTTCATAACATTTTCAGAAGACACTGTATAGGCGATCGGAATTTGACCATAGGCAACAGTATCCTTCGATTTAGGTGATGTTACATCCAACGTCGGAGGTACTTTGTTCACTCCTGTAATAGTGTCTGAACACCCATTAACCAAGGTAATTGCAAAAACGAGCAGGAAAGCTGAAAAATATGCTCGAAGCTTTTTCATCCATATTGCCTTACTACTATCCGAAATACGTTCCCTACAATATCCCATCGTCAATCCTTATTAACTTGGTCTGTCAAAATCAATTAAATAAATACGCGACTCTCCTGATTTCATACCTGAAATAAACATATCCAATTTGCGAGTCTGTGGATTATACCGATACTCAGGTAATGGAGTACCAATAATTTCAGAAGATATTACCACGTTCCGGATAGCAAGTTGCAGGTCTATAGTCAAATTAAATCCTTGCATCACTTCCATACCCGAATTTGATAAAGTTACCGCTACACGGGTCGGGCTGCGTGGCTCTACACGCATTTCGATTTTATTTCTCTGAGTCCACCATTTATGTAAATCTTCAACAGAAGTTACCCAAACACCTCTCTGCCTCAGGGAATCGACCAAAGAACTTAAAACATTTATATTTTCCGGGTTACCCTGCAAGCCTGAATGAGGCTTGAACACAAAGAGGCCGCCCTCGAAAATAACCTTTTCAATATCCTCATTGTATGTATACATTTGAAATTCCGGTTGAACTAGCCCGAGATCACGGATAACTTCATAATCATCGCGAGCAGTTTTGGAACATATAATTAGAGGCTTATCGCCTTTAATTACTGTTTTGGGAACCGAGCGGTCGAGCATTGAATCAGACATAACCAACTTAAACCCGGCTTTAGCAGCCGATGCCAGAGTACGGTCGTCGAATAACCCGAAAGCCGGTAAGATTGACGACGGGTTATACCCAATTACCGCGCGCAGCTTATCTGAAGCTGTTTTTATTTTTTCAAGCTGTGTATTAATATCGTTAAGTTTATTTACGGTATCATTTACTGATGCCAAATAGCCGATATCAACGATAGCCCCGATTTCACCTTTTTGCGCAATCTGTTTAACAAACATTGGATTGTTTTCCGAGAGAGTCGGGTCGATAAAATATGTACCTCTCACACCTTTGGACCGTAGTAGTGAGGCCATAGCAAGTAGGTTTGCGCCTGAAGGATCAGTTTGGACGGGTGTAATAATTGCTGCAGCCGTATACTTACCCGGCCAGTCCTGCAAACTAACAATGGGGCGGTAGAGCAGCCAGTCAATAGCATTATGAACAAGCCGATCCAAGTAGATATTTCCATCCTGAGAGCTGACTACAGAGTTTAATTCAAAGCCAAACCACACGAACCTACCAGTTCCGTATGTACCATTAACAATACCCGCTGTTTTCAGCAAACCTTCACGAACCAGAGCGGTATCGCGTTTATAATTAAACCAGTATGAAACCTGCGAAGTACGTGGTTCTAAAACTTCAACGGCAATAGGCATATCCCACGTTGCGACACGCATTGGATAACCCGTAGGAATGTTTGCTGTTAATGGTGAGCCGCCGCGGAGTGTAAGAAGGCGGGTTATTTCCTCTTTGCGAATTTCTTTTGTAAATTTAATTCCGAATACTTCTGAGAAAAATTCCCAACCACGCCATTTTTTATTATTGGAGAAAGAACTGGTGCCTGCAGTTGCGAATACTGAACCACCCCGTTCAATAAATTTTTTAAGATTACTTACTTCATCATCAGAAAGAGATTTAGCACCGGGCAACACAAGAAGATTATTCTCAAAAATTCTACCGGCATGTAAATCGGAATCGTGTATTATGCGATACGGAAGTTTGTATTGGTCAAGGAACCTTTTCCACGTAGTAACGTTGTCATTAACCCACGTGCTTCCTTCAGGCAGCATAACTTCTGTATTATCTGAGTACAGAATGGCGATTTTAAATTCTTCACTTTTTTTGAAAACAGATCCAAACGGCAGTGATGAAAGATTTTCACTAAACTCAAACCTGCCATACACACCCTTCAGGATGTACACATAGGTTAACAGCGAAATCAGAAGAATTAAAACTCCTGAACCAACCAGCAAAAGGGAATTCATCGAGATCCCCTTATTTCTGATCATCTCCACTTAACTGCTCCCTGTTTTTTTTCTTCTTTCGGAGCAATGTAACCTTCGGAAGTAACCTTACGGAATTTTTGATCTGCCGGGCCTGGTTGAAATTGCGCCGGACCTGGTTTCTGGATTTCCTGCTGACCCACTACCATACGCTGCGGAGCGGGCGCTGAACCCGGTGTAGGTGTAGTGATGGGTTGTGTAATTTGTTTCTGAACAAAAATTGGTTCTACACTCGGTTTGTATGCAGGCGGATTGGGGCGCTCAAACTGACGCACCGGAGCTTTTTGTGTTTGTTCCACTGTTTGCCGATACTGCTCTACTAAAGCTTCCGGCGTAATTAACTCGGCCTGAATTGTTTGAGGCTGAATTGCCTCTACCTTGGCACCACGCCGTTCACGAATTTTATACAAAACATATGCACCAATAGCCAAAAAGAATGTGCTTATTGTTGCCATGAGAATAATTGTTGCTAAAATTGGGATTAATTCCATACGTACCTCTTATTAAAACTCTATGATTGCGATGTTCCAATGCGTTCCAGTTTTCCCCAAGTCATATCGAACCCGAGAAATTCCTCAACTGTTGACATCGCTTTACATATATCAATTGACAAAATGAAAAACATCCGGTAAATTAATGCATACGGGATCAGGCGAAATTCTTCTTTTTCCACGGCGACACAATAGAGAGCAGATGTAAGATCGAGTAATGCAAGCAGTGCCCACCAGAAAAAAATCAAACTTGAAAGGCCGTACACAAGAGCCACAAAAATGAAAAACAAGTTTGAAAAAATATTCATTGCCGGCCAAATAAGTGCTTCATAAAACATCGACCACAGAATAATTGAATCGCCAAAATTAATGGTTGGATTAATTAACAGAATTTTATGTTTCCGGATGGCTTGTAATATACCACGAGTCCAGCGATAACGCTGTTTCAATAACTGCTGCATTTTTTCGGGTGCTTCGGTATATGAAATAGCTCTTGGCTCATAATATATTTTCCAATTGTGCGCCAATATTTTCAACGTCAGATCGGCATCCTCGGCAAATGTATCGCTGGAATAATAACCCGCGTTTTCAATTGCTTTTTTCCGGAACAACCCTATAGGCCCAGGGATGATATTTACCAACTTAAAAAAACTCTGAGCAGCACGTGCCATATTCAAACCTTCGATATACTCAAGGGCCTGTAAATCCGTAAAAAGTTTACGACGATTAAGCACTTTTACATTGCCTGCCACTGCACCAATTTCAGGATCGGAAAAATGGCGTACGGCCATACGCAAAGTATCATCGGATAACTGCGAATCACCATCCATACAAAGTACAATTTCGGCTTTCGAATAACTGATACCGGCATTAAGAGCCCGTGCTTTGCCGCCATTAGGTTTGTTAATAAGCGAAACTTTTACTTCTGAATAACGTCCCATCTGGTAACCAACCAGAGTTTTTGCTACTGCAGCAGTATCATCTGTAGAACCATCATTTACAATAATAATTTCATAATTTGAATAGTCAAGTTTCAATAAAGAACCTATCGAATCGGCAATCAACTTTCCTTCATTATAAACCGGAACAATAATGGATACGAACGGATAATATCCCTCAACCACTCCAAATGTATATTTTGTCAGATACAAATAAGCTGCGATAAGAACAACAAAGTAGCGGACCAGGAGGACGGTTAAGAAAATAAATAGCGAAACCAAAGTGGAGTATTCAAACAAAGAACTCACGGATAGAACTGTATAAGGTAAAGTATACCAAATAATTGCTATCATCAAAGCCGAAACGAAACCTGAAGAAAAAATCCTCCTGACGATAGTTCTTTTCTTTTCAGAATGGTCGGCAGTAGTAGCTTCAGTATTCTTTACTGTAATTGATGTTTGACGTATTTTTTGTTTCGCGCTCATTACTTCACTTCTTGTTTACTCTTGTATGATTGCAACTATTATGCCATACAGATTATCACGTATTTTCGATAAATTGATAGAAAAGTACATAAATTTATTTCAGAATGAGACATATTACCAATAGTACCGTCTCATTATAGAACACAAAAACCCACTATAATACGTGGGTCTTTGTTACATAAAACTTATAGGATTTATATCCTATTTTTTCATTTCTTTCATCAAAGCTTCAAATAACAAATCTGCCAGTATCTTACCACCCTCTTGTTTCAAATGACAGTAGTCCTTATTAGCAAGCGGCGGAGTGCTTTCTACCCAATTCACTACCGAGTTTTCTCCTCCCATGGCCTGGAAAGAATTCCAAAATGCCACGTTGTTCTTTTCTGCTATAGTTTGCTGAGAACGAAGTAATGGAGGAATACCGGAATCGGTCATAAACCTACTGCCCTTTTTAACCGCTTTATCGCTAACACTAATCAGTAAGATAGATGCCTGAGGGAAAGCCTCACGCAAATGAGATATAACTTTTTCCATCCTGCCTTCGTACCATAGATAGTTGGAGTGCTCAGGAGAAATTACATTAACACCAAAATTAATGATGAGCAATTTATAATTCATTAAACTATTAAACTCTTTTAACCGGGCAATCGGAATATCAGTTAACGAAGCCCCGGAATTTCCACGTATCGGAAGATTATCCAGATACACACCTTCGCCATTTTCAAAACTAACACCGTAGAAATATCCCCCCTGGCAGTTATTAAAGACATACTTAATGGAAGTTGTTCCCGAAGGGCAAGTAATATTTAATTCTTTCAGATTTACCGAGGCATCTAAACGTGCAGTTTGTGGCGTAGAACTATTATTCAGATAGTACTGTATTGTTCCACCGGCGGGAACATTGCTATAAAAAAGCCTGGCAAGGGATAAATTCCGAATGGTTCTGCTTACTTTACCAATCTCGTATTTTACCCAACTACCCTGAACAGGTTGATAAACCGCGCCACTTATTCCCAACGGTAGCTTTCCCGGATTCCTTTTTACTATCGAAGATTCTTTCCAATCTTCTGAAAATGATACGACAATTGAATTTCTCATGCCGAAATCATCGCAGTTAATTGAAATCCACCCTGCTCCATTACCGCCAAATTGTTTTTGAAAATCTTCTCGAAGGTTTTCAGAAATAATATCACCAAGAATAATTGAATCGCCCCAATGTGCAATGTGCATTTTTTTTTGCTTAGCCGCGGTAAGCGCTGCAAAAAAACTCTTGAGTTGCTGAGTGTTGCATGATACCGGGACTTTATTCCCGACAGGAATAAGCATTCCGGCTACTTCACAGTTATCCTTTTCCGAGGGGGATAAGAAATTACTAACCGATAGTTGCGATTTCTCAGCTCCGTTAACTATACCGGGTGATAAGTAACTGTTTGCAGCGCTGACGGTTGACCGGTCCCCCGCGTACGTGATAAGAAAAGCAAGTCCCAAAACCCAAAAGAATACATTACGTATTTTACACTGAGCCATTATTCCTCGTAAGCTTTATTTATTAATCTATCAAATTCAAACATTTAAATATATCTAATAAAGATATAACATTTACCGGAAACAGAAAACGTAAAACTAACATGTAAACCTTTATAAGGGGTATAAGTCACACTCGTGTATAATACCGGAAAACCATTTTGCCATATTTACTTTTAATATCAATGAGTACTATTACTGACAGCCAGGATACGTACGTTTACCGATTAGAAATTATCGTTTTTTGAACATTCCTGATAAATAATATCCGGCTTCAATCGATTGAGTTTTCATTTGAACTTATTATAGTTCTCAGACGATACAAAGCAAAAAGCAGACCTATGTCCATCCATATAAAACTTATAATAGCATGCCTGCCAAAATTCCATTCGGATAAACCTGCAACGAAAAATGCTACCAGAACCCCCACTATACCCAAGGCATACGGGGCTAAAGTTGCATCTTTGGAAATGGCAAAAAACATCTTTATGGTTTTATAAAAAAGGAAAAAGCAGAGAGATACAAAAGCAAGGAATCCAAAACCACCCAATGTTGCCAGAATATGGAAAAAATTATTATGAAAGTGCCCGCGTACTTCCTTATCTGTCGGGCGCTTATATTTAACGAAATAATCTGCTACGTCAATATCGCCTATCCCGAAAATAGGATAATCCTTAAAAATTTTAATGCTGGCGCGCCAAAACGCCAGTCGTGAATAATTAGTGCTGCTATAGGGATCAACAATGCTAAAGAGCTTGTTTTCAGGACTCCATGCAACAACCAAAGTAGAATCGCTTAAGCAGGCTGTATATTGCCTGTTTAGAGTCGGTTGCGATACAGAAATTTCATTAAAGCTTTTCATTGCAATATCATACGTAAGAACGGTACCCGGCTCCAGGCACACTACTTTTCCTTTATCTTCTGTAATCCAAAAGATCCCTTTTGATGGATGCGACGCTAAAAGTTTCACTGAGTCGCGGTCACAGTACAAAATATCCAGGTTCCCTCCCACTACAGCTGCGATTACTCCCTGCCGTACTTCTGCATAAAGTAGTTCCCTCGTGTTAATCGGTAGTTTCATCGGCTGCTTCACAGGAAGCCCGGAAGAATCCAGCTTATAAACTACTGCATTATCGTTTGGAGTATATAAGAGAAGAAGGCTATCACCCATCCCTGACCGTAAGTAATTATTGTATTCCGGCAATTGTGCTATCGGCTTGGCAGGGTTAAATGAATCAAATATTGTTAATCCACTATCAACATCGTAATAACATAACCGATTTCGATATGGCATACAGTTTCTTGTATCGCCCGGTGAATAAAACTTATTACCACGAGCAATGAAAGCATTTTGACGAAAGTCAAGAATCTGGGAACTGGTGTTCAAAGCATACGAACTATAGAGGGAATCATTTAATTTGAAAACTAAAATTAACGGGTCTTGTGTTTGTAAAGCATTAAATGGTTTCCCGGATGGATTAACTCCGAATAATCCTTTTCTGTATCCGCTCCAGTAAATAGTAGAATCCTTAACAAAAGGATACCCATTCTTACCCTCGGTTACTATTTTTCTACTCAGCGAGGCTACATTACTACGAACCGAATATATGTATATAGCATTTTGATTGCTATCTTTAGCTACAAATACTATTAAAGCCACGAAAATAAGCAGAGAAAGTATCCATTTGCGTGCAAGCAACAGCATAATTAATCCGCCAACAATAGCAGCCAACCACCCTGTTCGTTTATACGTGCCTAAGAGAGCTAGAAAAAACACAACACTAAGGAATATATTAATTACCCTGCTTTGCCACCGCTGCCCCCAAATAACAAAAGCAAGAGTCATAAGAAACCCGAATGCAAATATCTGGCTGGCTGTAATTACATGTTGAAAAGGTTCCGGCCCGGAGAGGGTTCTGAACATTTCATTTGTAATATAGCTTTTATAAGCAAATCCTATGTAAATCAATGCAGCTATCGCGGTACAATACAAGACACTCTTATAAAAGAAATTGAGCCGGTCTTTAGAGGTAATAAATGCCGGTATCAGATAGAGAATGGGAATTAAAAATGCACGCTTCAGGAAACTGTGCAGTGCCTCAAGATGTTGAGTGCTAAAAATGGCTGATATGAGTACCGCGGCTAAATACCATAGCAAAAGAATTTCCAGCCCATTTTTTTGAAATGGATTCTTCCCGGTTTGTTTCCATTGAACAAGAAAGAAAAACAGGGCTCCATAGTACCCAACCTGATTCAAAAAAATAGATGTTGCAAGCGAGGCGGTGAAAATAAAAATAAATACTATTTGAGCCTTTACTATGTTTGGGGATTCTGAATTCCAAATGCTTCTCATTGCTCTCCGAATTGCATTTCATAAAGCTTTTTATATAATCCATGCTCCTCAAGGATAAGATCGTCATGCGAGCCTGCCTGAACGATCTGCCCTTTATCTACAACCAGAATCCTGCTTGCATTCCGAATGGTGCTCAATCTATGCGCGATAATAAAGCTTGTACGGTTCACCATCAGGCGTTCGATGGCTTCCTGAACCAAAAGTTCTGATTCATTATCCAATGCAGAGGTAGCTTCGTCAAAAATCATAATTTCGGGATTCTTTAGCAATGCCCGGGCAATGGAGAGCCTTTGGCGCTGCCCACCGGAAATTTTAACTCCTCTTTCGCCAATTACCGTATTATATCCGTTTGGCATTTCCTCAATAAATTTATGAGCATTGGCCATTTTAGCTGCCTGAATTATTTGCTCAAGGGGAAGGTCGTTTAAACCATAGGCTATATTATTCCGAATACTCTCATTAAATAATATGGTTTCCTGGGTTACTATACCCATGAGAGAACGTAAAGATTTTATTTGTACACTTTTAATATCCTGCCCATCGATATAAATCGCACCGGAAGAGACATCATAGAATCGTGGAATCAGATCAACCAAAGTCGATTTTCCGCCTCCACTGGGTCCGACAAGAGCGATAATTTCGCCTTTCCTTACATTGAAGTTAATATTTGATAATACTGGTTCATCGGCATCATCATATTTAAATGTTACATCTTTAAACTCGATGTTGGATGTAAAAGTATTCAGTAACACAGGATTCGCAATATTTACAATACTGGGAGGAGTGTCAAGGATCTCAAATATCCTGTCACCGGCAGCATCTGCTTCCTGAATTCTGCTGTTTACACCAGAGAGTTCCTTTATAGGAGGCATCATTTGAAAAATTGCGAAAAGGAAACCGAGGAATTCGCTGGCCTTTAATGTATTATCCACCAAAACCAATCTTCCACCAAAGTAAACTATTACTACGCCCACCACTACACTTAAAAATTCAGTTGTTGGGGGGGCCAAATGCCTTACCCTGCTGATACGGATCATTAATTTAAAAAACCGCTGAATCTCAACAGAGAATTTACGATTTTCATATTCTTCCATTCCGAATGCTTTAACAATCTTTACACCGGTAATCGTTTCTTGCAAAACATTGGTTATATCCGCCATTTTTTCCTGAATAAAAACGGCGTGCTTCCGTAGTTTTAGCCCCAGCCAGGAAATTATAAGCATGGAAAAAGGTAATATCAGGAAAGAAAAAAGAGTCAATTGCCAGGAAATACTGACTGCCATTCCCAGGAAGACCAGAATACTCAGAGGTTCACGGATTAAATTTACAAAGGATGCGGAAATGCTATTCTGAACAACATTTACATCATTAATGATTCGGGATATTAAATTACCAGTTCGTTCGTTTTTAAAATACCCTAAAGGAAGCTGATGCAAATGCCGATAGGCATCATCTCGAATATCTCTCATCGCCCCTTGTTCAACTACCGACATAAAATAGGCTGAAAAATATCCGAAAATATTTTTTAGTAGAAATGCACCAAGGATAATAAAACATATTCGAAGCAGCCCATCAAGTTTGTTTCCAGTCAGCACAAAACTTTGAACAGCATGGTTGAGGCCGTTCTTTATGTCATCAATCATTCCCTGAGGAGCTACCTGTACATTGGGGACTGCCGGAGCCGAGAATGTTTTGGTTTCCTGAAATAATGTATCAAGCAATGGTATAGTGAGATAGACGGAGATACCACTCGTTAGCGAAAACATCATACTACAGCTAATAGCAAAGAATAAATGCTTCCAATAGCGGCGAGCATAGGCAATAATTCTAAAGTAACTTTTCATCAGGCATCATAGTCGGGTAGTTGAGGAATATCCTGGAGCCCACAGCCGCCAGTAATTTTAATTTCATTAACTTTTTTCCCTGTTAAAAGAGAATGGATGATAATGGAGGCTTTTTTATCAAAACCTGTATCATAAATCAGTAAATCCCCAATTATCCTTGCGTTCATAAAACCGCCACCATTATCACTATATAGCAATTTTTTTTCGGTAAGAGAATAAACAAATAAACGAGCTGTTTCAGGCTTTGCGCTATAAAGTGTTTCATTTTCAGGAGTTACCCGATGTATTATTCCGACCAGCACATGGTGTGGGATATCCCAGATTAATTGATGCGGAGTAAAAGGTGAAGGGCCGATAACCTTCGAAGTATCTCTGCCCGAAGCTAAATACAGCGCATGATGATTTTGTTCAAAAACTGTTGTACTTTCATCCGGCGATGACCATTGTATCGGCATAGCTCCCGCAAGCGGATAACCATCTGAAGTGAAGTCAAATTTCTTGTTTTCTGCGTAAAGTTGTTTGCCCTCTGCCGAAATAAGACGTTTCTTCTGCGTGATAAAAGTAGAGTTGGATTTATCCATTACATTATAAGTGATTCGAAAGGAATTTTTATCAACCCATTGAGCCATTACCTGCACTGCATCACCATAGGTACCTGCAGGGACAACAGAATTCACACTATCAATTACATAAGCTTTAATTTTATGAACAAATGGAAAAACACCCAATTTACCTGTTTCAGAGGCAGTAAGGAAAAAACCACATTTCGTTTCATTATTGTTTAGATAAAGTATCACTTTTTCGCCGGCTTTATGCCAAACGATTTCAGTTTTGCCAATGGCAGTATTATATTTATACAGCGCTGCCCATCCACCATAATTTCCAACGAACAGAAATGTAGTATCACTGCCGGATTTTCTTATAGTTTGCTCACCGCCGCCATTCTGATTCACAACACTAGTATCCTGATGCCGGCACCCCATGATGGAAAGACCAATAAGGGCTAAACAAATAATCGAAATGTAATTTAGCAGTTTATGATTCATTGTATATATAATTTTGTTTAATCGGTAAAATTACTGAATAATTTCATAAATTTTTAGTCATTTAGAGAGTATATCAGATGGAATAACTTTGAAATGAAATATATCATTTCCCTTTAGGATGATAGTCTCTATGCTCTTGTTTCAGGAAATCGTTTTCGATATGTGTGTAGATTTGTGTTGTTGAGATATCTGAATGGCCAAGCATTTCCTGAACCGATCGCAGATCTGCTCCGGCATCTACAAGATGTGTAGCAAAAGTGTGTCGGAATGTATGGGGATGGATGTTTTCCGGTAATCCGGCTTGTTTCAAATACCCCCTGATAATCTTCCAAATCCCCATGCGGGAGAATTTGCCTCCCCGCGCGTTTAGAAAGAGGGTATTTTGACTTTTCGCTATCTTCGAAATAAGTGGTCGCGAAGAATGCAGATATTTCTGTATCATAGCTATAGCGCTGCTTCCAATGGGAACTATGCGCTCTTTATCACCTTTACCGGTCACTTTCACAACTTCTTCCTGAAAATGAATATCTGAGACTCGTAAATTGATCACTTCGGATACTCGTAAACCGCAGGCATACATTAATTCCAGAATAGCCCGATCTCTCAGCCCAAGAGTTGTACCAATTTCCGGCAATGCAAGCAGCCGTTCTATATCTGCAATATTCATTACTGATGGCAATTCTTTACTAATCTTCGGCGACCGCAATTTTACCATTGGATTAGATTGAATAAATCCAGCTTGAAGTAAGTACTTAAAAAAACCCTTCAACGCGGAAATTTTTCGCGCCAACGAGCGTGAAGAGATAACCCCTGTAAGCCCAACTTCGGTAAAATACGCAACAACATGTTGATAGGTTAATTCATCAAGATCGTTAATTTTTTCAGAAAAAAAATACAAAAATGGTTCAATGTCATTCCTGTAAGCAGAACAAGTATTAACAGATGAACTTTTGTGAAGACTTAAATGCATGATATATTCGTCAAGAAATGCAACGAATATAGCTTGGTTGGATGATTTCAATTTGCCTGTTCCAGTTTATCCTGATCCGGGTACCGAATTCTGCGGTAACTCTGCCCAATGAGAACCTCGGTGAAGGTTTCACGTATTTGTTGTATATCCGAAAATGTTATGGGGGATTCATTTAGCTGTCCATCGGATATTCGGGCATCGATAAGATTTTTTATCAG
>JAJTBZ010000100.1 GCA_021286645.1 Ignavibacteria bacterium
AAGTAGCGCAACGTCTTATTGCTGCTCCGGGAACCAAAGAATATGGAATTCTTTCTGTTGTTTTTCAACGATTTGCCAGCGTAGAATTGCTCTTTAAGGTTTCACCAAATGTTTTTTTCCCGAAACCCAAAGTATGGTCGGCAGTTATTAAAATTGATTTCTCCAAAGGATTGGGAGATAGATTGCGTTTGACAGAATATACTAAAGTGGTCAGGGCAGCTTTTAATAACCGACGAAAGGTCTTGCGAAATTCACTCAAAAATTGCGGGTACTCCCACATCAATTTTGATAACGCGCCGGTAGATTTGCTAAGAAGAGCAGAAGAACTTTCGGTTGAGGATTTTCAACTTTTAACAGATTTTATTTACCCGAGGAAAGACATTCTTTAATGGATTATATGATTAAAAAAATAAAAGAATATTTTCATTGTTTACAACCTCTTGAATTTCTGGTAATAGTGTTTTATGTAGCTATAATTCTGGCCATTTTTACACAAGCATCGGCAATAGCATTTTGGTTTGTTTACGTTCTTGTTGATATTGGTGTCATAGCGGGGCTTGCACATTTGTGTAAAGTTCAAAAGAGCAACCATTCAATTCTACTAAAATTCATTCGTTATTGGTACGCGGGCCCATTGATATTACTTACTTTTAAGCAAATCTATTTTCTGATAGCGCCAATCAGAGGAGTGGGAGACTATGATTTCCTTTTAATTGCAATAGATAAGGCAATTCTTGGAGTTAACCCTACATACGTATTAAAAAATATTGCCAATCCCATATTAACAGAAGTTTTACAAATGTGTTATATGTCTTTCTACTTCTTGCCAATGGTATTGGGGTATTCGTTGTATAAAGAAAAGAAAATGCTTCAAACTGAATATGTTATTTTTGCTACGGTGTATGGATTTTTTATCTCGTATCTGGGATACTTTTTGCTACCTGCGGTAGGCCCCCGCTTTACACTTCATAATTTCGCAACGAACGATACAGAATTACCCGGTTTATTTGTTACACAATTTCTTCGGTTTGTTATTAATACGGGTGAGTCGATTCCGCCTGGAACTCTTAACCCGATCGCGCATGTTCAAAGGGATGTGTTCCCCAGCGGGCACACGATGATGACAGCAATGGTTATGTATATGGCGTTCAAGTATAAAGCGAAAACCCGGTTTGGTTTGCTTATCGTGGGTATGCTGCTGATATTTGCTACGATATATTTACGCTACCACTATTTAACCGATGTACTAACGGGATTGCTATTTACCGCTTTCGCTTTGTGGAGCGGTGTTTATGTGTTTAATTATTTTAAGAAAATTCTTGGGAAGCCGGAGCGCATTTAATGAGTGAAAAGAAACAACAGGTTAGGAAAATGTTTGATGCCATTGCGGGCAAGTACGATTTTCTGAATCACTTCCTTTCCGCCGGTGTTGACTTTTATTGGCGGAAAAAGGCACTCAATTTAACAAAAATCCCGCCTGATGCAGTACTTTTAGATATTGCATGCGGTACGGGTGATTTTGCCGCTGCCATTCGCAAGGCGGGAGTGCAGGATATTTTCGGCGCAGATTTGTCATTCCAGATGTTGCAGCTATTTGGCAAAAAAGCTAATTGGATTCGTGGCAAGAGAGTTCAAACAATTGCTGAAAGCCTTCCATATATCGATGAAACTTTTTCTAACATTACTGTAGCTTTCGGTGTAAGAAATTTCTATGACATACCTTTGGCGTTTCATGAGTTCTACCGCATTCTTAAGCCGGGTGGTAAAGTAACGGTATTGGAATTTAGTTTACCAACCAACCCGGTAATAAGGGCCGTTTATACATTTTATTTTAAGAAAGTTTTACCGGTAATAGGTAGAATTATTTCAGGCGACGAATCGGCTTATACATATTTACCAAACTCAGTTGAAGAGTTTGACAAGAAAGTTGACTTACAGGGTATTTTTTTGAAAGAAAAATTTGCCTCGGTAAAGAAAAACCTCTTAACGTTTGGGCTGGTACAGGTAGTAATAGCTCAAAAGTAATAGAAAAGGTTTAAAAACTGCTCATTTTAAAAAACCGCTCATCTGCTATTTCTACCGTACATAGAAAAATAAGGTATTCTGGCAGGGTAATTAGTATTTTAGGCCAGCGAACATGAAAGTTACTTGATGAGGAATTGGATGATCTTGATACTTATTGCCATTATTTGCGGCTTTTTGCATTCACCTTTTATTCAGGCTGAAGGTACTCGACAAAATGCGGACTATGTTGCCACTACCCATAGAATTACCACTCATATACAGGTTGATGCCAATTTGGATAAACCCGAATGGGTAAGTACTCCGAGGTATGAGTTGAAGTATGAGCGTAACCCCGGTGAAAACATTCCTGCCAGAGTGCGTACGTACTTTTCAAGCTGTTATGATTCGGATAACCTCTATTTTGCCTTCTATTGCTATGATTCAAGCACTTCTGAAATTCGGGCACATTTAAGTGAACGTGATAAAGTATATAATGATGACTATGTTGTCGTTTGCCTGGATCCTTTTCAGGATAATCAGCGGGTTTATGAATTTCTGGTTAATCCTTTAGGGGTTCAGGCCGATCTGCTGATGGTTAACGGGAACGAGGATGATACGTATGATTTGTTATGGCACTCGGCAGGCAAACGCACTGATTACGGATATTGTGTAGAAATGGCTATTCCATTCAAATCGCTCCGGTTTCCCGTTTATGATGTTCAGGACTGGAACTTATTTGTTGGTCGTACATGGCCGCGGCAAGATCGAACCCAATTTTCGTGGACTCCCGTAAATAAAAATAACCCATGTTTTATGTGCCAGTCCGGTATTTTAACCGGTCTTGAAAATGTTAAACAACCGCTCCTCTTAGAAGTATTACCTTATTTTGCCAGCTTTCAAAAAAGCGAAATTCGAGATGATAATGATCCATCTTCCGGATTGGTACATCATGACCTAAACGGGCGGTATGGTGTTGGTGTAAAAGTATCCCCGTCTTCTTTACTTGTAATGGAAGGTGTAGTGAATCCGGACTTTAGTCAGGTTGAATCTGACGCACAGCAAATAAGTGTGAATAGTACTTTCGCGCTGTATTATAACGAGAAACGGCCATTCTTTCTGGAAGGGAATGAAATTTTTAGTACCTATATGAACGCGTATTATTCACGTACTATTAATAATCCGCTGTATGCATTTAAGTTTACCGGTAAAAATGGAAAACTCTCGTATGGTGTTATTACGGCGCGGGATCAAAATAGCCCCTTTATTATACCGGGAGAAGAGGGTAGCAATAGTGTTTCTACAGATCTTTATTCTCAAGCATTGTTAGCGAGGGCTCGTTACGATCTGGGGCAGGAAACGTATTTCGGTGTACTTTTCGCGGGCCGTTTCATGGATGGAGCAAAGAATATTGTTGGAGGCTTTGATTTCCGGTACTTGTTCTGGGATAACTATTACCTGCGCGGTCAGTATTTATTTTCGCATACCAAAGAGCTAAACGACACAAATTTATTCAGTGAGTCAAGGACTTTTGGTAATACCGGTCATGATGCTGCATTTAATGGAGAATCGTATAATGGCGGGGGCTTCCGGTTCGGATTTAGCAGGTATACAAGGCATGTTCAGACTGATTTAATATATCGTGATGTCACTCCCGCGTTTCAGGATCAGCTTGGTTTTATTACCAACACAAATTCACGAAATATACAATTCGAAAATGTGTATATATTCTATCCTGAATCCGGTTTTATTTCATCGGGTAATATATTCTGCTCGCAAGGCTTAACCTTTAATCATGAGCATGTTCATAAAGAAACATATATTGTACTTGGCGGGAACCTGAATCTGAAAGGGCAAATATATTTTAATTTTAATGGCATGCCTGTTAATAATGAAATCTATAATGGAGTTGCATTTACCGGGGTTCATCGCGGGTCGGTAAATATAACAGCCAGGCCTGTTAGCGGAATGACGATTGGTTTTTACGGTACGTATGGCCATTACATACACCGTGATGATAATCCGGAAGTAGGGAAGGGATATGATTTAGAAATGGATCTCAGTGTTCGGCTCACGCGTGATCTGGAAGTTTCAACGATATATCTCACGTCGCATCTTGATGCACTGAACCGAGATGAGTTATTCTACGATCAATATATTATCAACTCAACTACTACCTATCAATTTACCAAAGAAACAAGTGCCAGAATTATATTAGAATATAATTCGGATGGTAAAACACTTAACATCTTCCCCTTATTTAGCTATAAAATTAATCCCTTCACGATATTTTATGCCGGGTGCACTTCCGGTTTACAACATTATGAAGGGCACACAGGTTTTATTCAGAATGAGCGCCAATTCTTCCTAAAATTACAATATCTTTGGGCCAGTTGACAGTATTATATGGGTAAAATTTGGGCAAAAGCCCCGGAAATAATTACATTTTCGGGGCTTTTGTATATCCTTCCAATTTGACGGTAAAATCCATTTAATGTATGGTTTGAGTAGTTGACTGGGAGGTAAATATTTGCTATATTAAAAGGTTAATATCGAGATTTCATGTTGCTTAACAGGAAATCGACGGCGGTGACCTTCACCTCCCGTAAGGGAGGTCTGAATCGGAGACATCTCCGATTTTTTATTTACGGAAAATAATAATTTACGAGAACCCCGACATGTGTCGGGAAGAAAGAAGCTGATATGGAAAAAGTAATTGTAACGTTTCCCGATGGAAATACGAAGGAATTCGACAAAGGAATTAGTGCCTTCGAAATAGCAAAGGCTATCTCAAATCGGTTAGCCGATGAAGCTTTGGCAGTAAAAATAAATGGCCGTATCCGTGAATTATACACCACCATAACAGAACCGGTAACTATTCAATTTCTTACTTTCGATGATAAAGAAGGTAAAGAAGTTTATTGGCATTCTACATCTCACCTGATGGCGCATGCTATTCAATCGATATATCCGGAAGCTCGTTTTGGTGTCGGTCCGGCTATAGATACAGGTTTTTATTATGATTTTGATATTAATACGAAGCTCACTGATGATGATCTTCATGCCATCGAAGCAAAAATGACTGAAATTGCCTCAAAGGCATGTGTTTTTGAGCGTGTAGAACTCTCCAAAGCCGAAGCATTGGAATATTTTGGAAAAGTTCAGGATCCTTTTAAATTAGAAATTATCAGCGAACTCGATGAAAGCATGGGTGCTATCAGCCTATACAAAGAAGGTGATTTTACCGATCTATGTACTGGTCCGCATTTACCAAGTGCCGCGAAAATTAAATATGTAAAATTATTAACCGTGTCAGGTTCATACTGGCGTGGCGATGAAAAGAATAAACAATTACAACGTATTTATGGCGTTTCTTTCCCAAAGAAAAAAATGCTTGATGATTATTTGTTATTCCTTGAAGAAGCTAAGAAACGTGACCATCGTAAACTCGGTAAACAATTAGATCTCTTTAGTCTTCATGAAGAAGCCGGTGCCGGGTTAGTTTACTGGCATCCTAAAGGTGCCCGCATAAGAATGGAAATAGAGAATTTCTGGCGTAATGCACATCTTAATAACGGATACGAAGTATTGTATTCACCCCACATGGGTAAAAGTTGGCTCTGGCAAACCAGCGGACACCTTACCAACTATAAGGAAAGCATGTACGCTGAAATGAAGGTTGACGAGCAGGATTATTACATTAAACCAATGAACTGCCCGTTCCATATCATGATTTACCAGACCAAATTGCGCTCCTATCGCGATCTCCCGCTTCGCTGGGCAGAGCTTGGAACCGTATATCGCTATGAAAAGAGTGGTGTATTGCACGGGCTGCTCCGTGTTCGTGGTTTTACGCAGGATGATGCACACATTTTCTGTACACCGGACCAGATTGAAGATGAAATTGTTCGCACAGTAGAATTCGCACGGTTTATGTGGAATTCATTCGGATTTACCGATCTGAAATATTATTTGTCTACTCGTCCGGAAAAAGCAGTAGGTGAGGATGCATTATGGGCCAAGGCAACCGATTCGCTGAAGCACGCGCTTGAACGCCTCGGTCTTGAATATGAAGTTGATGAAGGCGGTGGAGCTTTCTACGGCCCGAAAATTGACGTTAAAATTAAGGATGCATTGAACCGTGAATGGCAGATGAGTACAATACAGTTTGACTTTAACCTGCCTGAACGTTTTAAAATGACATTCATTGGCGAAGATGGCAAAGAGCATCGGCCATTTATGGTGCATAGGGCACTATTGGGATCGATTGAACGATTCTTTGGCGTACTCATTGAACACTTCGCGGGTGCATTTCCCGTTTGGTTATCTCCCGTACAAGCCGTAATTTTGCCTGTTTCGCAGAATTTTTTAGAGCAAGCTAAAGAAATTCAGGGGCAATTGGCTCAACAAGGTATCCGGGTAGAGGTGGATGAACGAAACGAAAAGATTGGTTTTAAGATTCGCCACTGGGAGACTGAGAAAACACCATATATGTTAATCATTGGTGAAAAAGAAATTGCTTCGGGCACCCTTTCGGTTCGCCGGCATAAAAAGGGTGATCTTGGCAGCATGTCAATAGAAGAATTCTGCAAGATTATACTTGAAGAAATAAATAGTAAATTAATTCAATAAGCAAGAGGTAAAATATCGTTCAAGCAGAAGAAATCCGTGTCAACGAAGATATAAAAGCTTCAAAAGTTCGGGTTGTGGATGAAGACGGAACACAACTTGGGGTATTCCTGATAAAGGATGCCGTAAGGGTTGCTCGTGAGAGGGGAAAGGATCTCGTAGAGATCGCACCAAAAGCTGATCCACCGGTTTGTAAGGTGATCGATTTTGGTAAGTTTAAATACGAGCAGCAAAAGAGGGAAAAAGTACAGAAGAAGAATCAACATGTGTCGGTTGTGAAAGAGATTCGCTTTCATCCAAATACAGATACACACGATTTCGACTTTAAAACTAAGCACGCGGTAAATTTCCTTGAAGAAGGAAATAAAGTAAAAGCCGTTGTTGCATTTAAAGGCAGAGAAATGGCTTACACGGAACAGGGAGAAGCTCTCTTGGGCGAGTTCCTAGAACGAATTCAGGATATTGCAAAAATTGAATCACCGATCAAAATGGAAGGTCGGAATATGAGCGTGATTGTGATACCACAAAAGATAAAAGGTAAAAAAAACAAATAACAGGAAGCAACGATGCCAAAAATGAAGAGTAACAGCGGAGCGCGGAAGACCTTCAAGTTAACCGCATCCGGTAATTACAAAAGACGTAAGGCTTATAAAAGCCACATACTGTCATCGAAAAGCAGGAAGAGAAAGAGAAACCTACGCCACGCGACTTTGGTTTCCCCTGCCGATGCATTACGAGTTAGAACAATGCTTCAATAAAGAAAGGATACTATGCCAAGATCGAAAAATAAAGTAGCTTCGCATCGGCGCCGTAAGAAAATTCTTTCAATGGCCAAAGGCTATTGGGGCGCACGGAAGAATGTCTACACGATTGCAAAAAACCATGTTGAGAAAGGCCTTCTTCATGCCTTCTATGGTAGAAAACTAAAAAAGAGAACATTCAGAAATTTATGGATTGTTCGTATTAACGCTGCAGCCCGTCAAAACGGCCTCAGCTACTCAAAATTCATGAACCTCTTAAAGAAAAAGGGTATTCTTATTAACCGTAAGGTACTCGCTGATTTAGCTGCTCATGAACCAAAAGTATTTGCTGAATTAGTACAGTTCGTTAATAATTAATTTTTGACCCTCCGCACCGGTATTCTTTATTTTGCGGGTGAGGAGGGTTTTTTATTTATGTTCGTTTCGTGGCCTTCTGATGCCGGTATTAGCTTATGTATGAGGTTCTTACTTGCGTTTTACCGGAAAATGTTTTCTGATTATAATAAAAGACACTACAATGATTGAAAAAATTGAACGTCTTCGTACAGAGTACTCTAATGCTTCCGGTTCTGTGACCGATTTAAAGCAACTGGAAGAGTTACGACTGAAATTCTTAAGCAGGAATGGCGCTTTACAGCAGCTCCTCGAAGAAATGAAGTCGGTCCCCAAAGAAGATAAACCCCTGGTTGGTAAAGAACTTAATATTCTGAAAAAATATATTCAGGATAACTTTACTTCACTCAAAGAATCTTTAGAATCCCAATTTGCATCCACCGCCTCTTACCTTGATTTGTCCCTTCCCGGAAGGCAAATTGAATTCGGAAGTAAACACCTTTTAACTCAAACTCTCGATGAAATTAAAAAAATATTTAAAGGATTCGGATTCTCGGTTGCGGATGGCCCGGAATTAGAATCGGATTTTAACAATTTTACTGCACTGAATTTTCCCGATGACCATCCTGCTCGCGATATGCAGGATACATTTTTCGTGAATAAGAACTTTGTTATGCGTACACATACTTCACCCGTGCAGGTTCGTCTGATGCAGAAGCAGGTGCCGCCAATTCGTTCGATTATGCCCGGAAAAGTGTATAGAAGCGAAGCCATTAGCGCAAGAAGTTACTGCCTGTTTCATCAGGTGGAAGGTTTGTATGTAGATAAAAATGTTACATTTGCCGAATTGAAAGGAACGTTGGTTTCTTTCGCACGACAATTCTATGCAACAGATTTAAAATACCGTTTCCGCCCGAGTTTCTTTCCTTTCACCGAACCAAGTGCCGAAATGGATATCACTTGCTATATCTGTCAGGGTAATGGTTGCCGGGTGTGCAAAGGCAGCGGATGGCTTGAAATTTTAGGCTGTGGTATGGTAGATCCAAACGTTCTGCGCAATGTGGGTTATGATCCTGAGCAGGTATCGGGTTATGCTTTCGGTATGGGTATTGAACGTACTGCAATGTTAAAGTACGGTATAAATGATATTAGAATTTTATTTGATAATGATATACGATTCCTGAGGCAGTTCTAATGAAGATATCTTTAAAATGGTTACAAGATTATATTGATTTAAGCGATATTTCTCCCGCCAAATTAGAAAATCTGCTTACCATGGCCGGCCTGGAAGTAGAAACCATGGAAGATTTGTCCGGGAAGTTACAGGGTTTTGTTGTGGCTCATGTTCAGGAACATACCAAACACCCAAATGCTGATAAGTTATCCGTTTGTAAAATATTCGATGGAACAGAAGTCCGCCAGGTTGTTTGTGGTGCGCCAAATGTTGCAGCAGGGCAAAAAGTGGTATTAGCTTTACCAGGTACAATCATTCCTTCAAACGGGATGACGATCGGGAAAGCAAAGCTTCGCGGTGTTGAATCAACAGGAATGCTGTGCTCTGAGCGGGAACTGGAATTGAGTGAGGATCATTCAGGTATCATGGTTCTTGATGAAAATGCGGTTCCAGGCACTCCGATTGCTGACTACATGAATAGAAATGATGTAATTTTTGAAATCGGTATCACCCCAAATCGCCCCGATGCACTATCTCATTATGGGGTAGCCCGGGATTTGAGTGCTCTTTTGAACAGGGAATTAAAGCTTTCACCTTACGGAAGATTTGAGCAATGGTTTACCAAAGACTTTATTGAGGCTTCTGAAGTGCATAATCATGCTTCAGTGGAAGTGCTTGACTTTGCCAAATGTCCCCGATATTCAGCCCTGGTTGTGAAGGGTATAACAATAAAAGAATCACCGGCATGGTTGAGAAATCGTCTGGAATCAATTGGATCGCGATCGATCAATAATATCGTGGATATTACGAATTTTATTCTTCACGATATAGGCCAGCCGTTACACGCGTTCGATCTGGATAAGCTGGATGGCGCAAAGATAATAGTGAAAACTATGGGTACAGAAGGTAAATTTACCACGCTTGATTCTAAAGAACGTACAATGCATAAGGATGCATTGATGATTTGTGATGCCGGCAGACCGGTAGCCGTAGCGGGTGTAATGGGCGGAGAAAATTCAGAAGTAAGTAGTGAAACGAAAAATGTACTTATCGAAAGCGCGTATTTTAATCCAGGTAGTATCCGGAAAACCGCGAAATCACTTACATTAAGTACAGATGCCTCATACAGATTTGAAAGAGGCACCGACCCCGGAAATACACTTTTTGCTGCTTTGCGGGCTGCTTCATTAATGGCTGAAGCAGGTGAGGGGATAGTAGTACCCGGCGTTATCGATGTGAAAGAGCACGATATTGAACTGATTCAGGTGACAGTGCGTTTTGCACGTGTTAACTCAATTCTGGGTTATGAAGTTTCTTCAGCACAGGTACTGGATATTGTAACAAAACTTGGATTCATCGTTCAGGCCAAAACCGAAAACGATGTTACCGTTCTTGTTCCTTCATTCCGTCCGGATATTGATAGAGAAATTGATGTAATTGAAGAAATTGCCAGAATTTTCGGGTATGATAATATTCCTGCTATTTCTTCTATTCAGGTACCCATGATTCCAATAACCGATGCTACTGAAGGTTTAGATAAACTTCGCACCTTTTTTACCGGCAGCGGATTTTATGAAATAATTAGCAACTCGTTAGTTAACAAACACATACCGGGATTAGAGAATAGCGCAATTCAGTTGATGAATCCACAAAGCAGTGACATGTCTGCTCTTCGTACTTCTCTGGTAACCGGTTTATTGACTGCAGTACAACGGAACATTTCTGTTGGTGAAAGAAATTTAAAACTCTTTGAAACGGGTCACGTTTTTCGTATGCTCTCGGATATGATAACAGATTTTAGTGATATTCGGGAAGAAGAGGTACTGGGTGCGGTATTTACCGGCCATGCAGTCGAAAAAGAATGGTATACTAAAGAGATTCGCAATTTTGATATCTATGATGTTAAAGCTAGTATAATTAACCTGCTTGATAAATTCCATTTGAGTAAGGAAGCTGTATTTGTGTACACTCCTGAAGGGAATTCATATCTAGATCAACAGATATCAGTTCAGTTCGGAACCGAAGTACTGATTACCGCGGGACGGCTGAAACGTGAAGTAATAAAAGCATTTGACATTGAACAGGAAGTGTTTTATCTTGAAGTCGGTGTTGAGAAAATCAAGGAGTTGCTGTTCCGTAAACCTACATTTACGGAATTGGTGAAATTCCCTAAAATGTACAGAGATTTTGCATTCGTGTTCGATAAAATGGTTAATGCAGGTGATGTAGAACTATTTATCAGGCAGAACAGTTCACAAATACTGAGAGATGTACGGGTATTCGATATTTTCGAAAGTGAACAATTAGGTGCTGCCAAAAAGAGTATGGCCTTTTCATTGGAATTTTTCGATGAGGCCAGAACACTAACAGACGACGAAGTGGAAACAGTGTTTTCCACGTTAATAAATAAGATAAAAGATAATTTTCAGGCAGTTTTACGAGGTTAGAACTTGGCTGATTCAACAAAATACCAGTTGTTTCTAAATGAATTGCTCTCAATGGAGAACCAAATATCGGCTCTCCTGGAGCAAATTAAACACTCGGAAGAGCTGAAGATTGACCTGGAAAGGCAATCCCAGTTGCTTCGGAAGGAAAATGAACTGTTAAAAGTACAGGTTGATACCTACGTAAAGGAAATCGAATTGCTGAAAAGCGGTAAGATGGCAACCGGAATAAATGAAAAGGAACGTTCCGTCTTTAAGCAAAAAATTCAGGATGCGATGAAGAAAATTGATGGTATTTTAGATAGCGCAACAATTTAATTACGTGAGACGGTATTCTAATGGTTGAGAAAAAGAAACTGAAAATCAAGATTTTCGATAAAGAATATTCCTTGTTGGTAGAAGATGAGGAAATTGCAAAAGAATTAGCTCAGTATGTAAATAATGTAATGGAAGAAGTGAAATCAGAGTTGGCCGATCAGCCTGCTCAGACAATAGCAATAATAGCATCCCTCAATATAGCATACGACTATTTTCTCGAAAAATCTCGAAATAAAGAGTTTCTCATTCAGGCGACAGACCGCTTGAAACGGATGAAAATCCTCCTCAATCAACAAAATACCGGGGCAATGCATTAAAGTTTCCGCGCTGCCGGTAACCGATAACAAATATGAACCATTTCTTATCAAAAAGCGGAGATTGACTTACGGCGTTGAATACAGGCCTTACTCCTGCTTGCAGGAGATGTACTCCGGGTTAACCCCTGTTGAGTACGCGTTGGAAGTATGATACGTTCGGGCGGTTTCCCACACTATCTGATTGCGGGTTCATACCCTGTTGAGATAGTAACCGGCAGTTCGCGGTTTTTTATATCAGGAAGGTAACATGATGGAAATAGTATGGTTAGTACCTGCCGGGTTGGTTCTTGTTGCTTTGTTCTTCTATCTGGGGTGGTTCCTTAATAACTCAGTTGGACGGAAGAGCATAGTTGCATCACAGGAACGCTCGAAGGAAATTCTTCAGAGCGCGGAAAAAGAGGCAAGTCTTATTAGACAAACTGCCGAAAAAGACGCGAATGCCATTAAAAAGGAAAAAATCCTTGAAGCAAAGGATGAATGGCATAAGAAAAAGGTTGAATATGACAATGAAGTCAACCACAAAAAACAAAAACTTCAGAATGTTGAAAGGCAACTGCAACAACGTGAAGAAACAATCGATAAGCGCTTGGACTCTGCAATGCAGAAGGAAAAAGAAAACAAAAACGCCGAGCGCGATCTTCTGGGCCTGCAAAAACAGATCGACCAGAGACAGGGCGAACTTGATGCCCGCGAAAAACAGCAGAATGAACAGTTGCAGCGCATTTCGGGGCTTACTGCCGAGGAAGCTAAGCAAATTCTTATTGAGAATATGGTTAATGAAGCCCGCGGCGATGTGAACCGGATTGTAAAAGACATTTACGAAAAAGCTAAAAGCGAAGCTAAAAAAGAAGCCCAAAAAATCATTATTCAGGCCATTCAAAGAACTGCGGCAGAATGCTCGGTTGAGTCAACCGTTAGTGTGGTTCAGATTCAGAATGATGAATTAAAAGGACGCATTATTGGCAAAGAAGGCCGTAATATCCGGGCGTTTGAAGCGGCAACTGGTGTTGATGTAATTGTAGATGATACACCCGAAGCAGTTATTCTTTCTTCGTATGATATGTTCCGCCGCGAAATCGCTCGCATATCCCTGGAACGACTTATTGCAGATGGACGAATTCATCCAGCCCGCATCGAAGAGGTTGTTACTAAAGTTACCTCTGAACTTGAAGAAGAAATCTTTAAAGAAGGTGAACATACCATTATGCAACTTGGAATTCATGGAATGCATAATGAAATGATTAAGTTGATTGGCAGAATGAAATATCGTTCAAGCTACGGTCAAAATCTTCTGCAACATAGTATTGAAGTATCGTATCTTACAGGTATTATGGCGGCCGAATTGGGCCTCGATTCAAATTTGGCAAAACGTGCCGGCCTGTTGCATGATATTGGTAAAACTATGGATCGTATCATTGAAGGACCTCACGCACTTATCGGTTTTGATCTTTCGAAAAAATACCGTGAGCACCCGATCATTTGTAACGCGATTGGTAGCCATCATGAAGATATGGAAATGGAAACCGCAATCGCTCCACTGGTTCAGGCAGCCGATGCAATTAGCGGCGCTCGCCCCGGTGCACGGCGCGAACCTATTGAAGGTTATGTAAAACGTCTCGAAACCCTCGAAGCTCTTGCTAAATCTTTTGAAGGCGTTGCCAAAACTTACGCTATTCAGGCGGGTAGAGAGGTTCGTGTTGTTGTTGAACATGAAAGAATCGATGATATTTTCGCTGATAAATTAGCGTATGATATTGCTCGAAAAATCGAAACGGAAATGGAATACCCTGGTCAGATTAAGGTTACTGTTATTCGTGAAGTACGGAAAGTACATGTAGCCAAATAGGTCGGGTAAAAATATTACTTCTACAAGCTGCTATATCCGAAATGATGTAGCAGCTTTTTTTATTGTACTATTCCTACTCATTCAAATAGAGCCGGTACTCTATTCTTGATAGAAAACTGATAGTGGTTACATGGTTGTGGTAGGTCTGAAATATGAACGGAGTTATTTGACAGGTTTATACAGAAAAACGGCATGGGGACCCATGCCGTTTTTCAAAACGAAATTGATTTAGCTTATTTTACGAGCATCATCTTTTGAGTCTGCAAGAATGAACCGGAAACCATTTGGTAGAAATAAATACCTGAAGGAACAGAGGTTCCCGCAGCATCTTTAGCATTCCATTCTACTTCATAAGCGCCGGCATTTTTAAAATCATTCACTAATTCTTTTACCACATTTCCGAGTAAATCATAGACAGTAATTCGAACTTTGCCGTCTTTTGGCAGAGCATACTGAATACGTGTCGTTGGGTTAAACGGATTCGGGTAATTTTGTGCCAAACGAAAATCTTTGGGTAACTCTATACCATTTTTACTTACTGAAGTTGGAGTTACTTTGAATCCACGTTGAGTAGCCCAGGGACCAGCGCCGTAGCCGTTAAATGCCCGAACACGCCAGAAATATGCAGTATTTAATTCAAGATTGAATACTTTTAATGTTGTATCATTAATAACAGTTGTGTCAATCTGAATTGTTGTCGGTCCGACATATCCCTTAGCAAATTGTATTTCATACGATGTTGCCGCGGGGGCTTTCATCCATTTTAATGTAGGATTTTGCGAAACATTTGTTTGCGACTGAGCAGGCTCGGAAAGTGTTGTTAAACCGGGGAATCCTGTAGAAAACGAAGATACGGCTGAGAAACTACTTTCTCCAATAGGATTTTTGGACTTAACACGCCAGTAATAAGTTGTTTGGCCTGTCATCCCAGTCAGAAGCATCAGGGAATCTTGCAGATTATCGCCATTCACAAAGTTAGTCCCGGAGAAACCTGGATCCGTGCTGACCTGAATTGAGTAAGAGCCTGCGTTTGCAGCGTAATACCACTTCAGTATTATTGTATCTTTTTGATTACCCGCGCCGTTTGCCGGGAACACTAATGTTGGTATCGCGGGAGCATTTACCTGCACGCCCGTGCTGATTGTACTTTCATTACAATTCTGATCAAGAGCGGTAACCGCGAAGAATAAAGGCCCGTTTGTAAAAGATTTCTTAATCGGGAATGAACGTAAGCTGGTAATATCATAAATATTAGCAGAATTATCTGTATATGCCTGGTTAAAAGTACCCGAAGTTCCTTTATAGATTACGTACATATTTGCCGTATCTCCATCGCTGGCAACGGCGGGCAGATCCCAGCATAATCCGGCAATACCAACACCCGGCATTTTAGCGTAGCGTACATTTTGTGGCGGATTCGGGGGAATTGTATTATGCCAACTCATTATTGGTCGCAGGGCAGGGTAGCGATACAGATCATTTTTCATCGTATCGGTAACGCCTTTGGGATTTGTTAACAATGAATTGGTAGTAAAGAATACGCTTCCCTGAGTTTTCGGATTTGCTCTGTTCAGGCGAATCTGATTAGGAATTTCACTGGCAGAATACGCGCTTGCAATTCGGTAAGCTGCCATACCCGGTATAAAATGTCTGCCATTGGCGGCTGCTGAATCAGCCCACCAGGGCATTAATTTTGTATAATCCTGGCTGCCGCCGATTGCCCAATAAAGCTGCGGTGTTATATAGTCAACCGATTTCTTCTGGAGCCACGCTATTGCATCGCAAAATATCTCGGAATACGCGCTTAGCCCCGTAATTCCTGCCGGGGTTCCGCTTTTCCAGATACCAAACGGGCTCATTCCAAATTTAATATTAGGTTTTACCGCATGCACACTATCGTTAATCATTTTAATCAATAAATTCACATTATCTCTGCGCCACGATGAGCGGTCGGTAAACCCGCGCGGATATTTAATAAATGTTGAATCATCCTGGTTGGTAATACCAGTCGGATTTGGATATGGATAGAAAAAATCATCCATATGAATTCCGTCAACATCATATCGGCGGGCAACATCGGCTAACACGCCGGCAACGTACTTCCTGACTTCGTCCAAACCCGGATTTAAAATCTTACTACCTTCGATAGTAATAATCCAGTTTGGATGTAAATTTGTAATATAATTACCAGCTGCTGCAAAAGTTCCGCCTTTTACCCGGTAAGGGTTAAACCAGGCATGTAGTTCCATGCCACGTTTATGTGCTTCTTTAACGGCAAAATCGAGCGGGTCATAAAATGGATTTGGTGCTTTGCCTTGCGTACCGGTAAGGTAAATTGACCATGGTTCAATATCTGATTTATACATGGCATCGCATTCTGAACGTACCTGAAATATAACGACATTCATTCCATACGCTTTCAGGGAGTCGAGCAAATCAATAAGTGACTGCTGCTGCTGAGCTGAAGATTGCGAGGAAGAAGGCCAATCGCTGCCGCCTACTGTAGTTAACCATGTAGCGCGGTATTCACGCTTCAGTGGTATACTTTGGGAATAGGCTGTGGTAATACTGAATATGAGTAACCAAAGGAAAAATATACTATTGTTTTTCATAGGAAACCTGATTTATTTTATTGGTATTTACAATATAAGATAACCTAAAATAAAATGGAGGGAATATTTCAAGCGAAAAGTGAATAATTGGAATGAATACTGCAGCCTGCCCCCGGGGAAAATAGCAGAAGTAGAAGATAGTAAATGAGGCGAATTGGGGGCGTAACTTAATAAATTTAATTATATATGAGTTATTGCTTAATTAATGGAAAATAATGCGGAAAAAATAAAAAAAAGTAAACTTTGTTTGCAAATATATTAGCTTTTAATCGGGGAAAGTCGTATATTTGATTATTGTTCTTATGAAATTATTGACTCGGGCATTTCAAGCTTCACTTCGAAACAACTGCACATGTTTCTGGTTTGTTTTATTCACAAGATACTGAATGAAAAAAAAATAAGAAAAAAATGTTGCGCTTCGAATAAAAGACTTGACAATGAGCGAAAAAAGTTGTAGTTTTGAAATCTCTTTTGCGAACGAGAAGTGAGCGAAAGGGAGGCCGAAGAGAGAAAGAGTGTTCTTTGACAGAATGAGAGAGAAACCCGTTAATTGAGGAAATCAATTTGCGAGAGCGCAAAAAGAGTAAATTACACAGATTATAATAAATCCAACAACGGAGAGTTTGATCCTG
>JAJTBZ010000103.1 GCA_021286645.1 Ignavibacteria bacterium
TTGTTGATTGCTAAGCAAAAAATTTGTTCCGGTATAGTAGCTCAAAGCCTCGTAGGCACAAGCCTTATTGGCCATTTGGGTATTGAGCTGCACCAGGGTCTGCTTGTAAGAATCGCAGATGTCCAGAAAGTCAAGCAGTCCGATGGTGCGGGCCTGATAGCCCTGCAGGACATGGTTCAGCAGCCGGTCGTAATTCGAGGCAAAGGCGGGATCTATTTTGGCGACCAACGCATCATCATCCGAAACCTTCTGATAGGCCCGGCATACATCCTCCTCCACCTGTGAAGCCACCAATTTCTGCTGCGCCTCATTTTGTGACACCTGCATGGCTGCATATTTGATGTTCCCCTGATTCTGGTTGAATACCGGAAGATCGATTGAGACTCCCAAAGAGGTCAGATTGCGGGCATAGGAACCGGTCTTGTCCCACCCCATGGAGAGGGTCACATCCGGTATAGCCATCGCTTTCTGGTATTTTAGGTTCAGCTGACTGATCGCCGTGTTGGCACCTGCCATCTTCAGGTCGCTTCGGTTCACCCGGGCAGAGTCGATCAGCGCTCCTAGCCGGAATTGGTCGCTCTTCAAGGTACGGTAGTATGGTTCGTCGATCAGGGGTACGATTACCCGATCCTTGACCTGCAACAAGACATGTAACTCGCTTTGAATGTCTTTGATGGAACTTTTCAAGTCGTTGTATTCGCCTTGCAGCGCGTACAATTGCGCCTTCACACGCAGTGCCTCCTTTTCCGACACATTGCCCTGCTCCTTCTCTTTGGCAAATGCCTCCGCCAGATGTTGCAACGAGGCTAGCTCCAATTCATAGACGGATGAAGATTTGGAGAGGAAATAAAGGTTGATCAAGTCACTGTAGAGGGTGAAACGCAGGGTGCGCAAGAGATCCATAAACTGATATTCACTCAGCTGCGCCCCCTCCCGGGCCAGCTTGATCTGTGCATCTCGCTTTCCGGCGATCTGAATGAGCTGAGAAATGCCCCCCGTCAGTTCGTTGTTGGATAAAAAAGTGGAAGTGGGCGGGGTGTTGTTCGCATCCACCACCTTCACTACGGGCCCCTGACTATAGGAGAGGGTGGGATTGGGAAACAGCCTGGCCTGAACAATCAACGCCTTCTGGGATTCCACGTTGTACCGGGAGGCAATCAGGGCCAGGTTTCGGTCGACAAACATCTGACCGGCATCGGAGAGCGAAAGTCTTAGGGTATCCTGACCCTGGACCCGTCCCGATGCCCAGATCGAAAAAAAGAGCAAGCAAAAAAGGGCGGTGATACTTCTTTGTTTCTCCATGGGATTGGATTTAAGTCACCGGCCAAATTACATAGACAGCAGTAAACTAAATAGTTAATAATTGCAATTAGTTCAAAAAAAAGTCAAAATGAAGCGTAATTTTTACTTTTATGATAAATTGCCTGGATGCGGCCAAAAAATAAATTTTTCCAAACGAAAGGATGAATTTCCGGCAACAAAATCCAAAATTCGTTGGATTTTTCTCATCAACAGCTAGAATTTCATTTCCAACGGCCCGCATCGATGTCCTGCAACGGAAATAATTCCTGCCTTGGATTAAGAATTCTTAACCCTTTGCCCGGCGCAACACATTTGTTATTTTGAATCCTGAAGCCGCAAAAACCACAGGCAACGAGAAAAGGATAGATAGATCAATAAATATGAGTGGGAATGTGGAAAAAAATCCACGACCAAGTAGTGTCCATTACAAATTGGCACCAGCGGCGGCCTACCTGAATCGTTCGTAAAGCGGCAATCTCGCTGGTGTCGATTTGCAATCGACACCTCGTTAACTAGGGATCTGCGATCCGCTTGCTAAATTCAAAAACGATAATCGAGACAATGGATTGCAGTCGTAAAGTAGATTGAAAATCCACAACTTAGTGGTGTCCATTGCAAATTGGCACCAGCGGCGGCCTACCTGAATCGTTCATATCGTTCGTAAAGCGGCAATCTCGCTGGTGTCGATTTGCAATCGACACCCCGTTAACTGTGGATCTGCGATCCGCTTGCCAAATACCAAAACGATAATCGATACAATGGATTGCAGTCGTAAAGTGGATTAAAAATCCACTACCTAGTGGTAGATTATAACCCAACTTTAAAACAGATAGGACGTCAATGGGCTACATTTGCAGCTGGATTATCTGAAGGAATATTTAAGCTGATATCCGATGAAGCTGGTTCAATGGGAGTCAGTGGAACTATAGTAATACCATTTAAACAATAAATGACATGAAGCATAAGTTATTGTATAAAGGAATAATTATTTTTTTCTTTGGTTGTGGAAATTATTGTGAAACCCAATTGAAACCGATGGCTATAAATGCAAAAATTGAAAGAAAATATATTGATTTAAAGAATCATGCAACAAAAATGATTGTATTATCTGAGAGAGGCTCTAACTATGAAATTGGTTATGAAGACCGTTATACAAAAGATTTTTGGGAATTTATCCAGCCCGGAGATTCAATGATAAAAAGCAGTAGTAGTCTTGATGTAAAAATAAAAAGAGGTAAAAAGGAGTTTTTCTATACATTCAATTGCTCATACGATTAAATGTAAACAACAAACATTCGAGTTCTTTGCTATCTACGAGGAGTAAATTGTTAAAGCGTTAGGCAATACAACTAAAATGAGACAACAAACTCCTGGATGGGATGAGATTCTCAGGTCTGCATTTTTCTACTCCTATCCAGTCCCTGTCGGGATTCTCAAACTATTTCCTATCTTCACTCTGCATCTGGTACCAAGCTGAAACAGACGGCTGATTCTGCCATCAGCTACTACCAGGGCAGCGTTCTTAAGCTTAATGGAGTAGATATCATCATGACGGGCGAAGGCCGAGCTATTAAAGATCAAAACGGCACCTGGAGTTATGAATACGACCTGAAAGACCATCTGGGAAACACAAGGGTAAGTTTTGCTGCCATCAATGGAATTGCCCTGCCTCAGCAGTACAAGGACTATTACCCATTCGGTATGGAAATGGCACAGGCTTATACCTCCGTTGGTGCTCCTACCAAGTACCTTTACAACGGAAAAGAGTTGCAGGATGAGTTCGGGCTGGGGTGGTATGATTACGGGGCTAGATTCTATGACCCGGCGATTGGTAGGTGGAACACAATGGATCCGTTGGGCGAGAAATGGCGCAGGATGTCACCATACAACTACGCAGCCAATAATCCCATCCCTTTTATTGATCCGGATGGAATGGAGGTAAGTATGCCGTATGGTTGGGCACAACAGCAAAGGAGTCAGAAAATGGCGTCATTTACGGATATTAGCCCAAAAGAAGAGCCAGTAAGCCAGGAAAATACACAACAACAAGACGATAAAAAAATAATGAGAAACCCGCAGGACAAGGGGGTGGTGGTCATAGTGCTTTAGATTATGCCGGTTAATTAGCAGGTGGAGCAGATACATATTTTGGTGTTATAGGTGAAGCAGTACATAATAGTCTGTATTGGGTTTAAAAAAATGGGACAGTTCGTCTAGCTTCTGTTGCAAAGTCAAATGTTTTATATAAGAACAGTTATAAAGTTGTTGGAAATCTTACGAATGCATCGAAAATAGCAAGTGCCAGTTTTGCAGGTGTTGGCACTGTAATATCAGGAGTTCAATTTGTTAGTAATCCAACTTATGCAAATGCGTTTGATGCTGCTATGGGATTAACATCTTTTATCCCAGTAGCTGGATGGGCAATCTCAGGAACATATTTTATTGCAAATATTGGATGTCAAATAATAACTGACAAGACATTAGGACAACAAATTTTTGGAGACACTAAAGTATATTAATATGAGATTTTTTAATTATCTATTTTACAGGGTTGCAGGTTATTATTTAAATCGTTGGGAAGATGTTAGAGGTCCTGTTTATGGAATTACGCTCGTAACTTTAATGCAATTATTTCATCTGTGGATAATTTTTATTGTAACAGCTTTGTTTTCAGAACAGGTAAATTATTATCTTTTTGAAAAATGGGAAACAAAGACCTTTCTTTATTCTTGGATTTTATACCCATGTTTACTTGCTTATGGTTTTAATATGCTCAAGTATCTAAAATTCACAAAATATGAGTATTACAAAAATAAATGGAAAGACGAAAATGAATTATTGAAGAAAAAAAGAGGATGGTTTATCGTTTTATATGTTTTATTAACCATTGCAATTACAATAATTTTAACTATTTATCGAAAGCATAACTCATATTATTAAAAAAGCCCGGCAAGTCTGGACTTCTTTATTTAACATAGCCACATTTTTCTGAAAGAAGTCTTTAAATTTTATCTTGGTCAGGAAGGTATCCACCATCTGAAAAACCATGTTCTTTTCATCGGGTTCAAGTTCCTGAATTAGTTTAACCTGTTCCGTCAGGGTATTGTCTTCCCCGGATATTTCTTGCGGTACAGCTCCCTCTAACGCACATTTGTAATTAGTGTCCGTACAATTTATCAAAATGCTTATTTTTTTCAACAGCAATCTTTTGGTTACGACCAGAAAATATAAGTTTCCCCGCTGGCACGGAATTTTATCAACTTTCTTCAGCGACACTTCCGAATTGCCAAATACGGTAACTATTGGATCGCACATACCAATTTCCTATCTTTACTCTGCATCTGGCACCAAACTGAAAAAGACGGGTGGTTCTACCATCACTTACTACCAGGGCAGCGTTCTTAAACTTAATGGGGTTAACATCATCATGACGGGAGAAGGCCGAGGACTATTACCCCTTTGGTCTGGAAATAGCAAAATGGTATGTCAATGACGCCAGTGCAAACAAGTACCTTTACAACGGAAAAGAACTGAAGGATGAGTATGGGCTGGGGTGGTATGATTACGAATTCCTTTTTTACGATCCACAGATAGGCCGCTGGACAACACCTGATCCATTAGCTGAAATGTCTAAGAGGTGGAGTCCATGCACGTATGGTAAAGACATCCTATTAGGTTTATTGACCCAAGTGGAATGGCTGACGTAGATATGTATGGAAGGGCTAGATTTGATGAGAATGGCATGTATATACCTCCTCAAGATAGAAAAACAGCAGATAATGATAATACGCAACAACAATCTACTACTACAGAAAAGAAGAAAGTAGCAATAGACCCTGGACATGGTGATAAAAACAATAAGAACAAACAAGTTGACCCAGGAGCACTATATGGAACAGATTATGAAAAAAACATTGTTGTAAACATAGCAAATGTTGTTAATAAAATACTAGCTGAGAAGGGTTATTCTGTTACTATGACACGAACTGCCGATAAGGTTAATGCTGGAACAAAATTCAAATGGCGAATTGATGCAGCAGATGGAACGGATATTTTTGTAGGTATACACGTAAACTCTTCTGAAAGTAAGAGTGCTAAAGGCTTTCCAGTATGTTATAGGAAAGGAAATGATGCAAGTAAATCTTTAGCCGAATCTATTTTAGAACAAAAAACTTTGCTTACAGACAAAGGATTAAGTGCAAGAATCGGTTTATATGTTTTAAATCAATATAGTGGAACAGCAGTATTAGTAGAAGCTGGCTTTATTAGCAACGCAAATGATTTAAAAATAATGAACACAAATTCTAGTCAAATAGGTACAGAAATTGGGACAGGAATTATTAATTATTTGGAGAAGAAATAATGAGAACAATTATAGCCATTTTACTATTAAGTATCTCAATCAAGAGCTTTGCTAGTGAAGAAGATTATTTTGGAAGTTATTCCTCAATTAATACAGGGTTAAAAATTAGCTTCTTTTTAAATGAGGAAGGAGTTAAGGAGTTAAAAGTTGACGGTATAGCATATGATACTACCACATTGACATATGATTATTTAGGTGTGTTTGGCAACTCTCAAATTTTCCAAATTAACTTCGTTGATAAAAATAAATTTGAGCATGTTATAAAACTGTTTATCGTAACAAATGAAGGAGAATTTGTAATAGCTACAGGTTTTTATATGCAATACAGTCTTAATGACAAGAACAAATTAATTATTAACAAGAAGCAATCAATAGAATTTAAGTTTACTAAACAAAAAAGTTGAATCCTTTAAAATAGTAAAATAAAAATATAGATATTATGGAAACATAAAGCAAAACCCGGCCAATATGCCGGGTTTGTTGTTCTATGTATTGGCCAGTTTTTGGATTTGGCGTTTTGTCAGGAAGGCGTCAATAAAGGTTTTGACCAGCTTATTGTCCACCTGGTTAAATTTTTCCAGTTCTTTAAACTGGCCGAGCAGTTCTTTGTCTGTGAACAAGTTCCTGGCCAGATCATCGGAAGTTTCATTGGTCACGAAATCGGAAGAGACTCTCGCTTGTGTCGATTTGCCATCGACACCCCGCTAATTGCGGATCTGTGATCCGCTTTCTAAATACCAAAACGATAATCGATACAATGGATCGCAGTCGAAAAGTGGATTGAAAATCGACGACCAAGGGGTGTCCATTACAAATTGGCACCTGCGGCGGTATTTCGCCGCGCTGCTATTAAACCCCAATATTGAGGAACTCCAATGTATCGATCAGATTATCATCAGTGCCCGCGAAGCGTCAACCAACCCTTCCTTTGAGACAAAAAGCTGTCTGAGCGAAGCCGCCAGGCGGAGCGAGTTCTTTTTGTCAAGTCTTTTTTGGTGACTTTTTGTGACGACAAAAAGTTACAGAAAACAAAAAGCC
>JAJTBZ010000022.1 GCA_021286645.1 Ignavibacteria bacterium
ATCGCCATGCCCGTGGGGTAACTCCAGTCGGGGAAAACCCTCCTTCCGTTACCCCACGGGCAGATCAGTGTTATTTTTATATTCTCTTATTATATCATTTTTTTAATTATCTTCGGTTACCTTTTATTATGACTCAATAAGAATATACGTTACACGCCACAGTATAATAATTTGTTTCTACCAATCAAAGCGTTCTTCTACAAACTATGATCTTCCTCGTAGAGGTCATCATCGGCGGGGGAGTAATATAATGTTTTATAATTGGACTATTTGAACGCAACACCAATTCGGCAATTTGAGTCCGGAAACTGCCTTTTCCTGAAGACAATAGCGAGTGCAGGAAGCCGGGCCATTATATATATACGGGAAATAAATCCCGGCCGTTAATGTTAGTTACCGACAGTTGTACTGACAAGCACCGTAGTTTTTTTTCTGGCAGCCATATATTTTACCAATTTTTCAAATATCGGTGTAGAGGCCGTTAAAACAATGAGAGTAAAAAACCATTGCATAGAACGAGTAAGCGCTGTGGTTGGAGTTGTTCCTATAACAACAAAACCATATACAAGAGGAACAAGCCAGGTTATTGATCGGGAGTCATAAAATTTATACCAACATAACGTTACGGCAAATCCCAATATAAAGGGGATAGTAATCGGACCTGTTTCGCCAAAATCTACATGGGCATCCTTTAAATATGTCCCGGCATTTGTCCACATTGGTATAAAATATCCGGGAGGAATGCTGGCAGGCTTCTCGGCGAGGCCGAAGACAGATAGAGTATAGTGCTGCCAAATTATGACAACATTCATGTTGGCTATTACATTTCTCTGCAATACTTACTTCCCATTCAATTACCACTATTAAATTTTGAAATTTCAACCACTTCTGAAACGACTCACTTCGAAAGTGTTTATTGCTCACAATTATTGTCGTCGTTTAGTTTATATTAACTTATGTAAATACCTTAATTTACTATGATAAATTCCACACAAATATTCCGACGATAAATTTGGATAATTGTCAGACACATTTTAGTTTTAGATTCTTATTCTTCTTGAAAACATGACAAAAATAAATGCGCAATTCTATTTCTATTAATTGGAATAAATTTTCCTCTTTCCTATTTAGTCGGAAGCGTATCACATGGTAAGCTATTTTTCAAAAAAATATTATTCTTGGTGTTGCTAGCAGGCAAGCTCAGAATTGGAAAAGTTTAGTAAGGATCAAAATGCAGAAAAATTCAATTTTTTCAGGACAAACTCTTTATAAAAATGCAATTATTAATCTAATAGGCCTTGTACTCCCCCTATTCGTAGCCATTTTCTGCATTCCATTAATCATAAAAGGAATTGGTGATGAAAAATTTGGGGTATTGAGTTTATCATGGCTTGTCATTGGTTATTTTGGGCTTTTCGATTTTGGAATGGGAAGGGCGCTCACTAAATTAACTGCTGAAAGAATATCTCAACCAAATGAGGAAGAAATTCCTGGTTTATTCTGGACTTCATTTTTTCTGATAACAGCCTGTAGCTTGCTAATTGCGGTGTTAGTTTATTCATTTACTGAATTTCTCGTAATAAATTATTTTAAAATATCAGTGGACCTACGGGTTCAAACCATTCAGTCCTTTCATTTATTGGCCTTTGCTATTCCTTTTGTTTCGACTACTGCAAGCCTACGTGGTTTCCTCGAGGCGTATCAGGCTTTTACAATAATTAATATAATCCGGGTATTAACCGGTATTTTCGCATATGTTTTGCCTTTAATAATCATCTATTTTACTACCAATTTAATGGTAATGATTAGTTTTCTTGTTTTCATCCGATTTCTCCTATGGGGTTGGCACTTTGTTGCATGTATAAAACTGCGTACAGAGTTAATAAAGAATTTTGTTTTTAACAAGGCATTCATTTCACCAATTTTAACGTTTAGTGGATGGATGAGCCTTGCAAACATATTTTTCCCGCTTGCAACTTATTTTGACAGGTTTCTTATCGGGGCACTTATGTCAGCTGCGGCTATTACCTATTATTCAACTCCAATGGAGTTAATCTCCAGGGCTCTTCTTATTCCGAGTGCTCTTTTTCAGGTTCTATTTCCTGCATTCTCTGCTTCCTATAAGAATTTTTCCGATCAATTTCAATCCTTATATTCACAAGCTACCCGTATAACTATAATTGCATTAGTTCCAGTATGTTTTTTAGTTTATACTTTTTCTGACCTAATATTACAATTATGGCTTGGCCAGCAATTTTCTATGCAAGCAACGTTGGTTCTTAAATTATTGTCAATCGGAATTTTCTTTAATGCGATTACCCACGTTCCATTCTATATAATTCAGAGCATTGGTAAGCCAAAATTTTTGGCCCTGTTATCTATAATTGAACTTCCCGTTCTTATACTTCTTTTACATTTTGTAATTCCAATTTATGGCCTTAATGGGGTAGCTCTACTATTCACGATCCGGACCGGATCAGAACTTACTATACAGTTTTGGTATGTTCAAAAATTTGTTAAATTTCCCCGAGATCATTACCAGAAAATTATTGCGCTGGCTATGCTCTGTATTTTAAGTGTGCTCCCTGGCAGTTTTAATCTATCGATATCTGCTCGAATTATTGCTTCGGCGATTTATCTGATTACGTTTTTCTCGCTAACCTGGAAATTTTTTATACTTCTCAATGAAAAAGAACAGATTGTAAATAAATTTTTTAGCCTCTATCAAAAAAAATAATTTAGAAATCTAAGCCCTTTCCAAGGTTACTTTCTTATATAGTGTACACCTAAAATTTTCTTAGGGTAAATTTTGAGCAGCCAGATTAATTATCATTTATTCTGATTTTTTCAAATTTCAGATTGATGTCGTGCCCCTTTTGCAAAATGAAAAAACCTGGAATATTTGAAACACAATACTTTTGTAATTGAAACCGCGTGAATTAAGTCCGGCTCACTTCCCGTTGCATCATTTACGAAATAGCTGTAGACTTTTGCTGTATTTAAATTTATATTTTAAAATTCTAGTCGTATTTACTTCAATTACGCTTACTAATTGCTGTCAATTTTTTTCCTTTTTCACAAACGATGAGTTGCAGCAGATTTATCTTCATGGGAAACGAAATAATAACAAAGTATTTTCTTATTGAGGTCTTTTTTTTGAAAATGCAGTTTCTTCAACTTAGTATTTTATTTCAGAGTATCTTTCACTATTTTTTAACTTGGCGGTGTTGAATTTTCGTAATTAAGACATATCTTTACGATTTGAGCAAATAAACCATTGCTTATTAGGTCATTTTTTATAGCAATTAATTTCATCGGAAAATGCTTTTTAGTTCCATCCAGTTTTTTGTATTTTTTTTCATGTTGATTGCCGGTTATTATGCGTTCCCTTATCGGCTACGAATGCCATTTCTGCTATTGGCTAACTGTTTCTTTTACATGTCTTTTGCGCCAGTTCTAATCCTTCTTCTTTTTTCAATAATTGTTTTTGACTATGTAATTACTCTGATGATTGAAAAATCTACCGGATTTACAAAAAACATACTTTTCTCTTTAGGGTTACTATTTAACCTTGGGATTCTGGGGTTTTATAAATATTACTTATTTTTTATTATAACACTTGCCCCATTTTTAGCGATTTTTAATATTTCTTGTCCTTTCCCGGTAATAAATGTTGTTCTTCCCATCGGGCTTTCCTTTTATACATTTCAATCGATAAGTTATATTGTCGATGTGTACCGAGGAGAAATGAGTGCTGAAAAGAGTTTTCTTTCGTTATCATTATACCTTTCATTTTTTGCTAATATTGTATCGGGCCCTATTGAACGGGCTCAGAATTTATTACCTCAATTTAAAACAGACCATCAATATAACTACGACAATGTTGTTCAGGGAGCTAAATTATTTTATGTTGGTTTATTCCGCAAAGTTGTAATTGCAGATAACCTTGCAAAATATGTTAATCAGGTTTACGATAATAATGGTGCGTATCACGGCATGCCTCTTATACTGGCAAGTTATTTATTTGCGATTCAAATTTATTGCGATTTTGCCGGGTACTCAGAAATGGCGTTGGGGTTGGCAAAAGCGTTAGGTTATAATTTAACACTGAATTTTAATTCACCCTATAAAGCTAAATCTATTCCTGAATTTTGGAAAAAATGGCATATTTCACTTACGTCGTGGTTTCGAGACTACTTATTTGTTGCGCTTGAGTATATTTATGCATTTCTCGGGGGCGAAACTATTACTAAAACAAGATGGTATGTGAACATGCTTGTTGTCTTTGTTGTTAGTGGCTTATGGCATGGTGCGGGATGGTCATTTATTGTGTGGGGACTCTTACATGGTGTATTTCTTATCAGTTCGCCATTATTAAAGAACTTTCGAGAACAATTAGCGGCTTTAACTCGGATAAATAAGGCCCCTCGCATTAGGTCAGCTATAGCTCTCTTTACTACTTTTCACTTAGTTACTTTTGCGTGGATATTTTTCAGATCTGGAACAATTTCTGCTGCTTTTACTAACATCGTGAATATTTTCGATTTTAATTATAATTCCAACTCAATATCTGTAAACTATCTTGCTCTGGCAATTGCTGTCTCTACGTTTTTATTTATTGAGCTGAAGGGTTCCATTAAAACTTCAATCATTAAACACTCAAGTAACACAAGTGTATTTTTAACTCCAGTACTTAGGATAGCTTTTTATGTAATCATCACAGTTCTCATATTATTTTTTGGGCAGTTTGAGGCAACAAATTTTATTTATTTCCAATTCTAAGTGTATGAACAAATCTAAGCTATTATTGATATGTATTTATTTTTTAGGGTTGACATCCTTTTTAATATTCCTTTTAGTAAATACTCCTCCATTCATGCATTGGTTAAATGATCGAAATGCAGGCTATGGTGACTTGTATTCTCTCTGTAAAGTAAAAAATTTCAATGAAAAACTACCACCCCGGTTTAATATTAGCGAACTTCCTAAAAACGACGCAGATATTTACTTAATTGGCGACAGTTTTTCGGGTATTGCTCGCGATTTTAAACATTTACCAATTCAATTAGGGGAAAAAACTGGGAAAAAAGTTGATGCTATAATAGCCTCTGATGTTGATATCCGTTTTTTTTATCCCCAAAATTATCCAAGATTAATTCATTCTTCTCGAACTCGTAGAAAGATCGTAATTATTGAATGTGTTGAAAGGCAGATTCTGACGTACTATCAAAATTTTACAAACTACAAGCCTGAAGAATTCGTTTCTACTCCATACGCAAAAATTTCTGAGTTAGCAAACAAAATAAATATCCATTTATTCAGTCAAGCAGGGGCATTTTATCAATTCTTTTTCCTTAATAGTCCGGGTTTTTCCAGCGTAACCGAATTTTGGAATACATTTAAATTTAATAGATTTGGGACAATTGCAAAGGAGACGCCTGTTTATTCCAAAAATCCTCCTTTTATCTTTTATTTTGAAGATACAAAAAAAGACTTGGTAAAAAGTTTTTACGCAAATCACTCTGATTCAGTAATAAAAAAAACCGCTGAAAATATTGCCCATATTGGAAAAATTCTTCACGAAAATTTTAATGCCGAATTGATATTTATACCCGTTCCGAATAAATATACAATTTATCACAAATTTGTAAACAATGATTCGTATGATCAGTTTTTGCCAAAACTCCAGACTGCATTGGAGTTGCGTGGGGTAGTAGTTGTAGATCTATATCATCCTTTTGTTAACTCAAACGAATTGCTGTACTATCCTACCGATACTCATTGGAACAGAAGAGGCATTCAAATTGCTGTTGAACAAACAAAGAAAACCCTTGATAGAATCTCGATTAATCAAAATTGATTAATCGGGATAATTATAAAAGTAGAACTTCTTTATAAAAATAATAAACAGCCATAGTACTGCATATCGCTTTACCTCTCTGCCTTCTACAATTATTATTAGTATGAAGCAATTCGCGAAAGCAATAATTTTCTCGAATTGCCAGTATATATGCGATGAGAATATTGGTGAGTATTGTATACAAGCACCGGCAATAAAATTAAGAGACTTTTCCGGTACCTTTACCTTTTTTTTGATGATCCGAGTAAAAAAACGGTCTGTTGTTCAATTTACACACGTGATTCTTCCATATTTTGCGGGTTGGTACTATTGTCTATGAACCTAAGGAATGTACCGAAAACGAACCAGAAAATAATCCCAAAATACAAGCCATCGAAAGTAGGTTCAACCATAGAGTGTATCAGGCAACCAATATACGAGCAAATACCACCCCATAAAAATAATTTGTCGTTTAAATTGTGTACACGGATATACGCTTTTACAAGCGAATAAAAAAGGTAAAGTAGAAAAATGAAGTATAATAAACTTCCGATCAGTCCGGTTTCACCTAACATACCAAGTACTAAATTATGTGCGTGAACTCCATCTTTACTCTTAAACTTCATATAATAGCCAAGATTAACTAATCCAACTCCCTCTATCGGATGTTCCGTTATTACAGTACCAATATCATTATATAAATTTACTCTGGAAAAATATGAGTCCGTTTTATTTGCTTCAGAAATCCGTTTACTAAGTATACTGGTAAACGGATTATATACAATTAGAAATCCCAATGATATCAGTATTATGAGGATAGGGAAAAAAGTTCGCAATCTAATAATCTTGAATAAAAAGATTAACAATGCAATCAATAAAGCAATAATGCCACCACGAGAAAGAGTCAATATCATTGTAGCCGACAAAGCGGTTAATATCAAGGAAAGTAATAATTTTCCTTTTATTGTACCGGAAGATAATAAGCTTGATAATGTAATGGGTATAATTAGCACAAAAAAAGCAGCCAGGTAATTAGATTTACCCCATGAATTCCCAACTAAGTTTTTTCGTATAATCAACATTGCCATGCTTTGTTTCAAATTCCCCAACTGACTAATGTAATAGATTTGTTGTAATGCCAGAAATAATCCCCAAAGAATTACTGCTGTGATTAAAAGATTTTTTAGTTTTCTGGAAGAAACCACATTGTAAGCAAAAACACAACTTATAAAACTAAAGAAATGATTATGCCATCCTGCAATTGCCCGCATGCGATCGTGAGCCAGCAAACTACCTAATAATGTCCAGCAAATAAAAAGAGTGTATGCCCAAAAATATTTCGGGAATTTTGTTTTCTCCGGCCAACCAACAATCAGACGAATTAGCAACACAAACAATCCAAATGTAAAGGTTAGATCCACAGACGACATACCAAAGGATTTCCCCCCTGTCTTCACGCCGCCAAAAGAACCAATTAACATTGAAAATAAAATAAAAATAAGCAGATGAAAAGGCTGCTTGTAAAAATACAAGTAACCCAAGACCAGAATAACCAAAGAAAAAAAAGTAACGCCTACAATAACATCGTAGTGTAATGATAAAACGAGTAGAAGTATCTCAAATACTAACAATAATGAGAATTTGCTCAGAATCCTTGATTTCATCAAACCGATGTTGAAGGTTAAAAATCGCTGCACAGTATTAATTTATTTTCTATTACCAATGAAGAAGAGAGATTTTAAAGGCTCTATAACACCCTCTTTATAATGGTTATAGCGAGCCTCATCTGTTTTGAATTCCTGATACGAATGCTTAATAAGCGAGATAGTAACTGAAAAAAAGAATGTTAACAATGACGCCAATCCAATTATTATTGATCGGTGCGGCGATGATTTCTTTTGGGCTGGAACTGCTTTATCAAGTACCAAACAAATAGGCATATCTTTTTGTTCATCAATTTTTGTCTGCTCATATACAGGCATTAAATAAGCAAAAAGCCGATTTTTAAACTCAACTTCTCGAATCAGTCGAATGCTCTTGATCGCAATATCCGGCACATTTTCAAATGCTGGAACAAGTTGGGTTAAATTATCCCCGCTCCCCCAATTGGAACCATATTTCAAGGCGGTTAACCTTTTTTCTAACTCTTCTATCTTTATCTCGGCCGATCGAATAATCATAGAATTATCACCTTGCATTTTCTTCAATACTTCAAGCTGGATTTGCTGTAATGTCAATTCAGATTTTAATTCGGCAGCCTCTTTTATACCGGCTTTGGTTTGTTCGTCAATTGATAGGATATGATATTTATGATTAAAAGCTCTTAAACTATCTTCGGCAGCTGCAAGCTCTTTCTTTACATCATTACATCGTTTTTCAAGAAAATTTTTATTGGAGCTCGCTTCTCTCGTTCCTAACTCACTACTAATAATATTTAACTGATCTACAAAGTAATTAGCCATTTGTGCTGCTCGTACCGGATCTTTGTCAGTTACTTTTATTGTTAAATTCCCTTCATCCTCTACACTAAATTTAACATTGTCATTTAGTTCGGATAATACATCTTCTATTGGTTTTTTTGGTGAGATATGATACACATTTCGTATATCAAATTTTTGGGCAACAGCTTCCAAAGCACGTCGGCTTTGTAAAATCATTAAATAGCTCATTGATTCATCAGATGGTCCTCCAAGACGCCCCAATGTTTTTGAAAGATCCTGTATCCGACCTGGTAACGAAGCACCGATATCACCAAGTAGGCTATTTCTTTTTTTCGAGGGAACTATTGAAGTAGTAGAAGTATACCAATTGTCCATCATTAAGGCTATAACAATTGCGGCAAGTGTTACTATAACAGTATTTGTTATAATGAATCTTTTTGATTTGACTATAGCAATTATTAGAGTTTCAAAACTTTTCTCTTTTTGTATATTAGCCGCTTCCTGCATTAAAAACCTCTGAAATCACTCAACTATTTACATATGAATACATTTAAAATTTCTGTCCAAAATACTGATATTTTATGCAATTACACTAAAGAATTTGAGTGAGACTTAAAAAAACAATTTATTAAAAATCCTGTTGGAAAACTCTTAATATAAAAGTTGGGCCTTTACCACATTTTTTTTTGAGATTTCTTTTATCTTGAAATTATTAGTCGTCTAACTCTGCCTCCATTAAATAGTAACGAGTAATTTGTAACTCGTAGACTACGGCATTAGTGCTGTTTCTACAATTGGCAAATTTTCTATTTTATTATATCCAATCAATACAAATTTCACTTTGATCTTCATTACAAACTATGATCTTCTTCGTACAGGTCCTCATCGGCGGGGGAGCGGGGCGGGTCCGGGGTAAACTCAAGGATATCGGCCGGCTGGCATTCCAGGGCCTCGCACAGCGCGTTCAGGGTACTGAAACGGATGGCCTTTGCTTTTCCGGTTTTCAGTATGGAAAGATTTGCCAGAGTCAGGCCAACTTTATCGGCAAGCACTGTTAACGAAATCTTCCGCTTCGCCATCATCACATCCAGATTCACAATAATTGCCATGCTACACCACCAGATCCTGTTCCTGTTGCAGCATTGCCGCGCGTTGCATAATAATTCCAAATACGTATATGATCAGTCCCACGATAACAAAGGGGTTAAACGGAATAGAAAGGAGGTTTATTGCACCCATTAGCCATAGAACAGTCGATGAAGGAAACTGCTCAAGTATAAAGCTATTCAACTGATATATAATGCCAATGACTATTATTGCCATACCCGACCTGCTGAGTAACAGCGGATTTCTCTGATGAAAATACTGCTCCTTCTGTAAATGGGTAAAAATAGCTTTGAACTGCAACAACACGAATACGATACTCACGCAGAGAAGAGCATTTAGGCAGAGTACCTGAATGGCGATAAAATGCGTACAGCTCCGGGCCGGAAGACTGGTAAACCCTAAAAACGGAGCAGCTTTTGGGTTACCATTCAAAATTCCAGCGATAATCGATAGACTATGCAATAGAAAATTCAACGGCAGCAAACCTATGTACAGCCACAACGCGGCTGAAATAAAACCAACAAACCAGTTCTTTTTCATGGAAACCTCGTAATTGTTACTCCTAACGTAAATAAATATTTATTGAAATACAATAAATATTTATCAATAATATAGAATTTTTATACTATTACGATATTTCTTCCTCCCGGCAGCATATATTGCCTGTCCACGTGTAACATGGCAGCCGACACACTTCAGCGCGTTGCATGGCAAATTGCACCGAACTGCCATACTTTAGTTGTACCCTGCGGTTTTCCTTTCCCTTTGTTACCCGATTTTCTATATTGCGTGCAATGATAAGCGGAGGAATGTATGCCGGTTACGGGTAATGTAATTAACAGAATGGAATTGTTTAAGGGCGATATTACAAAACTGCATGTTGACGCAATTGTTAATGCAGCAAACAATACATTGTTGGGTGGGGGCGGCGTTGATGGCGCGATTCACCGCGCCGCGGGTCCCGGTCTGTTGCAGGAGTGCCGTGAACTGAATGGCTGCGCTACCGGCGAGGCCAAATACACCCGCGCCTATAACCTGCCGGCCGAATACGTTATCCATACCGTGGGACCCGTGTGGCATGGCGGAATAAAGAACGAAACACATTTGCTAACACTTTGCTATACCAACTCCCTTGAAATTGCTCATCAATTGAAACTTAATTCCATTACTTTTCCTGCCATTAGTACGGGGGCGTACCGTTTTCCCGTGTACAAGGCTGCTGCCATAGCGGTTAATTCCACCGCCCGCTTTCTTTCGGCACATGCCTTTCCGCAGCGTGTTATTTTCGCCTGTTTCGATGACGAAACCATTACGCTTTATCAGGATATTATGATGCTATTCGGTAATACCTGAGCGCAAAACACAATCATATATCTTTTTAGCGAAGGATTTTATGGTAATTTTGGATAAACATGCCCTGTTGATTATTGATATGATTAACGACTACCTTACCCCCGGGGGCCTTTTGCCTTCATTGCCATGCCGGGCCATCATACCATCAATTCAACATGTGCTGCGCTTCTCCCGCCACCACGAGATGCCTGTTTTGTTTCTGAATACGCGCCTGCAAAATGCCGGCGAGCCGCTTGCCGGCCGATGGGGACTGCATGCCGTAAAGGGCAGCTTCGGCGAACAGGTTATTTCCGAACTGCAATACCTGCCCGATGACCACCTGATTCACAAAACAGGGTACAACGCGTTTAATGGTACCGATTTACATGCCACGTTGCACGCGCTTGGCACTACCGAAGTGGTGATAACCGGCATCCATACCCATGTCTGCGTACTGTTTACTGCCGCCGCCGCGTTTGAACTGGGCTACCGTGTAACTATACTGGAAGATTGCGTAACTACCACCAATACAGAAAACCATACTTCACGTTTGTCCTTTTTTGCAAGTCATATCGGAAGAGTAATAAAATCGGATGATTGGATTAAAGAAGTGGGACCCGTTCATTCAGTTATTGTGTCGTCCTGAATAGTGTTCTCATCTAAAGTAAATTATTAGTCGTTCTCCCTTCCCTTGACAAAAGGACGTGCCCCGCTTTGCGGTGGAGGAGCTGGAGGGAGAGAATCTTTAACAACAGCGATCTGCGCCCGTGAATAACCATTATTTATCATTGCAAAATTCTGTGTCGATCCTACGGATCTTAATAAGATTTTTGGGTTGCTGTTGCCTACAGATATATCGTGCCTATGGCACTTAGGAACTTCCCTGATAGTTTTCATTTCTGCTGTTGATGGTTTCGATACGCCTTCGGCTGATCAATCACCCGGTTCTGAAATGCGAAACGGCGTGCCACGAAAGGTCATTGAGTGTCCGGCCAGATGCGGCAAAACCAACGCCGTGTAAAACCCGCGGCCGGATGTATCGAAATGACCGGCCTTCGATACGCCTTCGGCTACGCAATCACCCAGTTCTGAAATGCTACACAGCGCACCGCAAAAGGTCATTGAGTGTCCGGCCAGATGCGGCAAAACCAGCGCCGTGGTAAAACATAGGCCGGATGTATCGAAATGACCCGGGCAATTAATAGATTCTGTGTCGATCCTACGGATCTTTTTATGATTTTTGGGTGATTGTTTTCTACAGATATATTGTGCCTCTGGCACTTAGGAACTTCCCTGATAGTTTTCATTTCTGCTGTTGATGGTTTCGATATGCCTTCGGCTACTCAATCACCAAGTTCTTAAATACAAAACAGCGCGCCAGCGAAAGGGTCATTGAGTGTCCGGCCCGCTGCGGCAAAACCAACGCCGTGGTAAAACCAGGCCGGATGTATCGAAATGACCGGCCTTCGATACGCCTCCGGCTACTGAATCACCAAGTTCTGAAATGCTAAACAGCGCTCCAACGAAAAGGTCATTGAGTGTCCGGCCCGCTGCGGCAAAACTAACGCCGTGTAAAACCCGCGGCCGGATGTGTCGAAATGACCCGGAGGGAAACAGAAAAGACTCATTATCATTTTAGTTTTCTCATAAAAATCAGGGTTACCGGTTCAGGTGAGTTGCAGGCGGATTATTTAACCTGGTGCGATGAACCGAAGAATTCCTCCTCTAAATAGCGCAGGGGGAAAAGAAAATCAGGCTTTTCTATTTGTACTGCAAAATAAAATAGATTATATTAAAATAGAGAGTTTTCTTGTTCGTTTAGTACCCTTTAGTGCCAAGTCTTCGAATTCTATAATTATATAATAAAAATTCAGAGGGATCTATGGAAGAGTATGAACAATGGTTAAACAAAATACCCGAGAACCGCAACTATTTACCCACTAAAGACGTTATCCTTAAATGGGCGGCAGTGCGGCATAAAACTGCCGATAAGGCCGGCGCAAAAGCATTCCCGGGGTTATTTTCAATTCACAAATTTCGAACAGACCATACACTATTCTGGTGTGCAATTACAATTGAAGCTTTGATAGCAATATTCGTCCTTTATAAGGTGAGCTGGAATTACATGGTGATGATTATTCTGGGAGTCTCAATAATTTTGGACCTGGCATGCGCGTATTTTGGTCACTCATCCCAATCGGACAGATGTATTGCCGACAACAAATTGTACTATGAAAAAGATGGGTCTGAGAAAGAAAGGCTTCGTGATACAATTACACGCGCGAAGATCGTGCATGGCATTGCATCGTTTTTAATTATTGCGATGTTCGTGGGAAAAGTATTGGGAATACTGTGGCTCTTCCCCGGTATGAGCGCGGGAATATTACCTTTCCTGCTTAGCGCCCTCTATTTCCTCGTGGCGGTTGTACATATAACAACAACGGGTTTTTATTTCTCCGGCGTTTCATTAATTCGTTCGTTAAAGCGCGAGTTTAAGAAACAGAATGAAACCGCTGCTACTTATATTAAGGAACCACTACCCTGCCAGTTTAACGCGGATGTTGACCTTGTTCCCGATACTGCTTCCGATAAAAAACACATACTGAATAAGGGTGCAGCAAGTGAATTTATATTGAATTGTTGGGGAATTCTTTTTGATTCGGATATTACTGTTTTGCTGGATAAACAAAAACCCGGTTCGCAGCAGATCTATGCCGAAAAGCTTAAAGAAATTCAGATCTCCCGTTTTTAACGCAGCGTAAATGAGGAAATTATGAAATATAACCGATATGTAGCTCTTGCTCTGGGAGCATTTTTTAGTATGTTTTTTATTGGTATAACCGGTTGTGAAACCGGTTGTAGAACCGGTGAACCGGATGTTGATGAGGCATCGAAAGAAATAACCGTTAACAACAAAGTTGATTATTCGCTTAACTTTGTGGTCGATTTCAAGGTAACGAAAGAAGATCAGCATAACATACTATTATTAAATAAAACGATTATTTCAGCAGAGGATTCGAAAACCGCGTACACCCCGTTGAAAAAAATTAAGTTTACCCGATTGTACTCGAGTCATGAAGATCGTGACACTTCTGCTGTTATGGAAATTGACCCCTGCCCAAGCTGGGTGCAAATGAATAACGCGGATAAAAATGTTTTTGGCATTGAAACTGTTTTGTTAACAAAAAATATTAAGCCGTTTCTGAATGAAAGCACTATTCTTACGGCCGATTACTCCGATGCGAAAAGTTTAAAGAGTTACCTCGATAAACTGGAATCGCAAGAGACCAAATGTTTTGTTTATAAACCAACCGAGGATGCTGGAAACAAAAAATCCGATATGGTATTTACCGATATGAAAGCACTGCAAACTGCAATGGCAGCATACCTGGATAAACAAAACCGTGAACAGAAACCAATGCATATTGCACTGATCTACTCGAAGAAGGCAGAGTTCCCTTATCCGGAGCAACCGGCATCGAAACCTGCGAAAGAAGTAAAAAAAAAAGAGGATATCCACGCGAGCGGTAAAAACGGTCTTGCTGGAAATAAGGGAGAACCCTTATCTCAAAAATCCTCGGGAAATAAAGTAGAACCCAAGCTGCAGAACCCTGCGGAAAATACCAACTCCGGCAGCGGGACAACCGGTACCGGACTAAGGCCAGGCGGCTGGAAACAGCTTAAGTTCGCTAACCATGACCAGTATTATGGTGAAATTAAAGACGGTAAAATGGATGGCGTGGGCGAATATCATTTCGCGCAGGGCCAGGTAATTTCATCGCGCGATTTGAAAGCGCGCAGAGCAGAAGCGGGAGATGTGCTTAAGGGTACCTGGCATAATGGCGTGTTTTCTTCCGGCAAACTCTATGACTCAAACAATAAGTTTAAGCAAACGATAGTAATAGGCGAGTAGCTGATTTTATGGGGAAAATGTTTTGGTTGCTTTGCGGGTATGTATTTTTCATTTCCTGCAATACAATATTTGCTCAAAATGAATGCACCTCGCAATATTTGAGTCAGGTTTTTCATCGGCTGCCGGCTGAATGCCGGCAGGCCCGATCTAATGATACCTTAGCCTATTTTACCCGCGTAACCGATAAAATAATGCCGGGCCGTACCATGCCTGTATTATATTATTATACGCGCAGCCAGCTAAGTGATATCGGCATCAGATTATGCGATTCTTCCTCGCTGCGGGCAATTGTTAACAACGAAATAGTTTGCCGCTTTTTTGAAAGGAAAATGCTTGAACTGTTGGTGAACTTAAGCAGTGAAACCATTGCCGATAACGAGCAGATTCACTTGCTGGTAAACAGGAACCAGGTAATTCAGCGCAAGCAATTATTTTTGTTCTGCGAAACCATGATTCGGGCTACCAAACTTGAATATCATCGCGATAGCCTGTTCGCGCGCTTGGTAGGGGTTTCGGGTAATAATGTAGCTGAATTCCAATTTCGTGTATCCAACTACCTGTTGCGGGCTCACGATAAGAGCGAGTTGGATTCGTTAATGTATAAAGAGCTGACATCCTTCCATACCGGTTCACAGACTCCCAAAGAAACGATCCCGGGGTTGTATAGTGCACCGGATAGTATTATTGTTTCAAAGGGTAAATTTCTTTTTACCGAAAAACTTAATCAGGATCTATACCACGGAATTTTGAGAAAAAAAGAATATCTCATATTCAGCCGGAGTTATTTCCCGGAAAGTTTTTGCAATCTTCTTCAGCATCCATCATTGTCAGATAGCATCAGTATAGAAGTGCAACATTATCAGTACAACGGAAAAGCGCCGCTGTTTACTATGGCCTTTCAGGACTTCGCTGCTTATTTTTCCGATCATGAATTCTATACCGGTATTATCCGTTCGGCTGCAGATAAATTGCAGGTACTGGTAATTGTCTATAATAAGGACCTTAATGTGTACCACTTCTTTACCACACAACCGGATGCTGAACAGTTCTTTAAAGGAAAGAAAAAATTTCATATTGATTTTCACACGAATATCCCGAGCGATACGCTTGGTGATATTACCGGAGTACGGTAAGTTCTTTACTAAATATGAGAACGGGAAGAAAAGATTACAATGTATAACACCAGACAAATAGTTGCTTACTTGCTGATTGTGATAACAATGCAGCTATGTGCCCAGGGGACGGATAGTTTATCGGAAGAGAATATAAAACTTTCCGGAGATTACTTTTGGGATGAAGCGTATTCACCCAATAAACAAAATGCAATAACACAGGCTACCGATAAGCTTATGGGAATTATTGCCGATTCAGTAGCAAAAAATACAATTACTGAGCAGGTAAAAGAAGTAATTACACCGGAAGTAAGGTATTTGTATTTTTCCTGGGGACAAAAAACGCAGGCTATTGCCTTTGTTGAAAAAGCACGCATTCAGGTAATTATGGAGAAAAACAAGGCACTACAGTATTTTCCTATAAAAATAAGTCATGAAAAGAATGCTGCTACTGAAGATGTTGTTAAAACCCCAACAGCAGTAAATAAAAAAGCAACTGAATTGGATTCGGGTGAAAAGGCAGTGCAACCACCCGTTATAAACGGAAGCCCAAATATTCCTGGTGAGAGGCAGAAGAGTAGTAGCAATAAAAAATCTGACAGGCTGCGGTCGCGGTTTTCGGCTATACAGAGCAGTGATGTTTTATTGAAAGAGTTGGAGAACTCGAGCGACATTGGAGATCTTTCCTACGGCAATCAAGAAGATTTTAATAATCCCGCTGCTTGCGATATTATTATAATGAACAGTGATGCACGCACGGTTGAGATGTATATAGTGCAAAATGCAGGGAATTATATCGATTTCCAAAGTGGCATGGTGATAAATGATTTTATGGGAAAAGTGAAAGGTAAAAAAGTTATATGGCTCGTGTATTTCGATTAATAGTTTTCTTTACTCTTTTAACCGGCCTGTTTGGCGGCTTGGTGTTTGCACAGAATTCTTCAGATAATTCCGGTGTATATAATAAAACAACTGTTACCCTGACCGGATTACCGAATTCAGTGCTGTTAGAAAAAATGCAGAAGAATGCTACAGCATTTCTCTCGGAACTCAACGCGGCATTTGCAGGGAACCGGGAACCCTCCGTGCCGGGTTCGGTGATGAATGATGAGGGAAAAGAAATTCTTGCTTCATTATGGGAAACCAGCCCCTTCCGAAGTATTAAGACTAAAATAATCGATCGGATAATACTTGTACGGACAACGCGTGGCATGAAATATCAGTTAAGAAATATTCCGGTGTATATTAAAGATGTGGTATCGTATGAAAAAGATTCCGAAAGCCAGCAGGCTGCCGATCACTCGCAGGAAATAAGCCTAACATTTTCGAAAACAGGAGAAATTGATAATATATCATATACGTTGGATTATACCCGTAGCGATTTGTTAAAACGGGATACCACTTCGTTATTAGAATTTCAACGGCGGCAATTTGTATTAGAGTTTTTAGAACGACTGAGGACTGCGTATAACCGGAAGGATACTGCCTTTCTCCAAAAAGTGTACAGCGATGATGCTCTGATAATAACGACAAAAGAAATTAGATTAGAGAAGAGTGGCGATCTCGGGATAAAGGGTCAGGTAATAGTTATTTCCCAAAAAGTAACAAAGCAGGTATATTTAAAAAGCCTGGCCGAGAAAATATTCAAATACAATAAGTTTATTAATGTCAGGTTCGAAGATATTAAGATTGTTATGAATCTGAAGTATCCCAATATATACGGGGTTAACCTGAAGCAATTCTGGAATTCCTCAAATTATAAAGATGCAGGCTATCTTTTTCTGTTGGTAGATTTTAAGAACGAGGATGCACCCATGATACATGTGCGTACATTCCAGCCGGATAGTACAATAAAATCTCCAGGTGATATTATTGATATGGGTTCGTTTAATTATTAATCGGCTTGGTTGAGTTTTCGGATGACTGATACGGGAAGGAAGAAAAGCCAGTGGTGAACTCAGCGGGTGTATGGATCTGTGTGCTACTGTTCACTGCCGCTATGTCTGTATATGGCCAGGACAGCCTTGGTTCACTGCGGGTAGAGGAGAATGCATTGCAGCTGTTTAATGAAACGGATGCTATGATTAAGATTTATACTGAATTGGAGCTAAGCTTTGAGTGCTCAACTTTACCAATGAATGCTGAAAATATCCATGAAAATTCAACGGGGAAGCAGCGCGTATATTTTGTACTGATAAATCCATACCAGGAAACAATAAGCCTTAATATTATAGCAAAAGGATATAGCCCCCTTTTATTGCAACTTAAAGGACTGGGAGCGAAACGTACATGGGTATATTATATATTTGCACGGCCGCATATCCTTAGCGATGTAGGCAATATTTTTCTTTCATCGGATCCGCCGGGCGCGCATATATCTATACGCGGGCAGCAGCCATTTCCTGCTCAAACTCCCTACTATTTTAAGAACCAGACGGCAATGGGCTATTGGGTTACTTTAACAAGAGAAGGGTATAAGGATACGACATTTATAATGCAGGTACAACGCGATACATCGTTAACCATGAATGTAAAAATGGCGCCACTTAAGGGTATGCTGCATATATTTACCAGTCCCGAAAATAAAATTTTCGTTGATGGAAACGAATGCCCGGAGTGCAACAGTCAGCCGATTCTATTGGGAGAAAAAAACAGGGCGATACTGGTAAAGAAAAAATACCATAAGCCATTTTACAAAATGGTATCATTGCATAATCTTCACGATACATTATGGGTGCGTGACGGACAGGAATTGCAGCCGTGGATAGGAGTGATCGCGGTAGCAACTGACCCGCCGGGGGCTGCGGTATTTGCCGATGGGCAATATTGGGGAAACACACCAGTGCAGAAATCTGTAGCAGCAGGTAAATACAGGATGATGCTGAGTAAACCCGGGTATGATACACTGGTTGAGACAGTTGAATTGCTGGAAGAAGAAACTTTTATGTTATCCAGATCTTTGAATGTGCAATCCGGCTTATCAATAGATTCACGGCCAGCAGGCGCTGATGTTATGATTAACGGCAAAAAATTTGGACAAACCCCCTTGCATGTTTCTTTACCCGAAGGCGATTATTCAATTGCGATCGAAAAGTCCGGCTATAAACCCGAACATCTGGAAAAGCATGTGAACTCGATGGAAGCTTTTCATTATACGGCAATATTGAATAAACTTTGCAGATTAATTATTAAACGTAACGAAGGTGTGGAGTTAACTATTAACGGGAGACCTGCGGGGACACTCGATCAGGAGCGTGAGTTTTTACTTGAAGCGGCAACATACTCTATAACGGCGCGTCTGGATACCGCCCGGCTTACAAAAAAAATTACGATGAATGCTGATGAAGATAATAATGTAGAATTCGATTTTCCCCGAAAGGAAGATGGTTCATCGTGGATAAGCCGGCTGCGATGCTGTACTGCACCGGCCGGACGTGGCATGTATGTAAGTTTTCAGCAGGCATTTCGCGGCAGTGAAACCCGTCAGGGGGTTGACCACATGGTTCAAAATATGGCTGGAATTGGATACCGGTTGCAGGAAAATAACTATGAATTAATGGCAGATGTAAGCTTCTTTGAACTGAGCCGGTCCCCGAATTTAATCTCACCGGTTAAAGAAGGCAGTCAAACCGAGAGATTTATAAACATGCTGTTTGCTTGTCGTTGCGGGTACGTTCCGGTTAGTTTTGAGAATGGTGTTTCGGTTTCATGCGGTGTATTTGCCCAGTTGGCAATTTTACGCGGCGATCGGGGTTATAGCCTTCCGGATATAGGTTATTACGCCAATATTTCCTGCAATGTTTTTTCATTTCTGCAATTAAGCGCGGGTTACCAAAATTGTGTAAGGAAGAATATTTTTATTAATGGCATAAATTTTATGGCGGCATTTCAATGAAAGATAATAATTCAATTTCTCAATGGAAATTTCAGTTCCTGTTAATTGTTGTTCTGTTCATTCTCAGTATAGACGCGTGGGCGCAGGAAACACTGGAATATAAAACGGTAAATGAGAATGCGTTACAAATAAAGAATGAAAATGATGCGCTTGCTAAAATATATTCAAATCTTGAATTAAGTTTTGAGTGTTCCACGTTGCCATTGAACGGGAACGATGTGGAAGTTAAATTTTCGAATGGAATGTATACGTATTATGTTTATCTAAAGCCGATTGCGCACACATGCAACCTGATAGTTAAAGCCAATAAGTGCGTGCCGCTTTCTATTGTTATAAAAGATATTGTGCCGAAAGCTGTGTTCGTGTACAGCGTTTATACGAAACAGGAAAACACCGGGGTAGATGTTACAGATGCAGTGGGTGATTTTGATCTTGTTTCTGTACCTTCCGGTGCGGAAATTTCGATTAAGGGGCAACCGGCATTTAACGGGCATACCCCGTATTCATTTCACGATCAGACGGCTATACGGTATTTGGTTACCCTGCGGAAACCTGAGTATTATGACACAACGCTTGTTATTGATATTCGGAAAAATAAAAAACAAAATCTACTGGTGCCGCTTAGAGCGCGGTTCGGATTCCTGACACTTAATACATCCCAGGAAAATACTCTGTTTGTTGACGGTACTGAGATGCAATATCAATCGGGAAGTAAGATTAAATTATTCGAAGGGAAGAGAAAAATTACCATTGCCAGAAAATACTATCAGCCATATATCGATTCACTGGAGATAGCAGGCGCTATAAAACCCGTTGAATTCGTCAGAAATGTTACATTGCCGCCATATAAAGGCAGGCTTTTAGTGAATACATTCCCTTCGGGCGCGAGCGTCCTAATTGACGGGGTTCTGAAAGGGTTTACACCATACAATGATGAACTTAATGCAGGGGCATATAATATCGATATAAAAAAGGAATTATATAAAGACGTACACAAATCGATAGAGTTTTTTAAGGACGATGCAGTAGGAATTGAAGAAAAACTACAAAGATATGGTACGCTAAACCTTCGCAGTTCACCCTCGGGCGCAATGGTATATTCCAACGGCGAACTGCTGGGAACTACTCCATTGGAAAAAGACCTTCCGGCAGGTAGTTATCAGCTCAAAGTAGTAAAAGAGCATTACCGTACTGAAACAGTTCACTGTGATATTAGTTGGGATTTGATTTCGAATTCTTATGTACAACTACCTGCTAACGGTAAATTGATTATTCGTGGTGCCCCCGGTGCATCGTGTTCCATCGATCGGAAATTCAAGGGGCAGTTAAACGGTGAAATGGAAATTGAATTGCCGCCGGGCGATCACAAATTGTGGTTATGGAGATATGGGTATGATGACGAGGAAATATCCTTTACCCTTGAACCGGAAGTAAAGACGCTGGATGTGGAACTGACGAAAAGCGAGGGTAAGTTTTTCCGATGGAACTTAACAGGAAATGAGCGCATTCAAAACCTTACGCCTTCCTGGGGCGGCTATATAAAATGTCATTTTTCAAAACTCACGCCGGAGTTCCTCTCCTCGGCTGCAAAATTTCCTGTGCACAGTTCAGCCGGTGGTATGTGGCCATTGGGTACGGGAGTTGCAATTTGGTTCGAACCCTTTATGATGCAATTGGATTTTAATTATCTTCAGATAATAGCACAAGATATAAAAGGTGGAGACCGGGTGATGAATTTTGCTGATTCGGCCATGTTTCACGTGTATTTTGGTACAGCAAAATTTGGTTACACCCCTTTCGTTTTATTCGAGAGGATTTATCCCACATTTGGTATTATGGGGCAATACACAAATGCTACAATCAGTGATCATTTTCTTAAGGATGCGTATAGCCCTGAACTTGGGGGAACGCAAACGCAGCGGTTTGATTTCGGGTACTACACTGATGTAATGTTTAAGCTTGGGTCTGTTATTTCGTTATCAGTTGGTTATGAAATACACCCGCCGCCAAATAGCTTTGAAAATTCATACTATATTAACCTGATAATTACCACGAGGTCTAATTATGATAAATAGAAATTTACTCTTTATCATTGCAATAATATGCTCTCTGATTGTAATTTCCGGCTGCGAGGCAATGCAGGATCCGAATGACTATCTGGAGATGCCCGGTGAAATACAGGTCGGGTACTGTACGCGTCTGAATTCAGGCAAATATGAAATTTCACTTTCCTGGACAATGCCTGCCGGAGGATATTCATTTAATGTTGTCAGGAGTGGAAATAGTTACACATCCAATACAATTTCTAATCTGTATTATGTTGATAGCGGGCTGAGTCAGGGAACGTACGAGTATAAGATATATGCTTTAAAGAATACTGATAGATCTTTGCCGGCATACATTAAGATTAAAATTAATTATAGCACGTATGAAATTACCCGGTGAAATAACCGAACTTTTCTTTTGTGAGTATTAAATAGATGCGCATTCGTCGCCGTTGGTGATTTCGATACGCCTTGGGCTGATCAATCACCGGGCCCTTAAATGCAAAACAAGGCACCACCAAAGGTCATTGAGTGTCCGGCCAGATGCGGTAAAGCACGCGCCGTGGCAAACATTGGCCGGATGTATCGAAATGACCCGGGCAATTAATAGATTCTGTGTCGATCCTACGGATCTTTTTATGATTTTTGGGTGTCTGTTGCCTACAGATATATCGTCCCCATGGGACTTAGAAATGCTGCTGTGGGGTTTTCATGTTTCTTTATATTCGTCGCTGTTGGTGATTTCGATATGCCTTCGGCTACTCAATCACCCAGTTCTGAAATGCGAAACGGCGTGCCACGAAAGGTCATTGAGTGTCCGGCCAGATGCGGTAAAACTTACGCCGTGTAAAACCCGGGCCGGATGTATCGAAATGACCCGGGCAATTAATAGATTCTGTGTCGATCCTACGGATCTTTTTATGATTTTTGGGTTGCTGTTGCCTACAGATATATCGTCCCCATGGGACTTAGAAATGCTGCTGTGGGGTTTTCATGTTTCTTTATATTCGTCGCCGTTGGTGATTTCGATACGCCTTCGGCTACTCAATCACCCAGTTCTTAAATACCAAACAAGGCACCACCAAAGGTTATTGAGTGTCCGGCCAGATGCGGCAAAACTTACGCCGTAGTAAATATTGGCCGGATGTATCGAAATGACCGGCCTTCGATACGCCTTCGGCTACTCAATTACCCGGTTCTTAAATGCGAAACGGCGTGCCACGAAAGGTCATTGAGTGTCCGGCCGGATGCGGCAAAACCAACGCTGTGGTAAAACCAGGCCGGATGTATCGAAATGACCGGCCTTCGTTACAAAAAAAAGAGGCTGCCTATGGGACAGCCTCGGTAATCTTTGCAATTCGTATCCGGTTTGCCGGATATTATGCCATGATACTACTTATTTCCGTTTATCCAGAATATTGTCAATAATTGAATATTCCTTGGCATCTTCGGGACTCATGAAATAATCGCGGTCGCAATCTTTGGTAATCTGTTCAACCGTTTTTCCGGTATGATGAGCCAAAATTGTATACAGGGCTTCGCGTGTTTTCAACATTTCGCGGGTCTGAATTTCGATATCAGATGTCTGGCCCTGCAACCCGCCGATCCATGGTTGGTGAATCATAATACGCGAGTGCGGTAACGCAGTGCGTTTACCTGCAGCACCGCCGGCAAGTAATATAGCACCCATTGAAGCTGCCATGCCAACGCAAATGGTTGCTACATCGGGTTTAATATACTGCATGGTATCGTAAATAGCCATACCGGCAGTTACGCTGCCACCCGGCGAGTTAATATAGAGATAAATATCTTTCTGCGCGTCTTCAGCTTCAAGGAATATTAACTGCGCGATAATTAAACTGGCCACGTGGTCATCCACACCGGTACCAAGGAATATGATTCGTTCGCGCAACAGGCGCGAATAAATATCCATACCGCGTTCGCCGCGTCCGGTCTGTTCGATAACATACGGAACAAGCTGATTATATATCTCTATGTTCTTACTCATAATTATGCTTCCTTTTTATCAGGCAAATCTACTTTTTTGATGGTGTTCTGAGCTTTCAGGTATTTCAAATATTCCTGACGCAAAATGGTTTCTTTACCATCTTCACTTTCATTATAGAATGAGAACAGGGCATCAGCAGGTAAATTCATTTTTTTCGCGCTAACTTCTGCGAACTCGCGTACTGCTTCTTCGGTAACCGTAATGTTTTCAGCCGCAATAATTTCTTTGCGGATAAAATACAGTTTCACGAAACGTTCAGCAGCCGGTGCGAGTGTTTTTTCCAGATATTCGCGTGGATACTGTTTACCCTGCTTCTTTAATTCCTTTGCACGGTCCTCAATAAGGTTTTCATGATAACGTTTCAGGAATGTAGCAGGAGGAGTGTACGGGTTTAACTCGATGAGCTTATCTTCAAGTTTATACTCGGTTTCTTCATCCATTTTTTCGGCATAGTACGTTTCATAATCATCTTTGATCTGTTTCTTCAGTTCATCGATGTTCTGCGCGCGGTCATGGGTAATTTCTTTTACAAATTCATCGGTTGTTTCCGGGAATTCGGCTTTTTTAATGCTTAAGACTTTACCTTTGTACGAAAATGTTTCTTTATGCTCTTCGGTAGTACCGTCTTCATGACTGTGCGAATGTGAATCCTCAAATGAGAAATCGAAATCTTCGCCGACTTTTTTACCTGCCAACGCGTTCTTAATAGATTCCTGAACGCCTTCCTGATATAATTTAACAGTTAAGGGGAAAGGTTTGTTCCCGCCTTCTTCAGGATGATGAACTGATTCATTCGATCTGCTCAGTTCGCAGTCAACAACGTAGTTATCGCCGTCTATTACTTCAGCCTCGGTTAACGTTGCTTTGGAATCGAGCATTTTCTTAATTTCGCCGTCAACCATTTCATCGGTTACTTTCAGGTCAGTAACTTCTACTTCAATATTCTTATACTGTTTTAATTCAATTTTCGGGGTGTGCTCAAAAACAACCTTAAATGAAAGCGGCTGGCCGGGTTCATATTTGAAATCGGTCATACGCGGGCGGTCATATACGTTAATCTTGTTTTCTTCAATGTAATTAAAGAAATGTTGGTTGGCTACACTTTCGGCAGCATCGTACTGCAAGGCAGAACCATACATTTTTTCTACGATAGAACGCGGAACTTTTCCTTTACGGAATCCGGGTACGTTTACCTTTTTCAGTTCTTTTTGATACGCTTTTTCGATGTCATCTGCTATTTCTTCAGGAGCGAGCGTTACTTCAAGCTCTGATTCAGATTCGTGTAATGGGTTGAGTTTTGTTTCCAAAGTTTACCTCTATGATAATAAATTAGTGCGGAGAGGGGGACTCGAACCCCCACGGATTGCTCCACCAGATCCTAAGTCTGGCGCGTCTGCCAATTCCGCCATATCCGCATTAAATACCGGGTAGCATGCCGGATTCACAATAATTTAGCCTGTAAAATTACGCACAAAATAGCTTTTTTCCAATATCGCTCTCGCGTCACCCGATTTTTACCCTTATCTATCTGCTAAATACGGCAATAATGCAGACTTTACGGTAAAAATGACCGGACTGCCGGGTATATTTACTCGCCCCGGTTATCGCCTTCGCCGTGGATAAGTCCCTTTTCCTTACGCTGTGTTAGTTTTTCCTTATTCGTTACCGCTATTTCATCCAGGTTCAAGTCCAGTTGCCGCGCCAGTTCGGAAATATAATACAATACATCGCCCATTTCTTTCATAATTGCATCTTTTGCTTCGGGAGACTGTATTATTTTATCGAGCAGTTCACCGGTTTCACCAAAAAGACCCAACAATGGATACAGTGCAGCGCCCAACACGGTATTTCCGGTACCAGCGCCCCTGTTTGCAGAAATTTCCGTTGCTATTTGGCGCGAGAAGTCAGTAAAACCTTCTCCTGCTCTTTGTACCTGCCGTGAAATAACTTCACGGGTTTCTTCTGTTACTTTTCCCTCCTTATCACGTAAAGTCTTCTTCGTGCGCTCGCAGATTATGCCCGCGGCACTAAGCGCGGTCAACAGTCCACCGAAATTCTTTGGATCATAATCCGTGGGGTACTTCGCGGTTGTAACGGTAAATGCCTGATACTCAGAAAAATTCATTCAATTCTTTCAAAAATGATACGTGGAAATATCCTGGTTCGCCTGCTTATTTCCAATGGAATTAAAATAATTCGCCCGTCAATTATCTATATATGGTAAAATACTTTGAACTTTTCGATTTGTTTTATATCTTACTCAATAGTAACCGACGAATACCCGCGTTCGCGAGGGCCCCGGCTAAAAGAGGATTATTCGGCGGTGTAATTGAGTTGAATTGCCTCAGTAATTACAGGTACGGAGTCATGAAAAAAGTATACTTTCTTATACCCTTGCTCCTGCTGATAGCTCTTAACTGCTCATCACCTGAAAAGCATGCCATGCAGCGTTTATCCAGTCTGGAAACATTGGCGGGAAATATTAATACCGATCTGGCCTCAATACGGGCGGAAGTACAGGCACTCGCGGTTGATATTCATCATTACTATATAGCCCGGGATTCCATTCTGCCTCATATCAACACTTCAATTTATACCGTCTCGGCCAGCGGTGTTATGTATAAGCCCGTTGATGACGGCGGATCGGCAGTATTTGTATCCGGTTATGTGCCTGTTACACCTGAAATAAAAAAAATAGTGTACTTCACCGAACCCGTAGATGCAGCGCTAAAGCGTCTGGTAAAGAAATATCCGGAAATTGCCCAAGTCTATTTTAACGACAAAAATTCGTATAACAGAATCTATCCTTTCTTCGATGTCCTTGCTCAGTATGAAGCTAAAATGAATATACCCGACTATAATTTTTACTATATGGCCGATGCAAAACATAACCCGGGTAAAACTGCCGTGTGGGTAAGAGAACCCTATGTTGATCCGGCAGGACGCGGCTGGATGGTTTCGGCTATCGCCCCTGTTTATGTCGATACTGCTCTGGTGGGCGTTCCCGGTATTGATATTACCATTAATACTCTTACCGACCGCTACATTAAAGATACTCCTGACAGGATGTTTTTACTTATAGATGCCACCGGAGTAATTGTTACCGCGCAGGAAGCAGCCATCCTGATGCTCTCATTCCCGAAATTGAAGGACCATAAATACGTAGAAACTATTAAACTTGATACCTACAGAAAAGAATCGTATAACCTGTTTCTGGGGCAGGAACCCGGGGCACGCGAAATTGCCGATAAAGTAATAAAACAAAAACTAACAAATTTTCCGGTTACTATTGGAACCGAGCATTGCTATGTAATAGCATCGGTAATACCGGAAGTAAACTGGTACCTGATTGAAATTGTAAAATAAATTATGAAACGCCGTCTTATTTTCCTGATTTCCGGTATTGCCATTGCTATCTTTATTGCCGTGTGGCAGTATATTCAATTACTGGAAAATCAGGAAAGAGCCAGTACCGATTCACTCTTAAAACAGGTAACCCTGTGCGGTAAAGAAATTGAACAGGGATACACCGAGTTTGAAGAATCGATAAAATACCAGTTTTCCGGTAAGGATATTTCGCTCTTACTGAAACCGGAAATAAATATTCGCACTGCTGACAGCGCTATACAGGTGCAAACCGAGCTTACATCATTGCGCCGGTTTTACTCGCTCAATCAGGATTTTATTATTGGAATGCTGCTGGAAAATCAGAATTATCATCGTACCATTTACCGCAGCCCCAGTAACTACTTTACTATCAGCTCGGTTACGAAAAATAAATCACTGCAACTGCTATATAACTACCCGCAATTTGAACGGCTTGGCGATACCATGGTTGTTACACAACCTGCACGCGACCTGCGTGGTAATGTGGTTGCCAACGTGCGTATATATATCACTATAAGTAATTTCTTCAAGCTGTTTGCTGACCGGTTCTATATTGGCAGGGCCTCATGGAGCTGGGCTATCGATACTACCGGCAACCTGCTCTACGCTGCTTTTACCGAACAGCCCGGTGTAAAATTACCGTTCTCCCCCGATAGTCCGCAATTGTTTAAGAACTACCTGCACAGGCATTTGCGATTTTCTCTTAATCATTCCATCAGCTATGGCAAAAAAGCAAATGTTGTATCGGTTTTTTATCCGGTCTCTGCATTCAGTCAAACATTCGGCATCGCGTTTTCCACAGATACCGATTTGTTGTTCGAAGATATAACACAAAAGAATATAACCATATTCCTTGCTTTCATTTTAATTCTGTCGCTTACCATTTTTGTATTCGGACTTATACTGCGGGAACAAAAGAAAATTCAGCAGCAGCTTATTCGCACCGATGAATTACTGCGGGTAAGCAACAACGCGAGCACAATTTTACTTGTTGAACAGAACTATCTCGCCTCTATTCGGAAAGCCCTAAAAATTGTAATCCGCGCGCTTCTTATAGATCGTGCATATATTTTTGAAAATGTTGAATTGCCCGACGGGCAAATGGGATGCAGTATGCGCTTTGAAGTGAGTCAGCCGCATCTGCAATCCAAATACACCGAAGCAGAAATGCAGAATGTGCCATACTCTGTTTCGGGGCTCACCCGTTGGTACAACGTATTTACCGGTGAAAGAACCCCCATAAAGGGATTCGTGCACGATATGCCAACTGACGAACAACCGATATTGACACGGAATGGCATTAAATCGGTAATCGCTCTGCCCATCTTCATTGATCAGCAATTCTGGGGATTCATCAGTTTCGATGATTGCACTAATTTACGGAACTGGCAGGATCATGAAGAAATGATACTTATGAATCTTGCTAATGTTATTGGCGGCGCGCTGGCCAAGAACAAGCGGCGCACCGAACTGATTGAAGCAATGGAACAGGTTCAAACTGCCAATAAGTTAAAATCTGCTTTCCTCGCAAATATGAGTCACGAAATCCGCACACCAATTAATGCCATACTGGGCTTTTCTGATCTGCTCTTCGGCTTGTTGAAAGATGTTAAAGCACGCGAATATATTTCGATTATTATTCAAAGCGGTAAAAATCTGCTCAGTATAATTAACGACATACTGGATCTTTCTAAAATTGAAGCGGGAAGAATTGAACTTGTACCCGCGCCTTCGGATATTCGACTGCTTATCAGCGATCTCTCCAATATGTTCATGGCGCAACAGCGCGAAAAACAACTCGACTTTATTATCGATGTAGATGCCGGCTTGCCGGATCTGTTATTAATTGACGCGCTGCGGGTTCGGCAGGTATTGTTTAATCTCGTTAGCAATGCTTTCAAATTTACGCACCGTGGCAGCGTAACAGTAAAGGTTTGGGGCACCCCGCACAGCGAGGGCAGGATTACCATGTACTTCCAGGTTACCGATACAGGAATTGGAATCCCCGATGATTCCCTTTCCGTTATTTTCGAACCTTTCAGGCAGGCCGATGTTCAGAATACACGCCAGTACGGCGGCACGGGGCTGGGGCTGGCGATAACGAAAAAATTTATCGAGATGATGCAGGGCGCTATTACTGTAACGAGTACTGTTGGAACAGGCAGCTGTTTTACGGTCTCCATACCCGAAATACATATTGCAGAAGGAACGGCGGCACCACTGCAGCCCAAAGAGATGGAACCTACTCATACCCGCTTTAAGGGCCAGACTGTTTTAATTGTTGAAGACATTCAGACTAATATTGATTTGGTTACTGCCTACCTCGATGACAGCGGGCTTAACCTGCTGACCGCGTATAATGGCGAAGAATGCCTGAATGTATTGCAAACACAAAATGTGGATCTCATTCTTCTCGATCTGCACATGCCTGTTATGGATGGCTACCAGACAATAGTAAAAATACGCGAAAGCCAAAGCTGGGCACATATACCCGTTATTGCCGTTACCGCGTTTACCATATTTGACCCAAAATCAGAACTGCAAAAACTCTTTAATGGCAGCCTGAAAAAGCCTATAACCCGCGCGATGCTCTTCGGCGAAATGCGCCGCATGCTCGCTTTCGATTATAAGGAAGAAATAGAATCCGTAAACGAAGATTTACCGCGTGAAGAACATACCGGTTATTTCCTTGCAGAATTGAAAGATGTTTTTGGCGAACGGTTCCTTCATTTAAAAGAAACAATGTTTATTGATGAATTTAATGTGTTTGCCGATCAACTACAGCAATTTGCGAAAGATCATGATTCGCCTACACTTGTTCATGAAGCCGAGCTGCTGAAAAGCGCCGTGATAAATTTCGATTTTGTGAAACTGAATACTATGATTGACTTATTTGATAAATATTTCTCGAATGCGGTAACTGCTGCTGAATAATAACAGAAAGTACACTATGATTGATATTATTTCCGCGAAACCCAAAATTCTGATAGTTGACGATACACCAAAAAATCTGCAACTACTGAGTACCATCCTGACCAACGAGGGATTTAAGGTCTCGTTCGCGGTAAACGGGCAGGAAGCCCTGCGTATTATTAATACTGTTATGCCCGACCTGATTCTTCTGGACGTGCAAATGCCCGGATTGAACGGCTTTGAGGTCTGCCGGAAAATTAAAGAACAACCCGACCTGGCTCATATTCCCATCATCTTCCTGACGGCCAGAACCGGCGAAGATGATATTATACAGGGGTTTCAGCTTGGAGGAGTTGATTACGTTACCAAACCTTACCGGCAAATGGAATTGCTTATGCGTGTTAAAGCGCATATTGAATTGAAAATTTCGCGCGACGTTATTGCGCGGCAAAAAGAAGAACTTGAAGAAACCGCCGAAGCCCTGCAGGAACTGAACGCCATGAAAGATAAGTTCTTTTCCATTATTGCGCATGACCTGAAAAGTCCCTTCAGCGGATTTATTGGATTTACCGAATTACTTCATTCACATTTCGATACATTAAGTACCGAAGAAATAAAAGAAGTTGCATCGGCTATGCACCATAACGCCCAGCACTTATATACGTTAATAGAAAACCTGCTTTCCTGGGCCCGCTCGCAAACAAAATCTCTTACGTATGCACCCTGGCCTTACAGTATTTTTAACAGCATTCGCGATGTAACCGAATTGCTGCGCGAAACGGCTCGCATTAAACACGTGGAACTTATTAATGACGCCGACCAGAATTTAACAGGCTTTTTCGACGAGCGTTTAATGCAAACCGTACTCCGCAACCTTACGGGTAATGCCATTAAATATTCGTATCCCGACTCCCGAATTGTATTTGGCGCGAAGCGGGGGCCGGAAGGGTTTATCACTCTGTGGGTGAAAGACAGCGGTATGGGAATTGACCCCAAAAATATTTCTTCCCTGTTTCGTATCGATGTAAAATATACCTCCCTGGGCACGAACCACGAGTCGGGTACAGGACTGGGATTACTGATATGCAAAGAGTTTGTAGAAAAAATGGGCGGAACAATTTGGCTCGAATCCGAATTGGGGAAAGGCACAACCATCAGCTTTACGGTGCCCGAGGGTGAATTAATTGATAAACAACAATTTACTATATGAAAACTGAAAATACTTCTATAGATATGAAAGATATTACTGCCCAACTTACCGCCAGCGCAACCGTGCTTGTGGTAGATGATAATGCTCTTATACTTCAACTGGTATCATCGCTCCTTACAAAGGTCGGCTACCGTGTATCGTTTGCAACCAATGGCAAGCAGGCAATAAGCGTTGCACAAACCGCTAAGGTAGACCTTATTTTGCTGGATGTGCAAATGCCCGAAATAGACGGCTATGAGGTTTGCGAACACCTGAAATCCATGCCTGAAACCAAAGACATTCCGATCATTTTCCTCACGGCGAAGTCTGAAACAGAAGATCTTACCCGCGGTTATGAAGCCGGGGGTGTTGACTATGTAACAAAGCCTTTTAATCCCACGGAATTGCTCGCGCGCGTTAACTCGCACATTAACTTAAAACGCGCTCTCGAGTTGCTGAAAAAGCAAAAAGATGAAGAGCTTAAAGACAGCGAGCAACGATTCGAACAAATGGCCGAACAAACCAATGAAATGATTTGGGAAATTGATAACGAGGGCTTGTACACTTACGTTAGTCCCGGCAGTGAATTAATTTATGGCTACCCGCCTGATGAAATGGCCGGCAAAATGCACTTTTACGATCTGCATCCGGAAGAGGGACGCGAATCGTTCAAGCAGGCCGTGCTTACTATACTCTCGTTCCGAAAACCATTCAGGGAACTTATTAACGCGGGACAGACAAAAGCGGGTAAAACCGTATGGGTTACATCCAACGGACTGCCCATTCAAAACCGGCAGGGCGAGCTGATCGGCTACCGGGGCACCGACTATGATATTACCGAACGAAAAAATGCTGAAGACGCCCTGCGCGAAAGCGAGCTGCGATACCGAAGCTTAATCGAGAATGCTTTCGATGCCATATACCTTATCCGCAATGGCAGATTTGAATATATTAATCAGCATTTTGTTACCATGACCGGCTACACGCTTGAGGAAGTAACCAGTTTACAATTCGATCATAAATGGATATTCACCTCGGAAGTGGTTGAAGGCTCACTGATATTGCCGCCCGGAAAGAAAAACATCAGCCGCCGGTATGAAACCAAGGTATGGAATAAAAATAATGAGTTAATTGACGTTGAAATTTCAACCGCCTGCCTTTCGATTAATGGCTCAATATCCGAACTGGGTATTATACGCGATATTACCGAACGGAACCGGATGGTAAACGAATTGAAGACCGCCAAAGAAAAAGCAGAAGAAATGAACAGGCTGAAATCTCATTTCCTTGCACTGGTTAGTCACGAACTACGGACTCCGTTGAACGGCATCCTGGGTTTTTCACAACTTCTGGAAGAAGAACTTTTGGAACCGGATTTAAAAACTATGGCCTCGGTAATCAGCAGAAGCAGCCGCAGATTGAAAGGTACCGTGGGCAACCTGCTGGATCTTACCCGCATTGAAGCAAACAGCCAGGATGTAGCAATTGTTCGCTTCGACTGCCTTGAACAGGTATTTAATTCTGCACAACTCTTTACCCCGTTTGCCGAAGAGCGCGGCTTGCAATTACAAGTTCAGCCTTCAGACCAAACGCTGCCAATTTTAGCCGATGCCACGTTATTCAAGAGCATTCTGGATAACCTGATAGATAATGCAATTAAATACACCGATCATGGTTCCGTTACCGTTTCTACCGGAAAGGAATCGGTAAATGGTCGTGATTATTGTTACATAGAAGTAATTGATACGGGAATTGGCATTCCGGACGGGATGCAGAAAGTAATTTTCGAGGAATTCCGCCAGGTAAGCGAAGGAATGGACAGGGGTTTTGAGGGAACCGGCCTGGGCCTTACCATTGCAAAACGATATACCGAAATGATGTACGGGCACATATCGCTCGAAAGCGAACCGGGCAAAGGCTCTATTTTCCGGATATCTTTCCCCGCCGCGCCCGTTGCAGAAGGCGAGGTTCTGAAAACGGAGAAATATACCGCGAAGTTATTTCATCAACGGAAAACAGAAGATCGGCCGCTTCACGTTTTAAGTATTGATGATGACCCGAACACACTCGCGCTCATTAAACGCACATTGCAGGAAATGGCAAATGTACAGGGTGTTCCCGGCCCGGTAGATGCACTCGAAAAACTACAGTCAAATGAACCGTTCGATATTATATTGCTCGATATTAACCTTGGCCGCGGGCAGCACGGGATGCGCTTTATAACAAAAGTACGCGAGTTACCCGGCTATGAAAATACACCGATTGTTGCCGTTACCGCCTATGCAATGAGCGGCGATAAAGAAGAATTTTTGCAGCACGGTTGCAGCCACTACCTCGCGAAACCTTTTGAACCGGCCGAATTGCAGGAGTTAATTAAAAATATCTCGGATAATTTGTAAATTGTGTTTCCATTTTAATTTGATTTGAAAGGATATCGAATGAACTATTTAGTTTTATTAAGACATGGTGAATCTCAATGGAACCTCGAAAACCGTTTTACCGGTTGGGTTGATGTTGATATTTCCCCGAAAGGCGAATCGGAAGCCCGTCGCGCCGGGGAATTACTTAAAGAAAAGAATTTAACTTTTGATTATTTATTTACTTCAGTATTAAAACGTGCTATTCGCACTGCCGAACTGGCTTTTTCTGTTGCCGGTTATACCAATATCCCAACCGAGCGCGATATGGCCTTGAACGAACGCCATTATGGTGCTTTACAGGGATTAAACAAAAAAGAAACCGCCGATCAGTTTGGTGAAGAGCAGGTTCATATCTGGCGCCGCAGCTACGATGTACCTCCGCCAAAAGATGTTACCGAATTGAATCCCGATGGTTATGCCGAAAGCCTGAAAGATACCGCTGCCCGTACAATCCCTTACTATCAGCAAAAAATTGAACCGCTGGTAAAAGAAGGCAAGAATGTTATTGTTACCGCGCACGGCAACAGCCTTCGTTCTCTCGTAATGTTCCTCGATAACCTTACCAAAGAACAGGTACTTGAGTTAAATATTCCTACCGGCACCCCGCTGGTATATGAGTTCGAAGACGGTAAAATTCTTAATAAATATTATTTACAGTAGAATTTACCCATGCACAGCATCTTTTACGATATAATGAACGATGATGACTTATTGCGCATCTCTAACGCCATTACGGAAATGGAAAAACTATCCTCCGGCGAAATTGTTGTATCGATTAAAGAAAAACGAAATTGGTGGCAGAAACGCGTTCCGGTACGGAAATTAGCGGAACGCGAATTTCGCCGCCTGAAAATTAACGCTACACGCGACCATACAGGAATATTGCTCTACATTATTCTGAAAGATCGTGAATTCTCCGTCCTGGCCGATTCAGGTATCCATGATATCGTTGGCGACAGCCAGTGGGAGTTGATTAAAGACCTGCTGTTAAAAAACTTTCGCGCGGGGTATTACTGCAAAGGTATTGTAGAAGCTGTACATGAAATGGGCCGGGTCTTATCGCTCCATTTTCCCATTAAACCCGATGATACCAATGAGATTTCAAACCGTGTAATCATTCGTCCCTGAGAGCAACTGATCCTCTTATCATTCCTGTAGATAACAGCCCGCATTTGTAATCTCTGTACCCCAAAATTTTTACCCGATACCACCCGGTACCTGCTTTACCGAAATTACTTACCCGCGTATTTACCTGAAGGCCCTTACCGCCTTCAGGTAAACGAGGCGTCAAATCATTTCTGCAATATCATTTTCTTCGCGGCACGGCAGGTAACCTGACCGTTACTATCCCACGCGGTCAGATAATATAAATATACTCCTGAACTTAACCCGCCTGCGTTAAAAGTAACGTGGTATATGCCCGGTTTCTGAATTCCGTTAACCAGAGTTTGTATATTTCTGCCAAGCAGATCATACACCTGCAATTTCACTTTTCCCGCCGCCGGAACAGCATACTCTATAATGGTTTCCGGGTTAAACGGGTTAGGATAGTTCTGCCGCATCTCGTAAGCCAACGGGGCAGCAATATTGTCTTCTCTTACGCCAACAGGTTCACCGAATGTAAAATGTAAACCAGAATATAACAGGCTTTTCGCCTGATTTTTCACCATAAAAAACAGGGGGAAACTACATGTTATGGTTTTATATAAACCATTGCCGGCAACCACAACCGGTTTGTTTTTCAACAATCCCTGGGCGGTTGATGTATCATACGTTGACATGTAGGCATGTAATGCCATTCCTTTTGCCGATGGGTCAATAGCATCAATATTGCCGAGCTGATAATTTAGGGAGTACGATGCTTTGGCCGAATCAACCATTACCATCGGGTATGCTGAAGCATTGGTTAGAGCACCCTGAAAGCGGGTTATAATCCCGGATTCTTCCTGACTAATGCTAAGGTAGTCATTCATAAATGTACCGGCATTAAAGATTAACGAATTTCCGGTCATGTTTTCAAATGCTTTGGCAGGCTTATACCCTGCATAGAAAAACTTTCCGCCGGAACTCAGGTAGCGTGCTATTTCAGTTTTCGCGTTATACGGGGCAGACATCTCGTTCATATCATCACCCAGCCACACAACCGAACTGTATGCCCCCAGATCAGACAGAGTAGGAGCGCCCGAAACCGCGGTTATGTATTTTTCAAATGCAAAATTTCCCATGATATAGGTATAAAAACTATCTACCTGTGCACTCGTGTAACCAGCCAATGTGCCCGAACCAACTGTAGTTTCATTCACGAGCAATATTCCCTTGTTCAAAGAAATTGCCCTGCAACGCGGTGTAACTGCCGGTCCGCTTTCATTTCCCAACGAATCAATGGCTTTTACGCTATATTTATAATATTTACCATCTACGGGTGTATTATCCACGTAGTTGCTATCGGTTACTATAACCTGGTTCAGCTTTACCAAACCATTACCCAGCGTATCGGTCCGGTATATATTGTAACCTTTCAAATCAAGATCCGAATTCTTCATCCATTTAAACGCAATGGCATGTAACCGGGGTTCGCACGCCAGCCCGAGGGGAGCCGCGGGCAGAATATCGGGAGTAATTGATAATTCAAGATAGGGCGAAGAATTACCCTGGTCATCGAGAGACCTGCCGCCTATATAATACTGCACTCCCGGCGTAAGACCGCTAAGAGTAATTACACTATCCGTGGTGGAGTAGGTGTTTGCATACAGCCCGGGACTTGTACCCACGCCAATCTGAAAATACACACCCGGCGCCTGAGCCGGTTTATCCCACCGGACGAGAACCTGTGTTCCATTACCGGTATTAAACACCTGCAGCCCGCTGAATTGCGGCTGCATCGATTGGTTAACCGCTAAAGCCACCGATGCTTTTATTACTTCGGCGCAATACGGCATGCTGTAGTTGCCAATCGTATCGGCGGGGGAATGATAAAACGGACTGAAATAATTTTCTTCAAAATATACTACCGGGTAGCCCCGCGTCCAGAATGAATAACTATCGCTGCCCCCGGAATTAGTGTTGACGATCGCCCCTGTGATACCCGTAAATTGCGAGGTAAGGCTGTTTGTAAGGTTGGCGAGTGAACTACAGCCGGTATAGCTATAAATTGATACTTTACTTTGCGCAACCGGTAGGTTAGTAGAGCTGATCATATCGTGGTTGATCATTGCTTTGATATTCATTTGCGAAGCAATCGCCTTCTGCGCGTAATCAGCGCTGCCGTACAAGCCCATCTCCTCTGCCGCGAATGCAATAAAGCGAATACTCGTACGTGGTTGGAAATTTTTATACTTAAGTACACGGGCCGCTTCAAGTACAGCGCACGTGCCGCTCGCGTTATCATCCGCGCCTGGCGCAACGAGTACCGGGTTGCCCGAAGAATATGAATCATAATGCCCGCCCAGTATAACATACATGTTCGGGTAAACAGTGCCGGGCAGAGTAGCTATAACATTTTTTTGCCACGTATTTTGATATAGGAACGAATCAATTTTCACATCGGTATAACCCATGCTGATAAACCGGTTTTTCAACCACAATACAACAGATTCCCGGGTAGCGGCATATAAATACCGGGTGCCGAATGACTGTAAGGCAGCAATAACCTTTCGGATACTATCGGCACGTACCTCATTACAAAGCAGGCGGGTCAGGGAGTCAGCCGAAGCGGTAATTTTTTCCGGGTAATGTACATCATAGCGGGGCACGGGTAACGGTTCCTGCAGCCGAATACCAAAGCCATAGGAAAACATTGCCGCGTTTTCTTTACGCGCAGGGGCTTTTACAAGTACAAATTCATCGTTCCGGTAAATTATCGTCCCGCTCACAACGGCCCGGGTAGCGGGCGCGCCATCCCGTAAGGTACAGACATAAAAATTTTCATCTTCACGCACCTCGGATAAAATGCTTACCGGAATCTCTTTTCGTCCCGGGAGGCTCAGAGTTCCCTCATCAACACCGGCGATACATACCGTAGTACCCGCGTAATACACAGGAACTCTACTGCGGAGAAGCAGAGTTATATCGAAATCTTTGGTAATTGGAATAACTGCGAGGTATTTTTCGGGTATATTGGCAATCAGGCTGCCCAGGCAAAAAAATACAATTAAACCGGTACGTGCTAGTTTTCTCAACATGGTCACCTTCATAAATATTTTTTTCAGAATAGAAAATACGGTAAAACTTTTCAAAAAGCACGATTGAAAGCCGTTGGCAGTTATTTTCTGAATGAACGGAAAGAGTGTAAAAATGATAATAACGCCCTGGCATGCCCGCCCGGGAACCATTGCGACGAATACCGGTAAACCAGGGTACCCTGCATATCGAACAAAAACGAAGCCCGCTCCTGAAACAGCGAGAGGTAACTTCCTAAATGAAACTTATCCCTGATTTCTCTACGCGGATCAGAAAGCAGCCGGAAAGGTATCCCGTACTCACGCGAAAACTCTTCGTGCCGCTCGGGTGTATCGGCACTTATACCTATTATTTCTGTATTAAACGCCTTAAACAGGGCGGCGTTATCCCGAAAGGCGCACGCCTGGTTCGTGCAGCCGAAGTTAAAATCACGGTTATAAAAATATATAATTACATTCGCCTTGCCGGTAAACAGCGAAGGGCTGAATGGTTGGCGAAACTGATCGTGCGCTAAAAAACCCGGTATATTGCTGCCAATATGCATCATACTATAAATTTTGTAATCGGTAGAGATTGTATATTCCAGAACTCAAAGTCTGCATATAGCGAAAATAAAGTATATTTCTAAAAGAACAAGGAAGAAATAGTCCTAATTGTCTGAGTATTTATACTATATATTCCGATAATTATGCAAATAAATGCACGCTAAACCGGATATTATTTCCAAAAGATAAATTTTTATCTATTTTTGTAGTCTTAGTATCTTTGTTCTTATGGGAGGTGATAGAATTAAGACGCTCTGACTGATATTTTCTGTCATTAAATGAGTAGCAGCCGCTCGATGGATCGTTTGTGGCTCCGGATAGTGGCCCCCGCAAGTATGTACTGTATTTGGCGGGATAAGGAAAACTGAAATGGATTTTTCTACATACAGCCGGCTGAAATATTGGCATATTTTTGTCCTCTCAGCCATTATTATTCTCCTGTTCGCCGGCGGAGGACTATTATTTTTTAACTATTCTGCAAATGAAATACGCACTGAAAAACACAATGACCTGAGTACCATTGCAGAAGTAAAGTACAACCAGCTGAAAGCCTGGCGGGCAGAACGTATGGCAGATGCCCTGCTGCTTTCCAAAAGCCCTTTCTTTATTACCAGCTTACAACGTTTCATTGGCGCCGACCAGGATACTAAATTACGAAGTGAAATAGCAGAACGCTTAACCCTTACAGTCGACTACGACCATTACCGCAATGTTGTATTAATCCGGCCCGATCTGAAAAACCTTATCTCCGTAGATGAGTCACGAACCTCATTATCCGCGTATCAACAGCAGAAAATCCATGAGGCAATTCATCTTGGCGAAGCAATGTTTACCGACTTATACCTGAGCGGGCAGGATAGCCTGCCACAGATGGATCTTATTGCCCCCGTTTATACTGCAAATAATTCATTGCTTGCAATTCTTATTTTCCAGATCGATCCCGAAGAATACCTGTACCCGTTATTAAAAGACTGGCCGGTGCCGAGCCAAACTTCCGAAGTTTTACTGGTACGCAAAGAAGGTGACCGCGTGGTATTCTTAAATGAGCTGCGCCATAACAATGAAAAGGCACTCCATTTTTCTTTGCCTGTTAGCAGAACCGACATGCCCGCGGTGCAGGCAGTGAATGGAAAGACCGGCATCGTAAGCGGTAACGACTACCGTGGTGTTCCGGTAATTGCCGATATCAGACCCATTAACGGCACTTCCTGGTTCATGGTTGCTAAGATCGATGAGCAGGAAGCGTTTCAGGAATTGCACTTCCGTACCCTTGTAATTGTACTCTTTGTACTCAGCCTGCTGATACTTTCCAGCGTTGTTGTTATGATGTATATATATTCCCGGCAGCGGAATGTATATAAAGAATTGTATGCCAACGAAAAGAAACTCCGCGAAGAACATCAGGAGTTCAGAACTACTTTATACAGTATCGGCGACGCGGTTATAACAACCGATACACGCGGTTATGTTCGTGAAATGAATCCCGTTGCCGAAAAACTGACCGGCTGGACGGAAGCAGAAGCCGCAGGGCAGCCACTCGATAAGGTTTTCGTAATTATTAACGAAGAAACAAGGCGGCCCGTTACTAACCCCGCTTCTATTGTACTGGCAAAGGGAATCATTGTCGGTCTGGCAAACCATACATTATTAATTTCCCGCCAGGGTAATGAAATACCCATTGCCGATAGCGGCGCGCCGATTATTAATGAAGAAAATGAAATTTGCGGCGTTGTATTGGTATTTCGCGATCAAACCGAAGAGCGTACTGCCGAAGCAGCATTAACAGAAAGCGAAGAACGCTTCCGCTCTTTATTCCGTAATATGGCCGAAGGTGTTGCATTACACGAATTGGTATTTGGCGAAAATGATGTTCCTGTTGATTATGTAATTGTAAACTGTAACCACGCGTACGAAAATATTTTTGGTATTGAAAAAACCGATATTCTTTCGAAACCTGCTTCAACTATTCCCGGATGGATACAGGCGAAGTACCTGAAAGAATACGCGAATGTTGCCATATCGGGCGCACCGTTGACATTCGAATTGCACGATACGGAAAAAGACAAGCATTTCGTTATATCGGTTGCAACATGGGGACGCGCGGGGTTCGCCACTATAGTTACCGATATCACCGAGCGTATTAAATATGCCGAAGCACTTTGGTCGCAGCAGCAGCGCATGGCCCTGCATGTAGAACAAACTCCTATCGCCGTTATCGAATGGGATGCCTCGTTCTGTGTTACCGAATGGAACGCGGCCGCCGAACACATGTTCGGGTACTCACGCGAAGAAGCTCGCGGCCGGCATATTAACTCCCTGCTCATACCACCCGAATTTCATAAAGATATCGATAACCTGCATAAAGAAATCCTTTGCTACAAACAAAGCCGGCAGGGTATTAATAAAAATCTTACCCGTTCCGGGAAAAGAATTACTATTGAATGGATAATTACTCCGCTGGTTGATGCACACGGAACAGTGCTTGGCTTCACTTCGCTATGCGAAGATATCAGCTCCCGTATTGCCCATGAAGAAGCCTTACGCGAAAGCGAAGAGCGGTTTAGAAGAATTTTTGAAGAATCCGCCGATCCGATTTTACTGCTGAACGATTCACACTTTTTTGATTGCAACCCGACTACACTGCGCAAATTAGGTTATACCAGCCGTGAAGATATTATCGGAAAGACACCCGCCGAACTTTCGCCGGAATATCAGCCTGATGGGCAACTGTCTTCCGAAAAGGCCAAAGAAGTAATAGCTGCGGCTAAAAAACGTGGATTCAATTGTTTTGAATGGGCACATACAACAGCTTCGGGCGAAATGATTATTTTCGAGGTGATGCTGACCCCCTTTAAGTTACACGGCGAAACGATTTACCATGTAATGTGGCGCGATATAACCGAACGCCGCATGCTGATGAGCCAGCTTATTGAAGCAAAAGAAAAAGCAGAAGAAATGACCCGCATAAAATCCAATTTCTTCGCGAATATGAGTCACGAGCTGCGCACACCGTTAATCGGTATCCTCGGTTATTCGGAAGTATTACAAGACCGGCTGATCGGGCAGGATGAATTAAATAAAATGGCTGCTACCATTAATATGGGCGGAACCCGCTTACTGGAAACCCTGAACCTGATTCTGAATATCTCAAAAATTGAAGCCTCGAAAGTGGATATTACCATGCAGCCGGTTAATATTTGCAGAATTCTCAGCGAAACTCATACGCTTTATGCTTCCGCTGCAGAAAAGAAAGGCTTACAATTCGACTTTACTACCGTTGAAGAAAATATCTACTGCGATCTCGATGAAAAACTCTTCCGCGATATTTTACATAACCTTGTGAATAACGCGGTGAAATATACCGAGCGGGGACGCATCTGGATAGCCGTTAAGAAAACCCCGCACGATGCGGTTATTGAATTCGGTGATACAGGCATTGGTATCGCCAAAGAAAAACAATCGGTCATTTGGGAAGAATTCCGGCAGGTAAGCGAGGGCTTCGGAAGAAGTTTTGAAGGCTCGGGCCTGGGATTAACCCTTACAAAAAAATATATCAACCTCTTAGGCGGCACAATTGCATTGCTAAGCGAGGAGAAAAAAGGTTCACTGTTTACCGTTACTTTCCCGCTTATTCAGAAATCGGCTTTACACCCGACTGACCTGGACCTCATCGATGATGCCATTGAATCAATTCCTGCTACAGAGGATATTGAACATAATCGGCTGCTCTTCGTTGAAGATGATCACATATCACGGGAAATTGTTTCGATGATGCTGCAGGATCGGTTCATACTGGATATAGTAACCGATGCCGAAGAAGCTCTCGTTCAGGTAATGAAACACAAATACGATGCGGTGTTAATGGATATTAATCTCGGTAAAGATATTGACGGGGTTGAATTAACACGCCGCATTAAACGGCTTCCCGGCTATCAGGATATACCCTATATAGCCGTTACCGCCTATGCCATGAGCACCGAGCGTGAAGAATTTCTTTCCAAAGGATTAACGCATTATCTCTCGAAACCTTTCAGCAGGGCTCAACTGATTCAGGTGTTGGTTGACGCGCTTTCGACTAAGGTATCGGAATAACGGAACAAAAAAGTTAGTTTATCGGTAATTACAGGGCCTGCCTCTTTCGGCAAATATACAATACGGGCAGTGCTCTGTTCGTTTTTTGGGGTTAGAGTCCTGAATATGCTGAAACATGTCATGCAGTTCCAGCTGAACCGTTGATATATCTTCAGTGGTGTAATGGAAACGACGTGAATGTTCGGGGGCAGATATAAACGCGAGCCAGGTTTCTATAGGTTTATTCATACCTTGCAGGCGCGATACCAGATACGCGTAGAACGCGAGCTGCTTTTCATATCCCTCGTATTTTTTAGCGGAGCTGTCTATAGGCGCCCTGTCTGATTTATAATCTACAATTATTATTTTATCCTGCCCGGTAATTAACCGGTCAACAATACCAAATAAACTGAATTGATCTTCCTGCAACAATACCGCGTATTCAGTTTTATATTCCGGATAACTGACCGTATTGCGGTAAAAATCCGATTCCGTAAATGCCGTGTATAGTTTTTTTATATCTGCCTTCAACGCCGCGCGTGTAGCCGCATCCAGCCCCTGATGTAATTGTACTATTTGTTCAACCCTGTCATCAATGCCGCTTACCGTGCATTCCTCTTCAAGCAGCTTATGCAGAATCTGTCCCCGCAGCACCGGTTCGGGTGTAACAAAAGTTGAAGGCCCTTCCGGTGATTGATTTTCATAGTCTTCCCACGCGTCAAGTTTGTTTAATAAGGCGTGCATGCGTACATTATAAAGCAGGTGGTATTTCAGGGGGCATTGAGAGTACGCGGCAAATTGTGAGGCGGAAATAATATATTCCCTGCCTGTACGCGGTAACGGGGTAATATCGTACTCGCGGGCAATAGCGGTACCGCTGTCCTCAATACACACTTCGGCTTCAATTTCGCACTGTGTTATAACGGGCATTACTATTTTTCTGTGTTCCGAAGAACTGACATACAAATCGCCATCCGGGCGCAGCCGTTTAACATACCCTTCTATAGCGGCATTGCCGGCCGAAACAGATATTCCCAATGAAGAGATAATCATTTCAAGGTAACTGTTTGCTGTTGCGGTTCCCGCTTTTTTTAAAGTAGCGCATAAAAACAATTCTTCCCGCGCGCGCGTAAGAGCCACGTACAACAACCTTTTTTCTTCGGCATATTCCATTTCGCTTTGAATTGCTTCAGCAAGGCCATACACCGGCGGTTTAACACGCTCTTCAAAATAATCAGCGCTGCCGGGCAGCGGGAAAACGATTCCAAAATTTTTATCGGTAATGAGTGATGTACCGAACTGCCCTTTACTCTTCGTGCTGTGATTCATATCCGCCAGAAAAACAATGGGGAATTGCAGTCCTTTGGAAGCATGGATACTCATTAAACGCAGGCTGTCTTCCGATGAATTTACCAGCGCGTAGGCTTCGTTTTCCAACTCAACAGAAGCGCTTTTCAGATATTCAACAAAATCATATAATATCCTGAAACCCTCAAGTTCAAATTGACGGGCGTGGAAACGTAATTTCCTGATATTTGCAAAAATCTGCCCGGCATTTTCTCTGCGGGCAATTATTGCTAAATACGGCGTGTCGGTATATAACCGGTAGAGTATCTCGGAAATGGAACTGGTCTTCGCTGCAAGTATATGGGCGTTAAGCGTTGCAACGCATTGTTCAAACCGCGAACCGGCGGGCTTACTCCTCGCGTATTGCTGCAATCGCTCGAATAAATTACCGCTGCCATTTACCCGCATGGAAAACAAATCATTATCGCTTACCATAAAGAACGGCGAACGTAATATTCCGGCCAGGGCTGCATCGTTCGAGGATGATATAAGAAATTGCAGATAATTTAAAACATCCAGTACGCATTGTGCCTGAAAGAAGCCTTTACCGCCAATAATGCTGAACGGTATTTTATATCGCGAGAGCAGCGGACGGTATATTTCAAACACGCTCTTTGTCCGCGATAGTATCACCATATCGCTCCATCGTAATTGGGGGCGTTCTTTCTTTAGCTCCAATATTTTCGCTATCACCAGTTCAGCCTCGGGAATGCTGTTTTCATCCTCGCTGTTGCTCAGTATAAACGATACCGAACCGGGTTCCTCGGTATCTTTGGCACAAATAGTTTCTTCGAACGCCACTTCATTAAACAAATGCACGGGATTTGCAAACAGGTGCCGGAAGATTTCGTTAATAAACAGGCATAATCCCGGCGACATGCGAAATGAATCGGGCAATGATAATACTTCGCCTTCGGGTGTTGCCTTCCGGATATCCTCCCGTGTACGCGCGAATACCTCTATATCGGCATTCCTGAACATATAAATACTTTGCTTCTCATCTCCAACCACGAACAGGTTGCCTTGTTGTAAATCATTGAGCAGCGGTTTGAATATTTCATATTGCAGTGTATTTGTGTCCTGGTATTCATCCACCATAATGTATTTGAACCTGCCGGCAAGCGCCCTGCGAACATGCTCAAGTTTCAGTATTCCACGGGTTAGCAGAAGCATATCGGTAAAATCAAGCGCGCTCTTTTGCTTTTTCCGTTGCGTATACAATTCCAATATTTCAAACAGCATGGTAATAAGCTCTCCCCGTACTGTAACGGTGCGGGTAAACGTGCCGGTGTTAATACTGCCATCGGCATTGTATGCTTCGCCGATAATAAAGCAAAAATCACGAAACCGGCAAATTTCCGTCAGCTCTTTTTCTAAACCAGCCTGAGCATCTTTTGAAATATATTTTTTTGCAAGGAAACCAACAGTAGTTTTTGTCATGGCCGCCTGGCAATATGCAATTGCCAATTCCGCCTTTTTATATGTACTGTTGCCGGGCTGTTGTAATTGCCGAACGATATCATCTACCGCTTTATAGCCGGAAAGTTTTTCATCTGCCGCTATATTATGCACGCTCTCAACTGCCTGCATAAATCGGGGCTCGACAGAAGTAAAAAATTCTTCAACTATCCGTTCGAACTGCCGTATTAACAGTCTGCCTGCTTCCTCCGCGCTTATCCCGGAAGAGAGTACGGGCTGTACCAGAAAATTTTCCCGATTCCTTATCAATGAGATAAAAATATTCTTTAACCGTTCAGACCCGCCAAAAATTCTGCTTAATCGTTTTTCGACCGGGCGGTTTACTTCCTGTCGGGAGACAAAACTGATACTTTCGGCTATCAGTGTACTTTCGCTGTATTCATCCAGCGGGCTAAACCCGGGATCAATTTCCGCCTCAACCGGAAATTCGCGCAGCAGATCGGCACAGAACGAGTGAATAGTACAGATGTGGGCGGAAACCAACTGTTTACGTATATCTTCAAGTTTCGCGCGCCCGGCAGGTGTATCGGCATCGGAGAGTTTTTTCTCAATTTGAACTGCAATTTCGTTGTAGAGTTCGGAAGCGGCAAGTTTGGTAAAGGTAATCGCGGCTATCTGCTGCAGAGCGACCTGCTCGTGCAAAATAATATCCATGAAACGACGGGTAAGAACAAATGTCTTTCCCGATCCCGCGTTAGCGGTAAGACTGATATGTTTTTGGTAATTAAGCGCCCGTTGCTGGTGCGGTGTAACCGATGGCATATCCTCTCAGGCTTTTGGTAGTGAAAATATAAAAGTGCTGCCAACGCCCAATTTACTCTCAACTACAATTGTGCCCCCGCAACGCTCAATCATTTCTTTACACAACAGCAGGCCCAACCCGGTACCTTTTTCGCCGGCAGTTCCAACGCTTGTATGTTGTGCATCCATCCGGAAAAGCATTTCCTTTTCCTCCTTGCGCATGCCCACGCCGGTATCTTCAACAGAGATAAGTATAAAGGATTCCTGCTCGGTGCTGCTGAGGGTAATTTTACCACCCTCATTGGTAAATTTGATTGCATTCGATATAAGGTTACGTGTTACAGTTTGCACCATGTTTAAGTCGGCCTTTACCAAATGCTTTACCGCCACATCATTAATAAGCTCTATACCCTTATTCTCTGCCACCAGGCGCAGCAATTCAATAGCTCCCGCGCATACCATTTTCACATTCAGCACTTCAGGGTTATACGTCATTTTCCCGGTTTGCAGTCGTGTCCAATTCAGCAGATTTTCCAGCAGCTTATACGTGTTAATACTCAGGCCGTCTATTGAATTGATAATTTCTTTCCGGTCATCATCGGAAAGGTTATCATACTCCGTGTGTAAAATTTTCGAATATCCCAACAGGCCCTGAAACGGTCCGCGCAGGTCGTGCGATATAATAGAGAAAAACTTATCTTTTGCAGCGTTAAGCTCGCGTAATTCATCGGCATAACTCTGCATTGCTATTTCAATTTCTTTTTTCTCGGTAATATCATTAATTACCATCAGCAAATGCGATTCATCATTCATCTTAAAACCGGTAAGAAAACAGTCGAGCCACATTTCTTTACCGAAACTGGACAGGTAATGAATCTCTTTATGAACTTCAAGCTGATTCCTGAGGGTATGAAGCGCCAAATCGTATAGCTCGGAGCGTTTCCACGAACGGATCTGGTGAAAATTATGCGAGATCATCATATCAATGGAAGGGGCGCCGACAATATCGGCGTACGCGCGGTTACATGATTTGCACTGCCCGGTTGAATCATATGTAGAAATACCGATTGGCGACGACTGCAATACGCGCGATGAAAAATTTAACGCGTTTTCCAGTTCGCGCTCCTGGCGTTTTCGCAAGGTAACATCTCTCGCTGCCGAGTACACCAGTTCACCCACAGATTGCGACCGCCACTCGAGCCACTTGTATGAGCCATCCTTGCAACGAAAGCGATTATCGAATTCAATTACCGATTTTCCCTGACGAAGATCTGTTAACGAGGATATAGTGGTAATACGGTCTTCATTATGCACAAAGTCCAGAAAATTCACTCCCTCCAGTTCTTCCAGCTTATAACCCAGGGCCCGCTCCCATTCAAAATTCAATTTTCTTAAAGTTCCGGAGTAGTCGGAAATACAGAATAAATCGACGCCGAGATTAAAAAAGTAAAAATACCCGTATTCGGCTTCGTCGTTAAATTGCGCGTTCATAATCAGCAATCGGGTGTATATATTTTACATATTGAACAAACAAAATAGCAATTCACTCTTGTTGACAAAAGCACTTTTTTTCATCTTTTACCCTTTACTCTGTATATTCTTATTATGTTTCTGCATTTTTACCCGTAATACCGGGTAAACGGGGAACTTAACAGTATTATTTCTGCATTGTGTTTATATAGATTTTACTAACGGACTGGTATGAACAAGCAAAACCTCATCTTATGGTCGGGCGCGATATTTATCACTTTCCTGGCAGGCTACCTGAAATCGGTTACCGGGCCCAACTTCCCGATGAGCGGTACAATTGGTATCGAAGGTCAGCGTATTACCTACCATATTGAACGTAAAGCGCATTTGAAAGATACCCTGCGCCTGCTGATAAGAACCGATATATCGGGCGTAACCGGTAAAGTGCAGGTTGCCGGCAGGGATTCAGCATATCAATTTACTGCTACCCCCGACAGCCAGTTTATTTCTGCCTGTATCCCCGTTGCATCTCTTCCGGCCAAACTTCTGTATTCCATCATTTTGCAGTATCATGGTAAAAACTACCCCGTGCCCTATAATGGCGAGCAGTTCACAACCCTGTGCGTGCCAAAGGTTGCGGATTCATTGCAATTCGTTCACTTTGTAACTCTGTATCTTGGACTGGTGCTAACCCTGAGGGCGGCATTGGATAAATTTGGCGAGGGTAAGCGAACAAAAAAACTATCGCTTTTCGCGCTTATCTGTTTCGGTTTGTATGGATTTTTTGTTGTACCGGTAATTAATTTTATTGAATTAAATGCTATTAACCGTACGGTATTACAGCCGCAGGCAATGTTCTACCCGCTGCCGCTATTGCTGTTTTTCTTCGGCGTGGCTTCGCTTATAGCAATTTTTACGATGAAGAACAGCGAGCTTCCCGCGTGGCTATTCGCTGCCGGTACTCTGCTGCTTTTCTTCTTCGTGTAACTACGGCAGAATCAATAGTGTTCCAATACTTCTTTGGTAAACTCTATCAGGTATTCAATTGACCGTTCGGGTACGTTAAATACCTGGTTAATTTGCAACTTTATAGATTCGGCTGACTGTACCAGCTGAATCTGTTTCGGGTACTTTGTGTTAATTAACCCGATAAGCTTCATGAATGAAGTCTGGTAATACTCTTCATTTGTTCCACGGGGTAAAATAATAAGAACCCGTTTTTGTTGAATAATTACCCGTTCAAACATCGCGCGCGAAGCGTAAAAACGAAGTTCCGCGCTGATGATAAGTCGTTTAACCAACTGAGGCATAACGCCAAAACGGTCGAGCATTTCTTCTTCAAGCTCCCTGATCTCATCAATACCCTTAACAGAAAACAGCGCCGTGTAATACGAAAGTCTGTCCATCTGATCGGGTATATAAGCTTTGGGTATCCCGATTTCGAAATATGCCTCGATAGTTGTTTCGGGTAATTGCTTTGAAGCAGGTAAATCTTTGAACAGTGCCTGAAATTCTTCCTGTTTTAATTCTTCAACCGATTCATTAATCAGTTTAATGTATAAATCGAAACCTATTTCATTAATAAACCCGGTTTGTTCATTCCCGAGCAGGTTACCGGCACCGCGTATTTCCAGATCGCGCATGGCAAGCTGAAAACCAGCGCCCAGCTCCGTATGATCTTCAACCGCCTGCAGCCTGCGCGCGGTAGTTTTTTGCAAAGCGTTCCGCGAAGGTATCAGAAAGTATGCGTACGCCTGCCGGTCACTACGTCCCACACGGCCCCGCAACTGATGCAGCTCGGCAAGCCCGAACCGGTCGGCGCGATTGATAATAATGGTATTTACGCTCGGTATATCGAGTCCCGATTCAATTATCTTTGTAGCAAGCAAAATATTGTATTTACGGTGTAAGAAGCCGTGAAACACATCTTCGAGCTGCGCGGGTTTCATTTGCCCGTGTGCTATGGCTATATTAGCCTCGGGGACAAGTTTCTTAATATAGTCTGCAAATTTCTGAATTGTCATTACACGATCATGAACCACATACACCTGCCCGTCACGTTTAAGTTCATTCAGTATCCACTGACGGATATTGGCATTTTCAAACGATTCCACACGTGAATACACCGGCTGCCTGTTTGAAGGCGGTGTGGCGAGAATGGAAAGATCGCGCGCGCCCAAAAGCGATAGGTTTAACGTACGTGGAATTGGCGTGGCGGTCATGGTTAAAATATCCACGTTCAATTTATAGGAGCGCAGTTTTTCTTTTGAAGCCACACCAAAGCGGTGTTCCTCATCAATTATCAGTAATCCCAGGTCACGGAATGCGACATCTTTTGAAAGAATGCGGTGCGTGCCAATTACGATATCAATTGCACCATCTTTAAGTTTTTGCACTATTTCCGTCTGCTCAGCTTTCGTTTGGAACCTGCTTAACGCAGCAATAGTAACCGGGAACTGTGAAAGGCGATCGGAGAATGTATTATAATGCTGCTCCGCCAAAATTGTTGTGGGCACCAGTATAGCGGCCTGTTTGCCATCCTGCACGGCCTTAAATGCAGCGCGTATTGCAATTTCCGTTTTACCAAATCCTACATCACCGCATACCAGGCGGTCCATTGGCGTTGCAGTTTCCATATCCGTCTTCACTTCACTCGTTACCCGCGACTGGTCAACAGTATCTTCATACATAAACGAGGCTTCCAGTTCCTGCTGCCAGGTAGTATCGGGGCTGAACGGGAACCCGCGACTCATTTTCCTTTTCGCGTACAGGTCAATAAGCTCTTTCGCGGCTTCTTTAATTTTCCGCTTCGCTTTTTTCTTCTTGTTGCTCCAGTCCTGCGTACCCAACGTAGAAAGTGTCGGCGAGACACCCTCTTTTGCCGAAAACCGTTTTACCAGGTGCAGGTAATTCAAATTTACATAGACAATACCGCCTTCGGCGTATTGCAATTTCATTGACTCCTGCTCTACATCGCCGATATGAATAGATTCGAGTCCCAGGTACCGTGCAATACCATATTCTTCATGAACAACAAAATCACCTGCTTTAATCGCATCGAGCGCGCGGTTCTTCTTTAGTTGTTTCTTCTTCTTTTCCGGCAGACGGGTACGGTATGGTTTATTGAATACCTGATAGTCGGTAAGCAGCAGAAGTTTTTCTGATTTGTTAACAAACCCTTCTTTTACCGGCAGCATTACAATTTTCAGTGTACCGGAGTCCAGAAAATCTTCAAGTTTGTTTTTCGAATCCTCGAACAACGAGCGCAGGCGCGTAGATTGTAATTCGTTTTCTACCGCCATATACACGGTATAGCCGCGCTGTACGAAGGAAGTGATTTCATTAAAAAGAATTTTATAATTGGAATTGATTGCAGGCGCCTCAGAAAGACCCAGTTCTACCCTCTCAACGGCCGAACCCAATGTTTCTTCAACGATAAATCGCGCTGTAAGGCCCGCTGCATATTTCTGCAGGAGCGCGGCGGCATGTATTCCATCGGGTGCTGCGGCTGTTTCCGTTTCCGGCTTCTCCGGTGGAATATCGAATAATAAACTATCTTCAAAATTCCCGTCAACCGCAGTACCGGGTGTATCTTCTTCATCGGGTGCTATATCAACCGCGGCCCATTCTGCTTCAAGGCTGTTAAAAAACACCACAGGTGAATCGAGATAATCGAAAATCCGCATGGGCGGGCATTCGGTTTCTTCTTCGGGCGTAAAGTGCGGGGCCAACGTGGCGTGCCCGGCAAAATCGATGGAGCGTTGGCTCTCGGGATCGAAGTACCGGATAGATTCTACAAAATCGCCATCAAATTCAAGACGAACGGGCACCCGCTCACTATAGGACCAGAAATCAATAATCGCTCCCCGCTTGGCATACGAACCCGGTTCTTCGGCAAACTGCCCGCTCTGATAATTAAATAAATTCAGGTATTCCAACAGTTCATTGTAGGTCATGGAGGAGCCGGTTTTTATTTGCAGCAGCTGACTTACCATTTCATTTTGCCGTGGCAGCTGTGCGGTAAGGATTTGGTAGGTGGCAATAAGGATAGCCTTATCCCTTTTTCCCAGTTCCGTTACCCGTTCCTGCAGGCTGGTAGCAGAATATGAACTGAAAGCGAGTACTAAATCCTGATGCCCCAATAAGGAAAGCTCTACTTCTGCCTCCTGAACTCTTCGTACATCCGGTAAAAGGATTAGCACATGTTTACTCTGTTCGCTGCATGTAATTGCAGCCAGGGATTTTGCCGCGCCCGTTAACGCGCTTACGCGTAAGGTACCCCCGGCTGGTGTTGCCCCCAGCATCTTTTGAATTGTTGGTAATTGCGAATGTAAATAACCGGTATAGTTTTGCATGGTCTTTATAGTATTATCCAAAACAGCGGGCATATCCCCGGCACCCTGGGGTTCCGAATGCCTGTTCTGTTTATTTTTCTTCGTTTGGTTTTATAAAAATACTGTCTTTCGGCCGTAATTCATCCAGCATACGACGTATGGAAGAAGAAGCCGCGTTGCTGCCCCTGTACGATGCCTGCCGATAATAGCGAACTGCCTCGCGTTTACTCATGGAAACACAGAGGCCTTTCTCGTACATATAACCCAAAAGCACTTCGGCTAAAACCGAGCCGGATGAGTCAGCCATTTTCACAGTCTCCAGAGGCATTACCTGTCCGCACTCGCCTGTAGTTAATAAACGGGCAATAGAAAGCCGCAGCAGGCCTTCCGCACTGCCTGCTTTACCCGCCCTTAGCCAATAACTGTATGCCTTTTCTCTATCGGCCTTAATTGGTGTTCCGGTAAAGTAACATTGCCCAAGTTCCAGCAGCGAAGGAAGATGTCCCTTCTGTGCAGCCTCGTCAAGAAACTTCACCAATTTATCCTCAGAAAGCAGGGTATTGTAACCGAGCGCGTTTAACATAGCGAATGAAAATAATGCATCGGGATCTTTCTTTTCGGCCAGGGCATACATTTCACTCAGCACATTTTTATGGTCAATTAGCCGACTAATACTAATACCGGCTAGAGAAGATTCCAACCTGAGCGCGCGCAAATAATACATAAGCGCTTTTATATTATGCCGGGGCACATATATACCTTTTTCGAAAAACCTGCCGAGATATAAATTTGCCTCCGGGCTGCCCGCTAAAGCAGCAAAATGTAATTTTTGTAAAATTTCCGCGGGCGGAGTCAATTCGAGTGAGTCGATTCCGATTAAGCCTAAATTGTATTTTGTTTCACTGCCGTTCGCCTTTAACGCTCGCATAAAAAACGCTGAATCTGATGGCAGTGAGGAAGTATCCTTTGTTAACTCTAAAATTTCCATACCGGGCATACCGAGCTGTGCCGGTGAAGTTTTTACTACCTGCGAGCGGTCAAAAACATATTTCTGCTCCTTGGTGTCAGCACCGGTGGCGGATTTTATTTCCGGTTCCATGTAAATTTCGCGCATACGGCGCAGCACTTCAATAGCGGGAGTAAAACCCTTGCCCGCGGCGCGTTTAATCCACACGAAGGCGGAATCGGTATTACGGGGCAGTACCATATTATCCAGATAGTAGAGCCCCATTGCATATTCGGCGTCGGTCATGCCATAAGAGGCCGCGCGCCGGTAAAAATTGTATGCAATAAATGGATTCCACTCACCCATATTACCGGAGTTATAGAAAACTCCCAGATTGTATAATGCAGCGGGAAGATCCTGTTCTGCTGCTTTGCGTATCCAGTACAGTGCCTTAACCGTATCTGTTTCAAACCCATCACCCAGCATATAGCGCAGGCCCAGTTCATGCTGCGCGAACGCGTCACCGGAATTTGCCTTTTGTACAAGATAAAACAGCGCCTGAAATTTATACGAATACTCAGGAATATACAGGTGATACAAAGACATCCACCAGTTTTTATTACGGTGGGCGAGGCTTTCTACCAGGGTATCCTGAGTTTTACGGGCTGAGCGGCTTTGCGCGAAACTACCGGCAGTACATGTACAAACAATAAGCAGAAGTAAAAGAAGTTTTCTCATTATCATCACAATTTGCATTCTGTATCAAAGCGCCTGAAAACAGCGTACGGTGCTTGGTGGGGCAGCATATGCTAAAGGCAATTCATTCGGCCTCTAAAATATGATAAATATCAATAGTCAGCAATGCAGTTTTATGGTTAAAAAGGGAAGATACCTGCACCCGCGGCCGGATGTATCGAAATGACCCCGGCAATTAATAGATTCTGTATCGATCCTACGGATCTTTATATAATTTTTGGGTGATTGTTTTCTACAGATATATCGTCCCCATGGGACTTAGAAATGCTGCTGTGGGGTTTTCATGTTTCTTTATATTCATCGCCGTTGGTGATTTCGATACGCCTGCGGCTACTCAATCACCCAGTTCTTAAATACCAAACAGCGCACCACCAAAGGTCATTGAGTCTCCGGCCAGATGCGGTAAAGCACGCGCCGTGGTAAACCCGGGCCGGATGTATCGAAATGACCGGGATGTGGCTTCGATACGCCTTCGGCTACCCAATCACCCAGTTCTGAAATGCTAAACAGCGCACCACGAAAGGTCATTGAGTCTCCGGCCAGATGCGGCAAAACCAGCGCCGTGGTTAACACAGGCCGGATGTATCGAAATGACCGGAATGCGCCTTCGATACGCCTTCGGCTACTCTGCAACCAAGTTCTGAAATACAAAACAGCGCACCATAAAAGGTCATTGAGTGTCCGGCCAGATGCGGTAAAGCACGCGCCGTGGCAATCCCAGGCCGGATGTATCGAAATGACCGGGCAATAGTTTAATCACACCAACTTACTCTAAATCAGTAATAGTTTTTAGAAACCGTTCAAGGCCGCACACGGTTACCCCATTAGGAGCGGGATACTCATCTGCCCGCGGAATAACAATATATGAGCGTGCCGGCGATAAATCGGCAATAGTCTCGTAAAATCCTCTGGATGGTACCGGGGCCAACGAAAATTTTATTTCTGCTACCAATATCGGCTGCAGACCCTTTACCACCACTATATCGGCTTCCGCGCCGTGCGATGTCCTGTAGAAGTATAAGGCAAATCCTGTTGGCAAACTGCCTGCGACCTGCTCTATTACATATCCTTCCCAGGCTGCACCGGCAGCAGGGTGACCCAGTAATTCCTGTAGATCGCCTATATCCAGAAGAGCCATAAACAAACCGGAATCGCGTATATATACCTTTGGTGTTTTTACCAAACGCTTTTTCGCGTTAACAAACCAGGGCTGCAACAATCGTACATGAAAAGATGCGCTCAGGTAGTCAATGTACCGTTTCACGGTAGGCACACTTACACCCAGCGAGGCGGCAAGAATGGACTGATTCAACAGTCCCGCCTGCGAGTGTGCCAGCATCCGCCAAAGGTTACTAATGGTATGCTGGTTAAAGCCGGTCCCGAATATATTGGCGGCTTCCATCTGGCTGTAGCTTTGTATATATGATTTTCGCCACTGCATCGAGTGCAGGTTATCGGCAGCAAGAAAAGAACGGGGAAATCCACCACGCAGCAGGTGGGTATCTGTTTGCGTTCCTTCCGGCAATTCGGTTAACAGGAACGGACTAATTTCTATGAACTCAACCCTGCCGGTAAGATACTCCGATACACCGTGGATAAACTGCGGCGCTGCAGAACCAAGAAGCAGAAAACGGCCGTTTACACCAAGGGCATCCATAGCGGGACGCAACTCCCGGAATAAATCCGGTTTTGCCTGTACTTCATCAATTATTATTAATACATTGGCGAACCGTTCAAAAAATGCATGGGGATCGGTAAGTTTACGGTAATCTCTCGAGTCTTCCATATCGAGGTAAATAGAGTCCGGGTGTAATTTTACTATCTCACGGGCAATAGTCGTTTTACCCGATTGCCTCGGCCCAACCAACGCGCACGCCGGGTTATTTTCCAACGCGGTCTCAATACGATGAATATATTTTCTGGTAATCATATTCTCAAAATACCCGATATCCGTGTAAATTTAAAATGAAATATTAAATTTACACGGTAGAGTCAGTCCTTTTACTGCTCAATCGCCGGCCTCCGATACGCCTTCGGCTACTCAATCACCAAATTCTAAAATGCAAAAAGCCGTACCACCAAAGGTCATTGAGTGTCCGGCCCGCTGCGGCAAAACCAACGCCGTGGCAATCCTGGGCCGGATGTATCGAAATGACCCGGGCAATAATAGATTCTGTGTCGATCCTACGGATCTTTATAAAATTTTTGGGTATCTGTTTTCTACAGATATATCGTGCCTCTGGCACTCTGAAAATCCCTGATAATTTTCATTTCTGTTGTTGGTGATTTCGATACGCCTCCGGCTACTCAATCACCCAATTCTTAAATACCAAACAGCGCACCACGAAAGGGTCATTGAGTGTCCGGCCGGCTGCGGCAAAACCAACGCCGTGGCAATCCTGGGCCGGATGTATCGAAATGACCGTACTTCGATACGCCTTCGGCTATCTGCAACCAAGTTCTGAAATGCAAAACGGCGAACCGCAAAAGGTCATTGAGTGTCCGGCCAGATGCGGCAAAACTAATGCCGTGGTAAACCCGGGCCGGATGTATCGAAATGACCGTGCTTCGATACGCCTGCGGTTGCTCTGCCACACGGTTCTGAAATGTAATACCGCTATTACCGTATGAATACCCTATATCTAAAAGTATTGCCGTAATAATAAAAAAACCCGTAATACCAATATATATTCTGATATTACGGGTTAACTAATATTCAAGATCGCTGCTCTCGGAGTTATACCGGAACTTCCACGGAGCAAACCGTTTTCACTTACACTTTATCCGGATCCTTGGCTAAGCGTATCCATTCTTCGGCAACAGTTTCAAAATTAGAAACAGCCGAAGCATCTATGTAGCGTTCAAATGCGTAAATACCGCTTGTTTGGGCAAGCCGCTTAAACTGATTGGCAACCAATGAATTTGGCACCAGCACAGCCGAGCGCTCCATTCCTGCCGATTTAAACAGGCCCTGCCCTTGTACCATTACCTCCTGTGCATCAGCTAAAAGAGGTTTAAGAGTTCGCATATCGATCAATACCCCAAATTTTTTCGGCGCCCCGGTAAGCGCTTTCTTCGAATCCTCAACCCAGTCCTGTAATTCGTCGATTTTTATGAAACCTTCGAATACCAGCTTGAACCCGTACCCCTTCTTTTCAATCTTATACATAGAGTAGCTCCAATGATTAATGAATGATAGTAAAGAGATAATTACGCGCAACCGTTTTATTAACGGTTAGTGCTATTGAGTAAATACATTTTTACGCTTACAAGTTCCAAATACCTTAATTTATACCGCGGAACTAATTAAGTGCCGAATTATTTTACGTATCCGCCATAAAATACAAAACCCTCCTGAATATTCAAGAGGGTTTGAAACTCAACGAAAATATTTTTTTTTGATGTGTTTTTACAATCTATCCACGTTTAACGCGGGTATCAATATCTTTCATTAACGATAGAATTGCTTCTGCATCATCCAGTGGAAGCTGGCTGCCGGCATCACTTAATGCCTTAATGGGGTTGGGATGAATCTCCAGAAACAACGCGTCAACACCAACGGCAATTGCCGCCGCGGCAAGTGGTTTGATGTATTTAGGCTGACCGCCGGAAAACCCGCCCTGCGATGGTATTTGTACCGCGTGCGTGGCATCCATAACCACCGGGTACCCGCTCTCGCGCATTACCAATAACGAACGCATATCAACCACCAGGTTATGATAGCCGAAAAAAGTACCCCGCTCGGTTAACATAATATTATTATTACCGGTGGATGCTACCTTCTGCGCGGCGTGATTCATATCCTCGGGTGCAAGAAACTGCCCCTTCTTAATATTTACAATCTTACCCGTTTTACCGGCTGCAATCAACAAATCGGTTTGCCGCGAAAGAAAAGCGGGTATCTGCAATATATCAGCGTAATCGGCTGCCATCGGGGCATCCTGCTCGGTATGGATATCGGTTACAATCGGAACATGAAAAGTATTCTTCACTTTTCGGAGTATTTCCAACGCGGCCAATGGCTCAAGGCCCGTGAATGACTGTAGGCTTGTACGGTTAGCTTTCTTAAAACTCGATTTAAAAATAAACGGTATTTCCAGTTTACGGGCAATTTCCTGCAGCCTGCCGGCTGTTTCCATTACTACCGCTTCGCTTTCCACCACGCATGGCCCGGCCAGCAGTACAAACGGCAGACCATCACCGATACGTATTCCTTCTTTAACATCAATTATCATACTTTTCCTTCCTTTCTATCCTGTGCCACGACTTACTTTCCATAAGGTGCGGCATTCCCTTATTACACCTGATCGAACAATGAGGCATTGCCTTCAACAGCCTGTTTTTTCGTTCTGCCCAGATACGCGTACGCGTGCAATGTAGCCTCGCGCCCCCGGGGAGTACGGTTGATAAATCCCTGCTGTATTAAAAAGGGCTCATATACTTCTTCCAGCGTGCCCGCGTCTTCATTCACGGCCACTGCCAGGGCGCTTAAACCCACGGGGCCGCCGTTAAACTTTTCTATAATGGTTAAGAGTATCTCTTTATCCATTTCATCCAAACCGAAATCATCTACATCCAATGCCTGAAGTGCAAACCTGGCAACTTCAAGGTCAATGCTGCTCTTATTCTGATAGTCGGCAAAATCTCTCGTGCGGCGCAGCAGGCGGTTTGCAATTCGCGGGGTTCCACGAGCCCGTTTTGCAATTTCGAATGCTGCATCATTCTCTATAGGCACGTTTAATATCCGTGCCGAGCGAAGTATAATGTTTTTTAATAACTCGCTATCGTAATAGTCAAGCCGAAATTTAATTCCAAACCGGTCACGCAGCGGCGAGGTTAACATACCCGCGCGTGTTGTTGCACCAATAAGCGTGTATTTCGGCAGCCCGATCTGTACGGTTCGTGCATTCGGCCCGCTGTCTATCATAATATCAATACGGTAATCTTCCATGGCCGAATATAAAAACTCTTCCACAACGGGACTCAGCCGATGTATTTCATCGATAAATAAAACCGAGTGTTCTTCCAGATTGGTAAGCACTCCCGCCAGGTCACCGGGTTTTTCAAGAACCGGGCCGGAGGTCATCTTAAAGCCTACACCCATTTCATTGGCTATAATGTTCGCAAGGGTGGTTTTTCCTAATCCGGGGGGACCGGTAAGCAGCACGTGGTCTAAAGCCTCGCCACGTTTTCGGGCAGCGGAAATGAACACGTTCAGGTTATCTACTATCTTTTGCTGACCGGTAAAATCGCTAAACCGCGCCGGGCGCAACGCTTTTTCGTATTCTTTTTCCTCGTTTTTGGGTCCGGCATCTACCGTTGGTGATTTTCTCAATTCTTTTCTCTCTTTACGAAGCTTCTATTGATTTAAACTTCACGTGCAGTTTATTCAGCACAACTACCATTACGATCATAAGCCCGATCATCTCCACTGCCAGCAGCACGGAAACAAGCGGTCCAAATTTATTCGTCCAAAAATTCGCTACCCCCAGTGTCCAGGGTGTTCCATACAATATTATAAGGTGAACCACGTAAATTAGCAGGGTATTTCGGCCAAGTAATATTATCAAATGGGGTATGCTTTCCATTTTCCGGGCTATAACGGTAAATACCGCATTCAGCAGCAATACATAACCTACCCGGAATATTACCAGGTTCGGACTGGTAGTCCAGAAATAACTGGTACCATACACTTCATATTCTATCAGGTTGCCAATCTGCGAAATTGCAATAACTGCGAGTCCGGTAATGGCAATTTTTTTCGAAAAATCCATTGATTTGAAAATATCGGGATGTTTGGCCAGGTAACTGCCCAATACCGCCCCCGCGTGCAGGTAACACAGCCAGGGAAAAACAGGGAAGTTACTGCCCGTGCCTTTATATAAATATCCCGCTAAAGCCGGATTCACGTACCGAACCCAGTTTATATGTTCAAAGTACTGAAATAAGGCTACAGCAGATACAATACTTACACCAAAAACCAGCAGATCTTTCTTTCCCAATAACTCGCTGATATAGTCGAGCACCATAATGGAAAGAATGCCAACGCCAATAAGTTGTAATACATCAACTGCCCAAAATAACTGCCATTGCGCGGCAGTAACGCCGCTAAAATCGAAAATACGGCGGGTAGGGTATTTTAAGAAATAACCCACCACCATAAGAAGGGCAAAACGCTTAACCCCTTTCCAAACCCTCGGGTTGTGCCAAAATGGTTCTTTGTTCAGACGAAACAGGTAATTAAACACCGTACCTGCCGTAAACATAAATATCGGGGCAGTCATGCCCCGATTAAAAAACCATACGGAATAAAAGGATGAAGTATAATCCCGGAATGAATTACCCAGTAGTACATCAATCGTATGCCCCTGTACCATCATTATTACAGCGAAGGCGCGTATTAAATCAATGAATATTACCCGGTTTTTTTTACCTGCTGGAGTCATAACAGAACGGCTAAGCTATCAGGCAGAGATCTTTGCTATTAATTCAATCTCTACAGCAGCATTCCGTGGCAATTCGGCAACACCTACTGCCGAACGGGCATGTTTACCTTTTTCTCCAAATATATCCAATAATAATTGTGAAGCGCCATTGGCAACTTCGGGCTGACTGGTATAACCCGGTGTACTGTTAATAAACACGGTTACTTTAACAATTTTTTCGATCTGTTCCAGCGAAGGAACCACTGAAAGTATGGCGCTCATACAATTAATGGCACAAATGCGGGCAGCTTCCTGTCCGTCCTCTGTTGATATTTCTGCACCAACTTTACCGATAAACTTAATTGCCCCGTTTTCTAACGGCAGCTGCCCCGAAGTATAAACAAGATCGCCTATTTTTACTGCCGGTACGTATGCTGCTAATGGTTTTGGGGCATCCGGAATAACAATATTTAACTCTTTTAATCTGTCGCTCACCATAATTCTGAACCTCTCTCTATTTTTCTATTATAATGTATAATATTATCAACAATAATCTATACAAAAAGATTTCTTCGTTACATCGCCCTCTGTTTCTCTTGCGGCTCACATGCTTATAAGGCCTTTTTGCAATATGTTTCCTGGTATATAAAAAACATATTATTTTACTATTGCAATTTAATGTTTTTACGCTCAACTTAACATTGATAAATAAAGTACTATTGTAATTTTTACGGAGTAGTTGTGGATATACAGAAATTTGAAAAGTTTATGAACATTATGTACCGCCTTCGCAAGGAATGCCCCTGGGATAGCGAACAGACACACGATTCCATTAAGGCGGCCACTCTTGAAGAGGCATATGAAACTGTTCACGCTATCGATGAGAAGGATTACAAGGAACTGCAAGGCGAACTGGGCGACCTGCTGCTGCATATCGCCTTCCATTCTGTTATTGCCGAAGATAACGGTACTTTTACCATTGATGATGTTATTCAGGGCATATCAGATAAACTCGTTCGCCGCCACCCGCATATATTTGGCGATGTTCAGGTGAAGAATGTTGGTGAAATTTTGCAAAATTGGGAAGCTATTAAGCTAAGCGAGGGCAGGGAATCGGTTCTTGACGGCGTTCCCGAAATAATGCCGTCACTGCTGCGTGCCTATCGTTTGCAGGAAAAAGCCGCTAAAGTCGGCTTCGACTGGAAAAAGGTTGAAGACGTGTACGCCAAAGTGGTTGAAGAAACCAATGAGCTGCACCAGGCAGTCGATTCCGGCGATAAGGAAGCGGTTGAAAAGGAATTCGGCGATTTGTTCTTCGCGCTCATTAATTACGCGCGCTTCATTGGCGTTAACCCCGAAAATGCCCTACGCGGCACCAACCGGAAGTTTATCTCACGCTTCCAGTTTATCGAAAAAGAACTGGCGAACCGGGGAAAGAAAATTACCGAATCCAATCTCGAAGAGATGGATGAAATCTGGAACGAAAGTAAAAAGATTTATAAATAACTACTTAACAGGCCATACCATGAACCATATTTTTTACCGCAGCCTTTTTATTACCATATTCATGGTATGGATACCATTTAGCCCGGCACAAACCGTTAAGAAAAACGTTAAATGGCAATCGGTAATCACGGTAAAAGATAACGCGGGTAACCAACAGGATCTGATATTCGGGCAGGCGACCGAAGCAACCGATGATATCGATGCTTCATTGGGCGAATTGCTGCTGCCACCGTACCCGCCAACGGGTGTATTTGATTCCCGATTCCAACTGCCCGTAAACTATTCCGAATCTATCATCGACTATCGGAATATCAGTCAGACCGGAATTACCTGGAAGATACGTACGCAGCCGGGGTCTTCAACCTACAACATTACGTATTCATGGAACAAAAACTCGCTGCCTGCCGGCACATTTTACCTTATGGATATGTTTGACGGCCTGGTATTTAAAGTTGATATGAAAAACACCGCAAGCTATACCAATACCAACAGCGCGCTTAACCCCGTTAAAATAGTGGCAACCGGTTTAACTGCTGTTTCCGAACCCGCCAATCCTGCTATCCGGCAAATTTCTTTACAGCAAAATTACCCGAACCCGTTTAACCCTGCCACGCGGATTACCTACACTATTTCCCATTCCGATTTTGTTACAGTAAAAGTATTTTCACCCCTTGGTAAAGAAGTGGCAACGTTAGTAAGCGGTGTTAAACCTGCCGGAACGTATACCGCCGAGTTTAACGCGGGCTCTTTAACCGGCGGCATATACTACTACCAGCTTACCGCCAACGGGTCCACGCTCACCAAACCCTGCTGCCTCATAAAATGATATGTATTATGTGTACGTACAATGGCGAACCCGGCCGCATACAAAGAAATTCATCGTGCCGGCTCAGGGCTGCCGATCTAAACATACGGCCAACTACCACCTTTGTTATTTAATGGTATTTTACCAGGTGCATTATTGCAAGAATAAAAGCAAATACATCGCGCGAAATTCCTAAATACTTCCGCGCTCGGGCTAAAGTCGAATCTTCATGCTGTACTGAAAACCGGAACAATGCACTAATTTCTTTTTTACTCAATCCCAAACTGTCTTCCGGTTCCGCGAAAAGCCGGTAATCGAGGTTCATACGGCTTTGATAGGAAAGCATCATTTGAAATTCATTTAAACTCATCCTGCTAATAGAATCCGGGAAGGTTGTTAATGGCATATCCAAATACAGAACACTACTTCGTTCTTTCAAACGAAATACATCTGTTTGTATTTTTTCCTGAGCAGTTAAAACGTTCGTCATAACTATGCACAGAAGCACCCCGAATACCAGATTTGACATGTTTTTAAAGAATTAAATAAGATTAATCGTCAGCACCCTAATCCAAAATATAAATTATATGGATTAAAATCAAGAAAAATAACCCGGCCGTGCCGGAGCTCTATAAAATTTTATTTACCGCGGCAGAATGTTTTCTTCGGTTAAGCGGTAAACCGTCCATTCACTTTGGGGCTTCGCGCCAGCTCGTTCATAAAACTCTATTGCCGGCGTATTCCAGTTTAATACCGCCCATTCCATCCGGCCGCAATCACGCTCTGCCGCCAGTTTCCGTACCGAATTAAACAATACCCGTCCCGCGCCCTGCCCCCGGAAGCCCGGTTTTACATAGATATCTTCCAAATACAGGCCTTTCTTACCAATAAACGTGGAAAAATTATGGAAGAAGAGCGCGTACCCGGCCAGTTGCCCTTCTATTGTCATCAACAGCACTTCTGCTACTTTTTCGGGGCCAAATAGCGCGTTGCTCAGTGAATCTTCCGTAGCAATTACTTCATGACTCAGCTTTTCGTATTCAGCAATTTCCTTAATTAATCCCAATATTACGGGCACATCCTGTTTTTCGGCAAATCGTATGCTCACTTCATTCATGTTCGGCCTTATATTACGATAAACAATAATTATTTTACTACTCTAAACTACTTAGTTTACCGGGAATATTGCAAATCGGGGAGTCGGTTATGCAGGCTGTGACCCGTAAAACCTGTACCAAAGTATGTGGATAACTACGTTGAAAACTATGGGGTAAACTCAGGGTAAGATGTGAAAAAGTCCCAACGGTGGATAACTGCCGGTTTATCCACAGCTTTCCACATTGTGGAATGTGAATTTCTCTGCGCGAAAAGTTAATAATACAGCGTAAAATACAAGGATATTGAACTTTTCCACATATCCACACCATAAAAAGAATAATAAAGTTTAAATATTTAAATAAATATATATTTTAAATATTATATATGTGTGGAAAGCTTTTGTAAATCGGTTACGAAGAGGGCAATATCCTCATCGGAAAAGCCTTTATCTCGAGCTGCCTTTTCCAAAGTGCCCCACATGGGTTCGCCGCAACGCAGGCAGCGAATGCCTTTATCCATGAGATATGTAACAGAATCGGGTAATTCGCGTACCAGATCCTCTATAAGGATATCTTTAGTTATTTCCATCATTTTTTGCCTTTTTATCGGGGAAAAGGAATACCGAAGCCAATACAGCCCCGTATATTGTACTGAAGAAGGGATTGCTTTGAATAGGGCAATGACCACTGGCGCAGCCGATAAAGTAATAATAGGCATAACCGCCAATGGCACCAATTACCGGCAGAATGATTTTTTTATATTTAGTGAAGAACGTCATACATATCCTTATGTTTACTGCATTAGATGGTAAAACGGGTCACGGGGTTCAAAAAAAATGGGAAATGATGGTACAGCAGTTCGGTACATATATTTTGCTGCCAGGCATTAATGAGCCCACGGCAATCGGGTACAGAAATGAAGGATGGGGAAAGTCTGTTACAGCTTTTCTATAATATGCATCAGCTCGGTTTCAATGAGCTGGAAAAAATGCTTCGATACCTTCATTTTATGCCGGTCGAGCACGTAAAATGCATCATAGATGCTGCTGTCTTCAGTAGCAATCTTAGCAAAATAGATATGCAGACCCAGATCATTGAGTTTCCTGGTTATCTGGTACAGGAAGCCCGGTATATCAGGCGCCTGAATAAGAATAACGGTATATGTATCATGGGTTTCAAAACGGATGCGTGCCGGGTTTTCTGATTTTATGAGTGAACGCTTCAGCGCGTTCCATTGCGCGCGGTATTTTTTTATTTCCAGGCCTACCTGCAGCATGCCGGAAATTACTGCTTTGAGGTCTTCTTCAACTTTTTGAATACGCTCGGGACTGACAGGCTCATGACTGCCATTTTGTGTAATGGTAAATGTATCCACCACAATACCATCACGACGGGTGAAAATTCGGGCATCGAGAATATTTACGTGGTTAATAGTTAATACACCACAAATTTTAGAGAGCAGGAAGTTGCTGTCGCGGGTAATAACGGTAAATTTCGTATTATACTCGCCGTCAACCGATAAAACTGAAAGTGGTTCACCTTCTTCAATCTTTTCTATCTGCCAGTTTATTTCCTCTTCGGAAAAATGTTCGGCATATAGCGGGTCGTCAAAAGTAGCCAGGTGCGTTTCAAATGATTTGTGTTTTAAATGGGCCATGGAATTACCTGTCTTCGATCTGACAAGCGGCTTATCGGATGTAATAGCGCTAATGCGGGTCCGCGTGCGCTTGTACAGCTCGGTAAGCATTACCTGCTTCCACGGAGTAAATATCATGGGACTTACTGCCGAGATAACCGAATACGAAAGGAGGAAGAGGTTATCGAGATCGGTAACAGTAGGAAACAAAGTAGCAAAAGCGTCAATAGTTTCCTGCGAGCGTACATCCTTTCGGAATGCTACACGATGCATAAAGAAATGGTAGCGTATCAGCAGGGCTACCGCTTCCACTTTATCTTCATCGTAACCAAATTCTTCCAGCAGGCCAATTGCGTACTCTGCACCCATTAACTGATGCCCCTGCGCGCTTACCGGTTTTGCTATATCATGCAGCAAAATTCCCAGTAACAGCAGTTCTTTATCTTTCAGCATGGCGAATATCTTACCGGGGTACGAGGTATGCAGGTCAAGCGAGCATAACTCGTTAATAGCATGCAGGGTATGGCCATCGGTAGTATAATAATAATACGGCCCGAACTGTGCATAGCCGGTTAATTCTTCAAAAGCGGGAATAAATTTACCGAGGAAACCCAGCTCATGCATAACTTCCAATACGTGACCCGCGCTTTTGCCCAGTTGTAGTATTTTCCTAAAAATTCGTATGCTATCAGCCTTTTGCTGAATATCGCCGCTATCCTGAAAATTCCGTATATAATTACGCAGTTTTCCGTTAAACCATGCCTTTTCGGTACCCATATAGTAGAATGCCTGCATAATGGTGGACATATCCGGTACAGATTCCGCGGCAAGGCTGAGGCAGTCTGCTTTCAGTTGTAAATTCAATTCAAAATGGGTAGTAAGGGCATCAGGGTAATTATGTAGTTGTGATTCGAGCAGGAAGCATTCAAGTGTTGTGAGGGTCCGGTATGTAGTTTGCAAGCACGATGAAATAAACCGGAAGAGAATAATATGATTATTGGGATTTTCCGGCTGAGAGATTGCCATAAACGGCATTAACGGTTTTCGGTGCGCGAGTGAGAATATTTCCTTTTCCTCGAGCCAGTCGCCCGCGTGGCGGTGTTGTATATGAATATACATACGAAGGCAGGCATACACATGAAGCGCCTGTTTTAGTATGGCGGCGTCCTGTTCCGGTATATAATTACAGGCGGCCAGCTGGTCGAAACACGAGGGTTCTTCTTTGCCGGTGAACAGATCGTATGGCTGCCGGGGTATAAGCAGTTTAGCGAGTACCGTGCAGATGAATAAATCAATTAAGCCGCCGGCGGTTTTGCTGATGTTGGGTTCAACAACCAAAGGGGTAAGGCCAAACCGTTCGAGGCGCCGGTGACGGATAATGGAGATGCCATCCAGGAAAGAGCGTGACCCGTTTAACCGGAGTTTTTCAACCAGCCTGCTTTCAAGGTACGAGCAGGCATCGGCATCGCCGATATACATATTACGGTTACCGGTAAGAAACCTGTACGCGTCTTCCGCCGACCAGGAATCGGGTTCGTAGAGTGGCAGCACGGTAAATTCGAATGCATGTTCTATGACCCGTGTTTTAGCACGGAGTATCGGGAGTATATCCTGCACCGGCGGAACAGAGTCCGGGTGATGGGTTAATACCAGAATATGTGCAGGGGTAAACGGGGTAAGTGTCTTATGGGCAAAATCGGTTACCGGCAGTAAGTCGGCAGGCAGGGGGCTTTCAGATACCGCCTCGCGCAGCGCGCCAAACAGTATATCGGTATATTTCGAATAATGAGTTTTACCGGTAAATATATTTTCCGGCGAATGGATTACCCGTTTTCTGAATTCATTAAACTTCTGACACCAACCGGGCTCTGCTGCTGCTGACATACATGCACCGCCGTTACTTATGCCTGAGCGGGCTTTTTATACTCAACTTCAACGATAGAAGTGATTCCACCCCGAACGTTAAAGTTAGCAGTTAACTTCATATAGCGTGGCTGGCAGCAGGCGGCCAGATCTTCCAATATCATATTGGTAACGCTTTCGAAGTAAATACCGTCATTGCGGAATGAATTATAGTATAACTTCAACGATTTCAATTCAATACATAGCGAATCCGGAATATATTCCAGTATCATGGTGGCGAAATCGGGCTGACCGGTTTTCGGGCACACGGAAGTGAATTCGGGCGCGGTATGCACAACACGGTAATCTCTATCGGGATACGCGTTCGGGAATGTTTCAATGATAGTTCTTTTATCGCTCATACATCTTTTCTTTTTCTGTTTCTCAATATCTGTTTCAGTCAGTTCATGCATCAGGGCACAAAATATCACCCTGCCGATATATTCATTCGACCTGATGAAAAAATTTGTTTTCTGTACCCGCAAGATACAATTATTTATGTGAATTTCATTGTAGGGAAAGTTAGGCAAACACGGTATTTGCCGCGTTGATACTATATAAAATAGAAAAATACATCGAAAAGTATCCCGTTACGATTGCGGGGCCTGCAGAGCCTCCTGCAAAATACCGGTAAGTTCAACGCGCTTAAAAGGTTTACAGATATAATGCGAGCAGCCCGCGGCTAAAAACTCTTCTCTGTCGCCTACCATGGCGAATGCGGTAACGGCAATAATGGGGGTTTGTTTATAGTGTTCTTTTTCACGTATCAGTTTTGTAGTTTCAACGCCATCGAGCGAGCGGGTACCGAGGTTAATATCCATCAATATGGCGTCGTACTGTTTTTGGTCAACCATATTCAGGGCGGCAGAGGAGTTAACTGCTATATCGAGCTGATAATCTTTTTCCAGCAGCAGCTGCGTGTACGAAATTGCCGTCGGGTCGTCTTCAACATAGAGCAGGTTGGCTTTTGTGACCCGGGTCTGAGCAGGGCGTGCCGGCGCGGGTGTTTCGGGCATCGCGGGAAGTGCCGGTTGCACTACCTGAACAGGCAGCGGCAGCTGAATGGTAAAAGTTGCGCCTTCACCGGGCGTGCTCTGTATGCTTATTGAACCGTTCAATTTTTCGATAAATCGCCGGGTGATTGTAAGTCCCAGACCGGTACCTTCAAAATTCCGACCCTTTCCTTCGCTTACCTGTCTGAATTCATCCCAAATAAATTCCTGGTGTTCTTTTTCAATACCAATGCCGGTATCGGCAATAGAGATTTCTACAAATCCCGGCGATACACTGCAATATTCGCGTATATAAACCGTAACGCCGCCGGTGTTGGTGTATTTAATCGCATTATTTATCAGGTTATGGAATATTTGGCGTAGCATCTGCTCATCGGATTCTATCAGGATTTCTTCTTTATCCGATTCCACCTTCAGGTACAGGTTTTTTTTGAGGGCGCTTGCGGTAAATGTGGTAGTCGCGTCCCGGAGGATTCGTACAAGGTTAAAAGCCGATGATTTAACTTCCAATCTCCCTGCTTCAATACGTGACATATCCAATATCATATTCAGCGTATCCATAAGACGGCTTCCGCTGGTATAGATGTTTGAGGCATAATGAGCCAAAGGCGAGCCTTCGAGGTCTTTCACCAGGATTTCTGAAAAACCCAGTATTCCAATCATTGGGGTACGCAGTTCGTGACTCATATTGGCAAGGAAGCTGGATTTCAGCCGGGTCATTTCCTCGGCGCGGTCGCGTTCTTTAATTAATGCCAATTCCATCTTCTTCCGCTCGGTTACATTTCGGATAACACCTATCGTTCCAATTGTTTTCCCGTCTTTTGTATATAAATTAGGGTCAACTTCGCCAATAAAATAGGTGCCGTCTTTCCGTTTCATGCGCAGTGAAATACTGCCCGTTTTGGTGGTAGATTTTACATCTTTGGTAAAGGCATCAATAGCCGCGGGAATAGCCTCTTCGGCTAAGAATTCGGTAAAATGATGACCGATCATTTCATGTGGTTCGTAAAGGAACATGGAACTTGCAATAGGGGAGGCGAAAGTTATTACTCCGCTAAAATCGGTAAGGAAAACATATTCCTGCATCTGCTCTATAATTGTTCTGAATTGCTCCTCCGATTCGCGCAATTGCACGGCTTTATTTTCAATTTCGCTTTTCAAAACTACTATGCTGTTATACGAACGCCGGAACAGGCCGTAGAGCAGTAAACCGGAAAGAAGAACAGAGAACCATCCTTTGATAATAGAAATGCCCGTTATCAGTACGCTGTCGGTAACGAACAGATTCAGAAGAACATCGGTAGCAATGATCCAAAAAGAATAACCGATTAAATAAATAAGGATTATTCTGCCCGGGGTTAAGCGGGAAGGAGTCGTTTTCGTGTGCAGATCTTTTTTCACCATTGCTTTCCTCAGGAAAAAACAAGGAATATAATTTGCTAACAACCGGCAAAGGTACGGGGCAGTTTTTGTGCAACCCCGCGGTGTGTATTATTTATATAATATTTTCATGCCCGATTGCAGGACCATTTATTAGTATTAACCAACACACGTCTGCCCTCTGTATGTGCGAGTGTGTTATAAATATCCAAGAACGAATAACTTCTCACGCGGATTCATTTTACAGTACCCGTAATATACAAAATTATTCAACGAAGCTCCATCAGTTTTTTCCCTGCGGTAGATTTTTCGATTTGAATCACATTTGTAGTAACAGAGCTTGTTGCGCAGAACAGGCGTAGGAAAAAGCCGGCACCAGGTATATGCACGTGGTGCCGGCATAAAGGCTATTTGAATGTGTAGAAAGCAATATTAACAGAAACGTACCAGTTTACTTTTAGAACCGTTTTGTAATCATCTTTCAGACTAAAGTCGGTACCTACGATATCGCCGGGTTTCTTTGTGCTTAACTCATCATACCAGTGGAATACCCCGCCCGTTGATACAGATACGGTTTCGCCAAATGAAACACCCACGCCTACAGGCAGCAGATAGTTTTTATCTTTTGCAACTCCTACCTGAATAAAAGGTATGAAGTTGGGATCTTTCCAGGTAAGCAATACAAGGTTAGCATATAATGCCGCGTAGCCAAATTCTTTTGAGTTATCTACACGAACAATCGTTTTCCTGCCGCTAATATCCTGTATGTCGTATTGCGGGGTGGTAATAGCTGAATAAAAAGTACCAAGCGAGAAAAACGGGAATAATTTGCGCTGTGGAACAACGGCAAACCCGATGCTTTGCTTACTTAGTATTTTTCCTTTTTCCGAATCAATTGTCCAGTTTTTTAACTGTACGTTTAACTGTTTGTTTTTTTCCAGTGAAAGCTTGGTCGATTTCAGCAGGGTGTAATAATTGCTGTTTTTGCTTTCGTAGCCGTCAATTATTTTTTTCACCTGATCCAGAAGGGTTTTATACTGCTCCTGAAGGTCGTGAATATCATCTATGGTGTTTTGCAGGTACCGGTAATTGTTGTTGTTAAGATATAATGATGAACTGTAGATGATTTCATTTTCCTTTTTATCCTCGGCAGCCTGGGCAGCCGCATCTTTTTTCACATCCTTTTTTACTGCTCCTTCAGATTTATGTTCTGCCGCAGCATCTTTCTTCAATTCTATTTTCTTACAGAAGTCAGCGATAACGGATTTATAATAAGGAAGTACATACTTACCGGCTTTTTTATAATCGGCCTCCATCCGGGTTTGCAATTCTGCACCCTTTTTATATGCGGCGTTAAACTCATCAAATGTTGAAGCTTTCGCCAGTTGGGTAAGATTTTCGTAAATCGCTTCAGGCACAGATTTACTGATTGTATCGCCATCCATCAGGTAGATATATTTGTAAATTTCCGCTAACGATTTTGATTTGGGGTAAGTTTTTGCCGGCAGGCGGGAAATATCTTTCGCAATACCTGCAACTTCTTTATCGGCATCGGCCAGCGCACCGGCGTTTGCAGGTTGAGCCAAATCCGTAACCTGCGGAAGATTATTTTCCATATCCTTGAGCGCGGCAGCCAATTTTTCATAATCCAGTATCTTCCCGCTCATCATGGTTATCATTTTATTGAACATGGTATATGCCAGATCATCACCGGCCTCTATCTTATATCCTATATTGAATTTCATCGGGTTGTAAAACTGTAAATATATATTAAGCGAGTTATTGTCATCATTATTTACATCGAAGTACATGTTGGTATCGAGGGGAATGAAACCGGAAGGGACATTATCACGCTGATATTTAAAACAGCTGTCGTGATTATCCCATTTTAAATACAGGCTATATTCTATCGAAGGCGCAACCATTCGCTGGTAAATGCCGGGTATTTGGCTAAACAAGCTTATCGGGAAACAGAACAGAAGCAAAATTGATACGTAGATTTTTTTCATAGAGCCAATTTCCTTACGGTATAATAAATAATGAGTTAACTAACCGGAGTACTATTCATGTTCAAATGCTATGGAAATTGGAAAATAAATCCCCTATGCTCTGTGTGCAGATTTATTTTCAGAAGTGCAGAAAACTATAATAATAATAGAATATTTCCAAAAGGGACTGGTATGTACGCGTGGTATTAATAAATAAAAGCTGCATTTTAACGGTAATTTGTTTGTACCGGGCAAGGTTTGTTTGTATTTTCGGTGCTGATACTCTTTTTCACATTGATTACAGGCATCGGTAATAAAATGGCAGTTCAGCAGGTTTCGCAGTATTTGTACATGTGGCGTGGTATGTTTTTATACCGGGGCAGTTCTATCCGCACCCGTGTACATGGTCACCACGCGTTACAGATAGCTATATCAGAATCCCGGCCATTCCGGATGAAACTGGGGCGTGAATGGGAGGAGTTTTCGGCCGTAGTTATTAGTCCCGATTCACCCCACGAGTGCGAACTGGAAGATAAGCAGGTAATTTTTATCGGGATAGAGCCGGAATCGGGTATAGCCCGGGCAATCCGGAATAATTACCTGAATGGCGCGTTATACCGGCGTCTTGATGCAGATATGGCCGGTAACTTTACCGGCAAAATTGCCGGGGCAGTACAGGCCAATGAAAGTCCGGCAAAAGTGAATGAATCCGTCTATGCCTTTCTTGATGTGCTAACCGGAGGCATACCGTTGCCGGTTACGCCCGATCAACGCGTTGATGAGGTAATAAAGAAAATTCATCGTTCATTACCTTCCAAAGTAAGTATTGCCGGTCTGGCTGAAGAGGTATTCCTTTCCCAAAGCAGGCTGATACATATTTTTACGGAATACACGGGCATACCGCTCAGAAAATACATTTTATGGAACAGGCTGGTGCATGGTGTGTACGCGGTAATAAACGGGGCTACCATTACCGAGGCTGCCTACGATGCCGGTTTTGCCGATTCGGCACATTTTAGCCGGATCTTTACCCGAATGCTCGGTACGCCGCCCACGGGTATTTTTAATAATAGCAGAAACATTCAAGCCTATATTTGTGAGTGATAGTATTTTTCCTGTATTAATAATTGCAGGAAAAAAATGGTTCAGAAGAAAATATTAATAAACCAACCCGGCGGCCCGGAAAATTTTACCCTGGTAGAAAGCCCGGTACCCGAACCGGCGGCTAATGAAGTACTCATACGTATTTTATACACCGGGGTATCATTTGCCGATGTTCTAATACGCGAAGGCGTGTATGTCGGCATGCCACATTTTCCGTTAACGCCTGGTTACGATATAACCGGAGTAGTTGAAAAAGCGGGGACGGGTGTAGAGAAGGTAAAACCGGGTGACCTGGCAGCCGCGCTAACCGTAACGGGCGGTTATGCCCGATATATAGTTTTACCCGAAACCGAACTCATTCCCCTCAGTCCCGATACCGATCCGTTAAAGGCTTCAGCTCTTACCCTGAACTATATAACCGCCTATCAAATGCTTTACCGGCATACCACGGTAAAACCCGGGACCCGTGTTCTTATCCACGGGGCGGCCGGCGGTGTTGGTACTGCCTTAATGCAACTGGGGGCATTGCTTCAACTGGAGATGTACGGTACGGTTAGCCGGAAAAAAGCCGCTATCGTAAAAAAGTACGGCGGCACTCCCATTTATTATCAGGAGACCGATGTGGTTAAGCGTGTACGCGAGCTTACCGGTGACGGGGTGGATTCTGTGTTCGATGGTATTGGCTCAACAGCGGTAAATTCGTATAGATTATTACGCCCGAATGGCGAACTGGTAATGTATGGTATTTCATCCATGCTGAAACAGGGGAGAAAAAACCGGTTAGAGGTTCTGAAAACGTATGCCGCTTTCGGGCTACTTCTCCGGAATCTCCTGCCTTTCGGTAAAAAAGTAACCCTGTACCAGATTACCGGGCTCAAGAGAAAAAAGCCGGAATGGTTCCGTGAGGATATGCACGTACTCGAAAACTTGCTGAATACCGGTAAAATAGGCCCGCTTATTTATGACGTATTACCCCTCGGTCAGGCTGCCCGTGCCCATAAACTACTTAATACTTCCGGCATAACAGGTAAGATAATTTTAGATTGTTCAAAAGATTAGAAAGGCAGTATGACAGACATGATAAACACGCTGTATTCGATTCCGGCTGAAGGAATATCACTCCCGGTACTTATCCGGGGAGAAAATCCGGCTAACCCGGTACTATTGGTATTGCCTGCCGGACCCGGTTTCCCGGTTATACCGGAGGCGCGATATTTGGGGTGTACCCTGGGGCTCGAAAAGTATTTTACTATGGCCTATTTAGATCCCCGGGGGTGCGGCAAGTCGTATTCCGCTTCCATGGACCCCGGATTGTACTCGATTGAACAGTACATTGGCGATACGGGGAAGGTGATGCAATTTCTACAGCAGAAATTCCCTAACCGGAAATTATTCCTGATGGGTTTCTCTATTGGAGGAAGTTTTGCCATGATTGCCGCGCGAATGTATCCCGATTTACTTAATGGCGTAATTGCGGTAGGGCCTGATATTGATATGGCAGCAGCTGAAGAGCACGCCTATACATTTATACTTCAACAGGCGGAAGCAGAACAAAACCGGAAGGCGTTACAGGATATGAAACGAATCGGCATGCCGCCCCATATATCCGTTTCGGCGTTTCAAACACGGGTGCGTTGGGTTACCGAGTTCGGTGGTATTCAACGGGGACAGAATTTTCGTCAGGTACTGATCCGGACGCTGAAAAGTATATTTACCTGCTCATCCTATTCGCTTACCGAAAAAATTGCTGCTTTGCGGGCTATTGGCATAACGCAAAAATACATGCTGCCCGTATTGCAGAATTTCCGGCTTAAAGAGTATGTACCCGATATCTCCGTACCGGTCCGGATACTACAGGGTAAGTTGGATGCTGCCGCGCCATATACGGAAGCGGAAAAATACATTGCCGGGCTGCATACTTCGGGTACAAAGAGAATTATCCTGTTTGAAAACTCTGCACATAACCCTCACTATGATGAACCGGAAAAATTTCGAAATGCCGTTCTTTCATGCCTGCAATAGACTTTCAGGCGTGTAAAATTCTCACTGCCCGGCAGAGTAGTGCTGCCGGGTAATTATACCACTACTTTTCCTATACAGTAATTCCTCCCTTAACTCCAGGTATTTCTTTCCGGTTGGCGGGTGCAGCACGAAACACCACAGCTTTAAATAAGATTTATTGTAATTTTGCATCCGGTAAGTTCTATTTAATTAGTTTGGTTATACTCCGTGAGTTCATATAAAGGAATTGTATTCGATTTTAACGGTACGTTATTTTGGGATACTCATTTACATAACGAAGCCTGGGATATCTTTTTAGCTCATCATAAGAAAATTCTTTCTGATGATGAGAAGGATAGAAAAATACACGGGCAATCGAATAAAGATATTTTAACGGCAATATTTGAACGCCCGGTTGAAGGCGGCGAGTTGTTCGATCTGGCGAATGAAAAAGAAGCAATTTATCGGGACTTATGCAGTCGGCAGAGCCCCGGGCTTGCACCCGGCGCGGCAGGGCTGCTGGATTATTTGAGCTCGATTCATTTTCCGTGCTGCATTGCAACTGCCTCCGGCCCGGAAAATATTGCATTCTATTACGAGATAGCCGAATTGCATAAATGGTTCACCCCGGCACAAATTATTTTTAATGATGGCACCCTGCGTGGCAAACCTGCTCCTGATTTGTTTTTGCGGGCCTTTGATTTTTTAGGAACAAATCCCGGTGAAACAATAGTTATTGAAGATTCTGTTTCAGGCATTGCCGCTGCTGAACAGGCAGGTGCCGGTAAGATAATAGTTGTACAATCTGCCGGTGAACCACGCGAATACCCAATGCAGATACTAAAAAGTTTTAATGAAGTAAACCATAATTTGTTTGGTGCGATGTAATGTAACTTCTGTTTCAGCGACTGAGTAATGAATAAACATCTATGTACATATTGCTGTATCGTAAATTATTTTTCAGGATAAGAATGAAAAGAGCCGGTGTTTGCTATTCTGTTGTTGTGCTGCCTCCGCAACCATACAGTATACTTGTATTATCTGTACTATTTCTCATTATATGTTCCGGTTGTAAAAAGCCGGTGGATATAGCATTAAATGCTACAAAAGTTGAATATAATGAGGGTATGAAAGCGCTACAAAGAATTACGGATCAGTCTGAGTTGGCGCGAGTTGCAAAATTTGCATTATTATATGAGATGCAAATGGAGGCTGTACAGAAAATACAGGACTCAACTCTTCTGTTGGATATTGCCCTTAGTTCTTCGTATTGTGCTAATATGGCAGGCGATAGAATACATGATAAAAAATTATTAGAAAAAATTGTACTAAGCGATTCAGCAGATACGAAAGTAGTGCGTGAAGCCGTAAAGAAGATTGAAAATATTTCTTTATTGGCAAAAGTTGCTTTAGAGCGGGAACCGGAAATTAGTGATATCGCGCTTATTTCTTTATTTGATAAATATAGTGAATTACAAAAATATCCTGACAGGAATGTTGAGATTGTTGAAAAGTTTATACGGTCATTTAAGGAAAATACCATAAATGATAGGCAGTTACTTACTGAAATCTTCGCTATAGTTCGCGTTTTATCTGATTCGGAAATCCAAAATTATACCGGCAGCATTGAAAGATTTTCACTAAAAGCTGTAGAAAAATCACACAAATATTATGAAGTTCTTAGACAACAGAATACCAAAATGGTAGGTGCCCGTGAATTTGCTTTGGAAATTACCCTGAGCAAAATGGAATGCCCCTTATGTTATAGAACAAAAGTAGATTTTCCTACAGGATTTAGCGGCACTTCCCCGGATATAGAAAAAAGGGTTGATGCGCAAACTTTTCTGGCACCGGTTCGAAAAAAGTTGCCGATTGAATTAATTGGTAAAATAAATAAAAAATATAGTACGCATATTTTATAATGGTTTACTGAAAGAATGAAATTCAGCTAAACTTTTCTAAATAAAATATTTTGATTAAAATTTGAGTATTAGGTACAACATGTTCGATGATACAATAGCCGCAATAGCTACACCGCCGGGCGCGGGCGCTATAGCAATAATCCGGGTTAGCGGTAAAGATACCTTTGCCGTTGTGGATGCAATAAGCGTGACGAAAAAAAAGTTGCGTGATTGTGCATCGCATACAATCCATTACGGTACTATTACCGCTGTAGATGGTGAAGTTATTGACGATGTATTGTTTTCAATATTCCGCGGGCCGCGTTCATATACCGGAGAAGATGTAATTGAAATCAGTACGCATGGTAACCAGCTCATTACCGCCAAGGTAATGGAGCGGCTGATACAAAACGATGTACGTGTTGCAGAGCCGGGTGAGTTTACCCGTCGCGCGTATATAAACGGACGGATAGACCTGAGTCAGGCAGAGGCGGTAATTGATGTAATATCTGCCCGGTCCGATGCTTCGCTGCGGGGTGCAAGGAATCAGCTGGACGGGCTTCTTTCGCAAAAAATTTCTGCATTACGCGAGCGGTTGATTCATGCTTCATCACTGCTTGAACTGGAACTGGATTTTGCCGAAGAGGATATTGAATTTGTTGACCGGTCGGTTTTACAGCAGACAGTTTGCGAAGTAATAGAGGAAATAGCAAAATTACTTGCAACATATTCATTCGGCAGGGTAATACGCGATGGCGTGCATGTTGCATTGGTAGGTAAACCGAATGTAGGTAAATCATCGCTGTTGAATTATCTATTAAAAGAATCGCGTGCAATTGTAAGCGAGATACCGGGCACCACCCGTGATGTTATCCGGGAGGAAATGACAATTAATGGAATCCTTTTCCGGATATACGATACCGCGGGCATTCGGGATACAGAAGATATAATAGAGATGGAAGGCGTAAAGCGTAGTATGGATACCATACGGTCGGCCGATATTGTATTGCTTATCGAAGATGCATTGGGGCCCGATGATGATTCGTATAATGAATTACTGAATCACATAAGCGCGAAAAAAATAATCAGGGTACTGAATAAAATTGATAAACCGCATGAAGAGCATGCCGGGTATGAAGTCTATACCTCCGCCAAAACAGGCGAGGGAATTAATATACTATTGGAAGCGATGAAACGGCACGCGGGAGATACCGGGACCTACACGGAGAAAACCGCTATTGTTACCAACGCGCGTCATTACCATAGCCTGAGCCGGGCAAATGAATTTTTACACCACGCGCTCAGTTCGGGAAGCAGTCATTTAAGTCCCGAATTTATTTCCGTTGACCTTCGAAACGCGGAGGCGGCTCTGAGCGAAATTATTGGCGTAGTATCAACAGATGATATACTCAATAATATATTTGCTAAATTTTGTATAGGTAAATAATATTGCCATACGCAAAAATTGTTAGTTACAGCGACAAATAACAACTAACAAAATATTAAAAATAAAATATACGATATAAAAATAAAATTATATTTTTCGTGATTTACTTCAGCGAAGCGTGGCAATGTAAATCGGGGGTTTCGGATAAAATAGCCGTGAACATTCCGGCGATCCGGGCGGTGCGATAATAGAAAATGCAGGCGTTTTGCACCCGATTTATGAGCAAAGCTGCTGCGAATTATTTGGCAATTTCAATTACCCGGCAAAACCATGCTGAGAGACTTTTTTGTTTTCGCGTGAGAGCCGGGAAGCCGTGTTACGGCTCCCGCGAATGCCGGGAGGAAACGGGAGCGTGCAGATTTGGTAACGCTAATTCACAGCAAATAGTTTGAATTTGGCGTATTTTAGGTGGTTGATACATAATTGCAAATAGATTACGAATCCCAAATGTTCCACGTGGAACATTTTCCGGTTAGCAGATAAACGGATTCGCGGTTAGCTGAACAGACAGATAACGAAACCCGTTTACTGCGCTTTTACCGGTAATTTATGTTTTTAGAAGCCATATTTCCGTAGTCGGGTAAGGACTGATTCGCGTGACTATTTCGATTGGCGCGACAGGCTTTTACCTGTTCGATATATGTTGTAAACGCGGTGTTTCGGGAGTCACTACCGGGAGTGGCCGACGGTCGCTGAATTGCGGGTAAGGCTTTTATCCGGAAAATTTTCGCGGGAGGGAAGTTCCTTCCACTGTTGGCATTACCCAGTGAATCCTCTTTGAAGTTCTTTCATTGCAAGTTTTGGTTAGTGTTCGGGTGAGGCGGATTCACCGCCCGGCCTGATTGTTCGGGGTAAGCAAAGAGAGATTTGCTTATAGTATTACCGGAGGGGTCGGAAGTTATTTATGGTAACCACTGTTCGGGTTCAATGGTTGTTAGTTGACAACCCGGGTATGTGAAACTTCATAATCATGTGCCGGGTTACTATAGTGAAAATGTCTTCCAGAGAATGAATAACGATATTCCTTTTAGGGGTATCAACCTTTACCTCGGTGATATATTGGCAGCCTTCATTCGTCGATAGTAAGGGAAGTGAATAGGAGTATGCCGAATATCTGCCTCTTGCCGATGGGTATAGTTTGGAAGATGATGAGGTGATGCGGGTACGAGTGTTCCACGTGAAACATTCGTCACATGGTAATGGCGTGTCACTCGGCAATTCACAATAATTGTGACTATTAAAATGTTCCACGTGAAACAATTAATATTTTTGTAATTTTGTACAATTAGAATTGAAAATGTATTGCTTAAGCAGGCAGCTAAAAGAATAGGAGTCCTGCTATGGGTAATGTAAAAAGAAAAGGAATTTGTTCAGGTACGTATGCGTAGTTTTGATGTGTTGGTAATTGGCGGCGGGCATGCCGGAATGGAAGCTGCCTGCGCGCCGGCGAAGATGGGATGTACAGTTGGCCTGGTAACGATGGATAAATATGCCCTCGGGAGGATGTCTTGCAACCCGGCAATTGGTGGTATTGCCAAGGGTCATTTGGTGCGTGAGATCGATGCCCTGGGAGGGGTAATGGGTATTCTGGCAGATAAAACGGGTATTCAATTCAGGGTTCTGAATCAATCCAAGGGTCCCTCGGCTCTTTCGCCACGAAGCCAGAATGACAGGGATTTGTATTCCCTGGCTGCCGTAGAGATGGCAGAAAAGCATGAAAACATAACTATTGTGGCAGAATCCATAGTTTCTATACTGCAGGAAGCGGGTAAAATTACCGGCGTGGAAACCTCACACGGGGAATTTATTGGAGCCAAAGCGGTTATTTTATGTGCCGGAACCTTTCTCAATGGGTTAATGCATACCGGAAAAAGTTCATATACCGGCGGCAGATTTGGTGAACCCCCGGCGCTCGGTTTAACGGATTCGCTCGTGGCAATGGGTTTCGAAAAGGGTAGATTGAAGACGGGAACGCCCCCGCGGCTGAATAAAAATACTATCAACTGGGATATACTGGAATTGCAGCCGGGCGATGAAGTGCCTCAGCCTTTTTCTTTCAGGACGGATAGAAAATTGTTTCCGTTTCTACCGCAGCTGCCATGTCATATAACCTACACGCATGAAGAAGTACACAAAATTTTAGAGAAGGGATTTAAGGATTCACCCTTGTTCACCGGTACAATTAAAGGTGTGGGACCGAGATATTGCCCCTCGATTGAAGATAAAATTGTTCGCTTTTCCGATAAGCCGCGGCATCAATTATTTCTTGAACCGGAAGGTTTGGAATCGGATTTGATATATATCAATGGTTTTTCTACCTCGCTGCCGGTCGAGATTCAACTGGAAGCTTTACGGAAAATTAAGGGACTTGAGGATGTGGAAATGGTTCGCCCCGGTTACGCCGTGGAATATGATTTCTTTCCGCCGCATCAGGTTGACCTGACCCTGGAAACGAAACGGGTCGAGGGTCTGTACTTCGCGGGACAAATAAACGGCACCTCCGGTTATGAGGAAGCGGCAGCTCAGGGCATAGTTGCAGGCATAAACGCGGCGGCAAAAATTCAGGGTAAACGTGAGTTCGTGCTGATGCGAAACGAAGCATATATTGGTGTACTCGTTGATGATCTCGTAACGAAATCGACTGAGGAACCGTATCGTATGTTTACGTCGCGGGCAGAATACCGGTTGTTGTTACGCGCCGATAATGCCGACCGGCGGCTTGCAAAAGTAGGGCATTATTATGGCCTGGTTACGGATGAAGAATTAGAAAAAGTTCACGAACGCGAACGCCGCGTTCAGCAGGTTGTTCAGTTCTGCAACACCACAAAACTGAAGCCGGAAGTAGTGAATACCGTTCTTACAGAAAAGGGCACACAGCCAATAGAGTTTGCAGAAATTTCTGCAAAATTATTAAAACGTCCAGAAATTTCTATACATGATTTAATGCCGCTTGCCGGTGCCCCCGATATACCCGGTGGTACCGGTGCAGGCTTCGATGAAGATGCACTGCATCAGGCGGAAATTGAAATAAAATCGGAAGGATATATTAAACGACAGACCGAGCAGATAGAAAAATTACAGCGGTATGAAGATGTTCGGATACCGATAAATTTTTCGTACGCGGAGATAAAAGCATTCTCAACGGAGGGAAAAGAGAAATTAATGAAAGTAAAACCGCGTTCTATCGGTCAGGCATCAAGAATATCGGGTGTAACTCCTTCTGATATTTCGATATTATTGGTATATTTAAAACGATAATTTATAATATTTTGCGGGTACAATTATAGAATGGTTGATACGAAGGGTCGATACTTACAAGAGTTAATTAATTTCTATTGGGAAAACGGAGAGAACCCGGAACAATCTCAAATGGAACGGCTCGCACACTACGCAGAACTAATAGTTGAAAAGAATGACATAATTAATCTGGTCTCGCGCAAAGATATAGAATCTGTTGTGGAGAATCATATATTCATATCATCTTACATTTCTAAATACATACCGGAAAAATGTACAAGATTTATTGACATTGGCACCGGAGGCGGTTTTCCGGGAATACCCCTTGCAATTATGCGTCCCATGATGCGGGGTGTACTGGTTGACTCGGTACGAAAAAAACTTGATTCAGTAACTGAATTTGTTCATAAGCTAAAACTTTCGAATGTAAAAACAGAATGCGCGCGTGCAGAAGACGCGGCGTTCATAGAGCGAAACAGGAACAGTTTCGATCTGGTAGTTAGCAGGGCTACGGTTCCGTTAATTATACTTATGCGCTACGCGCTGCCCTTGATAAAAGAGCGGGCGTATTTATGCGCGATGAAAGGCGGCGATTTGAGCGATGAGTTACGTCAGGCAGAATTAAAGTACGCGTCATTTATTAAGAAATCAACTATCTTCGAGCTCCATTATCGGCCTTCAAATATTAAAAATATCAAAGGTAAAAAACTTGTATTACTTGAACTGGTAAAATAAATAATGGAAGTAACAGGAAATAATCTCTCCTTATTTAAGGAGATTGCAAACCTGGCCACTGAACAGCGAAATCCTAATTCAATGGATATCGACGCGCGCTCGACAAAAGATATATTGCAGATCATTAATAATGAAGATAAAACAGTGCCGCTCGCGGTAGAAAAAGAATTACCGTATATAGAGCAGGCTGTAGAGTTAATTGTGAAGGCAATTAAGAATGGCGGCAGGCTGCTGTACTTTGGTGCAGGAACCAGCGGACGTATCGGTGTAGTTGACGCTTCGGAGTGCCCCCCGACGTATGGAACACCTCCCGGAATGATCGACGGTTTTATAGCCGGCGGTAAAGAGGCGATGTTTAAAGCTGCAGAAGGCGCGGAGGATCACGAAGAATTTGGCGCGAAGGATGTTGTAAAGGCAAAGGTAACCGCGAAAGATGTTGTTTGCGGTATCGCGGCCAGTAAAAGAACTCCTTATGTAATAGGCGCGGTAAAGAAAGCAAAAGAGCTTGGCGCGGTAACATTATTTGTTACCTGCAACCCTCGCGAAACTTTTGATATCGCAGAAGTAGATGTTGCTATTTGTCCCTACGTGGGTCCCGAAGTTATTATGGGCTCCACACGGATGAAAAGCGGCACTGCTCAAAAGCTGGTGTTAAATATGCTTACTACTGCAACTATGGTTCGCATGGGTAAGGTATATGAAAACATGATGATCGACTTGCAGATGACCAATAAAAAATTGGTTGAACGCTCGAAACGAATTGTTATGACCATCACCGGCTCCTCGTATGAAGATGCAACTGCTGCCCTGAAAAAAGCCGGCGGACATGTAAAAACGGCTCTCGTAATGATTCGTGGTAAGGTTGATGCCCCGCGTGCAAAAGCTTTACTCGATGAAAACGATGGCTTTGTTCGTAAGGCAATAGAGGCGGCACAAAAATAAATTAGGCAAAAACGCCGGCACGAACAGCCGGCGTTTTTTTTTCGTGCCTGAAATTCTTTCCATCTTCTTCACTACACCAAAAAAAACATGAACGGATATTTGCAGGTAATTACCTATCTTGTTGTATGCCTGAAAAAAGATTTTCCAAACCGTTGCGCTCCTGTGCACTATGCAGGAATGCCGGTACCGGGCACTTTGAAAAAACTAAGTAATTCATTCACCCGGTATGAACGGGTATTTATAAATAAACAGATGGAGTTCTGTACACGTGCAAAATGAAATTAAACTCAACAGTCTGATCGATAAAATCAGTTATGCAATCGGTTTCGATATAGGAAAAAATCTTCGGGGAAACCAGATTGATGTTGCCCGCGAAGCTTTAATTACCGGTATAACCGAAGGCCTGGAAAAAGATATTGCTTCGTTGTTAACGGAACAGGAAATGGTTGCTGCGTTGCAGGAACTACAGAAAGATCTTACTGCAAAACAGCAGGAAGCCGGTCAGAAAATGTATGATGTAAACGTAAAAGCCGGTCAGGAATTTTTACAGAACAACGCGAAAAACGCGGGCGTGGTACAGTTGCCCAGTGGATTGCAATATACGGTATTAAAATCGGGTACAGGAAAAACACCGGCTGCTACCAGCACGGTTACAACACACTACACCGGTCGCCTTATCGATGGAACCGAGTTCGATAGTTCCTACCGCCGTAATGAACCGGCCACGTTCCCGGTTAATGGCGTTATCCGCGGCTGGACCGAAGCGTTGCAGTTAATGAAAGAAGGCGATGTTTGGATTCTTTACATCCCGGCACACCTTGCCTATGGCGAGCAGGGCGCGGGTGGCGTTATCCCTCCCGGCGCAACATTAGTATTTGAAATTGAACTGATTGCCGTAGCATAAGGCAAAACGGGTAGTTCCGGTACTCCCGGAAATTGAACAATTCAGATAGAAGGGCTGTCTCATGGTTACATGGTACAGCCCTGTTGTATTTTAAATGGGGGGTGCTCATGGTCTTTCCGTGTCATTTCGATACATCCGGCCTGGGTTTACCACGGTGTAAGTTTTACCGCAGCTGGCCGGACACTCAATGACCTTTCGTGGTACGCTGTATTGTATTTCAGAACTCGGTGATTGAGTAGCCGGAGGCGTATCGAAATCACCCACAACAGATATGAAAATTATCAGGGATTTTTCCAAGTCCCATGGGGACGATATATCTGTAGAAAAAATCGCCCAAAGATTTTATAAAGATCCGTAGGATCGATACAGAATTTTGTTGTAATCATATTTCCCATTGTATGCGTACACACTATTCAGGACGGCTCGGGGTTTGGATAGAGACTCTATTATTGTCCGGGTCATTTCGATACATCCGGCCGGGGTTTGCCACGGCGCCGGTTTTACCGTATCTGGCCGGACACTCAATGACCTTTGCTTTGCCTGCTTCTTAGTGCTTAAAATCCTGTGACTGAGTAGCCGAAGGCGTACCGAAATCACTAACAACAGAAATGAAAATTATTAGGGATTTTTCCAAGTCCCATGGGGACGATATCTCTGTAGGCAACAGCAACCCAAAAATCTAATAAAGATCCGTAGGATCGATACAGAATTTTGTTGTAATCATATTTCCCGTTGTACGCGTACACACTAATCAGGACGACACGGGGTCTGGGAGGATAATCTTCTATTGTCCGGTCATTTCGATACATCCGGCCTGGGTTTGCCACGGCGCGTGTTTTACCGCAGCTGGCCGGACACTCAATGACCTTTGGTTGTGCGCCGTTTAGTATTTAAGAACTGGGTGATTGAGTAGCCGGAGGCGTATCGAAATATAGTGGCTGCCAGGCGGCATAGACCATATGAAAAAGCGGATAACTTTTTTATATTGCATGGTGGCTAGTATCAGAAAAAGTACTACATGAAAAACCGTAAGGCCGTGAACATTGTAAATTGCCAATGTGATATTATACCAAGTTTTACTATAATAAAAAGTTCTAAGGTGGAAGTATTAAGGGATAACGATGATAAGGAAAAGGACAATAGCTATAGCAATGCCTTCCATAGTTTATATTGAGCTACTTCAATATTTTATAATTGATGAAACAGGTTGGTATGAACCGGTTGGATCCCAAATAGTAAGGTATTTAATGATGTTTTTTTTTTCGATTTTGGGCTCTCAGATATTCTATATGGTAATTTTTTTGGTGTTATATATAACAGATAAACAGAACCACCTAATTCCTGGAGCAAAGAAATTAGCAATCAATTTGACTTTGGTATCCTTGCCATTGTATGCGATATTATGGTATTTTGGATACGGGCACCAATTGCGGGGAAACATGCTAATGCTCCCGGTTGGTCTATTTATTTATTCAACAAGTGGCATCGTGAGTCATTATATTTACGTTTTTGAAAAAACAGAAAAGTGGGAGAGCAAGCTCTACAGACTTTTCTTCGAAAAAGTGGAAGACAAAGAATAATCTCTTCCGGTCATTTCGATACATCCGGCCTGGGTTTGCTACGGCGTAAGTTTTACCGCAGCCGGCCGGACACTCAATGACAGCTCGGAAAAAACATTCACAATTGATGTGAAGTAATACTTAATACTATTGTACAAGAAAATATGGCATAAGGCTTAAATAAGCAGGAAAACATTATGATAGCATTAAAAAGGCGGAT
>JAJTBZ010000063.1 GCA_021286645.1 Ignavibacteria bacterium
CCGACGTATTTCTGCCAATGTATGTGGACTGCCAATTGCGACATTAGCTATCCAGGGCCATCTGCCATCCGGGTCAATGAGCCACACCGGGTTATTAAAACAATAATTAAAGGGACTCGCTCCAGGGTATTTATCAGCCAGCGGGTCTACACTCAGCCGGCGGCCGATACGGCTATCGTAAAAACGCGCGCCAAAATAATCATAACCGGTACCTTCATCGTATTACTACTGAAAGAGACAATAAAAATATATATTAAAATAGTGCTTTCATATTATATCATTTTATTTGTAAAAATCATTTTTCTCATTTTCCTTGTGAAACACGCCATTCTTCTAACAAAATTCCGGCAGCTAAGGAATAATTTAATGCACATGTGTATAAACCTTATTCAACACAATTTCCCAGATATTCATTCCTGCAACTTAAACTTTGAACGTCTCACAATAATTCTTTCTCTATCAGATAGTCTATTTCGGCTCATTCAGTTTTCAAATAGCCATTTACTAGTTGACTCATTTTACTGCTTAATAATTATGGTCGAAGCTACTGCTATCAGCGAAGGCATAAACACCATTTTGTCGGGTGGCAAATTTTCTACTAGTAACCCGGACGGCCCGCATTCTACCTTAGCCAGTGAAAACTTTTAACACAACAATAATTTTTTTTATTCAATTAATCACCATATTCAAAATGTGTATCATAAAAGTAATTTTCCGTAAATTTAAAAAATGATTCATCTTCTTTCATATAATTATTAAAATCCTGATAATTGCCTTCGTAATATATTATGGCCTCATTTGCTCGACCAGGGTAAATGGTAATCCTGTTTTTCTCGAATAAATTAATATCGATCGATACTACATCAGGGAAAACACTTCGAAATTTTATAAATGCAATGAGAATATCTCTCACATGATCGGGACAACGAATAACATCAAGATTCTCCTCTGGCTCTTCATCATCTTTAATCTTTATTTCTTCCTCACCCTGCAATAAATAACTTTTTGCAACCGTGTGTCGTACTACTAATTCGAAGTCCTTTGGGCATTTAATGTTTTTTATCAATTTAACAAGAGTCTTAAAAGAATCAACCATTGGGCTATATTTCGCTCTCTCAATCTCCATCTTAATATGTGATGAATCAGTATTGATATGCGCGTGCGTTACCGAAATGTCCATATCTGTACCCCTTATATGCACACCGGGGTAAAGATTAAAAGTTAAGACAAAAGCAGAGATCAAAACCATAATCAACCATATTCTCATATAATTTTACTTTTATTATTTACGTTGACCATTCTTTTTTCCCAATTCGAATAAATGAAAAAACTTATACCAAAACTCTGCGAATAGTGATCTTTCAGTTTCGTTCGAGTTGGATTTAGGTGCATTATGATGATCTGCCGGATTCTCCTCGGGATCAGTATCGGCACCTTGAGATTGCCGTGATACAGTACTGTTAACATTATTAAAATCAGCGTCTGTTGGCCTATAATTCATATCAGCACCCGGCTCCGGCATGTTTTCGTTTGAATTTGCCAAACCTAAATGAAAATGATTATCGTTATACACCCAAACATTTTTTGTCAACCCGGCCATCTCAGCTGCTTTTTCAAGAACGTTTAACGGAACATTCGATGGATATATAATATCAACACCACGCCCACCATTAGATTGCAAATGTGGAGAATCTTTAACTGAATTTGACACTATTGAATTATTGGATTTTGATCTAATAGCACCGTTAGCATCCTTATAGCGATCTCCACCTGAAATTTGCAGTTTAAAATCATCACTCTTCATATTCGTCAATCTGCAAATTGCTTCATTAAACTTCTGAACTGCTGTTACTATTTTACTATTACAAAATACATAGCCATTGCCATTACGATCTTTATTGATAACTTTCTTTCCATCAGGATCAGAATTAGTATTTGGATTATCTAGCAATACATGTAAGCACTTATCCCAGGGTATTTATCAGCCAGCGGGTCAACACTCAGCCGGCGACCGATACGGCTATCGTAAAAACGGGCACCAAAATAATCATAACCGGTACCTTCATCGTATTACTACTGAAAGAGACAATAAAAATATATATTAAAATAGTCCTTTCATATTATATCATTTTATTTGCAAAAATCGATATTTAATTTTTTTCAATCAACTAAAAATCGGTGATTTTGCAAATAGCTTTAGCGAATAAAAAAAACTAAATATTCCAGAAGACTAAATCTTTGCTTCCTTTTTTACCAGCTGGATCAATTGACTTATTCGTCCGTGAAATGTCTTAATGCGACCAATGGAAAGTGCACCATGGCATGCGCTTCATAATAAATTGATTTCGCTCTTCCACACATATTGGGCAGGAATCAAGTCGTAAGTACTTTAGGTTAGTCAGTTCGGATAGTTTGGGGCTAATCGATTCCAATTTATAACCACTCATAATCAAATATTCGAGTGCTTGCAGATTCTCGATACCATCCGGGATGGACACGATTTCGTTTCTAGCCAGATAAAGAATCTGAAGCCTCTTTAAATTAGATAGTACCAATGGGAAAGAAGTGATAGAACATTCACTTAAATTAAGTAGTATCAGACTTTCCATGCTTGAGATAATTCGAAAAGTTGAGTCACAATCTATTTTGTTATTGCTTAAATCCAATGATGAGAGCGATTTCATTCGTATGATTGCAGATGGAAGCGCTCTTAATATATTATTACGTAAATTTAACACCTGTATTGATTGTAGCTTCAATAATGCAGGTGGAACTTCTGCCAACCTGTTATATTCAAGATCAATTGTATCTATGCTTGCAGCTGATAAATCGTTCAGAACCTTATCAATAAATTTCGTATCACATGCTCGAAAACCGATATACTCTAATTTAGTACTACCTATACTAAACTTTACAACCGAGGAATCATCGTAATCAGAAAAAATTATTTTCCTTAAATGTGACATTTTATTTAGACCCGACAATAGGTCAAGGCTATCGTAGTTGCACGGATATAACTCGGTTATTGAACTTAGAGAATCACTCTCCAGACTAATATTTGAGTCTCGGTGAACTACGGTATTTAGTATGTTCTCAATTGAATATCCACAGACAAATTGACAACAACAAAAACAAATAATCAGGATAAACTTCATTTAAATTGCCTTTAGCGAGCCTTTCCTAAACCAAAGAAAACATTTTTGGGCAAAGTTGCAAGAACACTTTTCCCATTGTAACTATAAATTTTATCAGATAGAAAATAATTATTTAGAGGAAAATTATTCTTCGGAGTCCCGGCAATTGCAATATCTCTTTCAGAAGGTGGTTGACTAAAAAAACAACGCCCATTATTAGTTTTTTTTACCCCGTCCGGATGAGAATGATAACTTGCCAAAATTTTTGAAAATTCCAAAGCCTCACTTGGATTTTTGTATACTTATGTTCTGATACCCACGTCACCTGCTTGGCATGGATTTGTATTCATAGGTCCAGGTATGGCTTCCACAGCTTTCATACCACTTCCGTCTCGTAATTGCCCTATCTCCCCACCTAATTAATTCCAAGGTGAAGCAAAGAGATAATTCTTATTCATTTCTCCGATTGCAAATCCATCTGGCAATTCAACAGAGTTTGCAGATGCCACGCCATAAGCATTATTTTCTTGTCCCATCATTGCCGGATGGTCCGTTTTTTTTATATCCTTTGCAATTTTTCCATCAAATGGTGCGTTGTACCCGGTACCCCTTCTCCCCCGTTGCTCTCCAAGAATTCCATTAATTCGAACGCATTCACGACTGCATGCCCGTATGGATGATTATTAGTAATTATCACGATTTCTTTCACCGAATCGAGGACTTCCCGAACTCTTACAGCAATCTCAAGTATTTCGCCCCGGCTATATAAGTAATTATAACGCTCATTTTGTTCTTCGTAGGTTTGATGCTGTCCAAATTTTTCTATCGACGTGCTCCAGGCTGCTTTGTTCCTGCCATGGAGTCGGATATATAGTTTATCGGAGATCGCTTCAATGGTAAATGGCAAAGCTTTCCCTATTACAGGCTGGTCAATAGCACATATATGGGCGCCATTTTCAGCCAGACCACACAATACCTCAGGCTTCTGCCACGAACTATGCCTGATTTCAATATAATTGTTGTACCCTTCAAAAGCCTGTAACAATTCGCTTACATGTTCCATATTGGACTGATTACATTCAAAAGAATATGGAAACTGAAAAAGTATACCGTGCAATTTCTGTTCTGTATTGATAATATCACTTACATGTTGAAATGCCATTCGCTGAGTAACAGAATATTTACGTTCATGAGTGAAATTTCTATGTGCTTTTATAATAAAATTAAAATCCTCGCGAAACGCCGTTTTATCCAACCATCCTTTTGCTATATCCGGATGCACTTCCGAATAGAATGACGAATTCACTTCAACAATCGAAAAATAACGGGCATAATACGATAGCCAGTCCTGCTGCTTTAGATTAACAGGGTAAAAGCTGCCCACCCAGTCTTTATATGACCATCCGGCGGTTCCTATTTTACAATTCATGGTACTCAAAATTCACTTGTTTTTCCTGTAAGAATTTTTACATTTAGTATTGCAATAATAAGTAATAAGGTAATACGTGATGATAAGAAAATCACTGCTAGTGGCTGTTTTAACAGTAATATCACTTTTCGCCCAGCCAGTTGAAAAAGCGTCTCCCGGGTTAAAAAACCTGATGGAGTCCACACCAAATAATCAAACTGTATCAGCATGGATTACATTTACAGATAAGCCCCAAATATTAACCAAATTGGGGCCGGGAACAATTGTGTCCGAAAAATCACTCGAAAGAAGAAAAAAATATTTACCTGAGGACAAACTAATAGATTTTACAGATATCCCGGTTAACCCTGACTATATCTTGCAGGTTGAAGCATCGGGTGCGAAAATTAGACATATTTTAAAATGGTTTAATGCCGTATCTGTTGAAGCAACTCCACAGGCATTACAGAAAATAGCCTCGTCTCCTTCGGTAAAGTCATTGGATATAATAAATAAATTTCGGAAAAACTACGAGCTTGAATCGAAAAATTACACGACAAAATCAACTCCTACAGCCTCGCCTGCTGCAACGCATAGTTTAAATTATGGCAACTCACTTACGCAGGCAAATATTGTAAATCTACCCGCTGTTCATGATTTAGGTTTACATGGTGAAGGAATTATCATTGGCGTTTTTGATGCCGGATTCAATAACCTTCCGCATGAAGCCTTCGCGCAAATGCAGATAATAGCGCGCTGGGATTTTGTTAATCATAATAGCGGGGTTGGCGATAGTACCGATTTAGGTGTAGGCACTCATGGAACACATACTTTATCCATTATTGGCGGATATATGCCCGGCAAACTAATCGGTCCGGCTTATAAAGCAAAATATATTTTAGCAAAAACAGAAAATACGGCAAGCGAAACTCCCATTGAAGAAGATAACTGGATTGCGGCTATGCAATGGGCCGACAGTATAGGGGTAGATGTTACTTCTACATCACTTGGGTATCTGGAATTTGATCCTCCTTATACCAGCTACACCTGGCAAAGTATGGACGGTAAAACCTGTAGAATAACTATAGCTGCGGATTTGGCAGTAAAAAAAGGAATTAATGTGTTCGTTTCTGCCGGAAATGAAGGGACTAATGCAACGCACAATACTTTGGGTGCGCCTGCCGATGGAGATAGTGTTGTTACAATTGGTGCAGTTGATGAGACAGGCGTTCGTTCCAGCTTTAGCAGTGTTGGAAATACGGTCGATGGCAGAGTTAAACCCGATGTCATGGCGATGGGTTCATATGTTGAATATGCTTCAGCTTATTACCCAAACACCTATGAATATGGCGACGGTACTTCGTATAGCTGTCCAATGGCCGCAGGTATCGGAGCGCTTATTCTCCAGTTCCGTCCTGATTTATCACCTATCCAGATTCGGAATATACTGCGCTCAACGGCCTCACGTAGTTCCAATCCGGGACGCGAATACGGCTGGGGTATAATTAATGCATATCAGGCTGTTTCCCAGGCATTCTTACCTGTTAATTTGCAAGGTCTTTCTCTTAAACGTAGTGGGAAATCTATTACCATTTCATGGAGTACTGGGACTGAAAAAAACGATTCGGGTTTTGAAGTTCAGAAATCATTCGATGGTAGCTCATGGATTACCATGGGTTTTGTAAAAGGTGCCGGCACATCCCTGGAAAGACATTCATATTCATTTACCGATAACCTGGTAAATGGTGATGCATACTATCGGTTGAAGTTAATTGACAATTCCGGGAAATTCGTATTCTCGGAAACCATCCAGTCACAGTTCCACGTAACCAGTTTTGCGCTGAATCAAAACTACCCGAATCCATTTAATCCTGCTACAACAATAACATATACATTACCGGAGGCCGGAAATACAGTATTGAAAGTTTATTCTTCAACAGGGCAGTTGGTTAAAACTCTGGTAAATGAGTTTCAGTATGCCGGTCCGTATGAAGTACAATTTAATGCTGTAGGTTTAGCATCAGGTAATTACTATTATCAATTAGAGTATAAGGGAAACATACTAACAAGGCATATGCTATCCCTTAAATGATTTTGTAATAGTTTACTTTCTGAAAAATTAAAAAGCCCTCTCCTGCTTTGAGTTGGAATCAGCAGAAGAGGGTTTCTTTATGAGGGGTATAAGAAAAAATTGATTATCCTGCTATAGCATACGTCTTTTCAAAAAATTCTTTATGGATTGCCTTCACTGCTCTAGCCGACTGGCCTCCTTCCACGATCGAATAGAATGAGTTTTCCATTACTCCCGAAGAAAGCAGTTCGACATTAATCCCTGCTTTTGTTAAAGCTTTCAATATCCGGGCGTAAATTCCGTCTTCGGTCAGTAATCCATGACCAACGACAGCGATAAGGGCAATTTCTTTTTGAATCCGGATGGTACCAATACCCATACCACATACATTTTTTATCATATTAATAATTCCGTCAACATCATTATTATAAACGATAACTGTTATGGCGGTGCGTGAGGCGTTCAGCGCAATATATTCATAACCTTCCAACGCGAATGCGGTAGAAATTAAGCCCAGAATTTCCTGATTGTTGGATGAAAATGTATGTAAACGTAGTAAGGATATATCATTTGTATATGTTACACTCTTAACTACCTCATTATGTATCCTTTTTTCTGCTGTAACCAATGTACCCGGCTTTTCTGAATCATAAATATTTCGAATGATAACTATAGTTTTTGTGCCAATAACGGGTTCAATAGTCGCGGGATGGAGTATTTTAGCACCGTAATGAGCCAACTCAGTAGTTTCTTCGTACGAAATTGAATCAATTAACTGTGGATTGTCAACCACTTCCGGATCGGCTGTCAGAAAACCATCTACTTCCTTCCATATTTCGAGTATAGCTGCATTAGTACATCGGGCTAATATTGCCGCGCTATAATCCGTTCCATTCCTTCCGAAAGTTGTAATCTGCCCTTCAGGAGTAACCGCAAAATATCCGGTAATAACAGGCACTCGCCCCAAATCCTGCTGTTCCTTACTAAATCGGGATAGAGATCTCCTACATTCTGCCTCGGAAAATTTGGCATTCGGACGCACATCCTTTGCTATGATACCTATCTTATCCGCATCATAAGCTGCCGCATTGATTCCATTTATCCTTAACAAGCCGGCAATTAATCGGGCTGAAAGTCGTTCACCATAACTTAAAATTTCAGCCCGCTTTGTCTCCGTTAACTCCTTCACAAGGGTTAGTTCAAAAACCTTCATCTTTAGGATATCGCAAGTATCTTCAATCTCGGTAATGATATCTGCTATTCCAGGGTTTTGGAAATAATTTAAGCACTGAGAAACATGCAATGCACGAATCGATTCAATAATCCCTTCGACTCTGTTCGAATCAGTTCGGGAATTTATAATTGTAATCAGCGAATTTGTTACCCCGTAAAGCGCTGAAACTACAACAATAGGGTGATATTCCTTCTCTGCTGTGATAATATCCAGCACCTTTTCTATGCTGCGCGAATTCTTCAGGCACCCGCCGCCAAACTTTACTATTTTACACTCGGCTTCCATCTCTTAATCCTCGTCAAAAAGTGCTATGAAACTCTTATCATCTGAATCAACGGGCCGCGCGAGCAGTTCTTTCAGAGCAATTGTTCCAATATAAATATCTGCATCTTCGAGGCTAAGAGCATGATGTATATCGACCCAGGGCATACCGGATAATACCGAATCTTTGGGTATACGTGCGTATACCCTGATATGCGCATCATTATCTAATGCAGTACTATCATTGAGTTTATGATATTTATACCGATAACCCTTCGTTATACTTTCTATATCTGAAGCTACAACGGTGGCAGTAGGAATGCTACCCGCCCCTTTCCCTGTATAGCATTGAATCCCGTAGTTTTCAGAATCCACAACTACAGCATTATATTCATTTTCTATCCCGTAGAGCTGATGTGAGGCCTTAATATACGAGGGCATTACAAATGCCTGAATAGTTCCAGCATGTTTAACTGCTTTAGCAATAAGTTTAATTTTCATGTTATGACCACGCGCTACCTGGATATCCGCATCGGTAAGATTTTGAATACCTGCATTATAAATATTTTCCGGCTTTTCGATAATCCCGAAAGCATGCGCCAGTAATATGACAAGTTTATTCTTTGAATCATAACCGGCTAAATCCAGTAAAGGGTTGCTTTCTACAAAACCGAGCCTGGTTGCTTCTGCCAATGCTTCTTTATATGAAAGCCCTTGCCGAAATATCTGACTTAAAATAAAATTTGTTGTGCCATTGCATATCATCTCGAGTGAGTTAATCTGCACATGTTGATAGAATTCCTCCAGCACCCTGATAATAGGAATACAGCCGCACACAGCACCCTCATAGCACAATTTTCCGCCAAATTGTTGTTGCAGAGAAATTAAAGCCGAAAGATTTTCAGCAATCATTTTTTTATTTGCAGTCACCAGCTTCTTGCCGTTTCTCAGAATTTGTTTAGCAATTTGGCTGCTGTCCAGTGCATTATCAATTAACTCTACAATGACATCAAGTTTGCCATTAGCACCCAATATTTCGTTGTAGGATTGAGTAAAACCTGTGTTATGTTTCTCCACGGTTGACAATAAATCACCCCTTACATCACACAGTTTTTCGAAACGATAAGCCCCCCCATATTCATTATTAACTATCGAATATAACCCCTTGCCTACGGTACCTAAACCGATTAAACCTAAATTAACCATACTATCTTATTATGAAATAAATTTACTAATTACATTACTTAATACTTTGTACTCAATCAAAAAACCATCATGCCCAAAGCGTGAATTAATGATTTCTAATTGGGCACCGGGAATATTTTCCTGAATAAACTGTTGCTCGGATACCGGGAATAAGCCATCCGAACTAATACCAATGACTAAGGTCTTCGCGGTAATTTCTTTGAGAGCAGTAGCTGCGTCTACCCTGCCCCTGCCTACATTATGGGAATCCATAGCCTTGCTGAGCAGGTAATAACTATGCTTATCAAATCTTTTACTCAATTTACTACCCTGGTATTGTTGGTAGGTTGATGCGCGAAAATCATCAAGCTTTTCATTTTCATCCGTCTGTGTTTCTACATAGGAGTCATAACTTCGGTATGAAAGCATTGCTATAGCCCTGGCGGCTTCAAGCCCAAGTTCATTACCTTTCAAGGCTAGTCGTTGCGCCTCATTAAAAGCTATTCCCCATGCCGAGTGACGTGCATTGGTTGCTATTGGTATGAGGAATTCAAAAACTTCCTGACATTTAATTGCCCATTCCAAAGCAATCTGTCCGCCGGTTGACCCTCCTATTGCCACCTTAATCTTCATAATACCGAGTGATACCCGTAATTCATCGAGCGCGTTGGCCATATCACGAATGGTAAATAAGGGAAAACTCTCACCATACGCGGTTCCCGTTACCGGGTTAACCGATAACGGTCCGCTGCTCCCGTAGCAAGAACCAAGGTTATTAGCACAAATGATACAATATTTCTCCGGATCAAAAAGCTTTTCCGGCCCGGTTAGCCCTTCCCACCATTCAGTTGGATCCGAATTAGCTGTAAGAGCATGAATGATCCACACAACATTTGATTTATCTTCATTCAGTGAGCCATATATAGTGTATTGCAGCTCAAGCCGGGGTAACACACCTCCACGTTCCAATTGAAATGGAACGCTACTGATAAAACGGTCTTTATTTACTGGTGTCAATGTTTTGCCTTCTTAATATTTCAGTGAATGATCGATAAACATATTTGTAACCTTATTTTCCGAGAGCTATTTTTAATGCCTGTTCAATATCTTCCTTCAAGTCATCTATATGTTCACAGCCAACCGATACTCTTATCTGAGTTGGAGTTACACCGGCCAGCACTTGTTCTGACTCAGATAATTGCTCATGAGTAGTAGATGCCGGATGAATTGCTAACGTCTTGGCATCGCCGACATTTGCCAGATGACTAATCAATTTCAAATTATTTATGAAAGAAACTGCTGTTTCCTTCGAGCCCTTTAATGAAAAATTCAGTACGCCGCCAAAGCCATTGTGCAAATATTTCACCGCGTATGTATGAGAAGGATGACTGCTGAGCCCGGGGTAGCCGACTGATTCAACATCCGGATGAGCCTCAAGCCATTCTGCTAATGCCAAAGCGTTTTCACCCTGCCTTTGTACACGAAGTGAAAGTGTTTCCAATCCTTGGAGTAACAAGAAAGAATTAAATGGACTGATAGCAGGTCCAAAATCTCTTAAACCTTCAACCCGGGCACGAATGATGAATGCAATATTGCCAAATGGGGAATCTGCACCGAAAACATCCCAAAATTTCAATCCATGGTAACCGTCCGAAGGCAATGTGAATTGCGGATACTTGCCATTTCCCCAATTATAAGTACCTGCATCTACAATAATGCCACCTAAGGATGTTCCGTGCCCTCCAATCCATTTCGTAGCGGATTCTACAACAATATGTGCCCCGTGTTTTATAGGAGCGCAGAAAAACCCGCCGGCTCCAAAGGTATTATCAACAACAAGCGGGATATCATATTTTTTGGAAAGCGCTGCAAATTTTTCAAAGTCAGGAATATATAGCCCCGGGTTTCCAATAGTTTCTACGTAGAGTGCTTTCGTATTTGAGTCGATCAGTGGTTCAAAATTTTCAGCTGAATTTCCCTCAGCAAAGCGGGCTTCAATACCTAGTCTTTTAAATGCCACCTTAAACTGATTATATGTACCGCCATACAGATATGTTGCCGTTACGAAATTATCGCCGGCTTGCAATATATTATTGAGGGCAATAAACTGGGCTGCCTGCCCCGATGCCACGCCCAAAGCTGCTACGCCTCCTTCAAGTAATGCTACGCGCTTTTCAAAAACATCCGTAGTCGGGTTCATTAAGCGGGTATAAATATTTCCAAATTCTTTTAAGCCGAATAAATTAGCAGCGTGATCTGCATTATTAAAGACATAGGAAGTAGTTTGGTACAATGGAACTGCCCTGCTGTTTGTTACAGGATCGGGGACCTGCCCGCCGTGGAGTTGGAGTGTTTCAAATCGATAAGTTGTGTTACTCATTATTTTGCCTTTATTATTATTATTTTATAATTACTTCAATAAATCAAAGTGAGGCAAAAAAAATCCGTTTCGACTACTGCTAAAAAAGTAGCCCAAACGGGTTTACCTTTTTAGCTTTTTTTACGTGGTGCAATATGGATCAAATCCCACGGATAAAACGAAAAAACCGCACTTGTCAGTTCGGGGGTCTGAACAATGCGGCTGCATTTCCAAGTTTTTTTCAGATCCCTGATCTGCGTATCTTTTTAGCACCGTGGCCTTGGCCGCCCGGTTGCTGTTTTTCTCAAAACTCTTGATACAATTTTTATTTATGTTTCAATATAAGCAATTCCACCATTTGAAGTCAAGATGGTACCAAAAGTCTGCCCTTATTTTTTTTATGATGGAATTTGAATTTGCCAGATTCATAAACTGTTATATTATTATATCGCTATTTAAAATAAATTTGGAATATTATGGAATTCAAGCAAGCTGTTGAACTACGAGCATCGGTACGTACTTTTACCGATAGCCCAATCCCTCAGGAAGATATTCGCGAAATCCTCCGCCTCGCCACATGCGCTCCATGCATTGGTGGATCAGAATTCTGGAAATACCTTGTAATTACTGATAAAGCATTGCTTTCACAAATTGCCGGTATTGTAAGGGAAAAATATAATTCCCTCATTCCTCAGGATGGGAACCCTGTGCATGCTAATATAAAAGTGGCGGTGGAAAAATTTTCTTCGGTAATAGCCTCCGCTCCGGCTGTAATTGCTGTTCTTACTGAGCCATACGAAGCTTTAATCGATAATGTTTTAGCTGCAAATGGTTTATCACATAATGACATGAACAGTCTTCGTAATCATCCCGATATTCAGACTGTTGGAGCGGTGGTGCAAACCCTTCTGCTTAGTGCCGTAAATGCCGGTTACACTGGCTGTTGGCTCTCGGGTCCAATGATTGCAAAAAATGAAATCAGCTCAATATTGGCTATACAGGAGCCTTTTTCACTTTCGGCTTTCGTGGCAATTGGCAACCCCGGCGCACCGGTTGCTCCGCGAGTAAAAAAAGATGTTGACGAAATGATTGAATGGAGATAAGTTCTTTTGATCGGGGAGCCCTGCTCCCCGATTAAGCTTTAATGCGGTAACCCTTTGAAGATAAAGCTCAGAAGTAAATTGCCTACTTCAATAAATATTAAAATTATTACTATCCATTCCAGTCGTTTTGATTCATTATGCTGTGCAAGTTCAGTAAACAATTCCAAATTGTCTTTTACCAATTGAAGCTTGTAATCAAGATCTCTGAATCGTGTACGTAAATCAAACGTTTCTCGCAAACCCTGATTAATTTTATTCAGCTCTTCGTTTTCCCAAATTGTTTCGGGCTCATCCAGAATGTAAATATTATCAATAATTCTTGTTCGAATGTTCATTGATTGCCCAATGAATCTCAGGAGTTGTTTTTGAGTAGCATGCAGTTTGCCGGTTTTTTCGAGCGAGGCAATTACCGTGGTATTGTCATCCAAAAGCCGCTGTGTCATATCTGAATAATAGTCCAACGCAACCGATTGCCCTACATTCAGCATTACCATTTTTAATAAATCTTCCGTAACCTTAGATACTCTGAGCTCATTAAATGAGAATTGCAGTCCCGACTCTTCTATGAGTATGGTAAAGTCTTCAGAATAACGCTGTTCAAATTCATTAACGGTAAATTGTCGTAAATAATCCAATAGCCTGGACATTTCTACTTCATCGCAATTACTAAATACAATTACCCCATAGTCGAAAATATATAAGTATGAGTCAGTGTCCAGTTTATAAAACAATTCATATGAATTCCCGGATACCAGTGTCCCGGCGAAATTTTTCTTTATAGCTTTTATTTGTAACTGTTCCGCTACCTGAAACGCGTTGATTGAATTCTTCATATTCCACTAAAGCATAATTTATCTGTTTAAAATAGTAATTTCCCCGGAAAATCAGGGAATTATCATAGTTCCCCCCTATACGAAAAAAAATTATATCACTGCCCATGGTTAAGTTCTACCCTTTAAGGAAGATCCGTAGAATATCACTATGTGAAATCAGATTTTGAAGCTGGTAGATTGGTAAATCGGCGAAACAGAATATTTACATTTGTCAAACGATATGATTTCTTTTTACAGGTAGTCCATGACCGGAGTATTAAACAATGGGAAGTGAGTTTGATGCAATATTTATTCAAACAGTGGAAATTTGTAGAGGGATATAATTTTGATGCGAACTTATTTATGTTTCGGAGGAAAGCTATTGCTTATAGTGGGCAATGAAAATTGCTGCTGCTATAGCGGCATTTAATGATTCTCCGCCTCCCAATCGGGGAATGCTGACAATCTTATCACATTTATCAAGCAGAGATTTACTAACACCGTGTGCTTCGCTGCCAATTATTATAGTAATTCCACTTCCCGGAATTTGCTCCTGAAAGAGATTTGTCCCTTGCATATCTGCTGCAATGAGTACATGCCCCAGTTCACTTAATCGATTAATAAGCGAATAGTTTTCATCATCATAAATAAATTTAACAAAGAAAACAGCTCCCATACTACTGCGAATTACTTTAGGATTAAAAATTTCTGCCGTGCCGCTGCTAAGAATAATTCCATCGACACCAAACCATAGTGCGGTTCGGAAAATTGTACCTAAATTACCCGGGTCCTGAATTCTATCCAGATAAAGATAAACACCCTCTTCCCTATCCTTGGGTAAATCAGAAAGAAATGCGGTAATTTTAACAATTGCACCAATGCCCTGAGGGTTTTCGGTATCGGCAATTTTAGCAAACCCACTATCGGGAACAATACACAATTCATATTTTCGCTGAATTGAATTGATTGCGGCAGCATGAGCAGACCACCAACTTTCTGAAACAATAATGCACTCAATCAGATCGGTTTTTTCAGATAATTCTTCAACGACCCGTAAACCATCGACAAATACCTTATTATGCCGGGTTCTGCCTTTTTTACTTAAAAGAGAAGAATATAACTTTATTCGGGCTTTACTCAGTGGTGCTGGCTGCATAATAAAAGTTACTACCTTGCAATCAGCTTCTGTAAATAATCCCAGGAATATATGCCTGTATCATGGCCATCTTTCCATTGAATAGCTATCGCGTAACCGCCAACAGGTTGAATCCCTGCTATTTTATACGATAAATCGGAAAGCTTCTTTTCCGTGGGGGCATAGGTATGCAAGAGAATTGTTTCACCTTTACATCCCGCGCACGGGCATTCATTCCGTAATAGTTCTAAAGAGAATTGCCACGATGAATCATCCATCCACGTTATGATTAACTGCTTATTTTCAACTTTAATCTGTTTTGCATTCATCTTTTAATCCTGGAATATTACTGAAAACAATTTGGCAATAATGGTTTGTTCATCAAACATAGATGATTTCACTTCAATATCGGCATCGAAAAGTGCCTTACTGATAGTCCGTAGTCTGCGGGAATTAAATTTTCGACTAATAGGAATGAGTTTCGGAAGGTTCCATTGAGGCACACCTAAAATTCGGGCAGCTTCAACGGTTGGTACTTGTTTTTCTATAATCTCAGGGAGTCGGGCCATTGTTGTAAAATATTTATTCAGGTAGCCAATCAGCACCAAGGGATATTCGCCCTGATTAAGAAGCGCGAAAGCAACCTTTAATGCCTGAGCTTTATTACCTGTTTCTATCGCTTTATCAATATCAAATATCTGATATTTTTTTGTATTTACTGCCTGCGATTGCAAAATTGCGGTGGTTACTCGCTCTTCGGCGCCCATATAGAGAATTATTTTCTCAATCTGCATTTCCAAAACAGAGCGTTCTTCACCACACATCATTATCAGGTAGCGGGCGTCATCATGAGTAATTACTTTACCCTTCTGAGCCATAAATTGTACCAACCATTCCTCAAGTGAATCGCTGCGTAGTGTCTTACACTCGTAAATATATTTCTGCTCGGTAAGTACTTTCAAGTATTCTTGCGAGAAAGCAGATATTTTTCCGGCATGAGTTACAATAAAAATGGTATAGTCTGGTGGATTCTTAAATATTGCAGAGAACCGATTTTTTTCCTTATCGGTTCTCTGTTCGAATTCCTTTAATGTTACAAGTTTTTTCCTTCCGGCCAAAGGATAGCTTTGCACATCACTTAGAATGTCTTCTGCTGAAGCCTTGGCGAAATAGACTCGTTTATCGAAATCTATATCAACATCCTTACCTGCTGTTTCTTCAACCTGGTGAACGATTTGCTCAATTTGATACGTATCATCACCATAAAAGAAATATACAGGAGCAAAGTGCTTTTTCTTAAGCTGTGCCTCTACTTCGGTTGCCGAAGGAATTAACTGCTTGCCCATTAATTTTCTGTTTTTTCTATCGTAACAGATACAATTTTAACATCAACTGCAGGTTTGTCGTATGGTTTTGTTGTCTTCACTTTACCTATTGCTTCAACTACATCCATACCGCCAATAACCTTACCAAATATTGAATGTTTGTTATCTAACCACGGGGTAGGTACGAGTGTAATGAAGAACTGGCTTCCGTTTGTGTTCGGACCTGCATTGGCCATAGAAAGTATTCCCGGGCTATTGTGTTTGAGATGGGCACAAAATTCATCATCAAATTTTTTTCCATATATACTCTCACCACCGCGTCCTGAGCCGGTGGGGTCACCACCTTGAATCATAAACTGATCAATCACCCGATGAAAGATCACTCCATCATAATATCCCTTTTCGGAAAGACCGACGAAGTTTTTCACGGTTTTAGGAGTATCTTTTTCGAATAATTCGATTTCAATTACTCCCATGGATGTTGTCATAACTGCTTTTAACATAAAAAAAACCTATTCCCTTATGGTAAGATTACTTGTTTAAATAATAAGATCAGTAGCAATACGCCTAATACAATCCGGTAATTAATAAACACGAATGTAGAACGTTTCCGTAAAAACTTCAAGAGGAGATCAATAGCGAGATATCCGCTTAGCCCCGCAGCCAAGGTTGCTAGCATAGTCGCGGTAAGAGCGCTTTTATCCATAAATTTCAGGCTTTCTTTCAATTCAAGTAAGCCGCTGGCAAAGACTGCAGGAATACTTAATAAAAAAGAAAAACGCGCGGCAGCCTCTCGATTTAGCCCGCAAAACAGTCCACCGGTAATTGTTGTGCCGGAGCGTGAAGCCCCTGGTATAAGGGCAAACGATTGAGCAATGCCAATAATAATTGCATCCTTAAGAGACATATCAACTATATTCTTCTTAAACTTAGCAGTTTTTTCGGCAATTGCAAGAACCACAGCCAAAACAATTAAACTACAGGCGATAACAAGAAGGTTTTTGGTAAGCGTACCCTCGATAATTTTTTTCAGGCCAAGACCAAATACAACAATAGGCATAGTTCCACCAATGATAAACCATCCTAAACGGGCATGCAGCGATTGTTGTTTAAATTCTACACGCTTAAAAAGATTTTGACTGAGAAATTCCTTGATAATATTCAGAATGTCCTTGAAGAAATAGATTACAACTGCCGCCATTGTTCCCAGTTGTATTACCGCAATAAAGGCAGTCCATTGCTCCGGATGCTCCATATTAATTACACCCATCAGCCTTCCGGTAAGGGTAAGATGAGCAGTACTGCTAATTGGAAGGAATTCTGAAAGTCCCTGTACAATGCCAAGGATGATAGCTTGTAAAATTGACATATAACTCCAAACAAAAAATAATAACTAATTTTTCCCGTCAGCTTCAGAGAACAAATCGGAAGCAGGTTCAAGATGCCCGAAACGTTTTCGGAATAAGAAAAAGTATGCTAAAGCAAAAACAATAAACAACACGTAGGCAATTCCATGATTTAATACAGCATACACAATACTTAGATTATCTGAAATGCCATAAAGGGCAGTTAACGTAGTACGCGAAATAGTGTGATACGAGCCTATCCCGCCGGGCGTTGGAATCATAACGCCAATTGCACTAATACTCATTACTACCCAGGCCATATTGTAATCTACAGGATACAAACTTTGCATATTTACTACATAAAAACCGATATAACTGGTAAGAGCGTAATTACACATAATCGCAATACTCAGCATGGCGGTTTTACTCAGCACACGTATATCACTTAGCCCGGAAAAGCCATTAAACAATTTCTGCAGAACCTGATCAAGAAACTGAGATAGTTTTGCAGGTAGAAAGAAAAACATTTTTCTCAGTGTCTGTCCGCCGGTTTGGCGGTGTCTGAATAAGAAAACGAACACAGCAATAAACGCAACACAAATTGCCAAACCAATGATAAAAGCCGTCTTAAGCCAGGGAAACTGCTGATAAATATTCCCTGAGAAGATAATTCCGGCAATGAGTATCGCGAAGCCAAAGCACAGCATATCGATAATTCGTTCTACCATTATTGACCCTAAAATCGACATCCGTGATACACCTTCATATCTTCCGAGAAGCAGTGCCCGGGTAACTTCGCCAAATCTGGGAATTACATTATTCACCCCGTACCCCACCATTAATGCACCAAACGCATGATGAGATGACAAGCCGGGTTTTACTTTTTGCAAAAGTACTTTCCACCGGACGGCACGCAAATAATGAGAAAAAATGGTTGAAATACAGAAGAGCAATAAATAAAATAATGAAATACTCTTTAATGTGCTCCAAAATACTGACACATCAATTCCACGAAACGCTATGAAGCAAAATACGATAGCAAGGGCAACCGAGATAAGTGTTCCTAAAATTTCTCTCGCGTGTGTTTTCTTTTTAACGGAGGTCAATTACCTGTACTCCTTTACCCGGTTCGAATGTGAACTGGGAATCTGAAGGCGCAGAAAAATTCCAGCCGGAGAATACAAATGAAGATGTGTGGTTCGCTCTGTCAGTTAACTCAATCTTGCTAATCGAAAGATCGGGTTTAACCCAGCATTTAATGTGAGCGTATTGCATTTTTTTATCGTTCGCGGTAAAATCCAGAACTGTAACGCCATTATCGAGGCTTTCTTTAACAGCACATTTTTTGGGATATTCGAATACGATTTTTGAAAAGTTTAATAATGAGGCGTCATTTTCTTCATACGTTGAAATGATAACCTTTTTTGATGATTTCTGATAGTTCCATGTAGATTTACCATCAGTAATCATAATAAGATTTTTAAGTTCAGCCCGCATTTTATTCGGTTTCTTATAGAACAATTTACCTTTTAGCGTCGAAATCCCGGCATTAGCTTGTTCAAATTGTACTTCGAAGCCAGGCAGAGAGTTATATTTGTCCTGCATTTTTTTAACTGTTTGAGCAGAGGTTGAACCAAAGAATGCTGCAAAAGCCATTAATATGCAAATCAAACCGGATATCTTCTTCATATATTTCCTTTTTATTTACAATTTAGAGTGTATAAAGAAGCTATAAGTTCCTCAGAATAGTTTCAAGCATTTCATCGCTATCTACTAAAACCTGTCGTGCTTTACTTCCATCATTGGGGCCAACAATACCGGCCTCTTCAAGCTGATCAACAATTCGTGCTGCCCTTGCATACCCCAACTTTAATCTGCGTTGCAACAATGAAACCGATCCTTGTTGATGTTGCACAACAACCTTGGCTGCGTCCTCAAACAACGGGTCAAGATCTGCACTTGTCAGGCGGTTACCTCCCTGCTTTTTATCATAAATTGAGGGCAGATAGTAAGGTTTCGAATAACCTTCCTGCTTCTCAATCTCACCTGTTAAGCGCTCTACTTCTTCAGTAGAAATAAATGCATTTTGCAAACGAATAGGTTTTGGGCTTCCCGGAGGAAGAAATAACATATCACCTTTACCAAGCAATTGCTCGGCCCCATTCATATCAAGGATTGTCCGCGAATCAATCTTCGTGGCAACCTGATAGCTGATTCGGGTTGAAAGATTTGCTTTAATCACACCCGTAATAACATTTACCGAAGGACGCTGAGTCGCGACTATTAAATGGATACCGACAGCACGCGCCAACTGCGCTAACCGTGCAATTGGTTCCTCAACTTCTTTTCCTGCTGTAATCATTAAATCGGCTAATTCATCGATAACCACAACCAGGTAAGGCAAAAAATGATGTTTTATTCCAGGGCTGTCTTTCGGAGCACGTGCCGGATCTGCAATTTTTGTATTGTAATCAATAATATTTCGAACGCCTGCTTTGGCTAGCATATCATAGCGTTTTTCCATTTCCAGTTCAATCGATTTTAACAGTATAATAGCGTTCATTGGTACTGTTACAATATCCTCATCGATATCAGGACATATCGCTAAATAATGCTGCCTGAGCGACTGGTAAAACGAAAGTTCTATTTTCTTTGGATCTATAATTGCGACTTTAAATGAATACGGGTGCCGCGAAAACAATAAGGTAGCCAACATCATGTTGATACCAACACTTTTTCCGGAACCGGTTGAGCCTGCGACCAATAAGTGAGGCATTTTTGCTAAATCAGTCACATAAACCTCGCCTGAGATAGTCTTTCCCAATGCGAGTGGTAATTCAGCTTTCGATTTCGAAATATCCTTCAGAACAGATTTGGCAACTACCATACATGGTTCTTGATTCGGAATCTCTACCCCAATAGCGCTCTTACCCGGAATAGGTGCGATAATACGAATTCCTTTTGCGGCTAACGCCAAGGCTATATCGTTTTCAAGGCTAACAATACGACTAATCTTCACTCCGGGAGCTGGCCTGATTTCATAGAGTGTAACTACCGGACCAGGTGTAACTTCAATATCATCAATTTTTATATCGAAAAGTGCGAGCTTCTCTTTCAATTGCTCAGCATTTCTCCGTAATTCATCCTCATCGATTGAAGCACTATCCGGAGGTATATCATCCAACAAATTCAGCGACGGCATCTTATAATTAATATCTTCTTCCCACGGCTCAGGCATTAATTCTTCCCCCTGCCGGAGTGTTAACGCAATAGATTCCTCTTCTTCCTGTATTTGCTGCTCAGTTTTTACTGCCGGCTTCGGAAAATCTTCGGGTTCTAACAAGGTATCTTCATCGCCGGTAGCCTTTGCCTTGTCTTTTTTCCCTTTTTTAAGCTCAGCTTCAGCTGTTTCCTGTTTATTAATTCTAATTACCGTACTCTCTTCAGTCTCATCGTCTGCTACCGTACCTTCTAAAGGTTCTTCGGCTAATAATATCTTCGGAGTTTTTTTCTTCGGTTTTTCTGCAGCCGATGTTTCATTTTTTGCAGTTTTCACTTTAACGGTTTCAGCATCTTCAGGCTCAGTTTTGTCTTTATTAAGCGAGTCTTTAATTTTATCGCGAAAATAGAAAACTGCACTTTCAACCTGCATGTCAAAAACATATACGTACACAGCAGTAAGCATGGTAAAAATGATAATTACCGCACCAATTGTCCCTGCCATTTTCATTAGCATTATTGCGGTAAAAATTCCAACGGAGCCGGCAATGTATGGCATTGTGGGGTAAAATGATGGGCACAACAACCCTAAGAGCGCTGAAAAACATAACGCGTTAAAAAGTACAAAACTTGATATTTGTAGTTTTCGTTTTAGTTCGATCGTTTGAAAATACGAATATGCCCACATGAATAAAAGTAACGGGAAAACTATCGAAAGGTAACCAAGGGTTTTCTTGACAAAAAAATACGCAATATACGCGCCCCAGATGCCAAATATATTGCTAACGGTATGTCGTGGATACGAAATAGATGCAGCAGAATCATCAACAAGAATATTCTGTGTGTTCCCTGATTGTAAATCCTTCATGGATTGAATACCGGTAACTTCAGATATTTTGAAACCTATATGATTATCATCTTCATTACTAAACGATATAATACTGAAGAAGATAAACACGCTTAATACCATTAATAACAGACCCGTAATTTTGCGTTTCTTCTCGGCATGAGAAGTATCGCTATTAGAAGTCTCGTCTATTTCCGGTTCTTTCTTTTTCCTTGCCATGACACCAATACTACATCAAATAAAATATACAATGCCAATTTAAGCAGTTACGGCTTTAATGGCATTCGACAAAAAGATCGGGACAACCGAAGAACGATCAACCTCAGCACAGTAGGAAAGATCATCCGTGAAGCCCTTTTCCATTAAATATCTGCCATGTTCCGATTCCTTCAGCATGGTTCCGATGTTATCACCAAATTTTCTGGCTAATACCAATGCTGTTTTAACAGAATCTGAAACATTTACTTCATCTTCGCCCTGAAGAAGCTTTTCAGCAAGCATACCGGCACAAACGGTATCTTCAAGACTAAACAAACCCTGACTTCCCGAACACAGTAAAGTAACCGATTTACGGGTACTCAGCAGCAGTTCTGCTACCGCCGATATGTTAGTAAAAGAACAGATCATGGTTTGTTCGGAAAACTTCGTTTTGGCAATTGCTTTAGATCCGTTGGTTGTAAATAGAATTATCGATTTTCCATTAACAACCTCGCGGGTAAATTCCAATGGGGAATTGCCCAAATTAAAGCCATCAATCTTCAAACCATTCCGTTCACCGGCAAGTAATGTTTTGCCGCCAAACAGATTGTTTGACATCTTCATGGCAAATTCTATTGACGCAACAGGAATTAACTCCCCTGCCCCATTTTCCATTGCTGAAATAATTGAGGTTGTTGCTCGAAGAACATCTATAACAACCACCGTTCGGTCGGTGAAGTGTAATTCATCGACCGAATTCGGTGATAAAAATAATTCTACTTTCATTCGTTTTCTATTGCTGCTCAATGAATGGAAGCTTAACTATATTCGCGGCATATTCTTTACCACGAATGAAAAACTGTAATGGTTTACCTTCGTTAAGTATTGTAGTATCAACAAAAGCCATCGCAATTGGTTTGTCAAGCATCGGGCTTAATGTGCCGCTGGTAACATACCCAACAGTTTTACCCTCAGAATGAATTTCATAGCCATGCCGGGGTACTATTTTTTCATCGCCGGTAAGTGGGGTAAGCTTCCGCTTCAACCCATCGGCTTTGACTTTTAATAAAGCTTCACGCCCAATAAAATCTGACTTATTTAAACGGGTAATCCAGCTAAGGCCTGCTTCAAGCGGATTAATATCCTGATCAATATCATTTCCATATAAGCAGAAGCCCATTTCAAGCCGAAGTGTATCGCGCGCGCCTAATCCGACAGCCTGAATATTGAATTCTTGGCCAGCTTCAAATACTTTATCCCACAGGTAAGATGCGGCTGCATCATCGCCTTTGAAGTATAACTCGAAACCTAATTCGCCTGTATAACCTGTACGCGAAACGATAAAGTCAGTATCTCCAAGTTTTCCATACATGAAATGATAATATTCTATATCAACGGTCATGTTGAAGACTTTCTCAACGATTTTGCGCGAGTTAGGCCCTTGAATGGCCAGTAACGAATAGTTTTTGCTCTGGTTATCAATTTCAACACCTTCTGAATTATTCGCGACCATCCATTGATAGTCCTTATCGATATTCGAGGCATTAATAACCAACAGGTATTCTGTTGCACTTATGCAGTAAACAAGTAAATCGTCAACAATACCGCCATGCTCATAGCACATAGCCGAATATTGCACCCTGCCGGGGAATAATTTACTTACATCGTTCACTGTAATTTTTTGCACGAATTGGGTTGCTTTTTCACCACGGATAAAAACTTCACCCATGTGGCTTACATCAAACACTCCCACGCTCGTCCGAACAGCTTTATGCTCCTGGATTATTGATGTATATTGAATCGGCATTGCATAGCCGGCAAATTCAACAATCTTCGCATTTAGCGATTTGTGTTTTTCGAAAAACCTGGTATTCTCCAAAGCAGTATCCTTTACCTTATTTGTTTTGAGATTTATTCCAATCGCTCAGGAATTTTTCAATTCCCAGATCTGTCAAAGGATGATTATATAACTGGTCAATAACCTTGAACGGAATAGTGCACACATCGGCGCCAATCATACATGCATCGACAAAATGCATAGGATGGCGAATACTTGCAACCAACACTTCCGTGGTATATGCATAATTATGGTAAATCTGAACAATTTGGGCTATTAAATCCATACCATTGTGGCTTATATCGTCTAATCTGCCAACAAATGGACTGATGAAACTTGCCCCGGCTTTTGCTGCCAATACAGCCTGTGAAGGTGAAAAGCATAATGTAACATTCGTCTTAATGCCCTCATCGGTGAAAGTACGAACTGCTTTTAACCCATCACGAATTAACGGTACTTTAATCACAATATTCTTGTGCATCTTTGCAAGTTCGCGGCCTTCACGTACCATGCCTTCATAATCAGTTGAAATAACTTCAGCACTAACCGGACCGTCAACAATTTCAAGAATTTCCTTTAATAACTCCTTGAATTCTTTTCCTTCTTTTGCTACTAAAGAGGGATTGGTGGTTACACCATCCAGCAGTCCCATAGAGGCGGCTTCTTTAATTTCTTTTATATTCGCGGTATCTATAAAAATTTTCATATAATCCTCAAATGAATTAGTTTCATATTTGTGTAAATTCTGTTATATCTTCTTTCGTCTTCCTGCTATAAAATTTAAACTGATCTACACTTATTGTTTCATCAGTCTGAATATTGAAGAAAACAAAATACTTAAATTGCATTTTTCTACGCATCGAAGGGAAACCTTCAAGCAGCTTTTCCGCGATGCTCGGATGACATTTTAAAACCGGGAACCTCTCGGCTCCATCGAAACGGTATCGCTTCAACCATTCCTCTATTTCATATAGAATTTGCGATTTCTTTACAAGCAAGCCGGTTCCGTGACATGAAGGACATGTTTCCGTAACAGCCTGCATAATATTTTGCCTTACTCGCTGCCGGGTTATTTGTATGAGTCCGAAATCAGACATAGGCAGAACCGAAACCTTCGCGCGGTCTTTCTTAAATTCTTTCTTCAACTCATCGTAGATTTTCTTCCGGTTTTTCTCATCTTCCAGATCAATAAAATCCACAACTATTAAACCACCTATATCACGTAATCGAAGTTGACGAACAATTTCACGGGCTGCTTCCAAATCGGTTTTGAGCGAGTTTAATTCCTGTTCTTTGTTCGCAGCATATTTACCGCTGTTCACATCAATAACAACCATAGCCTCGGTATGCTCTATAACTATATACCCGCCACTTTTCATATGAACTTTGCGTGCAAAAAGCGATTTTACCTGCTCTTCAACCCCGAAAGCTTCAAATATAGGCTTCATTGATTTATAATGATCCAATCGATCTAACCAATCAGGATGCACGGTTTGTAAATAATCCCGAACCTGTTTATATAATTTTCTGTTATCGATATGAATTTTAGAAACTTCATTCGTAAAAAGATCACGAATTACGCTGATAGTAGTACTTAAATCCTGATATACTAAACGAGGGGGTTTTTCAACCTTAGCGGTATGAACAATGTCTTCCCATATTTTTTTCAGGAAGTGCAAATCTTCCCGTAAGGATTCTTCATCCTGATTCCGAGCCACAGTACGAATAATAAGACCATAGTTCTTTGGAATGATAGAGCGGGCAATAGATTTCAGACGTTTTCTTTCACGAAAATCGGTTATTTTCTTCGAAACGCCAATTTTGTTATCATACGGCAGGAGAACGCAAAATCTACCAGGAATGGAAATAGCTGAAGAAACCCTGACGCCTTTATTTACTACAGGCTCTTTGGTAATCTGAATCAGAATTTCCTGACCTTTGTGCAGTTTGGGTACCCCGTTAATCAGTTGGATCTCGGGAACATTACTACCCAATTCCGGTTCTACAGGAGCCGCTTGTTCAATTTCTTCAGGCTCATCATCTTCATCAAGCATAGCCTGCAAATCTTTGGTTTGTGCACCAATATCAGAAAAATGCAAAAATGCATCGTGTTTCATTCCGATATCGATAAACGCCGCTTTTATACCCGGTAATACCCTTGCAACCTTCCCCAGGTAGATATCACCAACCATTCTCCTGGTTTCGGGATAGTCAACAAAGAAGTCTACTAAATTCCCTTCTTCGGTAATAGCAACTCGAGTCTGGCTTGCAGAGGCGTTGATGATAATTTCTTTTACCATGGTTGTTCAATTTTTGGTTATGTGCAAAGCCAAAACAAATATAGCCGGAAAAAACAAAATATTGCATACCGAACGGCCAAATCAGAGAGCCTTCGGGTTCCGCCATGTAAGCAGGTATAAATCTATACCCTAGAATGGCCATTAAAAAACATATTGCCGCTAACATTTGTTATGACTTTTCGTGAAAAAATACCGATATCCTACTACTTGTAGGACACCACTTAAAACAGTTCAAAGAACCGGCAAAATTTTGCCGGTTCTTTGAGTAAAAATGCCATGTAAAAGGAATTTTATTGATTTTCTGACGGTTCAGCCGGAGCTTCAGTTTGTTCTTCAGGAGCTGCCGCAGCTGCTGCTGCTGCTGCTTCCATTTTCAGAACTTCTTTCCTGCTTAAGCTGTATTTACCGTTTTCAACTTTCAATAATTTTACTTTTACAACATCGCCTTCTTTGAAATAGTCTGTAACTTTATTCACACGTTTCATATCGATTTCTGAAATGTGAAGCAAGCCTGATTTTCCAGGGACTAGTTCAATTAGGGCACCGAAATCCAAAAGTTTCACAACTTCACCTTCATAGATTCCGCCTATATCCGGGAAGCTGTTCATTTTCTTTATATAATCTCTACAGCGTGTTGCACTGTCTAAATCGAGAGAAGCAATATGAACCATTCCACTATCTTCAATCGAAATTTCTACATTGAAAGTCCGTTGAATTTTTTGAACGGTTTTTCCGGCAGGGCCAATAAGTCCGCCAATTTGCTCCGGATCAATATCGATAACAAGCATGCGTGGCGCATACTTTGACAGATCTTCACGAGGCTGGGTAATTGCTGTATTCATAATACTCAGAATATGCAGCCTGCCTTCTTTAGCCTGTAAGAGAGCTTTTTCCATAATTTCGAACGAGATACCACGGATTTTTATATCCATCTGGAATCCGGTAATACCTTCGGAAGTACCGGCAACTTTAAAATCCATGTCTCCCAGGTGATCTTCATTGCCAAGAATATCCGAAAGAACAGCGTATTGATCGCCTTCTTTAATCAATCCCATAGCAATACCAGCAACTGCTGCTTTCACCGGAACACCGCCATCCATAAGAGCCAGAGAGCCGGAGCATACTGTTGCCATTGAAGATGAACCATTCGATTCAAGTATATCACTTGTTAATTTAATGGTATACGGGAAATCCTTTTCCGTAGGAATAATATACTTTAATGAACGCTCTGCAAGGTTACCATGGCCGATTTCTCTTCTGCCAGGCCCAATCATTTTACCAACTTCGCCAACGCTATACGGGGGGAAGTTGTAATGAAGCATGAAACGTTTGGTATATTCTTCCAGTAACCCGTCAACAATTTGTTCATCATTTTTAGTACCCAGTGTTAAGCTACCCAAACTTTGGGTTTCACCACGGGTAAAAAGTGAGGAACCGTGAACGCGTGGAAGTACAGAAAGATCAACAGTAATCGGACGAATTTGTGTAACAGTTCTGCCGTCTAAACGTAAACCTTCTGTAAGAATCCGCTTCCGCATCAAATCTTTTTCAAGATCATGTAAAATCGAATTGATTAGGCTTTCCTGTTCCGGGAACTGCTCTTTCAGAGCTTCCTGAACAGCTAAAGTTAATTCTTTGTTTTTCGCAGCACGTTCTTCTTTTGCCAGAACGCTGCTAACAATTTGAGTAAATGGCTCGAGAGCCTGAGCCATAACTGCTGCCTTCAAATCTTCGGGAACCGGAACGGGAGAAAATTCACGTTTCGGTTTACCACAAGCTTCACGCAGTTCGTTCTGTAACTGAACAATGGTTTTTATAGCATCATGGGCAAATTTCAGGGCTTCAAGCAATTCTGCTTCACTAACCTGTTTTGCCTCGCCTTCAACCATCATAATCGAGTCTTCAGTACCGGCAACAACCAGCTCGATATCGCTGGCAGCAATTTCTTTAGCAGTAGGGTTAAGTACTAGTTCCCCATTGATTCTGCCAACACGCACTTCGCCAATCGGGCCCTGAAACGGTATATCAGAAACGGCTAATGCTGCTGAAGCACCAATAGCACCCACGATATCCGGATCATTTTCGCCGTCAAAAGCAAATACTGTTGCAGAGATCTGTGTTTCATTTCTAAAACCTTCAGGAAACAAAGGCCTGATCGGGCGGTCAATCAGACGGGAGCTTAGTACTTCCTTTTCTGAAGGCTTACCCTCGCGTTTAATAAAACCACCAGGGAATTTGCCAGCTGCGGAAGAACGTTCCCTATATTCCACCTGTAAAGGAAAGAAATCGATATCTTCTTTTGCAGTTTCTGCACAAACAGCCGTAGCTAAAACCGTTGTTTCGCCAAGGCTTACTAATACGGAACCATTGGCCTGTTTAGCCATTCTTCCCGTTTCAATTCTTAATTTCTTTCCACCGATTTCGGCTTCTTTAATTACCATCATGTTCTAATCCTTTTCTGCCAACTACTTTCTAATATTCAACTCTTTAATTAATGAACGATAACGTTCAATATTACGACCAGCGAGGTAATTAAGTAAACGTCTTCTCTTACCAACCATCATTAATAAACCACGACGTGAATGGTGATCTTTTTTGTGAGCGTTGAAATGCTCTGTCAGGTCATTAATGCGTTTCGTCAAAATCGCAATCTGTACTTCGGTTTTTCCACTATCCTTTTCGTTTTCACCGAATTTTTTAACGATTTCGAGTTTCTCTTCTTTAGTCATTATTTCTCCATTTGATTATGTTATACGATAATATCCCAGATATAACCAGGATATATTAATTGTTTTTCAATTTTTGTAACAGTGCTTTTGCCTCTCGGGCATCAGACTGTATTTGGGCAATCAATTCTTCGCTGCCCGAAAATTTCTTTTCTTCTCTCAGTCGTTCATAAAATGTTATGGTCATTTCTTCACCGTAGATCATCTCAGAAAAATCAAACAAATGCGCTTCGCAAAATAAGACTTTTTGATCATCATACGTTGGCCGGAAGCCTATATTCATAACTGCATCGTAGGTAATCCCTTTTACCGCTGCTTGTACCGCATAAACTCCGTTGGCTGGTAATAGTTTATATGGTTCACTCACGGTTACATTGGCTGTAGGGAATCCAATTGTTCTGCCTCGCATATTACCTGTCTCAACTTTGCCTGTCATGGTATAACGGCTGCCGAGCATTATATTCGCAGTAGCCACATCGCCTTGAAGAACTGCCTGGCGGATCTTGGAACTGCTAATTCCTATCCCGTCCAGTGTTACGGGCAGTAATTTCCGGTAAGTAAATCCAAATTCAGTACTTAACCGTTGTAATGTTTGTTCATCGCCGGTACGGCTTTTTCCAAACCGGTGATCATATCCAATTATAATTTCTGTCAGTCCTATCCGATTTACCATCACATCGGTAAAGAACTGTTCGGATGTCAGATTTGCGAATTCCTTTGTAAAAGGAATAACCAGTACTTCCTCTACCCCAATTTCGCCAAGTTTTTGCAGTTTTTCATTAATAGTTTGAAGTAATTTCAAATCACCATCAGGATGCAATACCATACGGGGATGAGGATGAAATGTAACAACCAAGCCACGCCCGCCTTGTTGCCGAGCCTGTGTTAATACGGTTTGAATAATTTCCCGATGTCCAAGATGAACCCCATCAAATGTCCCAACCGTAACTATTGTATTCGAATTTTTTTGTACTTCTTCTATTGATCGATAAACTATCATCAAAAACTTTTTTTACCTAAAATCTTAATAATATACGGTATTTTTCCAGGAAAAAAAAACTGAACTTTTATTCATTAACGAGGGAGAAACCCTCATTCGTAGAAGTTTCGGCAGGAATTTCCCTCGCTGGTGCAGTTAAATTAATAAATTCTTCGGGGGTAAAAGCATCTTCCACGCGGTATTCTCCAATTGCAGTGCGCCTTAGCCCGGTTAAATGCCCGCCGCAATGCAATAACTCGCCAATATCATGTGCTAACACCCTGATATATGTCCCTTTTGAACAATGCACGCGAAAATGGATATCGGGAAGTTCAATAGTAGTAATATCAAAACTGTACACTTTTATTGGTCGCGGAGCACGCTCAATAGTTTTCCCTTTCCGGGCAAGTTCATAAAGCTTTTTCCCTTTATGATTACATGCGGAATACATCGGAGGCACCTGAAGAATATCACCGGTAAGTTGTTTCGCAGCATCTATTATCATATCTGCGGACAAGTGTTCTATAGATCTTTCCTCCGAAATTGCAGTTTCAGTATCCATCGAGGGTGTATTTTGGCCCAGGCGAATCGTTCCTGTGTATTCTTTGGAGAGATCCTGAAAATCATTTATGCGTTTTGTATGGCGGTGCGAGCAAACGATTAATAATCCGGTTGCATGCGGGTCCAGAGTACCCGCATGCCCGGCTTTTCTAATACCTGTCTTTTTACGTAATTCATGAATTACTTTAAAAGACGACCATTTGTATGGTTTATCAATTAAAACACTCGCTCCCCCATCAGAAAAGAATAAATCGTACTCAGGAGTCTTGCGGGTTATCATTCTCGTGAACTTTTTTCAATAAACCATCAATTTTTTCAACATAATCTGCCGTATCATCTAAAAAGAACCGTAATTCAGGAACATAGCGTAAGGTTATCCGTGAAGCCAGTTCAGAGCGCACTGCCCCGGCAACTTCTTCAATACGTTTAATTACCTGTTCACGTTTTTCTTTTTCGAAAACCGACACATAGACCCTGGCAATTCGCAAATCGGGCGATACCCTTACAGCTGTAACGGTAATAAACCCTATTGCCGGATCATTAAGCTTGAATAGCAATATGTTGCTGATTTCATGCTTAATTAAGCTTTCTACTTTAGCTATTCTGAATGACATATTCTAACTTTCACTGAAGCATACTCATCCTGCCGATACCGGTTAGATAAGTTTCTTCTTTGTTTCAATTATTTTATATCCCTCAACAATATCACCCGGTTTCAGGTCGTTATAATTATGAATGGATAAACCGCATTCATAACCGGCATCAACTTCACGAACATCATCTTTGAAGCGTTTCAATGAGCCTAATTCACCTTCAAAAACCACGATTCCATCACGTATAAGTCGAATCTTGTTATTCCTGATAATTTTACCTTCCTGAACATAACAACCGGCAACAGTTCCAATTTTTGGCACTTTGAAAGTATCACGTATTTCAAGGGTAGCGGTAACTTCTTCGGAAATAATTGGCGAAAGCAAGCCTTCAAGAGCAGCTTTCACTTCGCTTATCGCGTTATAGATAATATTGTATATACGAATATCAACTTTTTGTGTTTCTGCAAGCCTGCGGGCATTTAAGTTCGGTCTGACATGGAAACCAATAATAATAGCATTCGATGCATCAGCCAACAGAACGTCACCTTCAGAAATGGCACCGACACCACGGTGGATAACACGTACCATTACTTCCTCATTCGAAAGTTTCATAAATGAATCGGATAATGCTTCCACCGATCCATCCACGTCGCCTTTAACGATAATAGGCAGTTCTTTTACGCCGCCCACGCTAATCTGGCGTGAAATTTCATCAAGAGTAATATGGCGAACCTGTTTCTGATCCTGTTCGCGTTTTAATTGCTGGCGTTTAGTTGCTATTGAACGGGCTTCACGCTCTGATTTCACAACCACGAAAACATCGCCTGCCTGAGGAGCACCTTCAAATCCCACAACAGAAACCGGGGTTGAAGGGCTGGCGGCATCAACTTTTCGCTGGCGTTCATCGAACATCGCGCGAACACGGCCAAAATGAATGCCTGCCACGAACGGGTCACCTACTCGCAGTGTTCCTTTCTGAATTAATACAGTAGCGATAATTCCACGGCCTTTATCAAGTTCAGACTCAACAACTACACCGCGGGCTTCTCTATGTGGATTTGCCTTAAGCTCAAGAATTTCTGCTTCTAACAGAATTTTTTCGAGCAGCACATCTATATTCTTACCTGTTTTTGCTGAAAGTTCAACACATTGGTACTTTCCGCCCCAATCCTCAACCAGAACTCCCTTATCAGCAAGTTGCTGCCTGATACGTTCAGGATTGGACTCGGGACGATCAATTTTATTAATTGCCACAACAATTGGCACACCTGCCGCTTTCGCGTGGTTAATAGCTTCAATAGTTTGCGGCATAACAGAATCATCCGCTGCAACTACCAGAACAACAATATCGGTTACCTGGGCACCACGGGCACGCATAGCAGTAAATGCTTCGTGACCAGGAGTATCAAGAAAAGCGATATCAGAACCGTTTGGCAGCCGTACTTTATAAGCACCAATATGCTGTGTAATACCTCCGGATTCACCGGCAACTACGTTCGAACGACGAATATAGTCCAAAAGCGAAGTTTTTCCGTGATCTACGTGACCCATGATGGTTACTACCGGTGAACGAGGCAGTAATTCGGTATCATCATCTGTTTTATCTTCAAGCACTTCAGCAGTATATTCTTTCGATACTTCTACCGAGAAACCGAATTCATCGGCTACCAGGGTAATTGTATCAATATCGAGACGCTGGTTAATCGATACCATGAGTCCCATACCAATACATTTCGAAATTACTTCACCGACTGAAACCTGCATTAAGTTAGCTAATTCGTTAACTGCAATAAATTCAGTTACCGAAATCTTATTACCTTCACTCTTACGGATTTCTTCTTTCCGCTCTTCTTCTTCCATGCGCTCACGTTTCTTTTTCTTTCTGAGCTTAGCACGGGCTGAAAGCGAACTGGAATCATCCAGTTCTTCCATGGTTACACGGATATTTTTATCAATTTCTTCCTGATTAATTTCAAAACGTTTCGGTTTTGCTTTTTTCTTAATATTTAAGAGTTCCTCAGGAGTAATATTTTCAACTTTTTTCTTTGTCTTCGATTTTTTCTTTTTCTTCTTAGCTTCAGCCTCATCCTTAGGCTTATTGGCCTGCTGTTGTTGTGCAGGAGCCTGTGGTTTAGGTGCATCGGGTCTGTTAGGTTGGCGATCACCGGGCCGTTTTTGAGACGGATCGGCTTTGCTGCCCTGCAGTACACCAACAATTTTTAAACCTTTTAGCTTTGTGCGCCGCATATCAGCCTGTTCCGGAGCTTTTTCTTCTTCAACCACTTCATCTTCTTCGATGCCGGGTTCTTCTAGAACTTCCGGTTGTTCGGGCTCAGGTGCAGCTATTGTCTCTGCTTCAACAATTGGTTTCACTTCTTTTACCTGAACAGGTTCTACAGGAGCAGGTGTTTCAATAATAACCGGTGTTGCAGCTGCATGCTTTTCTTCAATAACGGGTTCAGGATGGCTGGTAGGCACAGGTTCTGCAATATGAGTCTCCTCGGTAACAACCGGTACAGAATCTACAATAACAGGCACTGTTTCTTCAACTAAAGTTTCATCCTCAACTTCAACGGCAACGGTTTCATCAACCGATTTTTCCAATAATTCCGCTGTTTCGGGAGTAACTTCAGCTACAGCAGACTCATCTTCGGCAGACTTGCCTTTTGCTTTCAGTTTATCTTCTTCGCGAGAAGCTTTGCCCATACTCATCAGGGATTTCAATTCCTCAACCTTTTGAGAATGCCTTTTTGCATTTTCAATGGCATTTTTATAATGAATCCCGATGTCCTGCATCATCTCTTCGCTTACAACCGAATTTACTGTTTTAACCTCATATCCTTTCTTTTTCAAAAAAGTAATAATATCCTCCGAAGGGATATTGATCATTGAAGCAACCGCAGCAATACGGAGTTTTTTCTCTTTTAATTCTGACATATTTTCCCGTTATTTTATTCTTCCTCAAAACCCTCTTTAAGGATCTCGATTATCCGGTCTACCTGTTCTTCGTTTAATTCTTCAATTTTCAACAGTTTTTCTTTACCGGCACGTAACACTTCAAGCGCCGTATCGAACATATTATTGATCAGTAATTCATACATTTCCTGACCCAGTTCTTCACGGAATTCAATCAATTCGATATCATCTTCAATTTCCTCAACCGTTTTTTCTTCACGGATAAAGTCAATCTGGTATCCGGTCAGTTCCATTGCGAGATGTATATTAACGCCATTACGGCCCACGATCGAAGCTGCCTGATCAGAATCAGCATATACAACTGCTGATTTCTTCTTCAGATCTACATCTATACGTTTAATTTTTCCCGGTGCAAGGGCGCGTTGTATATAAATTTTCGGATCTTCCGAGTAATTTACTACATCAATGTTTTCGTTATTTAATTCACGAACTATTGCCGTTACGCGAACTCCCTTCATTCCAACGCAGGCACCGACAGCATCAATACGCTTATCCTGCGAAAATACTGCAATTTTTGCGCGTTCACCAGGGCGGCGGGCAATTCCTTTAATATCTATTATGCCGTCATAAATTTCCGGCACTTCAATTTCAAAAAGCTTTTGTAAAAATTTTGGATCTGAACGCGATATCACGATTTCAGGACGGGTTTTACCTTTGCGCACTTCTTTAACAATTGCACGAATGGTTTCTCCCTTTTTCGCTTTTTCCGATGGAATTTGTTCTTCGCGGGGTAAGAGTAGTTCATTTTTGTTATGATTTACTAATATATGGCCGCGATTCAGCTGGTAAACGTCACCAATTACAATTTCGCCAAGCAGATCGTTGTATTCTTTGTAAATAATTTCTTTTTCTAATTCACGAAGGCGTTGGTTAAGGCTTTGCTTTGCAAAGGTTATCAACCGGCGTCCGAATGAGATGAGTTTTAGTTTTTCGACATATTCATCACCAACTTCAAGTTCATCTTCATTACCCATGCGTTCTACTTCTTCGAATGCAATTTCAAGGTTAGGGTCAACAACCTGTTCAACTATTTCACGGGTTAAGAAAATTTCAATTTCACCCTTATCGGTATTGAACACTACATTGTATTTTGCTTCTTCACCATATTTTTTCTTTACGAGTATACCGAAAATTTCTTCAATGATACCGGCAAGGTGGTCTTTATCAACACCCTTTTCGCGCACCATCTGTGAAAATGATTCAGATAATTCTATGCTCATGGGTCCTCCGTTATGAAAAACTTATCAGCACCCGTGCTGATTTAATTGAGTCAAATAAAATCTTAAATTCTTCATTCTTTTTAGATACGAATGTTAATTCTGCTTCCTGTACTGCGGTCAGTTTGCCAACAAATTTCTTTGTTTCGTCCTCGGCGGCAAGTTCCAATTCCATATTTCTACCGATATGCTTGGGGAATTGCTCAATAAACTTCAGGGGGCGGGCTGTTCCGGGCGAAGAAACATCGAGCCGGTAGTTTGCCGCTTCGGGCATTTCTGCCTCAAGGCGTTCACTTATAAGCCTGCTAACTTCAGCGCATTCGTCAATTGTTAAATCGGTTTTACTATCCATGAAGATTTCGATGATTTTCTGATTACGCTGCCCGCGGATTACTGCTTCAATATACAGGAACCCTTTTTCCTGGATTATTGCTTCGCAAAACTCTATAATTTGTGTATCAGTCATATCTTTGATATAAATAAAAAATGCCCTGTTAGGGCAGAATTAGTGTACACAAAGATACCTATAATAAAATTGTTATCCAAATTAATTTTCTGGTAAGGAATTAGCGAAAAGTTTAATAATTTTGAGCTTATTTTTGGAGTGATTCAGCCGTTTATGAAATATCTTGCGGGCATACTCGCGTTTGCCGCATATAGTGTAATTATGCTTTTTCTGGCACCTCAGGGTAGTTTATTACCCGGGGAGCTTGCCAGTTCTATGACCTACCCGGTCGCCGGTAAACCCGATAGCTTGTCGGTTCCTGATTCACTCTCAACCTCCCTTTCGGCTAACCGACTGCCTTATTCTGCCAACTCGCTCTCGAACGTTTGCAGGTACACAATTGATGCCCGTTTCTTGCCCGAAGGTAAAAAACTCGAAATTAAACAGGCTATAACCTGGAAAAACATTACGGCCTACCCGACACGCGAAGTATACTTTCATATCTACCCCAATGCCTATAAAAATGGTTCAATTTTCCTGAATGACCACAAAATTCCCCCTCAATCGGAAACCGGATTAATTATCGATTCATTTACAATTAATAGCACCCCAAAAATGCTTTGTTATGTAAATACCGATATAATTAAACAAAGCGATTCAACTGTAGCCAAAGTTATTCTTGATTCACCCCTCGCTCCCGGCGATTCAGTTCATTTTTATTTCAAATATCATTACTCAGTACCCCTTGCCTATGGAAGATTTGGCCAATCCGTTGACGAAGCATTTACCTTTTTTGCACAATGGTTTATAAAACCCGGCGTTTTTGAAAATGGTAAATGGGTTTGCAGCCCGTTTATGCCTTATGCCGAGTTTTATGCCGATTTTTCTACTTTCAACGTAAATATTACCGCTCCTTC